>NZ_CADP01000067.1 GCF_000285295.1 Komagataeibacter europaeus LMG 18890 | reverse complement strand
TTTTCAGGGCAGACAGCATCTCCTGTGTCAGGCGGGCTTTCTGTCCACCGCCATGACGATCCACAAGGCCATCCGGGCCATCCGCATTGAAACGCAGCACCCAGTCACGGATACTCTGACGGTCTGTCCCCGCAAGCAGGGCCGCCTCGCCGCGCGAGGCGCCATCATAAATCGCCGCAAGCGCCAACAGGCGACGCGACTGACCCGCATGCCGGCTTCTGCGCGCAAGGCGTCGCAACTCCGAACTATCATGATCGTCACGCAGGGATAGAGGGCTGCCCATCCAGAATGCCTCCTTCAGAGAATGGTCTGCATCCTATGAATCACATTTTTAAACCGATGGGTACCCCGTGAGTCAGGCCAAACAATGGTTGGTATGAGTGCCTCGCTCATTTTGAAACATCTCCTGTCGGCGCGGCCTGCACCTGACGCCGGATAAGGCTTCGCCTGCCATTTTCCGCACTGCACAACCGAGTGCGAAATGATCCTTACCTGTTGCTGTTTTTTACACTACGCCGGAATGCGGCTCCTCAGTCCAGAAATATTGCGAGTATTTTTGGGCGAAAATATGTCACGACATCAATACATGATAATAATTCCAAAATCACATATTATTCATGGAACCAAAAATATCCTGCAAGTACGTTATTATACCGTAACGATATGAACGCATATCCAGATACCAGGGCAGCACAATGAAAATCGATGGTCACATGCGCGAAACCCGCACGGGCAACGCGCATGCGCCGACACTTTCCCTATTGTCGGCCGTAAGTATCCTCAAAGCGGACGATATCGTCCTCCCCCAGATACGGACCTGACTGGACTTCGATCAGGGTCAGGGGGATACGCCCCGGGTTTTCCAGCCGGTGCATACACCCTAACGGTAGATAGACACTTTCGTTTTCCTGCAACATAAGTTTTTCTTCGTTCCGCGTCACGATCGCGGTCCCACTGACCACGACCCAGTGTTCGGCACGATGGAAGTGCTTCTGCAGTGACAGTTTCTGGCCCGGATACACCACGATCCGCTTGACCTGAAACCGTTCGCCCTGAATCAGCCCTTCGTAAAAACCCCAGGGCCGGTAACAACGATTGTGAATTTCGGCTTCCGCCCTGTTGGCCTTCTTCAACTGTGATACCAGCGCCGAAACATCCTGCGCATAATCACGATGAATCGCCAGGACCGCATCAGGCGTGACCACCAGCACGATATCTGTCAGGCCCGCCACAGCGGTCAGCATGCCTTCGCTGCGCACGTAACAGTTATGGGACTGTTCCAGCACGACATCGCCCACGACCACATTGCCACAGGCATCCTTGTCGCCCAGTTCCCACAATGCATTCCAGTTGCCGACATCCGACCAGCCCAGATCGGCAGGGATCACAACGGCGCGGTCCGTACGCTCCATGACCGCATAATTGATGCTGACATTGGGTGAACGCAGGAAGGCCGTGGCTTCCAGCCTGCGGAAGGTCAGGTCGTTTTCACTGCCAAGCAGGGCATGCCGCACGTTTTCCAGTACATCGGGTTCATGCCGTTTCAGCTCCGCCAGCATGACGGACGCGGAGGCAAGGAACATGCCCGAATTCCACAGGTATCCCCCCTCGTTCAGCATTTCGGTCGCATGCAGGTGGTCGGGTTTTTCAATAAAGCGGGCGACACGGTACACGCTGTCATCCGGGTGACCGGGATGCAGGGGCGCGCCAAGGCGTATATAGCCATATCCCGTCTCTGGCACGTCGGGTTTCATGCCGAATGTGACGATGTACCCCTCCCGCGCCACGGTCGATGCCTTTTCCAGAACCGCTGGCAGGCGCTCGGGATAACGGAAAACGGCATCGGCGGCCATGATCCACAGAAGGGTTTCGGGATCATCCTGCGCCGCCAGCAGCGCGGCCGCCGCAATTGCCGCGGCCGTATTGCGCACGGCGGGTTCAAGGATGATCCGCCCGTCCTCGCACCCGTTTTCGCGCAGTTGTTCAGCGACAAGGAAACGGTGCGCGTTATTGCAGACCACGATGGGCGGCGCGAATGTCGTGCCGGTGGCACGCTGCAATGTTTCGCCGATCATCGTGCGGCTGGATGCCAGCGCCCAGAACTGCTTGGGGTGGCTGGCACGCGAAACGGGCCATAGCCGTGTTCCCGTGCCACCGGACAGGATAACAGGCGTGATGGTCCGGTTACGGGATTCCGGCACGGATACGGTTACATCCGTTGCTGTCATAAACGTCATGATCGTGACTCCGTCCTGCGTGTTTCATGCTGCACGTATCCGCCGTTTCTCCAAGGAAACGGAACCGGTCATGTCGGACATTGATGTTGCGGGATGCACTTAGCGGGAATTTTTTTGTCAAGAATGTGGTGCTCAAACATATTTTCGTCGTGATCATGCCCTTGTGTTGCATCCGCATGACATCTTCCGGGTTACGGAACATGCACCCCTTATTACTTTTGGTTTTATTCAACCCGCTTTTGAAAGCTCTAGGTCGCAGCCTGTTCCGGACAGCAGGCCGCGATACGGAAACAGGGAGGTCCCGGTGCGAATTGCTATGATTGGTGGAGGCTACGTTGGGTTGGTCTCCGGTACATGTTTTGCGGAATTTGGCACCGATGTTGCCATTGTCGAAACCAACCCGGACCGCCTGACCGCCCTGCGTGAAGGGCGTATCCCGATTTACGAACCCGGCCTGGACCGCCTGGTTGCAGAAAACGTGGAAGCCGGGCGCCTGACCTTTGGCGACGACATGGCCGCCGCGGTCAAAGGGGCGGACGCCGTGTTCGTGGCCGTAGGCACGCCGTCGCGCCGGGGCGACGGACAGGCGGATACAAGTTATGTTTACGCCGCAGTAGAACAGATCTCGCGCGCGGCAGACGCCTATACCGTCATTGTCACCAAATCGACCGTGCCCGTTGGCACGGGGCGCGAGATTGCACGCATCGTGCGCGAGACGCGCCCGGACCTGGAGTTCGATATCGCGTCGAATCCGGAATTCCTGCGCGAAGGCAATGCGATTCAGGATTTCATGCGGCCTGACCGTGTCGTTATTGGCACAGACCAATATAAACCGGGGGGTACGGAACGCGCGCAGACGATCCTGCGCAAGCTGTACCGGCCACTCTACCTGCTGGAAACACCCATTGTCTTTACAGGGCTGGAGACAGCGGAACTGATCAAATATTCCGCCAATTCGTTCCTCGCGATGAAAATTACCTTCATCAACGAAATCTCGGACCTGTGTGAAAAGGTTGGCGCCAACGTCAATGACGTGGCGCGCTCCATCGGGCTGGACGGGCGTATTGGCAAGAAATTCCTGCACCCCAGCCCGGGCTTTGGCGGTTCGTGTTTTCCCAAGGATACACGCGCACTGACGGCAATCGGGCGTAATGCGGGATCACCCGTGCGCCTGATCGAAACCACTGTCGCGGTCAATGACCAGCGCATGAAGGACATGGGCGAGCGTATCATCGCCTTTGCCAATGGGGATGTGCATGGACTGACGATCGGGGTGCTGGGACTGACCTTCAAGCCTGAAACCGATGACATGCGCGAAGCGGCTTCCATTCCCGTCCTCGACATGCTGGACAGGGCGGGCGCACATATCCGTGCGTTTGATCCCGCCGGCATGACAACAGCACGTCCGGTGCTGCCGCAATCCGTTACCTACTGCACGGATGCGCTGGATGCGGCCAGAGACGCCGACATCCTTGTCGTCCTGACGGAATGGAATGAATTCCGCTCACTTGCACCGGAAAAACTGGCGCGGGAGATGAAGGGCCGCAAGATTGTGGACCTGCGCAATATCTGGGATCCCAAAACCATAAAGGAAGCGGGATTCGAATATATCTCACTCGGGCGGCCGGACGCGGTACGGTCCCACTAATCACAACGAAAAGATCCGGGCCATGCATGCATGGCCCGGACAGATCATGACGACAGTTCTTCAGGGCTGTTTAAGAAACCTTCGCAAGAACGCCATCTTTTTTACAAAAGGCGGCGCCCGAACACCCTAATTTTCATTCATCAATATAATTCTCTGGCATCAGGAATGACACAACCTGCGCCTGAGTGCAGCCGCCACCTGCCGGATCATGGCAGGCAGGAATGCCGGACGCCGCATGATACGCCGGCAGATCGCCCCCACTGCCCCCGAACGCAATGCCACGGACACAAAATAGGAATCATCCAGCCGCTGCAATCCGGCCGCACGCTGGCGCAGCAGGGCCACCAGTTCGGGGTTGTTGCAAATACGTGGATCGCGCGCCAGTGCCAGCGCGCCATCGTGCATGTCACGATACGCAATGGTCGTGCGCGACATGCCCGATGCCCGCCCGCTGACACTGCCCTGCCGCTGCGTATAAAGATACGTGGCGTGATCGATCAGGAAAAACCGGCCGCCTGCCATAAGGAAGGCGATCATAAGCAGGAAATCCTCCCCATGCCGCACCACGGGGTCATACCGTATGCCATGGGCAAGCATGAATTCCCGCCTGAAAACAGGCTTGAGCAACCCCCAGTCAAATCCTTCCCCGCCCGATCGGTTATGAGCGATGTAATCACGCAGGCCAATGGGCGTGCGCGGCACCTGCCCCGCCCCCATCGCCCGGCCCGTCACCTGACCCGCCATGGCGTCATAATAGGCCAGGTCATCCGCCACCGCGTCACAATCCCCGACGGCGGCGCGCGCCATCAGCACTTCCAGTCGGTCGGGAGCAAAGGCGTCATCCGCGTCAAGAAACGCAATCCAGTCGCCCCGTGCGGCACCCAGCCCTACATTGCGGGCAACCGATGGCCCCCCGTTGTACGGCGTGGACATGACGCGGATACTGCCATGCGCGCGCGCCAGCCTGTGCAGCAGGTCTGGCGTACTATCCGTTGAACAGTCGTCCACTATGATGATTTCCAGCGGCGCATGTGTCTGTTCCAGCGCGGAACTTACGGCGCGCATGATGAAAGCCTGTGCATTATAGGTGGTAATGACCAGACTGACGGACATGGAAACGTTCATGGGATGCGTCCTGTCATACTGTCGTAAATGTTTTCCAGTGTCGTCGCCCAGCGGGTAACGTCATGCTTCTGCGCCACGAAAACGGGACCGGCGGCGGACATGCGCGTAGCCAGATCATCATCGCGCAGCACATCCAGCAGGCGCGCGGCCAGCGTCGTGACATCCCCTTCGGCAAAGGCAAAGCCTGTCTTGCCGTCGATAATGCCCTCCGTCGCCCCGCCCCGCGCCGATGTCACGACCGGGACGCCGCAGGCCTGGGCCTCCAGCAGGACCAGACCCATGCCTTCCGCATCGCCATTGGCGGCGGTGACACTGGGCAGGCAGAAAACACGGGCCTGTGCCAGCAGCGGCTGCATTTCGGCTGCTGAATACCGGCCGTAAAACGATACGCCATCCATCCCCGCGGCAAGGCTGGTCAGCATCGCACGTTCAGGGCCATCACCGGCAATGACCAGTTGTGCATCTGGCAGTTGCGCGCGCACGGTGTGAAAGGCCTCGATCAGGTAGCGGCAACCCTTTTTTTCAACCAGCCTGCCCGCAAACAGGATAACCGGCGCACGCCGGGCGACCGGCTGGCCGGTCGGGTGGAAGCGATGGACATCAATCCCGATGGGACAGACATGGATACGCTGTTCCGGCAGGCCCGCACGCAGTGCCGCCTCGCGTATGCTGTGGGATACGGCCACAAAACTGACCTGCGGCCGGGCGGCCAGCAGTTTCAGCCTGCGCGGATAGGCACGCCATCGCCGTCCCCCGCCACCTGATGCAAACCAGTGCATATGCGTGGTGATGTCCGATCCGTGCAGGGTAACCAGCAACGGCACATGCAGCGCGCGCGCCACGGGCCATGCCTCCACCCCGTCAAAACCGAAATGGGCATGCACCAGTGCGGGGTTTACGGCACGCGCCAGTTTCATCATGCCGGGCACGGGACGTTCCAGATAACGCGACCCCATGCCAATCAGGCGCTGGAAGAACGTGGGCGGCCCATCATGCAATGCCCGGACGGCCATGCCATCCAGCGGCAACTGGCCCACCGTACGCTCCCCGATCAGGACTGGCCGCCAGCGCGTCAGGGCACGGGCCTGATCACGCACGAATGTTTCCGACCATGGCAGGATCTGCGTTCGGTAGATTGCGACACATGGCCTGGATGCCCCGGGAACGGCTGTCCCTGCCTGTGGCAGCATTTTCATGCCGCGACGGCCTGCACGGGGGCGGCCTGGGACATGGGCGCGTCATGGGCGCTGCCGCGATGGCAGGCACGATCGGTGCGCGATGATTCCCGGCCGAACCGGCGCACCAATGGCGCCAGCAGGACGCCCAGTACGAAATCCTTGTACATGGCGCGGTTGCCGAAGGTCCAGAACGAACGTTCGCTATATCCCCCTTCCCGCACCAGCTGGACAAAGGCCGCGATACGGCGTGGCAGGGTGCCCGAACAGACTTCGGCGCGCAGGATATAAAGCGGTTCCAGCCCACGCCATGCCTCGGCGGCGACACGGGCGCGGTTACGCATGGTTTCTGACCATGATGACGTCTGGGCCAGATCCGCAAACATCCTGCTGTCCTGCGCTGTCATGCGGGCAAGGTAGCGATAGGTATCGGCCCGGTCTTCCAGCCGGTAACGCCAGCGATCCACGAATGTCGGTCTGGTGCGCTTGCCCGACCCCACCGTATTGCCACCATGCAGCCGGTATTCCGTCAGTTCGTCATCCAGATAGACAATGGTGCCCACACCCGATGCGACAAGGAAGAAGAACAGGTCATGCCCCATTTCCTTGCCCGGGTTGTAATGGTCGCCCATGCGGGCCCACAGGGCGCCGGCGGGCTTCAGGTCCGCGCGGAATGTCTGCATGAAACCATAGGAAAAACACCATGGCTGCAACGTCAGCGGACGCGAAACGGGGGGAACGGGCGGGGTCGCATAAAAGGGTGATATGGGCGCGCGCCGTTCATTCACCAGATGCGCGTTATGGAAGACCATCAGCACATCCGGGTCGTTCATGAACGCCTGACGCACACGTTCCAGATTATCGCTTTTCCAGAAATCATCCTGGTCGCAGAAGGAAATCAGGTCGCCTGAACTCAGGGTGACCGCATGCATGAAATTGCCCTTGTAGCCAAAGCGTTTCGCATTGCGGTGGATCTGCACCGGAAAGGGCGCGGTGCGGGCAAAATCGGCCACGATGTCCAGCGTGGCATCGGTCGAACCGTCATCCGTCACGACCAGTTCGGCGGGCAGGCACGTCTGTGCCGCCAGACTGTCCAGCTGTTCGCGGATATGGGCGGCCCCGTTATAGGTTGCCATGACAACCGAAATGCGCGGTCCGTTATCACCTGCCTCAGTCATGTTGTTCGCTCTTTCCTAATACGTTGCGCAGGGACAGGCCTGCATTCAGACATGCGTGTCGGGATAGGCTTCGGGGGTCAGGATACGCTGCACGATTTCGGGCCAGCTATGGGCGTCAAGCTCGATCACGTCCGATGCATGCAGTGCCGCATCAATCGCGCGCCCGATGGATTGTGCATCCCCCGGCCGGTACCCGTACCGCCCGGCCGTGTCATGCAGTGCAAAATCGGGGCAGACGGCGGGAATGCCAAACAGCGCGAACTGCCGCAGCTTCAGTGACGTATCCAGCAGGTAACGCGGCGTATTGGCATCACGATAGGGCGCGACGCCAAAACTGGCGTGCTGGAGATAGGACAGCGTGCGTTCAAACGCCATTTCGGGATGGATGATGATATTGTCCGCCACCAGGCCGTCCGCCGCACGCCCCGCACCGATAATATGGAAATCGATGTCCGGCCGAAGTGACGCCGCGATCCGGAAAAAGGTCCGGTCAAACAGCATCGACCCGATCGAGACGCAACTGGTCCGACCGGGCGTATAGGGATTGGGATAGGTTTTTTCGGCAATGCCGCGATCAATGCCATGCGGCGCGAAAACCGCCGAACGCGCGTGGGGCAGTCGGTCAAGCAGGTAGCGCGAGGGCATGCGTACCGTGTCGATCATGTCGAAATTTCGAACGAAATCATTCTTGATGGTATCCGCACAGCCTACGACTTCCAGATCGTCGGACATCAGGTAAATAATGCGGGCGGACGGATTAAGTTTCCTGACATCGGCGATAAATATCGGCGCCATGCCCGATTCAATAAAAACAGTATCGGCACGCCGTATCCATTTTCGCGCAATGGCGGGCAGCATCTGGCGATAAAGCCAGAACAGTCCGCGTTCCACCGGCGCCAGCGCCGCGCGGCGCATGTTGAACGGGTGCCATTTCATACGCCATAGGTAACATTCCACGCCATCCACCGTTTCCACCCGGTTGGCACGGTCGGCAAGGCTGGCGCGCGTATCGCCACGTCGCAGCGACAGCGCGCTCAACCCGATGGACAGGAAGGCGGTCGGGCCACGGCGCGCCATCTCCGCTGCGATGAAATGGACACTTGCCTTGCGCAGACTCCTGAAATCATGGACGGAAATAAACAGGGAGCGCGTCATGGAACTATAGTCTCCTGCCGTGCGCCACAGTGGCGGCAGGCCGCATGCGCATGGCGCGCGGCCCCGGGGTTCATGTCGATCTTGCAATTATGGCCGGACCAGCGCGCGACCCCATTTGCGTTGCGCCAAATCCACAGTGTGATTGCGGCAGGATCATGACATGATCGTGCCGTGATAAAGGCGGCGGCACAAAGAATTGTGTGGGCACATTTTGCATGTTTTCTACATTTATATTCTGATACGCTCTGCCGGCCATAACAGAATCACTGTATTGCCTTCACCACGCCATGCCATTCATGCACCGGGGGAACCGACGATGTCGTCTGTGACGGAAACTTCGGGAACGGAACGAAATTATCTGCACCAGCTGACATCCCTGCGCGGTGTTGCATGCCTCGTGGTGCTGTTCGGCCATGCCATACAGGTTTTTCGGTACCAGAACCCGCAACGCACGGGGGCACGGGCAGCAGTGCATGACATCGTGACCTACGCATTCAACGCGGAAGCGGCGGTGGTGCTGTTCTTTGTACTCAGTGGATGCGTCCTGTCGCTGTCATTACGCAAATACACGCACCTGACGGGCCGGATTGTTGGCAGTTTCTATATCAAGCGTGTGTTCAGGATCTATCCGCTGCTGTGGTTTTCCATCGGACTGGCCATCGCCAGCATGGTCGTCGCGCGCGGATGGGTTGGCGACGGGGTCTTTGTCGGCTGGCTGTCGCGCAATCTGCAGACACCCGTATCCGTCCGCAACACCGTCATGTCGGTCGCGGGCGTTTTCACCCGTTATAACGGGCCGATGTGGTCATTGCGGGTGGAACTCATGTATTCCGTGGCCTTTCCGTTCCTGTTCTGGCTGGTGCGCGCGCCACGGCTGCGGGTGGTTACGCTGACGGGCCTTGCGGCCATCGCCCTGCTGCCCCTGCCGCATGAGGTGGGTACGGTCTTTGCCCTGTCCTTTGGCGTCGGCGCCCTGATCCCCCTGCTGCCGACAACACTTTCCCCCCGCCACGGACTTTATGCGCTGCTGGCGCTGGTTGTGCTGCTGTATGACCGTTATGCCCTTGCCGGGTCGGGCCTGCCCGAACGTATCCCTGACATGATTGAAACGGTCGCGGCCTTCATACTGATCCGTGACCTGTATGCATCGGGACGGCAGTACCGCGTACTACTCAGCAGGCCGGTCATTGCCATCGGGGAACTGTCCTATGGCATTTACCTGCTGCACCTGCCCATCATGCTTATGGTGTTCAGCGTGGCGGGCCATGTCGTGGGGACCGCCGCCCTGCTGGCGCATCCCTCACTCACCCAGGCGGGGCTGGGGATCATGACCGTCGTGCTGACCACGGCACTTGCGGCCATGACCTATAACATACTGGAACTGCCCCTGCATAACCTTGGCAGGCGGCTGGGCAACGCACTGCTTGTCCAGTCGTCCCCCGCCCGTCCGGTTTCCCCGCGACAGGGTGCGGATACACATGCGTCACGCGTCTGATACAGGAATTGCCATGTCTGCTACAGCGCACGCCCACCTGCCCCACCGGTCCGTAGCCGGCGCACCCGCCCTGTCACGGGTGGATGGCGTTTCGTGGCTGGTGGTGGCCGGGGCAATCTTCAACCTTGTCCTGTGTTTCATCAACACACGCCATGTCATCACGGTCCGCAGTTCGGAAATCGTGCTGTGCGAACTGGTCATCATCTTTCTGGCGTTTATCGAGGTACGCAACACGATTTCCCCTGCCGTGGTGCGCATTACGGGCGTGATGATCTGTTTCGAGATCGGGGCCAAGCTGATCAATCCCCGGCTGGACATGAAGATCCTGCATGACCTGGCCATTGCCTATGTCTTTTACCAACTGGGCACCCGGTCCACCCTGCGATCGGGTGAGCGCACCATGTGGGTCATGATGGCCATGATCATGTTTGTCGGCTTTTTCGAACTGCTGTTCACCAACCTGTTCGGCACGATATTCGATGTCTGGACCTATTACGTGAACAAGGGCGTCATCAGCAGCAGCACGGTCAATTACAGCAATACGAACCTGTTTATCAGCGGGAACCGGGGGGCGGCCGCATCCCGTACGTTTTTCCAGTCCATATTCGGATCGCACCGCGTATCATCGCTGTTCCTGGAGCCGGATTCACTAGGCAATTTCTCGGCCATCGGGTTTGCGTGGTGCCTCAGTACAAATCTTGGCTCCCGGCTGCGGCATGCGTTCCTGTTCTTCCTGTCCGCGCTGTGTTTCGTGCTGGCGGATTCGCGCTTTGCCTCGGGCTGCGCGCTGGGCATGATCCTGTTACGCATGACACCGCTTTACCGTTCACGCTTCGTGGTGTTCGCCATGCCGGTCACGGTGATGATGGGCCTGATGCTGCAGGGCGCCAACCATGAAATGCCCGGAATCCTGCCCTCCATCATCGGGGACAACTTTTCCGGCCGGCTGCTGTTTTCCGGCCGGCTGCTGGATTACTGGAACCTGTCGCAATGGTTCGCCATGGCCCCGTCGCAGGTTTACACGGCCGATACGGGTTATGCCTATATCATCAACAACCTTGGCCTGCCGCTGACGCTGTTCCTGCTGGCGCTGTTCACCCTGCATCCGGCGCGAACCGAAGCCGCCGTGTCGATGAAAGCGATGATTTCGCTTTATTTTTCAACATCCCTGTGCATCGGCGCATCGGTCTTTACCATCAAGACGGCGGCGTTGCTGTGGTTCCTGTATGGCACGACCAACAGCGTCGTTGCACCATCGGAACCCGAAGCCAGGGAAAAGGCGCCTGAACGCCTGAAATCATTCCGTTTCAACCGGCTTATGCCCACAGCGGAGCATATCGCATGACATTATCCCCATCTTCCCGCTTATGTATCTGGCCATGTGGCGGCATGATCGCGGCCGCCCTGACACTTTCCCCGGTCCCGCACGCTGATGCGCAGACATATCGCGGCGTAAACCTTGCGGGGGCTGCCTATTCCTCCTCCAAGCTGCCGGGCCGTTACGGGTATGACTACCTTTATCCCAAACCTGCGGAAGTAGATTATTTTACGGCGCAGGGCATGAACACATTCCGCCTGTCGGTATTGTGGGAACGTCTCCAGCCAACCCTGAATGGCCCGCTGGATGAAAAGGAACTGCAGCGTGTGCAGCAGTTCATTGCCTATGCGCAGGGCAAGGGTGCCACAACCGTGCTGGATATCCATGATTACGGGCGCTATCGCGGGCAGGAAGTCGGGTCTGCTGGCGTACCGGATTCAGCCTTTGCCGATTTATGGTCGCGGCTGGCGCAGGCGTTGGGCAACAATCCACATGTCCTGTTCGGCCTGATGAACGAACCGCAGCAGCATTCGGCCGAGGCATGGAAAAATTCGGTGCAGGCCGCGATTGACGCCATCCGCAGGGCTGGCAGCCACAATGCCATCCTTGTGCCCGGCATCGGCTGGGACAGTGCGCAGGGTTTCCCGAAACTGAATGGTGACGCGCTGGGACAGTTGCACGACCCTGACAACCGTCTGGTTTATGAAGTGCATGAATATTTTGATCCCGATGCATCGGGCACCAAGCCGGCATGTATTTCACAAGACCAGGCCCTTGCACGCCTCCAGCCCTTTACCGACTGGCTACATGCCCACAAGGCACACGGTTTTCTGGGGGAATTCGGCGTCAGCCGCCAACCGGAATGCGTCGCCCTGCTCGGGCCCATCCTCTCCCACCTGCGGGACAATGCGGATGTGTGGGATGGATGGACCTATTGGGCGGCGGGGCCGCTATGGGGCAATTACATGTTTACGCTTGAACCCGACCATGGCCAGGACCGCCCCCAGATGACGGCCATTAAGCCTTTCCTAAACCCCACCAAGCAATAACGCGGACAGGACCGCCACCGCCCGGACAGAAGAACAGGGAATCCCATGGACATACAGACATTTAACATCGCGGGCATGATTCTGCTCACTCCGCCGCGTTTTGGTGATGAACGCGGCTATTTTTCAGAAACATTCAATGCGGCCCGCATGAAGGAAATCGGCATTTCCGGCCCCTTCGTGCAGGATAATCACAGCCTGTCATGCCAGCGCGGCGTGGTACGCGGACTGCATTGCCAGCTTGCGCCCCATGCACAGGGCAAGCTGGTCCGCTGCACCCGTGGCAGCATATGGGATGTAGGCGTGGATATCCGCGCGGGATCACCCACCTTCGGTCAATGGGTGGGCGCGACCCTGTCAGCGGAAAACGGATCGCAGTTATGGATCCCGACCGGGTTCCTGCATGGTTTCTGCACATTGAGCGAAAATGCCGAGGTACAATACAAATGCACCGATTTCTGGGACCGTGACTGCGAACGGTCCGTGCGCTGGGACGACCCGCTGCTGGCAATCGACTGGCCCGTTTCGGAAAAGGACGTGATCCTGTCGGAAAAGGACGCTGCCGCCCTTCCCTTTTCCAATGTTGATGACTGGTTTCATATATAAAAGGGGATCAGAAGGAAGTCTTTGGCAAAGTTTTCTTCAAACAGATCCAGGAAATGCGCCTGTTTGAAAAATTCTGGCACCCAAAACGTTTGTTTTTTCCACTAATAATTTGTTTTCAAACAATCTCCTGTCCCGTTTCATATGAAAGAAGAAGCAGCACGTGATGCATACGCAATCAATCCTGGTAACCGGGGGACATGG
Source organism: Komagataeibacter europaeus LMG 18890 (assembly GCF_000285295.1). Classification (GTDB taxonomy): domain Bacteria; phylum Pseudomonadota; class Alphaproteobacteria; order Acetobacterales; family Acetobacteraceae; genus Komagataeibacter; species Komagataeibacter europaeus. The sequence goes on along the minus strand of NZ_CADP01000067.1, from coordinate 3,703 downwards.
ACAGCTTGCCACGGCGTTATCCAGCCATGACGGTGTGATACGGGTCGGGCGACCGGATTTCGATTTTGACCGACCCGATACGATTGATGCCGTCATCAAGACGCATGACCCGTCCATAGTCGTAAATGCCGCGGCATGGACCGCCGTGGATGCCGCGGAAACGGACGTGGACGGGGCGCGGCGCGCCAATCATGCCGGCCCCGCGCGCATCGCCGCGGTCTGTCGCGAACTGGATATTCCGCTGATCCATATTTCCACCGATTATGTTTTCAGTGGGGATAAAGGCAGTCCCTACGTGGAAACGGATCCGGTTGATCCCCGATCGGTCTATGGACGGACCAAGGCGGACGGTGAACAGGCAGTGCTGCAGGCGCAACCTGACAGCATCATCCTGCGCACGGCGTGGGTCTATTCGCCCTATAACCGCAATTTCGTCCGCACCATGGTCGAAGCTGCGGCCCGACGGCCGACCCTGCGGGTTGTCAGTGACCAGATTGGCAACCCGACCAGCGCCGATGCGCTGGCGGATGTCATCATGCATATCATAGGACAGATTCGCGATACCGGATGGAAACCGGATTACGCCGGAATCTATCATGCAACAGGACAGGGTCAGGCAAGCTGGTACGATCTGGCGTGCATGGCGGTCAATGCCGCAGCCAGGCGGGGCAATCCGCAACCCGTCATGGAAGCCATTACCACCGCCGACTGGCCCACACCCGCAAGGCGGCCGCCGGATGCGCGACTTGACTGCACACGCCTGCGGCAGATGTTCGGTTGCGCACCCGGTCCGTGGGAACCTGAAGTCGAACGCGTTGTAGAAAAATTACTGTCACAGGCGGCATGATCCCTCCCTTACGGATTACCACATATCTGTCGCAGCCGCTCGGCCGCACGCAGCATGGCGGCACGGTACAGTTGCCGCCGTGATACGGCACCGGGAAAACGGCGCAGTTCACGCCGCAACATGCTGCCACGCATAAAATAATGACGCACGAAATGCGTCTGCCGCAGCAGACTTGCAATATACCTTTTCTGGTCGAGGACAGGGTGAAGGAAAGTATGCCCGCTCTGTGGCAGCACAAGGTCCGTTGACAGTATTGGCGGGAACCAGGAATAGCGCGAAACGTCACCATACCGCGCCAGGGGAATGAAGGTCAGGTCCGCCGCCGCCACTTCGGATGCGACAAAGGCCTCCCCCAACGGCCAGAAACCCGTTTCATCCATATTGGCTGACATCGCCCGTCGCCGTTGTGCCAGATGGGTCAGGGCGCGGCGGGAAAAAAACGAAATACAGTTCAGCGACGCCCGCAACTGCCCCGCAGGATAAATACCCGTATGGAAGCGGTGCCAGTACCATGCCGGCCCCGCATCCAGGGGATGGGATACGAAATCCGCCTCATCCGCGATCATGTCAGCCAGCAGGCGGGTACCATCGCCAGCAATACAGGCATCATATTCCACGAACAGATAATAATCATAATCCGGAATTCGGGACTGCACCTGATAATGGGTGTAATCGGCGTTCCACCATAACAGGCTGCCTTTTTCAAACCGGTTGGCAAATCCTAACGCCAGCATGTCTGCATTACATGTGCGCAGTACACGTTCATATGGGATGGTTCCCGTAAAACCATTTGTTTCATCAATAGAGATAAAAATATCGTTTTCAGGAAATGTTGATTGCAACCGTTGCAACTGTAGTTGCACGAAGCTGTCCCATGCATAGGTCTTCAATACAATCGCACATTTTTTTTTCGCAATCACGCCGTTCATCCCATATCACTGGGTTACATCACAAACAAAATAACACCAGGCCGTTTTACTTATTCCATGAATATATCGTGTAAACGGGAACGATTCACAAATCATGAAATTGCATGAATTTTCCACGTTATTTTAAAATATCGTATGTTTCGGCTCCGCATAGTAATCACATAAACGTGTGGTAAATAATATATTTATATTTGCATTGAATGTACACAAATTATCTGCTTTTAACTTAATACGGTCGTTGCGATGCGCCATTTTCCTTCATCCGCCAGACATCATGTTCAAGTCGCCTGTTTCATGAAACCGGAATACAGAAATGTCCTATACGGAAATATCATTCATTCGTTCAAATATTCCGAAAATAAGCCAGTTGGCCGATGGCATTATCGCAATGGAAAATTCCGGCATCTATACCAATTACGGTCCAATCAACCAGAAATTCGAAAAACGTCTGGTCGAACAGATGTTCAGTGGCGTGGGCCAGTGCGTCACGGTATGCAACGCCACGATCGGATTGATGATGGCACTGAAATACGCGACACGTCACAAAGACACCCGTGTCGCGCGTTATGTTCTCATGCCATCCTTTACTTTCGCAGCGGCAGCGCATGCCGTGTTATGGGCAGGTTTCACGCCGCTGTTCTGCGACATCGACCCTGCGGACTGGATGGCGTCCCATGCGGCGGAAAATGAATTACTGCAGGAATACGGTGAACAGATCGCAGCAATATTCCCCTATGCCACGTTCGGGAATGCAGCCGATATCAACCATTATACAAGACTGGAAAAACAGACAGACATTACCGTTGTCATAGACGCGGCGGCGTCCCTTGGCGCCCATGACGCATCGGGACAGGGATTCGGGACCGGTTCGCCACATGCCATCATATGTTCCCTGCATGCAACAAAAACAATGGGAATCGGGGAAGGCGGTTTCATCTACGCCAACAACCCCGACATGATCGAAGCCCTGCGTGCTATGGGCAATTTCGGCTTTGGCAAGATCCGCCACGCCACAATGCCCGGACTTAATTCCAAGCTAACCGAAATCGGGGCGCTGCTTGCCCTGTCGGGGCTGGACCATCTGGAAAATGTGGTTGAAAAGAAGTGCCGCATAGAACAGATGTACTACGATCTCCTGCCTGGTTTCGGCTTCCAGCGACAGCGCGGCGCGCGCATGTCCTATCAGTTCCTGCCGGTGCGCCTGCCACCACGATATGCGCCACACCGCAATGCGATACTTGCCCGCATGAAAGAAAAGCGGATCGGCACATCGACCTATTTTTCCCCCCATCTGTATGAACAGAGCTATTTTGTCGCCCACTGCAAGGCAGGCGACCTGCAGGCGACCGACGCGCTTGCCTCTTCCATTGTGTCCTTGCCGTTATGGCATGAAATGACGCCGGAAATGGTACGTTACGTGTGTCAGGAATTCCTGGCGGCCTGCCACGCCACAGATATGTAAGCCCCCGTTCCTTCTTGCAGTTACCCACAAATCTGCTGTTCTTGAATTTTGTGCTTGATGCAGATGAATCTGTTGTGATTCCTTTTCTGTCACCTTTATGCAGGCGGGGTGTGAGAATGGTACAGGATTGGGTCATACAGGAAATATCCGGATCTGACCTTGGCGACGAGCGCCTGAACAGGCGTCTGGGCACGATGCTCGCGGCACTTGCTGAACGACCGGGCAAGTCTCTCCCGACGGCATTTCAGGATTGGTCTGCGACCAAGGCAGCATATAGATTTTTTGCAAATGCAAATGTAAGCGAAGACAAAATCCTTGAAGGGCATTTTTCTGCTACCGCCCAGCGTTTCGATGCGACTGCAGGGCCAGTCCTGATCCTGCAGGATACAACGGAGTTTTCCTTCACCCGAGCATCTCCCGAAAAGATCGGGTTTACCAAGGTCTCTACGGGAGGCAGGGAAAAAA
>NZ_CADP01000068.1 GCF_000285295.1 Komagataeibacter europaeus LMG 18890 | reverse complement strand
GATCGCGGACGGACACGGAAAAGCCATTGGTTTCGCTCTGGCACCCGGACAGGCCCATGAACTGCCACTGGCGCCAGCCATGCTCGACGATCTCCCCTCTGTTCCCCTGTGGGTCGTGGCGGACAAAGGCTACGCGTCAGACGCCTTTCGTGAACGGATATGGGACATGGGAGCCCGACCGGCCATTCCCGCGAAACGACGCGATGCGCCGGTCGCCTGTCCCAAATGGGCCTATCGATGCCGACATCTTGTGGAGAACCTCTGGGCTCGTCTCAAGGAATGGCGCGCTGTCGCAACCAGATACGAAAAAACAGCAACCTCGTTCCTCGCGGTCATCCACATCGCTGCCGCCGCAGACTGGATCAAGTGCTAACAGGCCCTAGCCTGTGCTTGAATGAATCCCGGCTTCGTAAGGCAACCTTAGCAACAGACCTCGCGGCCTGCGGCTTATAATTCGCATGTACTTTCCTGACCCCAGGACACAGGTACCTACGTTTTATTCTGATAAAAAGAAATATCCATGAACACAGATATGAGCATGGTACCCCCTTCCATTGCGTCGCGCCTAATGGCGACCATTACGGAGCCAGAGCCGGTTGTTGCAATTCGGATGCTTATTGCGGCCTGTCTGGATCAATCCTCGTCCCTTCGCCTGCGGCTGTCAGAGGTAAAGCAGCTTTTCGCCCGCTTTATAGCCGCCATTATGCGTGAAAGGACAGATGCTCTGGAGGCTATTGCCAGCTCGGTGGAAAAACAGATCACCGCGCTGTCTTTTCGTCCGTTTACGCCGCGACAGGTTCGACGGATTCTGGGGATCACCAACCAGGAGCGTCTTTTCTGGACACGAGACGGGCGCTTGCACCAGACAGGAACAATCCTGAACAATCAGCGCGGCCAGAAATTCAGAGTTCCTGTATATTGTGCCGAGAGAATTGGATGGCTCAGTCAGAACCCAGACATGATCGCGGCATGGCGTGACGAGGATGCTCGCATCCTGACTCAAGAAGGCCTGTCCGATGCAGATCTTTCCAGTTAATCCGCTCCGATTCCCGGTGAAACGAAAAATGGCCTCTCCCGTCCCTTCGCCTGATTTTATTCTCATACAACAGCGGCGACGTCAGCGTTCTGTCTCGGTATCCCGCCTTATGGAATCCGCACCTCTGCGGGAAGATGTAATTCAGGCAATAGCCAAGACTGAACTCCCTGCCCCCAATCCGGAAGACCGCATTCGTGCGGATGGATTTGAAACATTCCTACGTCTGGTACCTTCCGCTGGCCGATTACCCGCTGCGCCGAAGGCGCGGGGCGACTATCTTGAGGAATTGTTTTCGCCCCTGCTATTAGAAGCTCTCGCCTATGTGGATACAGCCCGCGATTTATCGGACACGCACGGGGTCGAGGCGCTCATGGCCTTGCTTCAGGCCTATATTTCCGCGCAATGGACAATTGGCGCGCGTGACGCCGCCATGCACTTGTATAGCGCATCAAGCCCGAACGCCTGATTGACAACATAGTGGCTAACGCGCGGGCGCGTATCCCCGCCCGCGTGTTTCGAAGATGAAGACACTGAGTGACCTACACTTATTGGATCGGAGCGACAAGTTTGATTGGCATCAACAAGCTCTTCGTTCCATGCAGGCCGGCATCGCGTTTCGAGGAATTGGGCGTTCCTCTCACTTCGCGCATAATGGAATGAGACCCTTGATTGATGATGGCCCCGCGCGAGCGGGTTAAAAGGGAACGCTGTAACGCTCTGGCTGGACAATTCTATTCCGGGAGCCAGTCAGCGGCTGCTCCCGCAACTGTATGCGGTATGCCACCAGTTCGTTCACCTGCGGGTGAGCCACTGTTTCCCTTGGGGAATGGGAAGGCATGAACTGGCTGGCCATGATCCGTGAGCCAGGAGACCTGCCATCGTCTGCAAACCACGTCGTCGGGCGGGATGCACCGAAGGCAGGAGATTTCCCATGCGTCATGGGAAGACCAATGCGGCCGATCAATGCTCCCGATGTTTCCTGTTTCTGGCGGAGACATCGTGATGCGGCATCGTAGGACCGCCGCGTTTCTGCCAACCGGCCTGGAGCGCCCGAGTGTTGCTGAAGGCTCGTACTGGGCCCCTCAGGCCGGGGCGGCAGTGGGAAGCGGGCGCGACAAGAACTTCATGGAAAACGTCCATGGCGTAGATAGCACCCTCGCCGCTCATTCCCATGGCGCGCATCTCGGGGCATCAATCATGCGCTTTTCGATCCGAATTCTCCGATAAATCCGCCGATGTTCCATAATTTTAGTCACGTACGAAGCGACGAAAGACACATCATGAATATTGCGCAAAAAGCAACCTGTGTCTCGTTAATACTCAGTGTCATGATTGGATGGGCTGCTGTTCACGCACAAGTTCCTCCAGCGACAACAGTTCCGCCCGCCGTTCTGGGGCAATGGGTCACCAGAAATCACAAGGGTGTTTTCGAGATCACACGGTGTGGCGACCATTTGTGTGGAAAGCTGGTTGGCCTGAACTATAGTGATGACATCCCACGCGACCAGACGGGCCGTTCGGAATGTGGGTTGCCCATGCTGCGGGACTTTGTGCCGGATCCGGATCAACCAGATCGGTGGAACGGGTCCATTCTCGACCCCAATACCAATCATGTCTATCAAGCGCGCATGTGGGTTAACCAGTCCGGACAACTCAAGCTACGGGGCTATCTTGGGATTCCGATGTTCGGACAGACACAGACATGGCTTCCTTATCGCGGTCATATCGGCCCGAACTGCAAAATGAGCACCTGATCGGCGTGGTGCCTGGTCAGGAGAAGATGCCCATGCGCCTTGAGACGGGGCATGAGCATCTATCAGTTTATTATCCGATATCTTTCTGGGACGGCATGCCATTCTGGATAAGCAGTTGGCGCAGCGCCATGATAACTGGAAAGACCTCCTGATTCCGGTCGCCGTCCTGCTCCCGCCAGGCCTGCTGCTCCAGTTCAACAATTTCGCGATCTTCTGTGAAAACACGCTCCGTAAAGGCGATCAGCAGCGGCCACGCCAGATCCAGTAAAAATGGTATTTTCAACCTGCGTATGGAGAGCAGGCCAAATACCCGGTTGATCAATTCTTCCCGGTCCTGTGGCACATATGCAATCCACAGTTCCATGACCGGTTCATCAATCCCCTCCGTCTCGATCCGCAATGTCTGATAGGGATACTGCGTGCGGATGGTCATGACATCCCGATAGGCAAAATCCCGGCCATCCTTGCGACGCTGCCCGTAAATCAGAGCCTCGCTCAGCGGCTGCCTGCCAGACGTGCGGGCAAAGGTATAGCGGGCCTCCACGAAATCCTCTCCCCGATCCATGCCTAGAAACCGTGGCTTCATGCTTCCGACCAGTCGGCTGTGCAGGATCTGGTGGTTCATGTCCATCAGGTTTTCATGCATGAAGCTGTAGTGACATTGCACGACTTTTCCAAACCGGCGGGTACGGTAATGGGGGTCACGGACACGCGGAAAGTCCGGCAGCGCAATGCTATCGGATTTTTCCAGATCCCCCATGAACACAAAGATGAGGCCATCCTTCTCGCGGCATGCCCATGTCCGCAGTCGCGGCGGTTCGTTTTCCAGCTTCATGCCAGGGGAAAAACACTGGCCACGCCGACTGTATTTCAGTCCATGATATGCACAACGAACGAAATCTCCACACACTTCTCCCTTGCTGAGCGGTAACTGCCGGTGGGGGCAGACATCATCCAGCGCGAAGATAGCCCCGGCCTCGGGCCTGACCACCACAATGGGCTGCCCCGCGTACCGTACGCCAATTGTCCTGCCCCGACGAAGTTCACGCGACCATGCAACCGGATACCAGAAATCCGGATTGCTGCGGACACGACGGATATCCGGATGTGGCGAAGTAGCCCCATCCGGGGTGGCTGCTTCCGATGTATTTCCTGTCATGATCTTTTCAATGTCTCACGCTGTTATCAGCGCATGGGACAAAACGGATATCGTTTTCGCAAAAATCGCGGGTGGATGCTCCGCGACGTGCCAGCATGCGTCGGCTGGCCACGGCCACGATTTCGGACATTTTCCGCCGCAGGACGCTCATGATGTCCGGATCAGCCAGGCCATCCCTGTCACTTAACGCACCTGATGGCGCGATCATGAGACGATCCGGCCGATGAGAACGCAGCGTCTGTTCCACGATGCCTTGCGCCATGCCGATGTGGGTAGGCGCCGCGCTGCAGCTATCGACCAGCCCCAGCGAGAGCCAGCGATACGCCGGGAAATGCTGCAGGACATACGGGAAATCGCGATAGCCATGCACAACGTCCACATGCAGGCCGCCAAAAGGTAGCTGCAGCACGAAAGGAAGATGTCGCCCGAAGCCTCCGCTGCCCCCGACCAGAACAAGTGATGTGGCCCTTGATGCTTCACTGAGGACATGCCAGGCAACGTCCATATGGGTCAGCGTGGCTGCGGGCAGGCCAGGATGGGCAAGGATTGGCTCATCAATCTGGATCCAGAAGCATCCCGCGTTGTTCAGTTGTTCGAGGCATTCAATATAGGCAGGTAGCAGGCGCATCAGGCTCTGGCCGACACTGTCTCCCTTTGCCATGCCGCATAACGCAAGGAAACTGACCGGCCCCAGCAGAATAGGCCGGGTGCTGATACCCTGTTGTTCCGCTGCAAGAAATGCGTCGCGAGGCCAGTTGCGCGCAAGATGGAACGCCTGCCCCGGCCTGAGGATGGGCTTTCTGTAATTGCGGTGCATCGGATCACAGGCTGTGACTGTATTGTCGGTGCCCACGCCAAACATGCGGGCAGTCTGCACGACCCTGTCCCGCCATGGGCTATTGGCCGTAGCGATATGGGAAATGCCTGCCGCGTGCTGGCATCGCACCCCACGCATCTCGTCAGCATCGGGAAAACCAAGTGTCGCCGTAAGCAGTCTGGCGATATTCGGGAAGTGATCTGTGGAATACTGGCGCGCAGGTGCGCCTTCAGCCGTGCCATCATGGCACGCGGCTTTCTGCCATACCGGCATTAAGCTTCTCCCGCCTTCGGCACATCCCGTCCGACGGCTTGATATATGACGATGGCAGGTCTCCTGGCTTACGGATCATGGCCTGCCGGTTCTGCCTTCCCATTTCCTTTGCGGAAACAGTGACCCACCCAGTCGGGGTGAAATGAACCGGCGGCATACCGCCTACAGTTGCGGGAGCAGCCTCCGACTTGGCTCCCGGGTTCTTGACCCGGCCGGAGCGTGACGGCGTTCCCTATTAACCCACTCGCGTGGGACCATCGACTTGATAAGACTGCATTGTGCCTGAACCGGGCTGCCGGACGCAAGGTGTCATGGGCAAGATGCCCCGGCAGGCCGCACACGTTAACGGCACAGGGACCACGGAAGGACCGCGCCCGCGACCCGTCGGACCGTTACGCCGTACACGGTGCGCATGATGTCATCATCCAGAACCTGTGTGGCCGGACCATGGCGGATTATGGCACCATCATCCATCAGCACCAGTTCATCGCAGAAACGGGTCGCCAGAACCAGATCATGCAGCACGACGACGATCCCCTTCCCCTGCCCCGCCTGCTGGCGGAACAGGTGCATCATGGACAGGGCATGAGCGGGATCGAGCGCCGCAATCGGCTCGTCCGCCAGTATGACCGGCGTATCGGTCGCCAGCGCACGCGCCAGGTTCATGCGGGCCCGCTCCCCGCCTGACAGGTGGCTGGCCGGACGGGCACACAGGTCCTGCAGGCCGGTGACATCAAGGGCATGGTCCACCGCCGCGTGACGGATGGCATGGTCGCCCGCCTGCCCATGCGGCAGGCGTCCGAGTGCGACCAGCGCACGCACCGGCATGGGTGGCGGCGGCGCTCCATCCTGCGGAATGAAAGCAAGCTGTCGGGCACGCAGCACGAGAGGGATCTGGCCCATGTCGCGATCAAGAAGCCGGACATCCCCACGGTCGGGAGTCTCCAGCCCCGTCAGCAGACGCATGAAGGTGCTTTTGCCTGCGCCATTCGGCCCGATCAGGCCAATGACCCGTCCCTTCGCAAGGGTCAGGGACGCGGCCGAGACAACAGCCCGATCCCCACGCCGGAGCGACACCTCGCGTGCCTGCAGCAGGATCATGATACGGTTCTTTTCAGCATGATGACGCGGGCGAAGAAAACCGGTGCGCCCACCAGCGCCGTCAGCACGCCCAGTTGCAGTTCAGGCCCGACCGCCACCAGACGTACCACCATATCCGCCAGCAGCAGCAGCAAACTTCCCCCCAGAAATGACGGCAAGAGCAACCGAGACGGCTGGAATCCCACAAGCGGCCGCAACAGATGCGGCACCACCAGTCCCACAAAGCCGATCGCTCCTGAAACCGCCACGCATGAGCCCACGGCCAGCGCCGCGCCCAGCACGATACGCGTCTGGACGCCGCGCGGGCCATGCAGCTGGAAGCCAAGGCTTGCGGCCACATCCTCCCCCAATGTCAGCGCATCCAGCGCACGCCCGCTCGACAGCATGAGCAGCGTGCCGCACACCACACCGGGCAGGCAGATCCAGACATGGGTAAAGGTCCGGTCCGTCAATGACCCCATGAGCCAGTGCATGATCTCGAATGACGCATAGGGGCTGGGCACAAGGTTCAGCACCAGCGTCGTCAGGGCAGCGGCAAAACTGCTGAGCGCTGCGCCCGCCAGCAGCAGCACCAGCGTGCCGCCGCGCCCCACCAGCCCCATCAGCACGGCCGCCGCACACAGCGCCCCCGTCAGGCCGCCCAGCGGCAGGGCCGCGATGGAAACCTGCATGAGGCCGGTATAGAACACGCTGACCGCCCCGAGTGCCGCCCCACCTGATACCCCCAGGATGCCGGGATCGGCCAGCGGATTGCGTAGATAGCCCTGCAGAACCGCCCCCGACAGGCCAAGCGTCCCGCCCACCAGGATGGCCAGCAGGGTACGCGGCAGGCGCAGGCGCTCCACAATGATCGCGCCTGCGGTATGCCGCCCGGCCAGCAGGTCCGCCAGTGCATGTGAAAACATGATGCGGGTTTCTCCCCACATGAGCGAGGTAACAAACAGCCCCATGACACCAGCCAGAAGCATGACGTTCAGCAGCATGGTTTGATGGGCAGGTTTCATGGGGCGGACATTTCAAGGTTGTGCCGTGCGTTACGCAGCATGACGACACTATCCAGTGTCTGTGGCAGGCCACACAACCAAAGCCGTGCGGGCAGATCCAGATGATGCGGCCCGGCAAAGGCCTGCTTCAACGCCGGGTGATCCAGCATGGACTGTGCAAGGGACGTTCCCTTCCCCGAACGGTCAAGGATCAGGAGATCGGGTGGCCGTGCAATCAGCAGTTCCATGGAAAAACGGGAAGATGACTGGTGCCCCATGATCGTTGCGTAATTACGAAAGCCGGCATGGGCAAGGACATCATCCGGAAGCGAGCCCTTATGGGTGACAAAGCCGTTGGCAGCATAGACGGCCGCCGTAGGATCGGTGGCACTGCGCTCGACTGAAAGAGAGGCCAGGCGCGTGGCAAAGGCCATAGCCAGTTGCTGCCCACGCTCAGGAACGCCGATGGCGTTGGCGACCGTCATGATCTGGACCGGAATATCCGTCAGGGATTTGGCGGGCGGCAGGGCTACAACCTGTGCGCCCCCTTCCCGCCCCGCCTGCATCGCGACGGCCGCGGTATAGATGCCACCCAGCACGACATCGGGATGGGATGCCACGATGCTTTCCGCCGTGGGTCGCAATACGGGAGCCTGTCGTGCCTGTTCGCACAGCACCGCGCTCCAGCAATCCCGGGCGAGCGGCGTAATACCGACGATCTGGCCCGGTTCGGCCAGCAGCAGCAACAACTGGTCGGTGCAGAGATTAAGCGAAGCCACGCGCGGGAGAGCCCATGCCGGTGCCAACGGGACACAGGCAAGGAAACCCGCCATCATCCCTGCGACCACGCTTTTCATGTCAGTAATTCAGCATGAAGCCGCCATAACCGGCGCGACCAGGCTGCAGATAGCCGATGGGGTCCTCGAACTGGCGGTTCAGCAGGTTGTCGGCGCGGGCATAGACGGAAACGTAGCGGTTGATTTTGTAATTGGCAGCCACGTCGATGGTGAAATAACCATGCCCCTTGGCGCATGTGCTGCAGGACTCGCTGCCAATAACCGGCAGATCGCGCCAGCCACTGGTATACAGGATATTGCCCGAAAAGGTCAGGTCGCGAATGGGGGTCCATGTCGTATTGAAATTGAACTTGTGCTGCGGACGGCGTTGCAACTGGACGTCGTTCGTCTCATCCCGGGCGTGGGTCCAGGTATAGCTCAGGTTAAATTCCAGATTGCTCAGCGCCTTCCAGTTCAGGAAGGCTTCCACACCATACATCCGCGCCTTCGCCACATTGGCGTAGGAGTAGTTGTAGTCATATGATGAATCAATCGAAAGCGAGGACTGGATCAGGTTCCTGACCCGGTTGTCATACCAGGTTGCGCCGAAATTCAGACGGTCATGCAGCAGTTTCTGCTCAACACCCGCGTCATAGCCGATCAACTGTTCCGCCTTCAGGTTGGGATTGCCCTTTTCCGAATAACCCACACCCACCTGATTTGCGAATAACTGATACAGCGAAGGACCATGAAAACCGGAACCGGCGCTGGCCTTGATGATGGTTCCGGTGCCCGGCACATGGATTGCCGGGGCCACGCGCCATGTCACGTGGTTGCCGTAGCGCGAATTGGCATCGTAGCGAATATTGGCCGCGCCATACAGAATATGGTTCCAGTTCCCCTGATACTGCCCGTAGCCTGCGGTCGTATCCATGCTGGCGGATGTATCGTATCCGCTGTCCCACATGCTTGAGGCCGTATGGCTGGTATTGAACGTATCATGGAAATGTTCGGCACCGATCAGAAGCTGACCATACTGCTTGAAATTGAACGTGCCGTGCCAGTCCACCTTAAGTCGGCTGGAACGGTAATAATCCGGGTCGGGATTGACCGGGCTGCCGTAACTCGTGCCCGTCTCCGTCCAGCGGTTGCGGTTGGTCATGTAGCCAAGGCCAAGCACCTGATCAAAAAGCCCGTGAAAGGAAACCAGATGGGCCGTCCCGCGCACGATGGCCTCGTTCTGGTTGTTCTGTTCCCGCACACCCTTATCACCATACAGATTTTCACTTTGCAGGTCATACAGCGAATAGGAATGATAATTGCTCTGTATCAGCCGTGCGGTCAGGCCAAGATCGAAATTATGGGTGACGTCATAACCCAGCCTGATATTGACGCCACGGTTGTCATTCCGGTTGCCTTCATGCCGCTGCTGCCGGTTGGCCCCATAATAACGCTCGATATAGGAAGGGATATTGTTGAACCCATCCATCCGGTAATGGGAAAATTCTACATTATAATGAAAACGTCCCTTGCTGCCGCGTGCGCCAAAGGTCTGATTGAAGGTACCATACCCACCGCCTTCGATACGGACAAACGGCTTGAAACGGCCCTGCCCCTGTGCCGTGGTAATGTCGATAACCCCCGCCATGGCGTCGGCGCCGTACAGGCCGCTCTGAGGCCCACGCAGTATCTCGATCCGGCCCATGCCGTCGGTTACAAACTGACCGGCATCGAACATGCCATTGGTGGAACTTCCGTCATTGATGTCCATGCCATCCAGGCGGACCTTGACCTCGTTGGAATTATTACCACGCATGAAAATGGATGACGTGCCCCCTGGGCCGCCTGTCTGGACCACGTTCAGGCCCGGCTGGCGTGCCAGAATATCCGTCAGGCTGCGCCGCTGCTGAGTCTGGATCTGCTTTTCCGTGATGATGGTCATGCTGGTGCCGATATCATCGGTGGAGGTCGGCCGACGTGCTGCACTGACGCTGATCAGTTCGGGAAGACCCGTATCCCCCAACGAAACAACGGCTTTCGATTTTTTATTCTCGATGACGTACTGGTTGGCGGACTGTTTTTGCGGCGCGTGCTGTCTGACTGAATCATCGGCACGCGCCACTACAACCCCCATGGTCATCAACGTGGTGGAAGCAATCAGCAGATTACGGAATAGGATCATCTGGTTCAGGTCTCGCGGTCACATCATCGTTGCCACGAGAGCGCGCTGCCACAGGATTTCCGATCTGCACGGAATCCTGTAACACCACACCGTCAGGACACCCCGCCCGACAGTTCCCGGTCGCAACCATCATGACGGCAGGTCTCCTGGCTCACGGCGTAGCGTCCTGCACAACCTTCCCGGAAAACCGCGGTTTCCAGTGGCCCAGATCATGACATCCGGTAATGCGAGGACAGACCGTTTACAGTTGCGGGGGCAGCCGGAGCATTGGATCGTAATCCGCACTCTGTTCCCTTTTCATCCCCCCGAAAGAGGACACCGTCGGAACGGTTCTGATCGGATGGAGTATTCTTGTCAACCCGCATTCAATCTTTCAGTATCCTGTCAGGATTGCTGTTATTTTCAGCCTGATTGATGAATCACAGGATATTTCCGATGAAACGTATCACGCCTTCCATGCTGACTTCACTGGCGCTGGATCTCCGCAACAGCTGGAGCATTGGAACATTTGGTGCGATCGGCGAATTCCATCATGTTCCGGATGATAAGGTCTGCCTCACCTCATGTCCTGACGGGCTGGAGATCGTCACCCAACGCGGTGCCATACGCATTAGCCCCAGCGAACCCTTGCATGCCCTTGCGTGGGACTCTCTCGTCGGAAAAGGCAGACGCTGGCGGCACAGCATGGCGTTATGCGGCCCGTTACAACTGACTGCGAAGCATACCCTGAAGGTTCTGGGAAAGGATGCGGAAGCCGTCCGACCAGAGGATCGTGATGCGTGGCTGATTGATCTTGGAATTGGCGTGGGCCAGGTCCGGATGTGCGTAAGGACAGAAAATGCCCGCCTGGTCGAAGCCCTTGCTGTTGATACGGATGACCCATTGGCCGTCGTCACAGCAGCATTTGCGCTTCTGATGGAAGTCCAGCCCCACAGGGTCATGCTTTCACCTGCTGGCAGGCTGGAGGTCTACCAACCCATTCCCGCACCTGATGGAGACTCTCCGCTCGGCGCCCATACCCACCTGCTGCCAAAACTGGTGAGGTTGAAACGACCCTGCTCCGCCCTCGATCCCATTCCGGAAGGCTGGCAGCCTTTCCTGACACTTCATCCGGCGGCACCGTTCCGACCGTCCGATGATGATTCCCATGATTATGACCGGCTTGCCGATCTATCCTTTCTGCCGTTGCTTGAGGAATTCGGCATGGAGGAAGACCTGCAGGTTTCAGGCACATTCCAGGCCCATGTTCGTCAACATGGAACACCGGAAAATCTGAAAATACCCGCTACAAGACGTGGTCGCGCGCGCATGCATATCGAACTGCTTCGCATGGAAGCCCGGGGTCACGAGGGCATGGAGCGATTTGTGCCTGCCGACACGATCAAGAGCGCTACGGACTGCGGCTGATTCCATGACAGCGATCATGTTGCAGGGCACGGGATCCGATGTCGGAAAGTCCGTTTTGACGGCAGGTTTATGCCGGGTTTTCGCTAACCGTGGCCTGACGGTCCGGCCTTTCAAGCCCCAGAATATGTCGAACAATGCCGCCGTGACGGTAGATGGAGGTGAAATCGGTCGGGCGCAGGCACTTCAGGCGCAGGCCTGCCGTATTGCCCCTTCCACCCTTATGAATCCGGTCCTTCTGAAACCGGAAAGTGATCATACAGCGCAGGTTATCGTCCGTGGAAGCGCAAAAGGACACCTGCACGCTTCGAATTTTATCGGTGGCCGGGCCGCATTCCTGCCCGAGGTTCTGACCGCCTTCCGGACATTATGTAGCCAATCCGATCTCGTGATTGTCGAGGGCGCGGGCAGCCCGGCGGAAATCAATCTACGTCAGGGCGACATCGCCAATATGGGCTTTGCCAGAGCCGCGAATGTTCCGGTCGTCATGATCGGCGATATAGACCGGGGCGGCGTTATCGCGTCACTCGCCGGTACCCATGCAGTTCTTGATCCAGATGACCGTGAGTTGATCAAGGGATTCATCGTTAATCGCCTCCGGGGAGACGCCAGCATTTTCCAATCTGGGTATGACTTCATAGAAAAGTTTACCGGCTGGAAGGGGCGTGGCGTTCTTCCTTGGATAGACAGTATACGTGAACTGCCTTCTGAAGACAGTATTCCTGAAGATGTTGACTGTTCCGCGGCCTCACGGATCGAGATAGCCGTCCCCCTTATGCCCCGCATTGCCAATTTCGATGATCTTGATGCGCTGGAAGGTGAAACGCATGTAAAGATCACACGGATCCGGCCCGGGCAGCCCCTTCCCGCGTCCGCGCATGTCGTGTTCCTTCCCGGTAGCAAGGCGACAATAGCAGACCTGCAATTTTTCAGGCGGCAGGGATGGGATATTGATCTGGCGGGACACGTCAGGCGGGGTGGATATGTATTCGGTCTCTGCGGTGGCTATCAGATGCTGGGACAGACCATAAATGATCCCGACGGAATAGAAGGAAACCCGACCACGATACCAGGACTTGGACTTCTGGAGGTTGATACCGTTCTGACCCGTGACAAGCAGATCTACCAGACTTCAGGCATGACGCTTTCCGATAGCGCGCGATTCAGTGGCTACGAAATTCATTGTGGGGAAACAGTTCGATCACATCACCGGGTCATGCCCCTAATCAGATGCGACGACGGACGGTTGGACGGAGCAATAAGCCCGGACGGTCGTATTGCAGGCTGCTATGTGCACCGTCTGTTTGACATGACTGGCCAACGTGCGGCATGGCTGGACAGATGGGGCGCACGCTCCGATGGACTGGATTACACAGCGCGGGTGGAACGCGCCCTTGAAACCGTTGCTTCCACCATGGAAAGCGGTCTGGATATTGAAGGGTTACTGGCTATTGCCAGATGATCTTCTTTCGGTCTCAGGGCCTTGGTTCGTCAGGGCATCCAGACAAACAGGACAGAGACACCCTGCCTGATCATCCGTCGGAACCGGCAGGCCACGGGGCTTTTCCATGCACCAGCACGCACCTTCAGGCTGACATGAAAAATCAGCACCGCACTTTTTACACTTTATCATTCTGCGCCTTCCCGTTGTTACCATGACTGGATCAAACAGTCAGTCCGCTGGTTTGGCGTTCTGTCCGGGCCATCTCATGGTAGAGGGCATGCCAGTGTGCAAGATTGTTTTTGGCTTCCTGCACGAATGCCGAACGACGAACGGCCTTGAGAAACATACCCTGAACCAGACGGCCAACTCCGTATGTGGGCCGTTCAAACTGGATAAGCAACACTGCCCGATGATCCGATGTATTGTTCTGGACTTCATGAGGGTATGTGTCGTCGAACAGGATACATTTTCCATCCTGCCAGCATAACGTTTGATCGTCTATCCGTATCCAGCAATCCCTGTAGTCCTGCGGCACCTGTAAACCCAGACGACAGGTTAACAGCCCTTTGGTCACTCCATTATGCAGCGGAATACGCGCACCAGGTTCAAGGAAAGAAACAAAGGCTGAGTTCAGTCCGGGAATGGCCGCAGCAAACCGTGCTGTGCAGGGCATCCGCCGGCAGTTCTCCAGAACGCAGTTCCCGTAGCCGTAAAGGAAAAACGACTTCCACCTTGTATCGGGTGCAATACGCGTATGGTCTGGCGAAATATCGCGCAGAGCGGGAAAACTGCTTACCCCTTGCGTCATAAGGATCCTGAATTCCTCTATAATCCGGAACGCCCGCTGTTCCATGTTGGAAATCCATGGGAAAAGACTGGTATCAAGAACTGGCGTATCGGGAACAAGGGAATTGTGTGCAATCAGCGTGTTTAATAGAGGCCGCACTTTTTTACCAACCCGAATGATAAATGGCCGACCAGCAACAGCATCCGACATGAAATCTATCCTTCTTTAGCCATCCTTTGGTTGTTTTTTGTTACAAGATCCTGCATAGCTTGTGCTGGCGGAAAGAAATCGCTGTGCCCCACTCGACCAGACTGTTGGATGGCAGACCACTCCGCTTCCGGGAGGCTCTGCTCCTTCCACAGCAGTTTCCATAATAATTTCGCCCAAAGAGAACCCGATACGCGACCTGGCAGACGCGTATGGTCCTGCCGTATGGCTATTTTGCCGCACACACGTGTTCGGCCGTCACGTCCGGTCGGCATGTAACCAAGCCATATCTCCGTGCATAGTGTGGCATCGTCTTCGGAAGAGAAATAAACGTTCTGGTCAACCAGGGTCGTATCGACCGTCGCCCGCCAGGGCCGTGCCATACCAGGCAGAACCGATAATGGTGTGGAAGCCACGACACGGTAATGACTGGAAATCTGCTGTTCGGTAATGTTCTGATCAAGATAGGTTACCGATCCTGATGTCGTCCTTCTTCCAAAGCGTTGTACATGATCCATCAGAAGCGGAACTGGCGCATTGATTTCGCGTATGAATGTTTCATGACACCAGTCTTTACCATCGTGATGCGTCATGGCGGGAATCAACGCTTCGTCTGCATCCTCGGCATTACCTGAATACAGGAATATCCAGCCTTCTTTCTCCCTACATCCCCAGCCTTCCGCGCGCGGCGGCATTTCTTCCAGAACCATATCAGGAGAATAGCAACGGCCACTGCGTGCAAACTTGATCCCATGCAACGGACATCTGATAAAGGTTCCGCTGACCACGCCACGACTGAGTGGTACCTGACGATGCGTACACCGGTCATCAAGTGCGAACACCAGCCCTGCCTCTGGACGGACAATGACAACGGGTCTGCTGCCGCAATAAACCCCGATTGCTTTTTGATGTTTCAGATCTGCACTACGCAAAGCGGGATACCATTGTGCATTGTGGTCCGGATCAAAAGGTTGCAGTAGAGTATGTGTCATGCCCATGACAATTCCTCCAAAATCTTGTTAATGGACGAAGGCCGCCGCCACGCAAGCACGTTGAACCTTCGCCAGGTCTGAAAGTGTATTGTGAACCTCAGGCGGTAATTGCCTACCGTCCTTATTGATGAAACGCATTGTCGTAGACGGTGTAATAATCACGCGCCTTCGTGGACATTCTGATCGGATCTTATCTATCCATCGCATCGCGCTATAGACATCCGTTGGAATCCGATTCAGGCCGTCCACAACTCCTAGAAGAAGGTCACAGCGCGGATTAAGATTAGAGAGCACCGATGGAAGTTCTGCGCCGCCACGCACCATATCGATATGAAGGCCATTCATCGGCAATGACATGACGTGGGGCAGGTTACGCCAGAAGCCCCCTCCTCCCCCGACGAAGACGAGGGATAGTGCATGTCCGGATGCCACCTCTGCCATGCTCCGCCATGCCAGTTCCATCGCCGTCTGGCGTTCTTTCGACATCGGACCAGCCGTTGTGACAGGTTCCGTAATCTGAACCCAGAAACAGCCTGCCGTAGCGAGTTCGTGCAGAATCTCGACGTACACCGGAAGAAGCTTCAATAACAACAGGACAGGGTCCGTGCCGTCAGTCCGGTCACATGCGGCAAGAAAGCTCACTGGCCCTAGAAGCACAGGCACAGTCGCGATCCCGCGTTGCCATGCATCAACAAATGCATCGCGGACAGGATTGCAGCATAAGTGGAAGAACGTCTGATCTGTCAGTTCGGGCATGCGCTTCCTGCCGCACTGAGGAGCCTTCCCCACACCCACCATCTGTGCTGTCTGCCACACGCGATGCCAGTCATCCGGGCAGGAATTGGACGCTACATGCGAGACGCCTGTGCGCCGCTGCAAAGCGGTCAATGCGGGGGTATCAAAACCCGAGAGACCAAGCGTCCCGGTCAGTAGCATGAGGGTTCACCGCAGGTCTGCGCATCATCATGCCAGTTTGTAATTGTGGAAGTGCCGTGTCGTTCAGCGACAGGCAAGCCTATGCAGTGCTGCAAAGCCGTGCTCCTGCCTCCGGTTCATCCCGCCCGGCGGCCGTGAGATCGACAGTGGCAGGTCTCCTGGCTCACGGATTATCGCAGATCGTGTCTACCTTCCCGTTGTTGATACAACAGTGGCCCATTCCCCTCAGAAAATGGACGACACGACCCCATACCGCTTACAGTTGCGGGAGCAGCCACCGACTGGCTTCCGGGATGGACCCTGCCGAAGCGGAACGGTGTTCCCTTTTCATCCGTTTGCACGGAACCACTGACTATATAGAACGCGAATATGCCACCACCTTCCACTTTTCAGCAATGTTTTCCTTTCAATGCTGATCAGACGGCCACGTACACTCTACGTCTTATCATATTCATCCGTTTTATATGATTTAACAATAATATAAATTATTACTTTCTGTTCGTGTATTTATACTTAAAAAGTAATGCTGCTGTGCAGGCCGAAAATCGCTTCGTCACCTACGCGGCGCAAACCGGTCCAATCCGGCGCGCCGCCCGAAGGGTGCCATACGTACTGGAAATCAGGCTGCATGACCATCCACGGCGTAATACCAACCGTTGATTGCTATAACCCATGAGCCCAATTGCGCAGTCCGATTGACATGATGCGCCATGGTTGATTGACGAGCTGGTTCCAGGCATGGCAGGCGATATCAACGATATCGTCATAGGTTCTGAAGATCCTGTTTGAGAGCCATGTATTGCGCAGGAACTGCCAGAGATTTTCCACCGGGTTCAGTTCAGGAGCCCGGGGAGGCAGCGGGAGAATGGTGATATTGTAGGGAACATCCAGCTTCTGACTGGTATGCCATGCGGCCTGATCCACAATGAGGACGGCGTGAGCGCCCTGCGCGACCGTGCGTGAAATCTCCGCGAGATGGAGCTGCATGCCGTGCAGGTTGCAGACAGGGAGCACGAGG
>NZ_CADP01000069.1 GCF_000285295.1 Komagataeibacter europaeus LMG 18890 | reverse complement strand
AAGACGGTTGAGCAGCAGGCAGCCCTCATGCTTGTCGGCATGCGGGAGCGGCTCGTTGGCAGACGTACGCAGCTGGCCAACTCCATCCGGGGATATGCTGCCGAATTCGGATTGACTGCTCCCCTTGGTCTCTCCCGCGTTGAGCCGTTCCTCAGGCAGATTGCGTCCGAGGATATCCTTCCCTCCCTGGCGCGCGAGATGTTTGCACAGATGGCAGAAGAGTATGGTGCCCTGATGGAGCATATCAGGGAGCTTGATGAAAAACTTGCCACATGGCATCGAAGTCAGGAGGTGAGCCGCAGGCTATCCGGAATTCCGGGCATCGGTCCTCTGGGAGCGGCTCTGCTGCTCATGAAGGCTCCGGATCCGCATCTGTTCCGTTCAGGCCGGGACTTCGCGGCCTGGATAGGTCTCACCCCTCGGGATCATTCGTCCGGCGGCAAAGTCAGACACGGCGGGATTACCCGGGCCGGAGACAGCCGCCTGAGAAGCACCCTGGTTGTCGGAGCAACAACCGTGCTTCGGCATGTGCGGCAGAACAAACAGAGCCGCCTCGCCACGCCGTGGCTCGTCAGTCTTCTGGGCAGAAAGAAGGCGAAGCTCGCTGCTGTAGCCCTGGCCAACAGGATGGCACGCATTGCATGGAAGCTGATGACCAGCGGCGAGACATATCGCAAACCGGTGGAGGCCGGCGCGATGGCAGCAGCTGCCGCTTCCTGACGAAATTGGCCAACACGATGCACAGAAACGGAATGTGATCGTGTGAGCCGATACCGCAGTCCTGCAAAGAGGAGATGGGGGGATCGTTCGATCTGAATGGAAGACACTCCGCAAGAGCCCGTGGTTTTCAAAAACCGCAGAACTGAATGGAACTTCCATCGCAGAAACCATCTTGGCCAGCAGTCTGAACACTGCAACAACAGGCCGGACATATGGGTGCAAACGACACGGTCACACCACTATTTTCCCCCTTGCAAGACAGAGCCGTCCACATAAGGCTCTTCGCTGCGATATTCCAGCATGCCGATCTGCCGCAGCGGGATACGACGGCCATCACCGGAAATGATATCCTGATCGAGAAGCCGGGCCGGGTCTGCACGAGACTGGCCGTCGGAGCGCACGATCAGATCAACCGACCGAATATCCTTGGTGGCCTGGGCCGCGCTCATGCCCTGCAACATAAATCGGGTTTGACGCGAGACAGTATCAGGTGAGAGACTCAACTGCGCCAGCCTGCTCTGATTCATCACGAAATGCAGGGATGGCTGTTTTTCTCCCCAGTCGGTATTCACCTGCCGCGTCTCGGGGGCGGCCCGGACAATATCGCTGACCTGCTGAGCGATATGACTTACTGTTTGGGCGTCCGGCCCCATGACGCGGTACATGATCGGAAAATGCGTATAAGGACCAAAGACGAACTCGGTCGCACGCACCCTGGCCTCTGGCGCCAGGCCCTTCGCGACTTCCTGGCGCAAGCTATCGCGCAGCCTGTCTCTCTGCTTCGCGTTTGCGGTCATAATAACGATTTTTGCAAATGCCGGATCAGGCAGTTCCGGATTATACGCCAGAAAGAACCGGGGAGCGCCCCCACCGATATAGCTTGTGACGCTGAGGGTTTCAGGCTGCTTCTGTAGCCAGTCACTGACTTTCCTTGCTGCTTCGGCGGTGCTTTCGATGGATGCTCCTTTCGGCATTATTACTTCTGCCAGCAGCTCCGGTCGATCCGAACTGGGAAAAAACTGCTGCCGCACAAATCCCATACCGACAAACGCCAGCACGAACAGGCAGACCACGCCTGCACAGACGGCCTTATTATGAGTTATTACGCTGCGGACCAGCCGCCTGAAACGCTCATACCGTGCGGATTGATACGGTGGCTGCGCATGTGCTGCCCGGAGATCAGGCAGAAATTTGACACCCAGATAAGGCGTAAAAATAATGGCGACAAACCATGACGTGATGAGAGCGAACGCGACGATCCAGAAGATGTTTCCTGCGTATTCACCTGCGGCTGATTGTGCAAAACCGATGGGGGTAAAACCAATGATCGTCACGAGTGTTCCCGCGAGCATCGGTGCCGCCGTGTGAGACCATGCGTAGGACGCGGCTGCAATACGGTTCATGCCCTCTTCAAGCTTCACGACCATCATTTCAATAGCAATGATCGCGTCATCGACAAGAAGTCCAAGTGAGATGATTAAGGCGCCAAGCGTGATCCGATCGAGCGCGCGCCCCGTTACAAGCATGAGGATCATGACGATTGCCAGCGTCAGAGGCACGGCAGCTGCCACAACGAGACCCACACGAAAGCCGAGGCTGATAAAGCTGACCAACATGACGACGCTCAACGCCACGAAGAATTTCAACATGAACTCGCCGACGGCCGCGTGAATATTTTGCGCCTGATTAACGATCCGCGTGAGCGTAATCCCGACCGGCAGGCTCCGGTTGATCCCATCTTCAGCATGAGACAGCGCAGCACCGAGCTTCAGGCCATTCCAGCCAGGCCGCATGACAACATTGAGAACCAGGCTGGACTGGTTGTTATGACGGGTCAGAAAATCCGGTGGTTCCTCATAACCTGTGTGGACCGCCGCGATATCCCCCAGTCGAACAGTCCGGCCACCCACACTGATCGTTGTGTTTCCGATAATGTCCGGTCGCGACAGTGGTTGCCGCGTACGAACATAAATCTGACTGGCACTGGTTTCGACAAAACCCCCATCTACGACATCATTCCGTTCCTGAAGCGTCTGGATAACGTCCGTTACGCTCAGGCCGAGTTCTGCCAGCTTCGAGTGTGAGAGATCGATATACAGCCGCTCCGGCTGCTCCCCGACAATCGCTACTTTTTGGACCCCTGGCACATGCAGAAGCTTCTCTCTCACGGTCTCCGCAGCACGGGTCACCAAGGAGAGCGGAACATCCCTGCCTTCAAGGGTATAAACCGTGAAGACCACGTCGGAATATTCGTCGTTGACGAAGGGGCCAATAGCACCTCGTGGAAGCACATGCGCGCTGTCCCCCAGTTTCTTCCTCGCCTGATAGAACTCCTCCGGCACGGCAGATGGAGGTGTATTGTCCTTGAGGGTGAGCATCATGACCGCCATGCCGGGGCGTGCCATTGTTTCCACCCGGTCATACCAGGTCAGCTCCTGCAAGCGCTTTTCCAGCGGATCGGCAACCAGATCCTGTACCTCCTCTGCTGTAGCGCCTGGCCATAGAACAGTGGCTGTCAGCGTCTTGACGGTAAAACTTGGTTCCTCTGCACGGCCGAGTGCAAAGAAAGCATAGGCGCCGGATAGGGCGAGCGCGACGATCAGGAACAGCGTGATCGCCTGTTCCCTAACCGCCCATGCCGAGAGATTGAACGCCTTCATTGCATCTGCGCCTGGTCAGGCGCGATCGTCACAGCTTCCTCCGCATGGAGGTCATGGACACCAGCAGCGACCACCTGTAATTCGCCGGAAGCACGCAGGTCGCGCATTCTCTGATCGGGCATTATAACAGCCGCGCCGCCTTCAACACGCCGGAGAGGCACCGGGTGAAACGCGACCTTCTTGTTAGATGGTTCGATGATCCATACGCCCGGTGCGCTTCCCATATCGAAAACTGCAGAAAGAGGAACGACCATATCGTCGGACAGTGACGATGTCAGCGTAACAGTGAGCGTCTGTCCGATCCGTAAGTTCGTCGGAGAATTCGGGATGATGTACCGTGCGTTCACCGTTCTCGTTGCAGTATCTTCAATAGCGGCGATCTGGCGAAGCGACGCGGCGCGCGTGATGATCTGATCGCTCTTTGCATCTGAAACGATCGCTGAAGAGCCGATGGGAAGATTCATGTCTTCGGGGAGATCAACCGACGCCTCCAGAGGACCGGCTGATGCGAAGGTCAAGACCGGTTGGCCTGCCGATACAACATTACCGGACTCGGCAAGAACGGAAAGCACCGTACCGTCATGATCGGCCCTCAAAACCGTGTAGTCGTCCCGGTCAGTCGCGATCCTGCGATTGGCGTCCGCCGCCATCAGTTGTGCGTGGAGACTTTCGGCACGACTGCGTATTCCATCGTAGAAAGACTTCGACACGGCGCCCGTCTGATCCAGACCCCGATAACGACGTTCGTCGGCCGCTGCATTCTCCCAGGCCGCACGCAACGATGCCGCATTGGCGCTCTGGCTGGTCACGTCATGTGCAAGATCGGTTCTGTCGAGGGTCATCAGTACATCACCGCGATGTACGACCTGACCCTCGTCGACCTTCCGGGAAACTATTTTCCCCGCAACACGAAAGGCAAGCGTGGGCTGCACGCGTGCTGCGACGACAGCGGGATATATCGGGGACGAAGAGGTCGTACTGCCGGGAACAATCGCAAGGACGGCACGCGGAGCCGTGCGCGGATCCGACGGCGTATGCCTATTGCAACCAACTACGGGCATGAGGAGCAATATGCCCAGCCACCTCCCGAAAAACCGTCTTCTTGGCGGCATCCAAATTTCTCCCTCGATACATCGTGGGAGTTATCTTTGTCGCGAGTGATGGTATTGTCAATTCGTCACATGTTGATTCTATGCTGAAAGACTCCTCAGCACCAGGCCGGCCAGGAGAGAGGCATCCTCGATAAGGGTATTATGATTGAACTCGAGAAGCACAGGATGTCTGACAGGCTGGAGTGCAAGGACCACTCCACGGCAGGCTTCCTCTAGTGGAGTCTTGCGCTCAAACTCTCCTGCGTTCCTGCCATCGGCAATCACCGATCTGACGTGTGACAACAATTCCGCGTCGAAGTCGGCGGCCGTCGACCAGCCTTCTTCCAGAGCAGCGAGCACAATGTCGTGCATTTTCCGGTCATTGAACAAAAGGTCGATTCCGTCACGGGCAAGGGTCAGAAAGATGAGGCGAAGCCTTTCCGACGCTGGCTTGCCGGATCCCACGACATCCTTGACGTCCACCATCACCCGCTCGTGACACTGGCGACAGATCTCTTCGCCTATAGCCCGCTTGGAATCAAAGAACTTGTAGATATATGCCGTCGAGAGACCGATCGCCTTGGCAAGGTCAGCGACAGTTGTTTTCTTATATCCATAGTGGCGGAAATGCTCATTGGCCGCATCGAGAATCTGCTCCCGCCGCTCATGATCTATCGGGCCTCTCTGACCTTTGCCTGCTGACTGCATCCGAACCTCACGTCGAAAAAGGGAACATTTAATTCATACGTTGAGCTACTCACGTTGACAATGAGTGACGGTTTATGGAACATGTCATACAATACACTCCATCCGGCTGCACCAATTCACAACAGAGGTTCCCAAGGTGATTCAGAACCCTACCCTGAAGGAAGGAACGCGTTGCCTTATTTGCCCAGGAACGAGACGCCGCTCCGCTGCAGCCATTATTCGACAGTCGGTATTCGCCGCAGTGATGTCATGCCTGACGGCGTGCGCTGTCGGTCCGAACTATCGGACACCACAAATGTCGCTTATCCCGTTCCACAATGTCAGCAAAACAGCGTTCTCGACATCTTCCTCGGAGAACGCGGTTTCCTGGTGGAAATCATTTCATGATCCGGAACTCGATAAAATTGAGTCCCGAGTGCTTACCCAGAATCTTGATCTGAAGGCAGCCTATGCGAGAGTGCTTCAGGGACTGGCAATCGCGCGCTCAGCAGCCGCACAGATGTTACCAACTCTCGATTTTTCCCCGCAGGTTTCGGCGACAAGACTGTCCGAAGAAGGACTCATCGGCCACATTGTTCGGGAAATTCCACACTTCAATCGGGATTATCGCGAGTACAACGTTGGTGGCGTGGCAAGTTGGGAGCTGGACGTCGCCGGCGGTTTGAGAAGAGCACACGAAGCCGCACGGGATGAGTTTCAGGCAGCTGAGGCGGAAGGTGATGGTACGAGACTGAGCCTCGCGGCCGAGGCTGCCGATACATACCTCCGCATCCGGGGCGATCAGGCCCGGCTACGCATAGCCAGGGATGTTTTCACCTCCAACCAGAAGATGATGGACCTTATCCGGCAGCGTCGCAGTCGAAAGGTTGCCGACGACCGGGAATTGTCCTCTGCTACAGTAGTCGTCGAGGCTGCCCGGCAGAACATGATCGATATAGAAAAAGATGAGGAAACGCAGTCAAACCGACTTGATGTCCTGATGGGAACCCAACCCGGAACATACGCTGTAGAACTCAGGATTTATGCTGAATTACCCGCTGTTCCCGCACCATCCGCGAATGCGCAGCCTCTGGAAGTTCTCCGGCGTCGGCCCGATGTTATCGCCTCGGAAAGAAGACTGGCAGCAAGCAACGCCCGCATCGGCGAGGCTCTGGCAAATTATTATCCAAAAATATCTCTTCAGGGCGCGCTGGGTTTCGAAAGTATGAGCCCGCAACAGCTATTCACGGCGCCTGGATTCCAGCCGACTGCGACAGGAGCATTACGATGGCGCATTTTCGATTTTGGAAAAATATCCAGCGATGTCTCCCGTGCTCATGGTAGTTACGCAGAGGCACTCGCCAGCTATCAGGCCACCATGTTACGCGCAGCAGAAGATGTAGAAGATGCATTCTTTCATCTTTCCCAGACACGACAAGCGATCGCATCGCAAATGCATAATGTTGAAGCGTTGCACCATGCTGCGGCTCTCACATGGCAGTCCTATACAGCGGGCACTCTGGCTCTAAATGATGCCCTTCAAGCAAACATCACCTTATTGAACGCGCAGGATCGACTGGCATCCATGCGAGCAGAAGAGGATCGCGCCGCAGTTGAATGCTTTCGCGCACTTGGGGGAGGCTGGCAGTCGTGAATATTACCGATCGCATCATGAATGTTCTTATCCGGCGCGGCGAAACTCTCACAACGTCATCCGATCTCGATCAAGTGTCGCCTGAATATGATTTCAAAGAACAACATGCAATCAAGGTCAGAAGCGATCAGAACTCATTGTTCAAAGTCGCTTTGGCATTCAGGCTGCGGGACGACCCTCTTATCCGTTTCTTCCTTTCGCTACGCTTTCCGGCGCGACGTCTGAAAGCATCTGATGCAACAAATATGTTTGATTTTGAGGATTTTATCGTCCTTCGCGAAATTCCCTCCAAAGAAATCATACGCGGCCTTTTAGGCACATTCGATTCTTCGAATACATCTCCTGTGATGCGATCCCCCTCTGATTTTATCCATTTTACTCGGCCCGGTTTCTATAAAGTGTTTGTATCAATTATGGTAACGTCAATTACAAAAGGCGAGTGCCTCCTAACTACAGAAACGCGAATAGAATGCACAGATAGAAAAACAAAGCGGCTATTTCTTCCCTATTGGATATGCATCCGGTGGGTAAGTGGTATTTTACGGCTACGAATGCTAAATCACATCAAGAAAATTTCTGAGCAGGACGGTGACATTAATATCTCCGCAAGATGAGTTTTATCAGCGTAATTTTATTTAACTATGTTTTCGGAGACGTAATAACACCCAATCACAGGATAAAACTGCCATGTTTATTCTGCCCATCTGTGCTCGTTTTATACAATTAACGGACAATACGGTTTTGAAACCATGCCGTGGCAAGATGGTCTGACGGGTCATGCGCCGCCCGCCCTTCGATCTGTGGCAACTCCTATGCGTGCGGGCAATCGCCGAGCACGGCAGTATCCATGGCGCGGCGCGTTTCCTGAACACCCGCCAATCGGCCGTCAGCCGCTCCCTGCACAACCTCGAGGAGCGGCTGAATGTCAGGCTGTTCACCCGCTCTCCGGTCGGTGCCGAACCGACTGCGTTCGGCCAGGAATTCATCCGCTGGAGCCAGACGATTCTGGAGAATGTGGCCGGCATGAACGCCCGCGCACGGCGAACGGGCAAGGGCGAGAACGGCCATGTCTCCATCGGTATCCAGACCTGCGTCCTGCCCGGAAAGCTCTCGGCTTTCACAGCGGAGTTCCGCGCTACACATCCTGATATCGTGTTTCGCTATTCCGAGGGCACAGGCAAGAGACTGCTGCGCCGGCTCCAACGCGGGCAGATCGATTTCGCGGTCGTCACACGTCGCAATCTGACGCCAGCCCTGCGGGTCACGCCTCTGTGGAGCGACCGCATCGTCGCGGCGCTCCCGATCAGTCATCCACTGGCAAACCAGCGTGAAATCTCATGGTCCGATCTGCGGCACGATATATTCCTGATCGGACGGGATAACGCGGGTCAGGATTTCGAGGAACTTGTCCGACGAAAACTTGACGGGACAAATATCCGCCCGAGAATCCGCCGCCATGATATCGGCAGCAATCGGGTTGTCGCACTCGTTCAGAACAAGGAAGGCGTCGCCCTGCTTCCGGCCTCGTGGCTACCGCTAATCCGCAATCAACATGGCGATGATATCGCGATCACGGAAATCCGTGACGCGAACGGTTCGTCTCATCTGGAATTCGGAATCGTCTGGCGACCTGACAATGAAAATCCCTGCGCCCGGAGCTTCGCCCGCTATCTCGAAGCCCACAGGCCATAAAACTATTTTCCCGACGACGCGCTTTTATTCTTTCTCCGCGCCCTGGCGAATCCCTTGTCCGACATCATGAACTGACGAAGCATAGGCGCGACCAGTCGGGCCGGATCCATTGTCCCATCGTTGCCGGAAAGAAGTGCCGCATAGGCCAGCAGATCGCGATGGATATCGGGAGGTAACGCCACGGTCATTCTGACCGGTTTCTCATCGGGAAGCTCCCAGATTTTCAGGTCCGTCATCGTATGTGTCCTTGATCCCGGTAGGGTTTGAGTAACAGGTCGTGCCCGACCAGAACGGTGAACGGCAGCCCCGGCCGGTCGGTCAGGGTGGGCTGGACGTTCAGGCTTCGATCAATCAGCCGGTTGCCGACCATGGAGAAGCCGTTGCTGGCGCCAGAGCGGATCGCCTGGGCCAGATTGTTTTCGCTCTGGCTGGTTCCCGCCTCTGACCCCACGCTGAGCAGGGTCGTGACGAGAGCTGCCTTGAACAACTGCCCCCAGTGATTGTTCACCTCGTCAGCCAGTCCAGACTGACCTATGGCGTCGCCACCCGGCAGCTTCTCCAACACCAGGCTCTCGCCGTTCGGGAAAACCAGCCGCGTCCAGATAATCTGCGTGCGCTGCTGCCCAAAGGAAATCCCGCTGTTATAGGCCCCGAACAGCCTGCTGCCCTGCGGGATCAGCAGATAGCGGCCGGTCGGGCTGTCATAGACGTTCTGGGTGACATGGCCGGTAATCTGACCCGGTAGGTCGGAGCTGATCTTTGTGTTCAGCGCGCCAGCGATCACCGTGCCCGCCTGAAGGATATAGGGCGAGGCAATCGGCATGATGCGATCGGGGCTGACGGTCATGCGGTCCGGCTGGCCGGCCAGAAAGGCACGGTTGCCAGATTGTGCGTCGGTCGCAGGGGCCGCTGATGCCTGCGAGGCGGGAACGCCCGGCGCGGGTGCCGCTGCCTGTTCGCCGGCGCGGTCACGTTCCCCCATCTGCACGAACAGCCGGCTGGCGATCGCGGCCTCGACCTCCTGCGCGGCACGGCGGTCCTCCCCACCGGATGCGACTTTCCCCTGCCCCTGTGCTTTCAGGATGGTGTGTCCCAGGTCACCGGGCAGCGCTGGACCGAGCTTTGGCACGCCACCGCCGACATAATCGGACGGCAGCCCCGCCAGCCCATCGGCAGACGGACGCACATCCGTGTCCTGACTGGCGGCCGGTGGCGCTTTGTGGCTGCTGTTCTCCAGCGCGTAGCCAAGAGCCAGACCAATGGCGAGCATCCCTGCCCCGCCAAGCGCCCAGACCACGGTGCGGTTGAGCCTTACCACGCGCGGCCGTTCCGCCCGCAGGCGCAGGTCGGGCGGTGATGATGCGGAATTTCCCCCTGTGGCGGGAGCCGCTGGATTTTCTCCCACTGTCGGTGCTTGCCCGGTCATGTCCGCCGTCCATCGGTGCGTACGATACGCACCCTTTGCTCGGAATGCTTGTCGCCCAGTCGCAGTTCGGCGGCCGCAAACAGCCGGTCCACGATCATCCAGTTCTGCCGCACCCGGTAATTGACCAGTTCAGGGCCGCCATCGGCCCCCAGCACGAACAGCGGGGGCAACTCCCCCTGCCCTATGCCGACCGGAAAGGCGATATAGACCTTGTGGCCGTCATCGAATGCCCGGCCGGGCAGCCAGGGCGGCGTGCCCCCTTTCACCGGCTGGATGGCATAGCGGAAATTCAGCGTGTTCAGGTCCAGCCCCGTGTCCACCGGGCTAGCATCATCAGCCGCACTGTCCTGCCGATGCAGAGCGATAAGGCTGTCCTCGGGGTAATCCCACGACACCGACGCCATATACGTCGCCGGGGTGGAACGCAGTTCGGCGAGATAGGTCCGCCGGTCGGTGTTGACGATCAGGTTGGTGGTCAGATCTGGGCGCGTTGGTTTGACCAGGATATGAATCCGCTTTGTCGCTCCTGCCCCGCTCTCGGTATCACCGATGATCCAGCGCACCGTGTCACCTGCCGCCACGGGTCCAGTGCCCACCAGCTTTTCACCCTGCTGGAGCATGATGTCGGTGATCTCGCCGGGCGAGGTGTAAACCTGATAGAGGGCACCGGGAGAATAAGGATAGACCTGCACCGCATTGATGAACCCGGCTCGCGTGGGCTGAATGCGTGCCGCCAGATTGGCCTGCGTCACGCGCGCGGTCGGATCGGCGACTTCGGGGGCCGAATGGACCGCACGTCGTGAGGGCAACGGCTTGAGCTGTCCCGGTAAGGGAAGCAGTTTGGGGACTTCCACCACCCGCACCGGCTTCGGTGGGTCCGGCAGACGTGTCGCCTGAACAGCGTCATCGTAGCGGATGACGGGCGGATGGTAGCCGCTCGCGCAACCGGCTAGAGGCAGAACCAGCAGCGGCAGGACACGAAGAGCGCGACGGATCATTGGCCAAGCTCCTTCGACCAGTTGATGGCGGAGACGTAGATTCCGAGGGGGTTTTTCCGCAGATGATCCGCATCGCGCGGCGTGCGTAGAACGACCGAGACGATAGCGGTCCAGCGCTCGGTGCCGGTGAACGCGCCGTCGCGGTAATGGCGCTCGGTCCAGGCCACACGGAAGCTGCCGGGCGAAGCCCGGATCACCGAGGCGATGTCCACCTCGACCTGCTCGTGCCCGATGCGCGAGAACGGATCGTTCAGGCGGGCATAATCGTTAAGCGCCTGCGCACCGGACGTGGTGGTGAAATCATAGGCACGCAGCCAGTTGTGCCGGACCACGACAGCATCGGACGACAGGGACCGCACATCACTGATAAACTGCGCCAGATACCAGGCGATCTGCGGATCGGCGGGCATGTAGTCCGCTGTCGCGGGGGCCACGACCTGCGCCTGCCCCAGCCGGTCCACCTGCACGACCCACGGCGTGATGGTGCCGCGCGCGGATTGCCAGACCAGCCCTACGCCAAGACCTGCGGACAGAAACAGGGAGCCGAACGCCATGAGCCGCCAGTTACGGGCCTGGATGCGGGCAGAGCCGATCCGTTCATCCCACGCCTGCGCTGCCTTTTGATACGGTGTCACGGGCTCGGGCGTGGTCCCGTAGCATGTGGTCGAGCGACGGAACATCGTCCTCATTCCTTTTCCGACAGATCGATGGAGGCAGACCCGCCTCCGCCATCGGCGGAGCGGATGACGTGGGCGGCTTCAGCGGCATGGGCTGCGGCGTTACGGCGCTTCATGCTCCGCGCCCATCGGGGTGGCGTGCCTGCGGGGCTGGGGCCGGAACTGCCGCCGGTGTCGCCATTACCTGACGGGCTGCCGGACGTCCCGTCACCAGCATCGGACGATGACCCACCCGTGAAACGTCCGCCCGTCGCGGTGAAAGCGCCTCGTGCGCCCTCGCCGTAACTCTGCTTCATGGCGGTCGCTGCGGAAGACATTTTATTCTTTACGGCATTTGCGGCAGCACTGCCCGGTGCCCGGGCGACACCGCCCAGCCCGGCTGCCATACGGGCACCGGCACTTTCACCAGCGGCATTCATGGCACCCATGGAATAAGCCGTGTTGGCCGCACCCGCGATCGCGGCTCCACCGCGCGCGGCGGCAGCGGTCGCGCCCAGTGCCGCCGCCCCACCGGAAGCAGCCGCCCCGACACCGGCCACCGCCGCAGCGCCCATGGCGCCGACGGCCATACCGGTGCCAACAGCCGCTCCCGCGCCAAGCTGAGGAGCGCCGGAGATCAGCCCATTGGCGATGCTGCCGCCAAAAATGGACAGGCCGACAATCGCAAGCGAAGCCAATACCACCGATGTCGCCTGCCCGACCGTGGGAACAGCATCGCCATAAGACGTAGTAAACTTCTGGAACAATACAGACGCGATAGCGGAGATCACAGCCAGGACCATGATCTTCACACCGGACGATACGACATTGCCCAGCACCTTCTCGGCGAGGAAGGCGGTGCGGTTGAACAGGGCGAACGGGATCAGCACGAACCCTGCCAGGGTGGTCAGCTTGAACTCGATCAGCGCGACAAAAAGCTGCACGGCCAGAATGAAGAACGCGGCGAGCACAATCAGCCAAGACAGGCACAGCACGAAGATCTGGATGAAATTCGTAAAGAAGGCGACCGGACCAAGGAGATTGTGGACAGAGTCCAGAAGCGGCTGCGCTGCCGTAAATCCGGTCGAGGCCAGTCGGCCGGGCCGCAGGAAGTCTCCAAGCGCCAGACTGCCGCCGCCGACCTTCAGACCGAGGGCCGCAAAGCTGTCGAAGACGATCTTCGAGAGCGCATCGAAATCGTTGATGACCCAGGCGAAGAACCCGATATAGAGCGTCTTCTTCACCAGACGCTGGATGATGTCCTCATCTGCCGCCCAGGCCCAGAACAGCCCGGCCAGCGCAATATCCAGCACCGACAGAGTACCCGCCAGCGAGATCACATTCCCCTTCACCAAACCGAAACCGGTATCGATAGTGGTGGTAAAGGTGTTCAGGAATGTATCGATAACGCCCACGTCATTGGTCGCCATGGCCGTCAGTTCCCGCTGCTGCCGAACATGGAAATCGCGGTCGGGCTATAGGCATTATATTGGGAAAAATGCTGGTACTGTGCTGCACTTTCCGCCTCGGCAGCCGCCTGCCGCGCCCGCTCCAGATCGGCGGCCCGGCCATTGGCGGACAGGACTGCGACCACGTCCGAAAGCTGGCGGGATTGCAGCGCAAGCAGCTGGTTTCCGGCCTGTGCGGCCTGCAAAGCCCCGGCCGAACTCTGGCTCGCCGAGACCAGTTGCGTCATGGCCGAGCTGTCGCTCGGGATATTTCCCACCACCCGCGCCTGAAGTTTCAGGGCATCCTCAAACCCGCCCACGGAATTCTGCCAGCGTGTCTGTGCCTGGCTGAACAGGGCGCTGTCCGACATGGAGGAGGAGATCGACGTATAGGCCTGCTGGTATTTCTGCTCGACCGAGGTCACCGAATAAGCGATGTTCTGCGCCTGCCCGAGCAGTGCCGTGGTCTGGGAAATTGTCGATTGCAGTGTCGACAATGTCGACAACGGCAGCAGGGCGAGGTTCTTCGCCTGGTTGACCAGCATCTGCGCCTGATTGGCGAGAGACGTGATCTGGTTATCAATCTGCTGAAGCTCGCGCGCTGCGATCAGCACGGTCTGGACATGCGCAGCCCCATCATAGACCGCCCATTGCGCGTGGGCGGGTTGCACCGAACTGACGCCGGCACCAACAGCCAGGGCCATGACGGATGCCAACAGGTTTGCGCGACGGAAAAGTTTTGCCCGGATGCGGAAAAGTTTCTCCATCATGACACGTCCCCTTCCCGCAGAAGGTTCGCAGCCCATGACACGCCGCGCACGTCGAACCAGGCAGGCAGAAAGCCACCACGTCCGTGTTCCGACAACACACTGTCGATCAACCGGTGATCGTCCTTGCCGGAGGCCGCGCACAGCGCCAGGGCAACAGGACCGAGCCCCAGTTCGAACAGGCGGTTTCCCCGCTGGGTCTGGCAGTAATATTCCCGCTTCGACGCCGCGCGCGCGATGATCGCGATCTGCCGGTCGTTCAGGCCGAAGTCCCGATAAAGCGCCATGATCTGCGACTCGATCGCCCGCTCATTTGGCAGGAAGATCCGCGTCGGACAGCTTTCCACCACCGCCGGGGCAATGCGGGAATTGGCGATGTCGGACAGCGACTGAGTGGCGAAGATGACGCTGGCGTTCTTCTTGCGCAGGGTTTTCAGCCACTCCCGGAGTTGCCCCGCGAAATCGCCGTCATCCAGCACCAGCCAGCCCTCATCGATGACCAGGAGCGTCGGGCGGCCATCCAGTCGGCCTTCGATCCGGTGGAACAGATAGGACAGCACGGATGATGCCGCGCCCGAGCCGATCAGCCCTTCCGTTTCGAACACCACGACGTCGGCCTCACCCAGCCGCTCAGCGTCCGCGTCGAGCAGGCGGCCATAGGGACCGCCCAGACAATAGGGTGCCAGCGCCTGCTTCAGGGCGTTGGACTGGAGGAGTGCTACCAGGCCGGACAACGTCCGTTCACCAATAGGCGACGATGCAAGGGAATTCAGGGCCGACCAAAGGTGAGACTTCACATCCGGGGTCAGCGTTACCCCCTCTCCGACAAGGATCTGGCCGAGCCATTCGCTGGCCCATTTTCGCTCATCCGGATCATCAATCCGCGCCAGCGGCTGGAGCGATACACTGCCACCCTGTTCTCCCGACAGATCAGCGTCTGTCAGCCCACCGCTGAGATCGTGCCAGTCACCGCCCATCGCCAGCGTCGCGGCCCGCATCGAACCACCAAAATCAAAGGCGAAAATCTGCGATCCCGCATAGCGGCGGAACTGCAACGCCATCAGCGCCAGCAGCACGGATTTACCTGCCCCGGTCGGTCCTGCGATCAGTGTGTGCCCGACATCGCCGACATGAAGCGAAAACCGGAAGGGTGTCGCACCCGCCGTCCTGCCGTAAAACAGCGGTGCTGCCCTGAAATGCCCGTCCTGCTCCGCCCCGGCCCACACGGCGGAAAGCGGAATCATATGCGCCAGGTTCAGGGTAGAGACGCAGGGCTGGCGGACATTGGCGTAGACATGACCGGGCAACGATCCCAGCCAGGCTTCCACAGCGTTGAGGCTTTCCGCCATGCAGGTGAAATCGCGACCCTGAATGATCTTTTCCACGAGGCGAAGTTTTTCCGCCGCGATGCTGGCACTGCCATCCCACACCGTGACCGTGGCCGTGATATAGGCCTGCCCCACATCGTCTGCTCCGAGGGATTGCAGGGCGAGATCGGCATCCGCCGCCTTGTTTGCGGCGTCGTTATCGACCAGAACGGATGCCTCGTTGGTCATCACCTCCCGGACAATGGCCGCAATACTCTTGCGCTTTGCGAACCACTGACGGCGGATCTTCGTCAGCACCTTCGTGGCGTCGGTCTTGTCGAGCAGGATGGCGCGCGTCGACCAGCGATAGGGCATGGCCAGCCGGTTCAAGATGGGGTGGACGGCCTCCATGCGGCATCAATGTGCCATGCTGGGGTCGGAATGACCATTCAGAGGAGACCGCCCGGATGAAAATTACCATGATCGGCCTGGATATCGCCAAGTCCGTTTTTCAGGCGCACGGCACAGATGCAAATGGAAAATGTCTTCTCAAGCGAAAGCTCGGGCGCAGTGAGGTTGCCTCATTCTTCGGGAAACTCGAGCGGTGTCAGGTCGTGCTCGAAGCTTGCGGCACATCGCATCATTGGGCGCGCGTCATCCGCGATGCGGGTCATGACGTGAAACTTATTCCGCCGGACATGGTCAAGCCGTTCGTCAAACGTGGCAAGAAAAACGACGCTGTTGACGCCGCAGCCATTTGTCTTGCGGCACTCCATCCCGACACGCGCTTCGTCCCGATCAAAAACGAAGAACAGCAAAGCCTGCTCTCGTTACACTCAACGCGCACACTATTGGTCAAACAGCAGACGATGCTGGTCAATGCGTTGCGCGCGCTTGCAGCGGAATTCGGCTTGATCGTGCCGTTGGGAAACAGTCGCCTGCCCGATCTTCTGGCGAAAATCGAGACATCACCCGATTTGCCCGACGTCATGAAGCAGACCGTCATTTTGCTCTTCGAACAATACGGAAAGTTGAGTGAAAGCATCGGATGCCTGGAAAGGCGAATCCAGGCGCACGCCAGGCAGGACGAAGATGCCCGTCGTCTTTTGACAATACCCGGCATCGGCCCGATGACCGCGTCCTTGATCGTGGCATCTGTCACGGATATCGACACTTTCGAAAGTGCGCGGCACTTCGCGGCCTGGCTTGGACTTGTGCCGCGGCAGCACTCGTCCGGCGGAAAGGTCCGGCTGGGCAGGATTACGAAAACGGGCAACCGGGAAATAAGGAAGCTGCTCGTTCTGGGG
>NZ_CADP01000070.1 GCF_000285295.1 Komagataeibacter europaeus LMG 18890 | reverse complement strand
CGGTCCGGGACCTGCGGAAAAAAGGCATCGATCCGCTGGTCGCCATTGGACGGCCCTGTGCCCGCAGGCCATATGATTTCCGGCCACTTCCTGAAAGCAGGGAGCCACGCCGGATAACCGAACCCTGGCGGCTTGCCATGAAGGACAGGCTGGAAACCACAGAAGCCGGAGATGTTTACAGACTACGAAAACAGACCGTTGAACCGGTCTTTGGAATTATCAAAAGCATCATGGGGTTCAGAAGGTTCAGCCTGCGTGGCCTTGCAAAAGTCACGACCGAATGGACCCTCGTTGCACTCGCATATAACTGCAAAAGAATGGCACGGCTTCAGGCGGCATAAGCCGGGTCAGCCTCGACCTTATAACCCTCAAAATGGCCAACCCGACAGACTGCTAGGGTTATTTCTTCTTCCAAAATGCATTAATTTAGATAAATCAACGACTTATTTTTCAGTTTCTTGCGGTTTCCAAAAATCGGTTTCCATGCGGTTTACAGCCCCTTTCGCAAGTCGTTCCTGATCTGCAGACAGGGTATAATGCTGGACCATGGCCAGAGTTTTATGTCCAGTAATGGCAGCGATTTCATGTGTGGTGCACCCAGCTTCAGCAAGGAGCGTGGCAGCCAATTTTCTCAGACCGTGAACATTCAGACCCTTGGGAATTTTTCCTTCTTTCGCGGCATTATACATTGCTGTTGATAGAACCCCAGGTTGCCATGGAACCCCAGTTCTACTGGTCAGAATATATGGAGATGGTCCTTTCCACTTCTCCAGATTGGCAGCCAGCGCCGGATGGATCGGAATCCTTAACTGCACTCCGGTTTTCTGCTGATGAACATGGATAAAACCTTCCCGGATATCGTCCCATTGCATCCGGCATAAATCTCCCCGCCGCTGTCCTGTAAAAACGCCTAAGACAACGACACGCCACAGAGACTCATCCAGTGTCTTCTCGGCCTGCTGGACGGCATCTTTGGTCCATGCCGGAAGTGATCCCCGTGGCAAAGACGCAATCGACATTGCGGGGTTTATGTCTACCCATTCCCGGCTTATGGCCCATCCAAAGAAGGTTTTGGTGATTGATAGAAACCCGTTAGCCGCTCCATGGCCGCGGCCTGATGCAATGCTATCCCTAATATCAATTAATATCTTGCGTGTTATGTCACGTAATGGCTTTGCTGACAGCTTTTCCATTTCCATCAGGTATATACGCCTATTTTCTCGCGTCTTTGGACTGATGCGCGAAAACTCTGGGCTGGAATAATATAAGCTGAGGACATGCCCAACGGTTCCAATCGACGACTCTGCCCTAACCGCCTGACCTCTCTTTTTTGGATATCGGTATTCCTTAACCGTTCCGTCAGCCAGTCGCTTGCGAACGACCTTTACGTCTCCCGTATTGTCGGTTTTCTTCGCAAATTTTGGCAACTGTCGCGTCCATATCCTTTGATGTTGAAATTC
Source organism: Komagataeibacter europaeus LMG 18890 (assembly GCF_000285295.1). Classification (GTDB taxonomy): domain Bacteria; phylum Pseudomonadota; class Alphaproteobacteria; order Acetobacterales; family Acetobacteraceae; genus Komagataeibacter; species Komagataeibacter europaeus. The sequence goes on along the minus strand of NZ_CADP01000070.1, from coordinate 14,894 downwards.
CGGCACGCTTGAGCATCAGCGCATCTACGGCGTGAATATCCCAGCGTGGAGTTTTGGGGCCAAGGTGGTAACTGGGCTGGGGAATTTTTCCCTCAGCCACATACCGAGGTAGATTGCGCGGTGTTGTATCCAGCCGTTTGGCGAGAGATGATGGCCCTACCCACCGTTCGAGAAGGTCACCCATGCCCCACCTCCACCACGCGCCCACTCTCCACCAGAGCGTTCCATGCCCCCAGATGTGTCGCGACAATCTCGCCACGCCACCGCAGGAACACGTGGTATCGGTTCTGGGCGACCAGTTCCAGCGGTTCAGTCAGGCCGCCAGCCACGCGCAGATTGTAGGTCATGCCGCCTCCCGCCGCGCGATCTCGCGCTTGATCGTCTTGACGGCATGCTCTGCCGTATCGGCAGCTCCATTGTGATCGGCATACTGAATGTCGTTCAGAGCAAACAGCCGCCACTGATCCAGCGTGAAAAACACCTCATCGGGAATGTCGCCGGTAGAAGCGCGCTGATTGGGTTCAGGATCATGGGCCAGCCAGTCCTCAATGAAATCCACCGCCTTCCGAAGATCCGTAACAGCATCCTGCTCCGACCCCTTCCGCCCGCACCGATAGACATACTGCCAAGCCTGCGCCATATCGCCAGACAGGTATCGGGTCACATCCCACGCCTGAAACTGCCCGCCCTGGTAGTGTGCTCCGCGTGTTGCGGGTGTTCCGTGGATGCTGTCGAAGCCTTCAAGCCATTCCCCGCGATATGTGCCAAAATCAACGTCAGCGGGCACCTTGCGCGGCGCTCCACGCTCAGCAGCCCGGCGGCCGCGCTGGTAGGGGGTGTGGGTTTGTTCGGTCAATTTTCGTCCTCCTGGCTCGGGATCAGGTCGGCAATATCGGGGAACTGATCGCGCAGGATGTCGGCCACGTCGAAGGCAATTTCCCGGTGCTCTTTCTGGGTTTTCCGCTCGCACCGCAGCACGCAGTAGTGCATCCATGACCGCAGCGTTCCGGCCATGTAGAGGCGTGAAGGGGTCATGCCCTCGGGCAGCACTGCGCGGGCCACCTCTTTGGCGATGCCGTTCTCCAGCGCCCAGCTATAGGCGTCGTCAGCGGCGATGTGGACGCGGGCCTGCATATCCTCCCATCCACCGGCCAATTCTTCGTCATCCGTCTCGATGCTGTTCTGCCGGTCCGTATGATCCTGCAATCGCGCCTCACGGAACACAGGAATGTCATCTACTACCGCAGAGCGCTGGGAGAACTCCTGAAACGAGAATGACCGATGCCGCAGGATTTGGCGCGCAATGTCGCGCGTAGTCTCGATCTCCATGGTTATGGAGATCATTTCCAGAGGCGACCACTCCTTGCGCTCGACCAGAAACCGCAGCAGCTTAGGTCCGGTTTCATGGTTCATCTGGTTGGCCGTGCTGGACACGCGCGCGCAGTAGGCAAGAAGCTGCGCCGCAGTATCGACGCCTAGCACCATCGACTTGGTGATGCCTGTCAGGGTTACGGTCATACCTCGCATTCCGTCGGCTGATAATCTGGGCAAAAACGCCATGCCACGATGTCGCTTTCCGCGATATCTGTCTGCATTCCAACGATATCGACCCAACCATCTTGTCCCGGACCAAACTCGTTATTAGCCATGGTCACGCGTCCATCTTTGAGTTTGACTAAAACGGTGTGGCGAAGGCCGGGGGCCTTCTTTATGTCAGTTTCCCACTGCTGCCCCATCTCCGCACGCTCCAGTTCACGCCCCCGCTGGATGGCGGTATCGATGTATTCCTGCGCCCACATACGCCTGATTTTCTCTGGGCCGTGGACCATGCTTGGACCGGTTTCATGAACAAGCTGGTCAATCAGTTCTTCCCGACTTCTCACGACTTCTTCCCTTCATCGTCGGTTAGGGCGCGGATGGCCCACGCTGCCTCTTTCCATGCATCCGCCTCCCCAGCAGAATAGTCTGTGGGATTGAGGTCGTATATTGCACCGCAGGCCTGTGCCCATCTTTCGCAAACCTGCGCCGCCCGCTCCCGCTCATCCTTACGCATCTGCGCGAGTTCGGATGAATTGCAGACCGGGCCGATATAATTATTATGCTCAGCAAGCCATTCTGGTTTTTTGTATGGTTTGCCAGCATTTTGCATGTTCCGGCACCGAAGTTCACTCCATAGACCATATTTTCCCCACCAATAGTGGAAGTATACAGAATATGGGCTGCCTTTCTCACGAATGATGTGCCACCCACTCCGCTCCGGCTGATCTGGCAGGCCGTTCCAGTCGCTCATGCCGCCGCTCCTTCGTTGAGGGATGCAATAAAGAAGCAGGCCGAGGGCTCATCCATGTAACCAACTGCTTTACGCTTAGTCTCAGCTAATGCGGCGCGCAACCGCGCGATCTCCACATCCTTCTCAGCTGCCACACGCGCAATCTGCGCCTCCATGTCGGTGCGGCGGACGAGGGGGGTATCAAAATGACGGGTTGTCCTTTCAGTTGAACAGGCAACTGGGCTTATCATGCGATAAGCATGCCCAGCGCCTAAAAGTGCCCCGTTTGCGTAACCAACCGTCTCCACATCCGCGCACGGCTGGATGGGGGTGCCGATGGCGGCAATGGCGTCCTCTGCCGTTTCACCGCAGTCCATTGCCTCTACAAATGATTGGCGCTGCTCATCCGTCAGCCGCCCCGGTACAAGATACATCGGTGTTTCGTTCGTCATAATCATCTCTTCCAAATCAACCTGCCGCGCGTCGTGGATCAGTTCTTCAGAACTGCACATGGTCGGCTCCTACGATCTGCTCGAATGCGTCCCACGGCTAGACGCCGTTATCGCGGGCAATACGCAACCGGCGCTTCTGGCAAATGGTGAGCGGCGCGGAATTGTGCGCCCGCATGTGAAGTTCGACCTGCTGCGTCTACGTCAGCCGGGTTGCCAGGTAGTCAGGTTCGGTGGCGTCGGAGGTCATGCGAATTCGTCCACTGGCTGATTTTCAGGAGACAGAGAGGCGGACCGTTCGCTGATAATGCTCTGACACTCCTGCACAACGTCAGGTGACAATGGCTTGCCAGCATCCTCGCATTTCTGCACATAATCGGAGAACTTCTTCCAGATGGCATCGGCTTCTTCGATATTTGACGCCGTCGCGATCTGTTCACGGATCTTGCCAATGATGGCAGGCGTCTGGGCCTTCTGCTCCTGCACGCGAAGCGGCTTGACCGTGTAAAGCTTCTTGCTTCCACGCGTGACCTGCAGGGCAAGTGGCGTATCTTTATCAATCCCACTCATGTGGCTGATACGAATGCCACCCACCATGATGCCACCGAATTTTACATTGGGATCACGGAACAGGGTCATGGCTTTGCCCGCATAACTGTGACCATCCGGTCCCCAGACGTTGACCATCACCCGGCGCATGGATTTGCAGGGATAGTAGGGCTTGCCATTGCAGCCCTTGTAGAACACGGCGACAGGCTGATCCGAATTGCCTTCGGTCACGCGCTCAATCTCAACTGTACGCGGGCCACCGAGCAAATCGTCCGCGTTGAGCTGGTCCGACTTGGCGATGATTGTCTTGCTCATGTCCATCAGATTACAATGTCCTCTTCCATCGTCCTGCGCTCAACGTCGATAAAACGGAGTGCGGGATCGGTTAATGCGTCCAGGTATTCGGCGTGCTGTTCGGCCAACCGGTTTTCAAACTGCGTGGCAGCGTCAATGAGTAGGGCTTGGTATTTCGGATCAGGGAACACGCGCTTGACCATCATCTTGCCGCCTCCGAGAGCCGGAAAGCTGATGAAGTCCAGCCATTCCCGACCCGACACCATCAGGCCGGTCTGGATCTGGGCCATGTATTCGGCTGGCACATCCCGGCTGCAGATCACCTGAAACTGCAGACCGTGGGCCCGTGACTTGCATTCGATCAGGCCGTTATCGCCAACCAGGCCGTCTGGGGAGTAGCCAATCTTAAAACCCCAACGATCTTCGACCATGAAGCCGATTTCTTTGACCGGTGCGATCTTACCGACGTACGAAATCTTGGCCTCAATCTCATCCTCATGCCCGCGCTGCATGCCATAGGTCTGAGGTATTTCCTCGACAATGCCGGTGATGCGCTGCGACAGGAGATCAGCAGCCAGACGGCGCACGGTCTCATTGTTGGCGACCTTTCCGGTCGGTGTGACCAGTTTCCCGATCACGCTGGCCGTCAGCACACCACAACGCGCCTGAAGCCACTCGTCTGTTCCCTGCTCCAAATCTTCATAAACTGTGAGCGCCATCACACACTCCCCTCAACAAACGCCACCCGCTGTCCACCGGGCAGAAACAGGGTCTCGTAATCGGGGAAAGGCCACGCGGGGATCTCAAGATCGTCGCGGCCCGTGATGCGCTGCCAGTCGGTGCGCGGGTCCATCATGCGCAGGTTCCAGCGTGCGGCCTTAAGCTGGCGCGGGGTAAGGGATTTCATGCTTCACCTCGTGCTTTGGCGAGGGCGGTTCGGGATTTCTCCACGGCAGCATATTCTTCCTCGCTGTTCAAAAGGTCGATCAGGGGCTTGGGTGCCGACAGACAGTCCAGTTCAACCCCATTGCTTTCCAAGCATGTAAGCAGTCTGCTTAATGCCTCGTATAGGTCAGGCGCAGCGGCGATCAGATTAACATTCGCTTCACTCACAGCCCCCGCCTCCCATTATGGTTCTGCATCACGCGCCGGTTGATCCGCACGCGCTGGTGTTCGGTCAGAAGGTTTTTCATGCGGGAACATCCACGTCAGCGGTGACAACCAGGATCGTTTGCGGGGCATATCCCGGCGGGCAGGGACGGAACTTGCCGTCCTTGGGTTGGCAGTGGATTACTTCACCATCTCTATCGAGGCCGATGATGAAGCGGCGGGGTTCGGGCGTGTTTTTGTTCATGCCGCACCCACCAGCGCCAGACGTGGCCGGATAACGTGTGATACGGTCGCAGGAACCTGCCCGTCTGCCTCGATTTCTTTGGTCTGCGCGGTCAGGTCGATAAGCTGGTTTTCGATGCCCGCAATGAATTCATCCATCTGGAAGCCATCGCTCAGGCTGCGCCCCTTGGCCCAAGCCATCCAGCCCCGGAGATGGACCTTCCATTCATCAATGGTCTGAAGGTCATCCTCTGCCTTTGCGGACAGGTTTCCGAACCGCGCGTCAATATCATCCTGCGAACAACCGTCGGGAAGATTACTGCACATAATCAATTCCTCTCATTACTTGTAAAATTCTTGGCCAAACTCGGCCAGACTGCCGGGACCGCAATCCCGGTGGCCTGGGCGTGTCAGGGCATTACGACAGTGGCGAATGCGTAGAACACCGTTCCCAGAAGCATGGCACCGAGCAGGGCCATGCCGAGGAAACGGGTTAGGTGGTTGTCGGGGAGGGGAGGCATTATTGCCTCACCACTTTGCCGTTTTCGATGGCATAGAGAACACCAGCCTCAATACCATCCTCGCCTTCGTAGATATTGATGAAGCGATTGCGGTTGCCATCGTGCCATACCAGAGATGCCGCGCCGCCTTTGCCAAGACTGACTGATCCGTGTCGGCCAGCGAATGCGACGGTGGTATTCTCCCCAGAACATACGATCCGCGCGCCGTAGCCCGAGGAACCGATCCGCGCGTAGTCGCCCGAGGAACCGATCCGCGCGTAGTCGCCCTCGTCAACCTCAACACCTTCGGTTGCAGAAATGATCGAACGAACGTCACTCTTGATGAAATCAGCATTGATGTTCTTCACATCGAACGCCCTATTGGCCAGCCAACGCGCATCACCGTAACGCTTGTCAGCATAAAGGCTATTCATGACCTCGCCATACAAGCCGCCCTGGGGGAACTTCTTGCGGAACCAGTCGCGACCGTCGGAGCACGCGCCCCATTCGCGGATCTTGAGGAGGGTAATCTGTGCGGGGTTATTTTCGGGAGCATCCATCTGCTCAACCGGGGAATTGTTCATGTTCGTTTCCATTGTTACTGCATCCCCAGACGATGGGCGAGACGCGCCATCCCGCGCGGCGTCACGAATACCTGCTGCGTGCTGACTTCTTCGCCTGCGGTGTTGGTATAGGTCGTGTATTTCATCTCGACGTAACCGGCATCGACCGCGCCCGCGTATGCCTTCCAGCGCCCGGCCTGATCGCGGAACGTCCACTTGATCTCGCGCAGGAACTCGATGCCGCGCTTTGAGCCGATCTGAAGTTCCTTGCCGACTTCGCGCAGGTTCGTGCGGCCCTTGCTGTTGGCGAGGCGCTCGAATGCTTCCAGCTTGGGCGCGGCTTCTGCCTTCTCGGCCTCGAGGGCCAGTAATTTTTCGGTGTAGGTCAGAAGGGTGCTGCGAAGGAATGCGGGATCGTTCAGGTCGATGGCGGGGGTCTGAACCGATGTGGCCCCCGTCACCATCGCGTCGAATGCGCGAATGACGGTCAGATGGAAAGCGGCGCTGATCCACATCGCGTAGGCGTAGACCAGTTCCTTGCAGGCATATGTCCCGCCATTGCGACCCGGAACCGTTTCTACCGGCTTTCCGGCAGTTTCAGAAACTGTGCAATTCTGCATAGTTTCCAATTCTTTGATCAGCTTTTTCGCCTGATCCGTGCGAAGCCACTGCCCCGGAGCGTCCTTCGCAACGCCACCAGCCGCCCGGTGGCAATCGTTCAGGCAGTAACGCCCATCTGCGTCCTGCCGTATTTCCGTAGAGAGAATTGTGAGGCTGTTCACTGCCCATCTCCGTGTTGGTGATGGGGTAATCATGCGGCCAAATGACCGCGACAGTCAACGGTCAAATGACCGCTCAGTGAATTTTTTTTGGTCAATTGTCCGGGCGTGCAAAAACCGCCTTCGCGAATCATGCGGAACACAATAAGAACATAGAGGAAAGGATTCGCCATGCACGCACCCGAGACCGAAGCCTACGTGTTCCAATCCTACAGGCTGGAAGGGGAGCCAGGCGCGCAATATCCATGGCCGACAGGTCTCGTACACTGTCAGTCGCGCCAAGAGGCCATGATGCGGCTCTATCAGGTCAAATCAGGGCTGACCGATGATGTGGGAGCCAGCGTATTCCGGTTCTTTTTGGGGGAAGATGGTGCACCACGGACTGAGACGTTGGAGGAAGTCGGGCAGGTGGCTGTGGTGCAGGCATAAAAAATCCCGCCGGAGCGGGATTCAAAAGATCGAGATTCCGCGCGTGGACCTATGCAGCGATTAATTGCGCAACCTTCTTATCGAATCTACGTACCACAGTTTGGACCACCTCTCGTCTTTTCGAGATTCTGTAAGCCAGCACGTTATCGTAGTGCATATCGTCAATGTCCAAATCAGCAGAATTGAACATCAAAAAGGCCTGCTCTTTATTACCTTTTGCCTCAAAGTTATGCGTCTTGAGAATTTTTGACACATGCGCCTCGTTCGGACTCATCAAGCAGATATCCAACGGCGTAACTTCGTCGGGCAACTTTATTTTCTGGAAAGCCTTCAAAAGGCGGTCAAAAACCCATTGCGGTCCGACCGTATCAATTAACGGGGTAGCCACCATATACCACCAGTAATCAGATTCCCGGTCGTAAACCCATGCCGCCACATTCGGCTTCAGCCCAATCTCATCAAGGATCTGGTAAACACGAAATCCGGCAAGCCGCCGTTCATTCGATGCCGGCCCTACTTCAATAGCCATTCCAACAATCCTTTATCTCCAACGGCAGAAACTATGTCACGCGCCAAGGGTGCAGGGAAACTGCCACTTTTGTACCTTACATTGACGCGCCACGAATTTACAACGCCCCACGCATGTATAAGATCGTGATTGGGTGTAGAATTTAAGATTTCCTGTAACTCATCCCATGCGCCGCACATTCTGCATAGCTTTTGCAAATCATGTATTTCGATAGGTGGTTTATGGTTCCTGCCAGGCCATGCGTTCCAGCCATGCATTTTCATAAGTTTAGCCTTTAACGCGCATTCAACTGCGATGCCCGCCAGTTCGAATGCTTCCTGATACTGGCCCGCGTCAAAAATAATCTCTGCAGAAGCAAATTTCCTACGTGCATTGATTACCCAATCATCGCGATACAACACGCTTGAATCGCTACCGTCAGCCATTAGAACGCATAACCCATATCCAAATTACGTATATCAACCGCCCGTTCTGTCCTGCTATCGTTCCATGAGAACGAAAGGGAAACAATGAACGGGAACGCGGCGGAAGACCTACGGGCGCTTGAAGATGGGTCAGGCCGCATTGGTGTCGATTCTGGCCTTGAGAAGCGCCATCAGACCGAGGCGCTCTTCCTGGCTCATAGCGCGCCAGATCTTGAGGAGAAGAACCTCGAATCTATCATGAGCCACATCACCACCCGACTGATCCGGCGCAGGACTGAAGAGCATGTTAGGGGTCAGCCCCAGCGGCTTCAGGAACTCAAATGGCGGCACGTTCAAGGTGTGAGCTATTTTTACCACTGCGAGAAGATCAGGCGCAGTGGTGCGGCGCCGAGCGTTTCGCATGGTGTCGATCCCCACACCCGCCGCACGCATGACTGATGACTCCGACGGTGAACCGGCGGCTTTCAGGGCTGCGTCATAGACGCTGAAGAACTCCTCTACGCTCATGCGGTCTTTTTGCCGTTTTTTGAGGAAAATTGCATGCGGTAATACGACCGCACTTTCTTGTTGACGAAGCGGTCAAATGACCGCATTGTTCCGTCATGGAACTCACAGAGAAACTCTCGAAACTGACTGATGCCTACTGCGAGGCGCGTGGTGTATCGGTCGCGACAGTTTCGGGGATTATTTTCAAAAATAGTCGAACCCTTCCACGAGTGAAATCTGGTGGGGATCTTAAGACACGCAGCTACCACCGCGCAGTCTCATGGATAAGTAATAACTGGCCTTCCGATAAGGAATGGCCGTCAGATATTGAGCGTCCAGTAGTTGATGGAGGGCGCGTGTAATGCCCGTGTACTTCATTCGGTCTGGAAATGACGGACCGGTAAAAATTGGCAGCACGAACAATATTCGACGCCGCATGCAGATGCTCCAGACAGGTAGCGCGAACCAATTGGTATTGCTGCGCGCCTTTATTGGGGGGAAAGTGGAAGAAAGGGCCATTCATGATCGTTTGTCGCGTTTCCGGGTTTCTGGGGAATGGTTTGAGGCATCTAACGAAGTTCTAAATGGCGATATGGGCCTTCCTTTATTTGAAGTCTCACATAAGCTGTCAAAAAATCGGGGAGGTCGACAGAACATTTGGTCTCCTGAGGCAAAGAAAAGCTTTGCGAAAAAGACAGCATCTCGTTGGAGTGACCCGGAATGGGCGAATGCTGAACGCAAAAGACGAAAAGAAAACGGCCCCAATCTTTCGCGCCTCTACCATGAGCGCCAAGTATCTTACTGGACGGAAGCATCTTGCCGCCTCAGCGATGCTAATGATGAGAAAGGGGCATCATGGTGCAAAGAGCAGGCGGAAAGACATTTCCAAGTATTGGAAAATAAATTCAGCATTCCCCGCGAAGAACTCCGCCCCGACCTGTTCCGAGGCGTGACGGTCGTGCGCCCTGAAGGGGAGGGGGTGCGGTGACTGCCCAAATTATCCCTTTCAAAATTGAGCGGCAGCAGGATGGCGAGTTCCGCATCAGTGATGCAGAGCTTGCGGGCCATCTTGGCTACGCAGAAGTACGGTACTTCAGGCAGGCAATTCGGAAAAACCTATCTGATATAAGCGAACTCGACTTTTGCGTTATCGTGACGCAAAAGTCTTCTGGGGGCAGGCCTGAGAAAATATACTGGCTGACAGAGCGTCAGGCCATTCACATGGTGTACCGCGCCGACACTCCTGTTGCGCGTGAGCTTGCCATCAAGCTGACTAAGGCATTCGTGGAACTGCGCCGCAAGACGCGCCTCGAAATGCCTCTCCCAGAGTTCTTCCGCCTGAGCCTCGTCAATGACCAGGTGCGGCAATGGCAGCGTGAATACCCCGATGGGTTCTTTGTTGACCTGCACCGCGTGCTTGGCCTTGATCGCCCAGCCATCGGCAATCACTCCAACTGCGCCCATTTCATCAATCGATACATCTACAAGTTCTTGTTTGGCGAACTGGGCCTGACAGCGATACGCGATGCCAACCCGGCAGATGAAGAGCATGTTCGCGCCCACAAGCATCATCAGGTGCTCAAGGCCAAGCATATGCCCGCGTTGCGCCAGCACATTGAAAAGGTGGCGACCATCCTGTCGTGCGCCATTTCCCTTCGCCAGTTTGATGACCTGTTCAATCGGCGCTTCCCTTCCGTCAATACTCAGATCGGCTTCATGTTCGGCGAAATGCCGGTGATGGCTGGTCGCCTCATTCAGGAGACCCGCTCATGAGCGCACCTAAACCATGGACCGAACACGAAACACAGATCCTCAACAGTATGCCGAACAAGACGGCACGGGAAATCCAGAAGTTCCTGCCTGGTCGTTCGATTGATTCGATCCTGCAAAGGCGATTGCGGACGACATCCAATACGGAATTGGCTGAGAAAATTTCCTTCTGGAAAAGCTGCAACCTGACCGCTGATGAAATCACATGGAAGCGTCGGAAGTTTCTGGAAAAGAATGGCGTTTATGGATCGGCTCCATGCGCTGGAGAGGTGGTGTAATGGCGCCCCTTCTAGACCTGAAAGGCCAGACGTTCGGACATTTGAAGGTGATAGAGCGCGCGCCGTCTCACAATACCCTCGTGCGCTGGAACTGCGTATGCATGAAGTGTGGCGGAGACCATGTAGCAACTACTTTCGGTCTGCGGAGAGGTGAAACCATTCAATGCGCCGCCTGTCAGGGTCTGTTCAAGTGGGACGACGAGAAAGACCAGATCGTTCAGGACATGAAGGCGGGAGGAAAGGCGGCAAAAGAAATCGCTGCCGTTCTTGGGTGCAATCCTGTTTCTGTTCATCGCAGGGTAGAGAAGTTGGGGATTTCGGATAAGCGCCCGAGCAAAACATTGAGCGTGGCGCCCGATGAAATCTCGTTCCGCCGATACATGAACGCGCCTTGCACCCGGAAATGTCTGGAATGCGGGAAAACGTTCAATGCGATCGGACGGCTCAATCGGCTTTGCTCCACATGCAGCCCTATCGCGCATGGGGCCGCTTTCGTCTGATGCCTCACCCGCGCCCTGCCAATTCAGTGGCCACCATGGCTGCCAGGTGCTGCCGGACCTCAATGGTCGCGAAGGGATGGGGTGCCGCCCATACCCGCGCCATGAGGACCAGCGTCTGTGGAATTGACAGGGTGCGGTCTCCTTCCTTCATCCCGTCCGCCAATTCGATTGGTGGTTTCTCTAACAAGTTTTTCTCCGGTTCCGTCCATCGCTGTTCGGAATGTGGAGCATGACGATGCAAATATCTCGGGAAAATCTTTCCCCCAATTTCACCCCAGAACGTGTGTCGAACGAAGACTGCGTCGAGGCCGTAAAACGGTCGATGCAGCACCGTTATGGGGAGGTTCGCAATGCCGCCAAACGGGTTTCCCGCAAGCACGGATGGTCGGTGAAGGCTTTCACAAATTGGCTCTACGGCAAGAACGCGCCCCGCATGCATGACCTGATCGTGCTGATGGCGGATTGCCCGGAGTTGGAAAAAGAGGTCGGCCAGATGGTCGAAGAAACAAGGAAATGCCTACAGCAATCCAAACATTGAAATGGCGTGGCTTCGGCTTTGACCAGGGCGAAGTCTACGTCGAAATCCGCGTTGGCATGATCGGCTTTGCCTTTCTGCAACAGGAAGTCTGGGAGACGATGCGCCGCCTGCGCGCGGACAATGAAACGCTTCGGCGCGAAAATGAAAAACTGCGTGCCGACCTGCAGGATACGAACACGCGTCTGTTTGCAATCGGGGCGTGTTTGAACCCTTCCGTAAAGATCACGCGCAGTGCGACCGATGAAATGAAACGGGAGGCCGGGTAATGAAGCACAACACCCTCACCGACATTGATGTGCACCGCATAGTTTCCCACGCGATCAACAAAGCAGGGACGGCGCAGGCGTTCGCTGATCGCGTCGGTATCTCAAAATCGGCCCTCAGCAAACAGCGGAATGCCCGCACTGCACAGGGGTACACTCCCGAAGTATTGCTTGCGGCTGGCGTCAAGGTTCACCAGCCGCCGCGTGAATATTATCTGACGGATGATGTATGATGCCAGAAACCCGCACATGGACCCGCGTATCCGGCGTTGACCGGGACGGCACATATTTCGTGGGGATCTACAACGTGCGCTCCGATCGAGAGGCGCGCGAGTGGTTGCGCACTGAGAACCGACACTGGATCAGGGGCCGAATGACTGGTCTGCGCTACGAGGCTCTGAGGCCGGGCGACCGTGAATGTCCATTCCCAGCACGGGGGATGGCCGCATGATAACCTTCACCCTCCCCAAGCCCTTCCCGCTTCTCAATCACAGCATCGGCCAGAGCCGGTTTGCGCTCACTGGGATGCGCCGGAAGATGGCGCGGGATGTTGCGGACGTGGCGCTACATTTGCGCCCCTCTGAGCCATTCCAGCGCGCCCATGTCCTGATCGAGCGCTATTCGGCCGGAACACCGGACACGGACGGCCTGTATGGCGGCGCGAAGTTCCTGGTGGATGCTTTGACGACACCGTGCCTGCTGAACGTCCGCACGCCAGGCGCACGGCAGCGCGTGAAGAACAAGCGCGGGCTGGGCTTCGTCGTGGATGACGGGCCTGCGCACATGGATCTTGAGGTTCGTGCCGTGAAGTGTCGGCTGTGTGAGCAGCGGACTGTTGTTACGATTACTGAGGTGGCGGCATGACCGATTTACCAGAACCCCTCACGCCCGAAGATTGCGACATGCGCAACATTCCGATGCCAGCCGAACTGATCCGCGCGCTAGCGGCTGATGCCGGGATAGATCCTGACTGGGCCATTCAGTTCGCGATTGAAAATGGCATGTCCATAGGAGGGCTGAACTGATGGCCCGAATTAGAAGCGTTCACCCCTCATTGTGGACGGACGAAAGTTTCGTGTCGGTTTCGCCTTTGGCACGCCTCTTTCTGATCGGCCTTTGGAATGAGGCCGATGACAATGGCATTTTCCAGTGGAAACCGCTTACGCTGAAGATGCGCCTACTGCCTGGTGACGGCGCCGACGCAACATCCCTTCTGGAAGAACTGGAAGGGACTGGCGCGATAACGCGATACGAGGCGGATGGCAAACCCTTCGGGGCGGTAAGGAACTTTCGGAAGTTCCAGAGACCAGAGCGCCCGAAACCAGTGCATCCAATCACGCCAGAAATTGCGCAGTTCGTTGCCTTGGATGCGAAGTCGCACACATGCAGCAAGAAAAACCCAGGAAGCGTTGGCGACAAAACGCCACGCAAGCATGAACAGCGCAGAGAGGATGCAAAGAATGAACATTGTCCCGTCGATGTTCAAACACCGAATGAACAATGTCCAAACATTGAAACACAGGGGCCGATGGAATGGTGTAAGGGAAAGGTAATATCCTCACTACGTTCGGATATACCCCCAAACCCCCAACGCGATGAGCGGCAGGATCGGGAAAACGAGTTTGATGAGTTCTGGGCGGCCTATCCCCGGCACGTCGGAAAGGACGCTGCCCGGAAAGCCCACACCAAGGCACGGACTAGAGCGGCCCAGGCTGAAATCATGCTTGGTCTGTCGAGGCAGGTGGCTGCTTGGCCCGACCGAAAATCCGACCGTGCGCAGTTCATCCCCTACCCAGCATCGTGGCTGAACAGCGGGGGCTGGCAGGACGACCCAAGCGCGTCTGCCGCTGCCGCGCCGTCTCCATCGACGCCCCAACGCGATCACGGTCGTCCCGCTATCTGGGACGCCGTGCCCGACCATCCGGGAGTTTGACCATGAACCACGTTTCGAAGATCCGTCCCGGTGCCATCGCGGCATACCGTCCTGCAGAACCTGCCGTTTCTGCGCTGATCGACGCACGGCGCGAGGGAATGGCGATCCTGCCGCGCGACGTGACCCCGGTCGTGGCCAGTCAGGCACGGGTTCAGTTGGCGTCCGCGCAGCACGCTATGCAGCCTGCGTCCCCCCAGATGGTCATGGGCTGGCTGAAGAAGCTGGCGGGAATGGTCGCTAACGCTCCGACCGACGAAGGCGCGGTTCGCGCGGCAGTCGAGGCTGTGATGGAAGTCTGTGGCGAACTGCCCGCCGGCGTCTGGTCGGTCACCTCGCGTCAGGCGTGGTGTCGGCAGCCCGCAGTCAATGGCCGACTGCCTGGCACGTTCTGGCCGCGCCCGGCGGAGCTTTACGCGCTGCTGCGTCCTATCGCGGACCGGATTGCCCGTGAAGTCGAGGGCTGCAAGGCAATCCTGGCCGTTGCGGACCAGAAGCCTGATACGCAGCGTGCACCACCGACCGAGGCCGAGCGCAAGGCTGTGGCTGAAGCGATGCGGCAGGTTAGCGTGGAACGTGCCGCCCGTGTGTTAAGCGGCATGGAAAAGTGACCCCTTCGGAAGGGGGACAGGCAGCCAAAAACGACCCCTTTCTGAGAAACGGGTTCACGATGGCCTTCATGCTGAATGGAGGCCCGGTTTGGGATGCTTGTTGTGGAAACAATTGGAAAGATCCGTCGCGCGCATTTTGTCGAAGGAAAGGCGATCAAGGCGATCTGCCGGGACCTTGGGATATCGCGGCAGACGGTACGCAAGGTGATCCGGTCGGGACAGACGTCTTTTGACTATCACCGAGAACGACAGCCTCTTCCCCGGATTGGTCCATGGGAGGGAAGATTGTGCGCTCTTCTTGAGGAGAACGTGGCGCGTCCGGCCCGCGAACGGCTGAGCCTCATCCGTCTGTTCGAACTGCTGCGTGAGGAAGGATATGAAGGAAGCTATGATGCCGTAA
>NZ_CADP01000071.1 GCF_000285295.1 Komagataeibacter europaeus LMG 18890 | reverse complement strand
GAACCCGGACCACCGTGCCGTCGATCATCGCATATTCCATGTCGGCCTCGTCAGAGACCGCTTCAAAAAGCCGTTTGAAAACACCGGCTTTCATCCAGTCGCTGTAACGGGAATAGACCGAGTTCCAATGCCCGAAATACGTCGGAAGGTCCCGCCATGGGCTGCCGGTCCGGGCAATCCATAAGACCGCCTCGATAAAAAGACGGTTGTCCTGCCCGCTGCGCGCCCGATCTGTTTTCTTGCCAAGGCACAACGGTTCCATTTTCGCCCATTGGGCGTCTGTCAGTACGAAGCGATCCATGCGGCGTTTGAATCACATTTGGTGACTTTGAAAAAGTACAATTCCCAACAGACCCTGCAAAAATCTTCAGGAAATGCCGCCTTTTTGAAAAAAGGCGGCACCCGGAAGCTTTTATTATGTTTTATGCCCGCATTCAGTATTTCTGCGGCACGATCATGGTGTCAGGCACGGGCTGGCGAATATAGTCCGGACTGTACACACGTTCGGGCAGCCGCACTTCGGGCTTGCTTACGTCATGATAGGGCACCTGTGACAGAAGATGGCTTATGCAGTTAAGCCGCGCTTTCTTCTTGTCATCAGCCGGAACGATCCACCATGGTGCTTCGTCAATATTTGAACGTTCCAGCATGATTTCCTTGGCCAGCGTATAGGATTCCCACCGCCGCCTGCTTTCCAGGTCCATGGGGCTGAGTTTCCACTGCTTCAGCGGATCTTCCATACGGGCGCGAAAACGCAGTTCCTGTTCATCATCGGAAATGGAAAACCAGTATTTGACAATCTGTATCCCGCTACGCACCAGCATGCGTTCAAATTCGGGAACGGAGCGGAAGAATTCCTCGTATTCATCATCGGTACAGAAATTCATGACCCGCTCGACGCCCGCGCGGTTATACCAGCTACGGTCAAACAGCACGATTTCCCCCGCTGCCGGCAGGTGACTGACATAACGCTGGAAATACCACTGTGTGCGTTCCCGGTCATTGGGGGCAGGCAGGGCCGCGACACGGCATATGCGCGGGTTCAGCCGCTGGGTAATACGCTTGATCACGCCCCCCTTGCCCGCCGCGTCCCGTCCTTCACAGATCACCACCAGCCTGTGCCCGGTTTCCTTGACCCAGTCCTGCAACTTGACCAGTTCCCCCTGCAGGGACAGCAGTTCACGGAAATAGGCCCGCTGGAAATCAGGCGTGCCGTTGTCCTTGTCCGAACCCAGGCGGGCATCATCCAGTTCAAGTTCTATTTCTTCATCAATATCATCCAGAACCTCCGCACGCAGGCGGTTGCGTTCCCATGATGCCTTGTCACTGGCGGGCAGTTCGGTCATTTCGGGGGTCATTGCCATCTGGTTTCCTGATAATGAAAGGGAGGAAGAACATCAGAATTCATCATGGATATAATCTTCGTCTTCTTCCATTATTTCAGGTGGGGCGGACGGTAATGCCCGCTTTGCCTGTCCCCGTGTATCTTTCCACACCAGGACAAGCGCAGGCTGCCATTCTTCATGGATATGCGGCGACTTCGGTTCGGAATCCTGTTTCATGATCTCCATTCCTGTCCAGATGCCTATTCAGATCATAGGCATGGAAAGGTATAGAACAGCACATGACATATAATATGAATATTTGATTAAATTGCATTGCGATCAAGTATAAATAAAAACGAAAGTTTCCGGGTGCTGCCTTTTTTTTCAAACAGGCAGTGTTCTTTGAAACTTTTTGAAAGAAGCTTCACCAAAAACTTTCTTATGATTGCAGAATATCTGAAGATGAAAACCGCATTGACCATCCGGTTCCTGTGATCGGTGATTTCGTGGAAGCCGGATAATTCGCTGCCATGTCCCTATCCTACACAGGCAATGAACAGCGCCATCGTCAGGACCGACACCACGGCGCTGAGGAACAGGGTCGATGCGGCTTCCTGCTCATCAGTTCCGAAACGTACCGCAAGAATGACGACGACCGTCCCCACCGGAATGGACAGGGCCAGCACGGCGGTACGGATCGCCTCATGCGGCAGACCCAGCCCTGTCAGCAGCAGCCACGACAGGGCGGGAATGACAATATTCCGGACCGCAACAGTGGCCACCACCGGCAATGTTACCGAAACCCGCTGCAGGAAAAGTACGATCCCCGATGCGAACAGGCCAACCCCCGCCGCCGCATTGCCCAGCAGTTCCCCTGCCCTGAGCAGCGATCCGGGCAGGTGGATACCCGATACGACCAGAAGCGTCGCGACAATCGGGGCCCAGACGATAGGCTCCTTGCATGATGCAATGATCTGTGGCCAGAGCCGCGCCTGCTCGGGTGGTCCCGCATGTGTGCTTTTGGCCAGCATGACCATGCAGACCGGCGTCTGGACCAGAACCATGGCGAACACGGCGGCTGAAATGGCGACGGACGTACTCGCATGCCCCACCAGTACCGGCAGCATGGCCGACCCGATGAAGGGAACCGATGGCGCCCCCATGGCCAGTCCCTGCAGGGCGGACGCCGCCGCATCGCGCCGGAACACGTGGCGCGACAGGATATATGCCACGCCGAAACTGCCACACATGATCCCGAATACCGATGCCGCCAGCGGCACCTGCCCCGCAAGGATGGTGCGCGGCATGCCCGCGATGCCCACGAACAGATTGAGGGGAAAGGCATAGAGCATGACCATCCGGTTCAGGACGGACACCTGCTCCCCATTGAAGTCATGGTGCCATCCGGCACGGTAGCCCAGCAGGAAAACCACGACGAGGGGTAACATGGCGGCAATGATGGTCGAAAGCATACAGTTTGATTATCCCGTGGCTTACGGATGGGTGCGGTAGGAAAAAACGGGCATGAATGGCGATGGCGACCGCCGCGCGGCACGGGTGGTCCTGATAATGGCGCAGGCCACTCCCCCATGCGGGAAAGGTGCGGTGACAGGCGGATAAAAAATGCGTACCTTATATTTGAGAATAAGAAGCATCATTATTAATGCACTGATATATAATAATTTTTTATTTACAAATCTCCATTAAATCAATATATCCAATCGTGCCATAGTTTATCATAGCGAGTCACGCCATGCCGATCAAAGACCCCAAGGTGATCGAACACCTGAACACGCAGCTGACGAACGAGCTGACGGCCATCAACCAGTATTACCTGCACGCCCGCACGCTGCGCCACTGGGGCGTTACCCTGCTGGGCAAGAAGGAATACGAAGAATCGATCGAGGAGATGAAGCACGCCGACTGGCTGATCGAGCGCATCCTGTATCTGGGCGGCCTGCCCAACGTGCAGCGCTACAACCAGATCCTGGTGGGACAGGACGTGGAGGAAATCCTCAAATGCGACCTGAAGCTTGAGGAAAAGGCCATCGGCGACCTGCGCGAAGGCATCGCCTATTGCGAAAGCGTGCGTGACTTCGTCTCCCGCGACCTGCTGCTCAGGATCCTGGTCAACGAGGAAGAGCATGAAGACTTCCTCGACCGCCAGTTCGACCTGATCCGTCAGGTGGGGATTGAGAAGTACATCCAGCTCAACTCCGCCCCTGCCCCCGATCAGGAATAGGCCAGATATCGGGCCACGTCCCCTTTGCGGGGACGTGGCCTGACGCGTCTGTCCCGACCGTTCGGCGGCTATTCCGGCAATGGGCGGCTCCGCGTCCCGTTCAGGAACAGTTCCACCGCCTGATCGATGTGCCGACGCATGGCGTCATCCAGCCTGGCCGCAATCAGGCCCAGAACAGCCTGCTGGAACGGATACTGGATCACGGCAGCAGTCAGGTAATCCGCCGCGAAGACGATATCATCAATCTCGACTTCCCCGTTCTTCACGCCTTCATGCAGGACGCGACAGATCAACTGCGCCGCCCTGCGGGCGCCATGGGAATGGATATTACGCGCCAGCGCCGGGAACTGTCGGCTTTCCGCCGACACCACGCGGTACATGCCAACGCTGCGATCCGTCAGCAGCCAGTCCAGCAGCAGCGTGCAGATTGACACAAGCCGCGAACGGATATCCCCATCCGCCGGCATCAGCAATGCCAGCGCATCCAGCCGGATATCGATGGTCGTGCTGACCACGGCTTCAAACAGCAGGGGCTTGCTGCGGTACCGTGCGTAAAGGGTGCGTTTCGTAACACCTGCCGCTTCCGCCACCATGTCCATGCTGGTGCCCCGGAACCCAAGGTCGAAGAACAGCCGGCCGGCTTCCTCCAGAATCGTTTCGGACAGCGTCGCCGCCTCCGCGATCGACGGGCGGCCCATGCGGGCAGGCCGGGGGTGTTCCTTGTCTGGCATCCTGTTGCTGCTTTCCTCGTGATCGTGTGGCGGTCCCTGCATGCGGGCGGCCGGTTACCGTGGACGCCCCGCACATAACGCACGCCCGGCACATATGCCGACACATAAAATACACCGAACCGGATATTTT
Source organism: Komagataeibacter europaeus LMG 18890 (assembly GCF_000285295.1). Taxonomy (GTDB): domain Bacteria; phylum Pseudomonadota; class Alphaproteobacteria; order Acetobacterales; family Acetobacteraceae; genus Komagataeibacter; species Komagataeibacter europaeus. The sequence continues at coordinate 11,559 of NZ_CADP01000071.1, read as the reverse complement.
ATGGGTTGCTTTCCTTTTTAAATTTAAAATACACTTATTCGTATACATATTAAAGAGATGTCCATACCCGATTTTTCCATTCGCGGCAGGACGTCATTTTTCAATCAGGAAAGTTCGGATATCCACCTCTGGATCAATGCATGACCTTTCATTCCCACCGAACATACACCCAGACGGCAGGGCAGCCTGCGTTGACCACGAGGAAAGATTCATGATCGCGTCATTTCATTTTCACACGACCTGCGCGGGACAGCACGGAGGCCCGGCGGCATGAAGTGGCGTGACGCGGCGATCGGCGCGGGCGTTGCCATAATCGTGGCAGCCGGCGGGGCCGGATGGTATGTGGTCCAGCACCGTGGCGACCTTCCCGCAGGTCTTACGCGCGCCAACGGACGGCTGGAACTGGTCCGCATTGACGTGGCGGTCAAGTATCCCGGCCGCATCATGGAACTGGATTTTCACGAAGGGGATAGCGTGACCGGCGGTCAGGTACTCGCCCGCGAGGATGACACCACCGCACGGGCGCAACTGGATGCGGCGCGCGCCCACCTGCGCGCGGCGCAGGCCGATGTCGCCCGCGCGAACGCCGAACGTGACGCGCGCCTGTCGGCCCTGCACCTTTCACAGCTTGACCTCGACCATGCCCGTACCATGTTCCACCAGCACCTGGTGTCCGACATGGAACTGTCGCAGCATCAGACAAACCTCGATACCGCGACATCCGCCGCCGATGCGGCAGGCCGGGCCGTGGACGCAGCGCAGGCGGTAGCCGATGCAGCGCAGGCACAGGTCACGGAAGCGGCCTCCACAACCGATGACATGACCATCCGCGCCACCGTGGCGGGACGGATCGAATACCGGATCGTGGAAAAGGGCGCCGTACTGCCCGGCGGCGGGCGCGTGGCCTCCCTGCTTGATCCCACGGACATGTACCTGACCATCTTCTTCCCCTCACAGCAGGCCGGACGGCTGCGCGTGGGGGATCAGGCGCGCATTGCGCTGGATGCGCTGCATCAGCAGGTCATCCCGGCCACGATCTCCTTCATTTCGCCCGAAGCGCAGTTCACCCCGAAATATGTCGAAACCGCCACCGAGCGTGACAAGCTGGTCTATCGCGTGAAGCTGCGGGTTTCACCCGAAACGGCCCGGCATTACGGCGACGTGCTGAAATCGGGCATGACGGGGGACGGTTATGTACGCACCGACCCGTCCGCCCACTGGCCCGCGACACTTGATGTAGCCGATGCCCCGCAATGAGCGCCGATACGCCGCATAACCCGGCGGGCATCACCATTGCGGGTGTAACCCACCGCTATGGCGCGGTCACGGCACTGGACAACGTGACGCTGGACCTGCCTGCCGGGACCACCATCGGCCTTGTCGGGCCGGATGGCGTGGGCAAGTCCACCCTGCTGGGCCTGATTGCCGGCGTGCGCAAGCTGCAGTCGGGCACGGTGTCCGTGCTGGGATCGGATATGGGCGACCGCCGCGCGCGTGAGGCGTTTCTGCCGCGCGTCGCCTTCATGCCGCAGGGTCTGGGCCGCAACCTGTATCCCACGCTGTCGGTATGGGAAAACATCGATTTCTTCGCCCGCCTGTTCGGCATGGATGCGCGGGCGCGTGACGCACGCATCCAGCGCCTGCTGGATGCCACGGGACTGGCCCCCTTTCCCGACCGGGCGGCAGGTCATCTGTCAGGCGGCATGAAGCAGAAAGTCAGCCTGTGCTGCGCGCTGGTGCATGACCCCGACCTGCTGATCCTGGATGAACCGACGACGGGCGTCGATCCCCTGTCGCGCCAGCAGTTCTGGACGCTGGTGGACCAGCTGCGCCAGGAACGGCCGTCCATGACGGTCATCGTGTCCACCGCATACATGGATGAAGCGGAGCGGTTTGCATGGCTGGTGGCCATGGATGGCGGCAGGGTCCTGATCAGTGACCGGACCCACAGCGTGCTGGAACGCACACATGCCGCGTCGCTGGAAGATGCATACATATCACTGCTGCCGGATGCCAAGCGCCAGCAGGCCAGTGGTTTCGTCATCCCGCCCTATGCCAATCCCGGCGGCCCGCCCGCCATCGAGGCCGAACACCTGACCCGCCGTTTTGGCAGTTTCACGGCGGTCAGCGATGTGAGCTTCACCATCAGCCGGGGCGAGATTTTCGGCTTCCTCGGCTCCAACGGCTGCGGCAAGTCCACCACCATGAAGATGCTGACCGGCCTGCTGGACGTGACCAGCGGCACGGCGAAGCTGTTTGGCGAACAGATCACGGCGGGCGACATGAAGACCCGCATGCGTATCGGGTACATGTCACAGGCGTTCTCGCTGTATGAGGAACTGACCGTGCGGCAGAACCTCATGCTGCAGGCACGGCTGTACCGCATGGCACCCGAAAGGGCCACGCAGGCTGTCGAACAGTCGCTTGAGTCGTTCGAACTGCGTCCCTACGCCGATGTCAGCCCGGCTTCCCTGCCACTGGGCATCCGCCAGCGCCTGCAGTTGGCGGCGGCCTGCATCAACAACCCCGAAATCCTGATCCTTGACGAACCGACATCGGGCGTGGACCCCGCGGCACGCGACATGTTCTGGCGGCACCTGATCCGCCTGTCGCGCGAAGGGCACGTGACGATTTTCGTATCCACCCATTTCATGAACGAAGCAGCGCGATGCGACCGGATCTCGCTCATGCACCGGGGACATGTGCTGGCGGTCGGCACACCGGCCGAACTGGTTAAAAAACGCAAGGCGCCCAATCTGGAAGCCGCCTTCATCGCCTATCTGGAAGATGCCGAGGCGGCAACCGACGAGCAGACCCCGCCACCGAAACCCGCAGCACCCGCGCGCGCATGGTGGCATGGCGTCAGCAACAGGCTGGCCGCCCGGTTTGGCGGGCTGGGCGGCGGCTGGCTGCCGCGGGCATGGGCCTTTGCCCGGCGCGAGGCGGTTGAACTGCTGCGTGACCGGCTGCGCCTGACCTTTGCGCTGATCGGCCCGCTGATCCTGCTGGTGGTGGCGGCGTCGAGCATTTCATTCGATGTGGAGGGGATCAACTTTACCGTCAGCGACCATGACCGGACCACCATCAGCCGTCAGCTGATCGACAGTTTCCGTGGCTCGGCCTATTTCCATGAACGCGCGCCAGTCGCGGATGCCGATACGCTGGACCGCGCCATCCGCAATGGCCGTGTCCAGCTGGCGCTGGATATTCCCGCAGGCTTCGCCCGTGACATGTAAGCAGGACGCAGGCCGGAAGTGGGCGTGATCATTGATGGCGCGGTCCCCTTCCTTGCGGCCAATGTCCGTGCCTATGTCACCGGTGTGCTGGGGGGATACGCGTCAACCCTGGGCCGTGAACTGCCGCAGGGACCTGCGACCCCCATCACGATCGAGCCGCGTTTTTCCTATAATCAGGAATTCCGCAGCATTTACGCCATGACCCCAGGCGTCATCATGCTTGCGCTGATCCTGATCCCGACCATGCTGACCGCCCTGGGCGTGGTGCGGGAAAAGGAGGTCGGCTCGATCGTCAACCTCTACGCCTCCCCCGCATCGGTCGGGCAGTATCTCATGGGCAAGCAGGCGCCCTATGTGGCGCTGGCGACGATCAGCTATTTCATGCTGGTCGCCGTGGCCGTGATCGTCATGGGCGTGCCGCTGAAGGGGTCGCTGCTGGGGCTGACGGTTGGGGGCATTCTGTTCGTGCTGTCGGCCACGGGGCTGGGGCTGCTGATCTCGACCTTTGTCAGTTCGCAGGTCGCGGCCATTTTCGGAACGTCCATCATCTGTCTGATCCCGGCGGTCAATTTTTCCGGGCTGCTTTATCCCGCCTCCACCCTTACGGGTATCAGCCGCATCGTGGGGCTGGGCTTTCCGGCCTCATGGTACCAGCTGATCAGCCTTGGCTGCTTTACCAAGGGGCTGGGAACCAGCAGCTTCTGGCCCATGTACATGGCGCTGGCCGCCTTCGGGTCGGTCTACATGCTGGCGGCCCGTCTGCTGCTGAAAAAACAGGAAGCATGACGGCATGATGCGCTGGCTGGTCAATGTTGGTCTTCTGTGCGGCAAGGAACTGCGCAGTCTGGTGCATGACCGCGTGCTGCTGGGGCTGATCGTGTTCGCGTTTACCGCGGGCGTGCTGCTGGTGGCCAACGGGGTGAAGGTGGAAGTATCCAACGCCACGATCGCCTTTATCGACGAGGACAATTCCGCCCTGTCGCGCCGGATGCGCGATGCCGTGCTGCCCCCCTATTTCAAGCCCCCGGTGCTGGTGGACCGCGCGCAGGCCCTGCACGGCATGGATGAAGGCGATTACATTTTCGTGGTCGACATCCCACCCCGCTTCGAAGCGGACGTCAAGGCCGGGCGTACACCCGCCGTACAGTTGCGGGTGGATGCCACCGCCATGACGCAGGCGGGACTGGGAACAGCGTACCTGAATGAAATCATGCTGGGGGAAGTCAACGACATGCTGCATGCGCCGGCACTGGTGGACCAGATCCACTTTACCGCGCCCAGCCGCATCCGCTTCAACCCCAACAGTGAATCGAAGTGGTTTACCTCGGTCATGCAGATCGTGACCAATATCACCATCCTGTCCATCGTGCTGGTGGGGGCGGCGGTCATACGCGAACGCGAGCACGGCACGCTGGAACACCTGCTGGTCATGCCCGTCACGGCCAGCGAGATCGCGGTGGCCAAGATTGTCACCAACGGGCTGGTCATCTTTGTTGCGGCCATCGTGTCGCTATGGCTGGTGGTGCATGTATGGCTGGGGGTGCCGCTGGCGGGGTCGGTCACGCTGTTTGCCGCGTGTTCGCTGCTGTACCTGTTTTCGGCCACGGCGCTGGGCATCATGCTGGCGACGGTCGCACCCACCATGCCGCAGTTCGGGCTGCTGGTGGTGCCGGTCTATGCGGTGGCGTACCTGCTGTCGGGGGCCGCGACACCGGTGGAAAGCATGCCCGCCGCCATGCAGGTGGTGGTGCGCTTCCTGCCCACCACGCAGTTCGTCAACCTGTCACAGGCCATCCTGTACCGTGATGCGGGGCTGGGTGCGATCATCCAGCCCCTGCTGACCGTAACCGTGACGGGGATTGTATTTCTTGTATTTGCGCTCGCGCGCTTCAGATCCATGTTGGCAAGGCAGGAATAATGAAGAACAGATTGGCACGGGTCGCCTGCATGGGGGGCGTTGCAATGGCCGTGGGGCTGGCAGGGTGTTCGCCATTCCATACGCGTGTACCGGCGTCGCATGTCGTTGTGCCCCGACAGTTTTCGCAAACGCCCACGACAACGCTACCCGCCACCGACCTTACGCGCTGGTGGGAAGCGTGGCATGACCCTGCCCTGGTGCGGGCCGTGGATACGGCCCTTGCCGCCAGCCCCGACATCCGCATCGCGCGTGACCGCGTGCTGGAAGCCCGTGCGATGCACACGGTTGCGAAATCCGCGCTGTACCCCACCGTGGGGGCAACGGGGAACATGATGGGTGGCGGCATGTACTGGCGCAATCCCGCCACCCTGCCGACCAGCAATGACCCTGGCACCGACGGGCATCTGGCAGGCATTGGCGCGTCATGGGAACCGGACCTGTTTGGCGGTCGCCATGCGGATGTAAAGGCCGCGAAAGCAGGCATGAAGGCGGAGGAGGAATACTTCCACGGCATACAGATGGTCATCGCCGCCGATGCTGCCAATGATTACCTGCAGGCGCAGGGACTGCAGCGCCAGATCGCCCTGATCGATCGCAGCATTGGCATGCTTGAACAGTTGCACCGGTATGGTCAGGCCCGTTTTACCGCGGGACAGGCGACAGCGGCGGATGTAACGGGCGTTGACCAGAAACTGTCCGACCTGAAGGCGCGCAGGCCGGTGCTGGTTGCAGACCTTGATCTTGTGCGCAGGCGTCTGGCCGTGCTGTCGGGACAGGCCCCCGAAGGGCTGCCGGCCCTTGCGCCGCCGCCCGCCTATTACGTGCCCGCGCCACCCGTGGGGCAGATGCCCGATACGGTGCTGGAACGCCGCCCCGACATCCGCGCACGACGCGATCAGGTGGATGCGGCGCTCAACCGGCTGAAAAGCGCCAAGACCGATCTCCTGCCCCGCTTTGGCCTGGAATTCTTTGGCGGGGACGGACGGTTGCGCTTTGATGGCATTCCCGGCCTGTCGGGCACGGGGGGCCTGATCGCGCTGACCACCTACCTGCCGATCTTTACCGCCAACCGCATACAGGCGCGCATACACGCTGCCAGCGCACGCCTTGATGCCGCGGTCGCGGGATATGACAACAGTATCCTGCACGCGCTGGCCGAAGTCGAGGACGGTTACGAAAACCGCCTGAGCCTTGATGCACGCGATACGGATCTGACCCGTGGACAACACCAGGCCGAACAGGTCGCCAGTGACATGATGGGGCTTTACACCGGTGGCCAGCGTACCTTTGGCGATGTGCTGAGCGCACGCATGGCGGCACTGGATGCGCAGGCCAGCGTACTGGACAACCAGGCTTCCCGCACCTCCGCCACCATACAGCTTGCCCGCGCGCTGGGTGGGGGCTGGCAGGCCGAAAGCGTGACAGTACACAAATAACGGGAATGTTTCATGGCCCCGCCCGGTCATGAAACACCATTTTTGCGGCATGTATCCCTTATGCCGTACAAGACGGCATGACCGGCAGGCGCGGACGCACCGGGACTGCCTCCGTAACACGATGCGTCACATGCAACAGCTTGCCCGGACGGGGCATGGACAACGCCCGGGACACCGACCACACCATGGTCCGCTCCGCTACCGGTCAATGTACGGGATATGATAAGCTATCGTCTGGCCCGTGCCTCGACATGGCCTGATACTCGTGGCAGAACCCATTACCTGCCTGTCAATGCTACCAGTGTGCTAGCGACAAAGGCCCATGCCGGCCATGAACCACCATTTTCTCGCGTCTTGAATGTTCACGATGCGCTGCTGCATGATGACCCGGACAAGAGGAGATTGAATGAAGCCCGTTGCCCCGACCATTTCCCCCAAGCCGGGTTTACGTGAACGCAAGCAGGCACGTGCGCGCACCACCCTGATTGCCGAGGCAATGCGGCTGTTTTCTGCCCAGGGCTATGACCAGACCACGGTGGATGAAATTGCCGATGCGGCCGAGGTCTCGCGGCGGACCCTGTTCCGCATGTTCGAGACGAAGGGCGATATCGTACTGGCATGGACGCGGGGCATGACACAGACGCTGAATGACGCCCTGGCCACCTGCCCTGCCGACATGCACCCGGCGGACGCCATGATGCATGCCTTTACCTCGCTGGTGCCACGCATCGCGGCGAACCGGCAGGATACCTATGCTTTTGTCTATCTGATTGAAAAGACGCCTTCGCTGCAGACAGTCAGCCTGCAAAAATATGGCAAGTGGGAGGACTGCCTGGCGGAAGGGCTGGCGAAGCGGATTACCGAACGCAAGAACCGCCGGATGGCCGCACGCCTTATGGCACGTGGCGGGATCGCCATTTTCCGGACGGCGCTGGATGAATGGATCCGGCTGAAGGGGCGGCCGGCGCTGGTGCCGCTTTTGCAGAAAACATATGAACTTCAGGCATCACTCTGGCCCGACCATACAGGAACCGGGCCAGAGGACGCTGCCTGACACGGCAGGCAGCGATAAGGAAGCCTGTTGCTGCGTCAGTCCAGACGCACGGACGGACGGACAAACACGTCCAGCCAGTCCACAAGGCAGGACATCAGGCCACGGAACGTTCCATACAGTTCGAACTGATGCTGGCGATACAGCATCAGGTGGACCATGCGCGCGCTGATGCCGCGCAGCCAGCCGCCACCGAATACCTTGCCGCCGGGGAAAGTGCCCCAGCCATTGTAATCACCCAGCGCCACGACCGCGCCCTTGTTATGGAACGCAAATGGCTTGAGCGGGCGGCCATTGATCCATGCTGGCATGCAGCGCGCCAGGTGATGGGCCTGCTGCCGGGCGGCCTGTGCGGTGGGGGCGACGGGCTTGTCCGCGATGAAGGCACAGTCACCCATGGCGAAGATGCTGTCATCTTCCACAAGCTGCAACGTCGGGCGGACCTCAAGCTGGCCGGAGCGTGACAGCTTCAGGTCACCGAATTTACGCGTGACATCGGGCGCCTTCACCCCTGCCGCCCAGACACGCAGGGTTGCAGGGATGCGCGTGCCGTCCTTGAGCATGAAGCCCTTTCCATCCGCACCACTGACCATGGCGGAGGTTTTCACACTCACGCCAATTTTCTCAAGTTCCTTCTGCGCGGCAGCAGACACGGCCTCGGGGAAGGCAGGCAGGATGCGGGGGCCTGCTTCAAGCAGGGTGATGTTCAGCTTGGGCGGCTTCTTGCCAAAGCTGTAGAGCGAGGCAAGATCAAGCGCCTTGTGCAGTTCAGCCGCAAGCTGCGTGCCGGTGGCGCCACCACCCACGATGGCGATGTCAAGCTGTTCGTTATTACCGAATGCCTTGAGCAGTTCCGCGCGGAAACGGTCGTTGAAGCCGTTGGCATCCACAAGGTTGTCAATGAACAGGCAGTGCTCGGCCACGCCGGGGGTGCCGAAATCATTCGCGCGGCTGCCGATCGACAGCACCAGCGCGTCATATTCCAGCTTGCGCTCATCCAGGATCACCTCGCCCGTGGGCTCGACAACCGGGGCAAGGGTGATGGTCTTGGCCTTGCGGTCCATGCCCGCAATCTCGCCGGGCCAGAATTCGAAATGATGGCGACTGGCCTGCGACAGGAAGCTGATGCGGTCGTTTTCGTTAGCAGCCGTGCCCGCTGCGAAGCAGTGGAGCATCGGTTTCCACACATGGGCGAAGCTCTTGTCGACCAGCGTGATTTCCGCACGGCCCGACTTGCCGATTGAATCACCCAGCCGCGTTGCCAGCGCCAGACCGGCCACGCCACCACCAACAATTACGACCCGAAACTTTTGTGCCATCCTATGCCTCTTTTTTACTTCTGCCGCACAGTGTCCCGGTCCCGTGGGAAAAACCCTGTCGCATATCCTGAAATACCGAAAACTGCTTTGTGCCGGACCCTGCGCGCATGGCCCGGGTAACATGCCGCGGCGGCCGACCCGGTAAACCATCCCGACCGCCGCGCCATGTCTGGTAGCCTATGGAGTTTTCACCCCATCAGCGGATCAGAAGAAGCCGCGCTTCTTGTCGCTGTAGCTGACCAGCATGTTCTTGGTCTGCTGGTAGTGCTCAAGCACCATCTTGTGGGTTTCACGGCCGATGCCGGACTTCTTGTATCCGCCAAACGCCGCATGCGCGGGATAGACGTGATAGCAGTTGATCCACACACGACCGGCTTCCAGCCCGCGACCCATGCGGTAGCAGGTGTTGGCGTCACGGCTCCACACACCCGAGCCGAGGCCGAAGGGAGTGTCGTTGGCGATGGCCAGCGCTTCTTCTTCCGTCTTGAAGGTCGTCACGGCCAGAACCGGGCCAAAGATCTCTTCCTGGAAGATACGCATCTTGTTGTTGCCCTTGAACACGGTCGGCTGCACGTAGCACCCGTTGTTCAGGTCACCACCAAGGTCGGGACGGCCGCCACCGGTCAGCAGCTGGGCGCCTTCGCCCTTGCCGATATCGATGTAGGACAGGATCTTTTCCTGATGCCCGTGGGAGTTCTGCGCACCCATCATGGTGTTGGGATCAAGCGGGTTGCCCTGACGGATCGCCTTGATGCGGGGCAGCGCACGTTCGATGAACTTCTCATAGATCGATTCCTGGACCAGCGCACGGCTGGGGCAGGAGCAGATCTGGCCCTGGTTGAGGGCGAACATGGTGAAGCCTTCGATCGCCTTGTCCAGGTAATCGTCATCATGGTCCATGATGTCGGCAAAGAAGATGTTCGGCGACTTGCCACCCAGTTCCAGGGTTGCCGGGATCAGGTGTTCGGCGGCGGCGTGCGCGATCATCTTGCCGGTCGGGGTGGAACCGGTGAAGGCGATCTTTGCAATACGGTCGCTGTTGGACAGGGCGGCGCCCACGTCCTTGCCAAGGCCATTGACAATGTTCAGCGTTCCGGGCGGGAACAGGTCACCGATCAGTTCCATCAGCACCAGCATGGAAGCAGGCGTGCTTTCGGCAGGCTTCATGACCACGCAGTTACCGGCGACCAGTGCGGGGGCCAGCTTCCACGAACCCATGAGCAGCGGGAAGTTCCACGGAATGATCTGGGCCACGACGCCCAGCGGCTCATGGAAATGGTAGGCGATGGTGGTGGCGTCGATCTCGCTCAGCGTGCCTTCCTGGGCGCGGATGCAGCCAGCGAAGTAACGGAAATGATCAATGGCCAGCGGAATATCGGCGGTCATGGTTTCACGGATGGGCTTGCCATTGTCCCATGTCTCGGCCCGGGCGAGCAGGTCGAGGTTCTTTTCCATGACATCGGCTGCCTTGAGCAGGATCAGCGCGCGGTCAGCGGGGGCCATTTCACCCCATGCGGCCTTGGCCTTGTGCGCGGCATCAAGTGCCAGTTCCACATCGGCTGCGGTGGAAGCGGGGACTTCACACAGCACGCGGCCATCAACGGGGGAAGTGTTGGTCAGGTAATGACCATCAACGGGAGCAACCCACTTGCCACCGATATAGTTGCCATAACGGGCCTTGAACGGGGGGGCTGCTGATATACTGTCTGACGGCATGGAAATATTACTCCAGAAATTATTTTTCAATCAGGAAGACCTGAAGGGAATGCGTATGATTATTTATTAAATCCCTGCGCCATTCCTGATTTTTACACTAATACCAAGGGCTACTGTCTCTGACTCATCTGTGAAGTGACGCGAAGGGCCTGTTCTGATTCTGTTGTGAGAGGGAGGATCGGGAATGGCTGGTGCGATTGCCTTACGGACGGATTATACGGCTTCTGCGTTACGGCGTCTGGCCTCTCGTACGCGGGATGCGAATGTTGCACGGCGCCTTTTGTCTCTGGCTGCGGTGCGCGACGGTGCCAGCCGGGGCGAAGCGGCGCGGATCGGCGGGATGGACCGGCAAACCCTGCGGGACTGGGTGCACCGGTTCAATGCTGCGGGGCCGGATGGCTTGCACGATCAATGGCGCAACGGGTCAGTCTGCCGCCTGACAGCGGACCAACTGGCAGAATTATCGGCGCTGGTCACGACAGGGCCTGACCGTGCCCGGGACGGCGTGGTGCGCTGGCGTCGGGTCGATCTTCAGCGGGTCATCGAAGAGCGTTTTGGCGTCTCCTATCACGAACGCCATGTCTCCGCCCTGTTGAAGCGGCTTGGGTTCAGCCACGTCAGCGCGCGTCCGCGTCACCCCGGACAGGATCCGTTCGTCATGGACGCGTTTAAAAAAACTTCCCCACGATCCTGAGCGCCCACACCGGGCATCTGCCCAGAGGCAGGCGGATTGAACTCTGGTGGCAGGACGAGGCCCGCATCGGGCAGAAAAACGGTCTTGTCCGGCAATGGGCGCGGCGTGGCACCCGACCACGCCAGCCTGCCGATCAACGCTATGAGAATGCCTGGCTGTTCGGCGCCATCTGCCCCGCACTCGGCAAGG
>NZ_CADP01000072.1 GCF_000285295.1 Komagataeibacter europaeus LMG 18890 | reverse complement strand
CTAGAGCATAATCCGATCAGTCTGGTTCATATCCAGCGGCGGTGAAGCACGCTGCGGCCTGGCGATGAGAGATATCGTCAATTGCTCCACAGACGGTATTTTGAAGAGCGTCGAGGGTTCGCGGTGCCACCCGTCTGATCCACGCCTTCATTTTGGCGAAGATGTTTTCGATCGGGTTGAAATCAGGACTGTAGGGCGGCAGGAACAACAACCTGGCGCCGACTGCCTCCACAGCCTCGCGGGCAGCGGCTCCTTTATGGGCGGGCAGATTGTCCAGAATGACGACGTCTCCCGGCGACAGGGTTGGAACGAGCACCTTGCGGGTATAGGCGGCAAACCATTCGCCGGTCATTGGGCCGTCCAGCATCATCGGTGCTGTCATGCCGGAGAGGCGCAGCCCGCCGATGAACGTCGTGGTTTTCCAGTGCCCGTGGGGCACGGACATCCGACAGCGCGTGCCCCGTTGTGACCGCCCCCGCAGGCGGGCCATCTTCGTTGAGACGGCTGTTTCGTCGATGAAGATCAGACGGGCCGGATCAAGGTCAGGCTGACTGTCAAACCAGGCCTCGCGCCGCTGTGCGACGTCGGGCCGTGTCTGCTCGCTGGCGTGCGCCGTTTTTTTTGATGGTCATGTCGTGACGGTCGAGACAGCGCCAGATCGTACTCGGCGCAAAGCGGACACCGTGTTCCGCTGCAAGTGTCTCCGCCAGTTCGACAAGGGAAATATCGGCCTTTGTTTCAATCGCGGCTAGCAGGAAGGCTGACCACGCTTCAATCCGGTGAGAACGGCGATCACCGCCCTGTTTAAGCGCATGGTCACGACCGCTGGCCTGCCACTCGGCAACCCAGCGGATAACGCTCGACGAAGACACACCAAAACGAACCGCCGCCGCACGACGGGTCATGCCAGAGGCAACAGCCGCAATCGTGCGGCGGCGAAGGTCAGCAGACAGGGCTCGGGTCATACGGGCCGGCCTCCATACCGGCACATAGTATGAATCAGATTTCGACCAGTATGGGAATCTTAAAATGAACCTATTAGATCAGATTATGCTCTAAAATCCGTGCGCCGGAACCATCGCCCACCTGCAAGGTTGCGGATATACAGATCCCCATCCCCCAGCGCCAGGTCCAATGGTTGCGTCGTATTGCCAAGGGAAAGACCACATATATCTTCCCACGCCACGGTTTTTCCTGCGATATGAGGTGCCCAGGGATAGCCGGATCTGTTGCGCATACCCGGCCATTTCCCGCATGGCAGGATCAGCGTGGCATTGTCTGGAACCGCGTCATAGGCAGCCAGGATCCGTGACTCATCATCAATACCGCCATCCAGTCTGGCACCCATGTCGCGCAGGTCATACATGTCCGCTATCCTGTGCGCAGGCGCAGCGTTTGCGTTATTGGCAGCCACGGTTATCAGACAGCAGAGCAGTAACCGAACATGAACCGTAAACCGCCTGCCGCTGTGCATTGATAAACCTCTCCACGAGAACAATGTGACAGCGCAGAAGGATATTCAGATAAGATTAATTTCTCTTTTAAAAATTCCGATCAGATCCGCCAAATGGCTGTTGAAACATCAGCCTTTGAAATATCCCGCAATCATTAGGCAGTTCGATGCCACTTTTAAAAAAAGAACCATTCAAAAATTTTTATTGTTTTTTATTATTTAATTATTTTGAAATGGCCTCCAAGACCCAATACAGCCAACTGGTGCCCGCCGCGCCATCTCCACTATGGAAACGACGCGTACGGGCCAGCCTGAACTGTTCAGTCCCGATTACGATGCTGTCCAGTATCCGAGGATCGCCTTGATTTCCATGAAATCACGCAGACCATACACACTGCATTCCCGCCCATTGCCAGATTGCCCATATCCGCCAAATGGTGCTGCAACGGTCCACGGGGCGCCATTGATGTTCACGTTGCCCGCGCGCAGGAAACGGGCCACATGCCGCGCATGGGACAGGTCACCTGACTGGATGTATGCCGCCAGACCATAGGGCGTGTCATTGGCGATCTGGATCGCATGTTCTTCGTTATCATAGGCCATTATGACCAGAACCGGCCCAAAAACCTCCTCCTGTGCAATGGCCATGTCAGACGTCACATTCCCGAATACGGTTGGGCGCACATAATACCCGCGCGTCAGGCACTCCGGCCGACCCGGCCCGCCACATACCAGCGTGGCCCCTTCATCCATCCCCTTTTGGATCAGCGTCTGGATGCGATCGAACTGGAGATGGCTGACCACCGGGCCCAGATCGATTTCCGGGTCCGTCGGGTCACCCACGCGAATGGTGGCAGCCGTCCGGCGGGCGATATCCAGTGCTTCTTCCATCCGGGCCGCAGGGACCAGCATGCGGGTTGGCGCATCGCAGGACTGGCCCGAATTGCTGAAGCATTTACGCACGCCCTGCGCCACGGCCTGTTCCAGATCGGCATCAGGCAGGATGATATTGGGCGATTTCCCGCCCAGTTCCTGATGAACGCGCTTGACCGTATCCGCCGCCAGACGCGCCACCGCCGCACCGGCACGGGTAGACCCGGTAATGGAGACCATGTCGACCAGCGGGGAACGGGCCATCGCCTCCCCCACTTCGGGACCGGTGCCGTTCAGCATGTTGTACACACCCGGTGGCAGACCAGCTTCATCAAGGATTTCGGTAAACAGCAGGGCGCTGAGGGGCGCAACTTCACTGGGTTTCAGGATAATGGTGCAACCCGCCGCAAGTGCCGGCGCAATCTTGCAGGCAATCTGGTTCATCGGCCAGTTCCACGGTGTAATCAGGCCGGTAACGCCTACCGCTTCATGGACGATCAGCATGTCATCGCGTCGTTCCTCAAACGGGAAGTCACGCAGTACCGTCACCATTTCTTCCAGATGCGCCATCCCCGCCCAGGCCTGGCTGTCATACGCACGGGTCAGGGGGCTGCCCATTTCCAGTGAAATGGCCTGGGCCATTTCCTTCATGCGCCTTTTATAGATCTCCACAATCCGTTCCAGCTCCGCCAGGCGGGTGGCGCGGTCGGACATGGACCATGCGGGAAACGCCGCCCGGGCGGCCTTGATCGCCCGTTCCGTATCCCGGGCATTGCCCAGTGTGATGCGGGCGCAGGGCTGCTCGGTTGCGGGATTGATGACATCCATCTGTTCCCGTCCGTCTGGCGTAACCCACTGCCCGTTACAATACATCTGGTGGGCGTGCGCGGAAATCGGGTTGTCGCCTGTCATGACTTACATTTTTCCTTCGTTGGTATGTGTATCAGCCGCATTGCCGGGCACGGTCGGGACAAACGGATACTGGCCCGCATCCAGCAGTTCCGTCACGGCACGGTGGGCTTCAAGAAAGGCCGCGTCGGTATGGGGACTGGCCGCCGCATCCGAATTGGCGATTGCAATGCGCCCGAACAGCTGCCTGCCCACCACGCAGGGGCGCGTTTGTGTTTCCGTAAACACCCATTCAGCCGGATCATACAGGCTGTTATAGGTATAGGCATAACCGTGCGGCCAGCGATTGACGGTTATGGCGGCAATATCACGGGTGGCGTCAAAGCCGCCTGCACCCAGCACGCGCTGCAACTGGTTGCGGATTTCATGCTCAAACGTCTCGAATGAAATGCCCAGCAGCATGCCACGCGCGGCCCGGTACTGTTCGCGCTTTGACAGACCCGGCACGCTGAACGTCTTGATCATGCGGATGACGATGGGACGATCAGGGTCGGATGGCAGGGAAAGTCCACCAAGGGCCGCGGGTTCGGCAAGCGAGATCTCATCAAAATACATCCCCGGACAACGGATTTCACTTACACCCAGTTTTTCAAATGCCCGCCAGTTGCGCAATGCCACATTCACGTAAACAATCGGTCCCTTGACGCCATAGGCAAGTGCTTTCTTCTGGGTCTCGGGCAGTGTTGGCACAAGGTAGGGAATGAACATGTTCCAGCATGCCATGACCACCTGTCGGGCCTGCACCTGATGATACTGCGTGGGGGACGCATCCCCCGCAGCCGTATACAGGACCGATACCTGCCGCGCCTGATCCGGGGCGCCGTCATGGGCAACATTCATGACCATGCTGCCCAGTCGCAGGCGTACATTGGACCTAGCCCGATCCAGCGCGGCATAATCGAACGTGGCGGTTGCCATGTCCTCCTGCGTGCGTGCCTTTGTCGCAGCCGGGATAAGGGAGGCGACCAGCAGGCGCGCAAGGGTTGCGTTGCCATCGGGGAAATGGACGCTATGCCCGCTTTCCTTCTGCCGCCCGTGCTGGCCGCCGGGCAGGTCGGCCAGAAGCCCCTCCGGCACATCCCCCAGTCCCAGCCCCGAAAACCCTGGCAGCCCCAGCGTCCAGGCGAACAGCGCGGGCAGCGTATCCGACCCGACACAGAAAACGCCGCTGCCCGCCTTGCGAAAGAACCACAGGATGGACGGATCGACCTTTGCCCAGTTGCTGAGGTAATCCGGGTACGAAATACTGGCGAGGAATTTCTTTTTTTCCGCAACCGAGCGGCTATGCAGGTAATCCGGCTGCCGCGCTGAAAGCAGGCGCATAAGGTCGGCACGTGCGTGGCGGCTGAGTGGCGCATGTTGCAGGGCATGGGCATTCAGGCAGTTTTCCGTCCCCACGGCGCTGCGCACCAGGGTATCGGCATGCCATGTTTCCTGATCAAAAAACAGGCCCGGTCCCATGCCATGGCTGGAATAAAGGGACTCGTTGGGCGCATTTTCCTTCAGGTAACGATCGAGATCGACACCGATATCATCCAGGATCATCCGTGCCCACTGGTTGTAGCGTTCCGGAGATTCAACCTCCAGCGTGCCACCGTTAAGCACCATGCGCGTGCCATCGACACTGAATTCGTTCCGCTTGGCATGTCCCCCGAAATCGTCATGGTTATCGATGATGAGGATCTTCTTGTCTGCGCCTGCATATTTGCGAAAAAAATGGGCCGCCGAAAGACCGCTCAGTCCACCGCCCACGATAACCAGGTCATAGACCTCACCCGTCTTTCGGATCCTGTGGGCCGGAACGGTTCCGTCACGCAGGGCATGTGCTGCCTCGAACGCACCGGGATGACTGCCACGCATGCCTGTCCGTGCCGGTGGGGCAACACCTGCCGTACCCGCTGCCCGCGCCTGCCCTTCCATCATGCCGGTCGCGCCACTGACCAGCACGCCATTGATAAAATCACGACGCGTAATCGCGGGCGTGGAAACCGTTGTTTTCCTTGACATCCGGAATAAGACCTTTTGAAACCAGAACGGAATGGTTTCGCAAAATAATCTTAATTCCCGATCCTGACCATGCCTTTTCGTTCCCGGTTGAAAACGTTACCCTTCCGGACGGAAAGCCGTACCATACGCGTTGTCGTGGCAGTTTATTCTGATATTGCAACATGGTGCGCATGAATAAGATATAACCCACACCCATGGACCCGGCATGACTGACAAATCTCCAGCCGATACACCCCGGATAACACGTCGCAACGTTATACAGGGCGTCATCGTGCCGATCATGGCGAACGCCATGCCACCCCGTGCACAGGCTGCCGCGCCCGACGCGGTTCCCCCGAAAGGCACGGCGGCATCCTACCCGCCGCTGCGGACCGGACTGCGCGGGCAGTATCCCGGTTCTTTCGAAGCCGCCCACGCGGCACGCGACGGACTGTTTGCCGGGCCGGTCACGGCAACGGACACAGGTGAACATTATGACCTGGTTGTCGTGGGGGCCGGCATATCCGGATTGTCGGCGGCGCTGTTCTACCAGCGCGCAATGGGGCCGGATGCCCGGATCCTGATCATCGACAACCATGATGATTTTGGCGGCCATGCCAAACGGAACGAGTTCCATTACGGCGGACAGACATATCTGGGCTACGGCGGGACGATGAGTATCGAAACCCCCTTTCCCTACAGCTATACCGCGACATCCCTGCTGATGGACCTTGGCATCCGGCCGGACAGCTATTCCGGTTATCTCAAGACCAGTCGCCTGAAAGGGCTGGAACCGGCTGTTTTTTATGATCGGGAAACGTTCGGCAGGGATCAGCTTGTTCCCGGTTACCATGATGGCAACTGGGCGCGGTTTTTCCACGATTCACCGCTGGATGATCAAACCCGGGCCGATCTTCTGCGCCTGCATACGCAAGCCATCAATTACCTGCCTGACATGACGCCGGATGCCCGCCAGGCCCTGCTGCGCACGATCAGTTACGAAACATTCCTGCGCCGTTATGCCCATATGTCGGACGGGGCCATCCGTTTCTTTGCAGGCAAGGCCTATCGCAACAATATGCGTGTGGACACCTGCCCCGCCTATGACGCGATGAAGGCGGAGGCACCCGGTTTCAACGGGATGGAGGTCACGCACGAAACACCGCATGAATCGGCTGTTTTCCATTTCCCCGACGGCAATGCCACCACTGCACGGCTGCTGGTCGGTCGGCTGGTGCCTTCATTTTTTGGCACGCCGCAAACGGCAGCGGGTGTCATCATGGCACAGGGAAATTATGCACGGCTGGACAGACCGGGTCCGGTACGGATCCGCCTGAACGGCATGGTCGTGCGCGTGGAACATACAGGCGACCCGGCCCGGCCGAATGATAACAGGCCCGTGCGGGTGGTGTATCAGAAACCGGATGGTACGGCCGATACACGTCACGCCGTCATGGCGGACAATGTCATCATGGCGTGCTTCAACAATATCATTCCGTTTATTGTGCCATCCCTGCCTGATGCACAAAAGGATGCGTTGAAATACCCGTCCAAGGTTCCAATGCAGTATAGCACCGTTCTGCTGCGTAATGGGCAGGCGCTGCGCCGATGCGCCGCCAGATCAATTTATGCACCCTGTTCCTATCATACCCGTCTGCTGGTGGACGAACCGGTGGATATTGGTGGATACACGACCAATCCTGCCCCCGATCGTCCGACCATGATCCACCTGCTACGCAATGCGAATGCACCGGGCCGGCCGCGCAAGGAACAGAACAGGCTGGGACGCCAGGAAATGCTGGCCATGACGTTTCCCGAAATCGAGGCAAAAACCCGTGACCAGCTTCAGCGCATGTTCGGATCACTGGGTTTCAACCATGAACACGATATTGTCGGGCTGACCGTGAACCGGTGGCCCCATGGCTATGCCTATACTTACGATACGCTGGGGGATCCGTACATGCCCGCAGCCCTGCGCCCCCATGTGATCGGACGGCAACCTTATGGACGGATCGCCATTGCCAATGCCGATTCCACTGCGGCAGCCTTTACCAATACCGCAATAGACGCAGCCGAACGCGCGGTGCAGGAGTGCCTCATCAGTCGCGGATATACCTGACAGGCCATAATCTGCCAGGTTTCCCGTCGTCATGCGTGGATGACAGTATCATTTCAGGCTGTCGCAGTTTTCCGGCGCCGGCCTGCCCGAAAACCTGTCCTTGATCCACGCAATCTGCATGGCGGTGGACTGGATCATGGTCGGGTCATGATCCAGTCGCGGTAATTCAGTGAAAGACAGCGGAATGTGATTGTGGCAGGCCGTACGCGCCGTCGCCCTGACCCCTTCCGGGGGCACTGTCACATCGCCACCACCGGTAATGACCAGAAGCGGCCCCTTGAGTGGCTGGCGCCCCACCGCGTCCTCATGGAACATGGACTGGACGAATTTGTTATCCAGCCAGCCCTTCCTTGTAATACTGTCAATGGACTGGCCGTCATACAGGGCGCTGGCAACGTACCAGCAGCCCTGCCTGACCGCGCCATCATAATGCGTCATGCCCGCATCATTCAGCATGAAACGCGGATCAAACTGCGGGTAACGGGCCTGAAGGCCATACGCCACCATGGGGGTGTAAAAACTTTCGCCCCCTTCTCCCGGTAACGGATGAACGAAATCTGGCATATTGATCGTGCCGGAAACCGATACCGTTCCCAGGTAGCCGGGATCGGCAATATCATGTTCCATTTCCCCGACACTCCATGACGCCATGCCGCCCTGGGAGTGCCCATCGGCGACCCACCTGCTTCCCAGTGCCGGTACGGCCGACCGTGCGGCCGCAACCGAATAGATGACATCATAACCCTGGGCCAGCTTGTTCATGTACTGGTGGGCGCCGGACGTGCCCAGCCCATGATAATCCGTTGCGACAACAGCAAGGCCATGTGCAGGAAAATCGAAAAGCCCTTCGTTCCCGTAATACAGGTTCTTCATCAGTGATGGCGCGCATTGTTGGGCGACACCACTGGTGCCGTGCGCCCATGCCACAACCGGCCACCCACCAGCCGGTACCGGTCCTGCCGGCACCAGCACGACAGCGGACGAGACGACATCATGCCGCGTGGCGTCCAGCGAATGATAAAGAATACGGTAGGCCTGCACACCCGGTGGCAAGGTATAATCCGTTGCCCGTTCCTGACGGATCAGTGCGCCCGGATATGTGGGGGCATTACCATCCTGCGGCGCCTGATAAAATGCTTCGTTTTCCAATGCATTCCGGGATTCCTTAAGCTGCGCCTGTTTCAGTTCACTGGCATGCGCATATGAAGGCACCGTGGCCCATGCCAGAAAGCCACAAGCAAAAAGAGTATTTCTTGAAATATTCGATAACATTATATAATTCTCTTTTCTTCCCATGAATTTATTTTTTTATAGACAACATTACCGGACATGGACGACTGGTGCCCGGAACGGCGGAAAGAACTGTATGCATGGTCAAACCGGCCATGCATGCTGCGTGAGGAACCACACGTCACGGGAAATACCGTATCATTCGGTAAATTCATTTTTTCTGTATTTGTACAGAAAAAATTAATGAAACACCGAATGAATACAGATCAATTCCGCTATTTATATATAAATTCCTGTATTTATTCCGCCTGCCCGACCAGTGCCGCTGTGGAGCAATGATAGACCGCAGACGATCCCCCAAAACACCAGATAATGTCATTATTGGCCTGGGGCCGATAAACAGGCAGCTCCCTGTCTTCAGTATTACAATGGCAATCGGGGGATGAATTACACAATGTGCGCCCACAGCAATCCCGATAGGCAATGACATAAGACCGGTTATCGACAGGATTACGGCAGGTCCCTATCCACGATACGGGGGATGGCTGTGTGCCGGGTGGGCAGGTATGCACGCCACCGCCACAACATCCGCACAGCACCCCGTCAATGGCGCAATGCCGCCAGTAATCACATTTTGTCGGATCCGTGGACTGGGCACGGCGGTCGAAATCCGAAACTGCGGCGGATTGCGGCGTCTGTGCAGCAGCAGCCTGTGCACGCTGAACGGGCAGAACTGGCAGGGAAGACGTCACCACCGCCGCACTTCCCGCCCTGGCGATCATGCTGCGACGGGAAATTCCCTGCGCCATTTTCCTTGTCAGCTTTTCACCCAGCTTATCAAAAAAAGATTCAGTCATGACCAGTATTTTCCAAACCAAGGGGAACAGTATGAATTAACGGAAAAGATTCTTACGGTGGCGTGAGGGTCATGGCGCCTGCGTCAATGTGGGTATTGCGCAGTGTCTTCCCATTCTGCAGGTCGATGACCATCAGGTTTCCGTTTTCCCCATTGGCGTACAGCAATGGTTTCTGGTCCTGGCTGACCGCCACCGCCTTGGCCGGTGCCGGCAGGTCGATGCGACGCACCAGACGATGGGCTTGCGTATCAAGTTCCCATACTTCGGTGCCTGCCGTCTTGTGGGTCCAGTATGTGCCCATGTGCATCAGGGCAAAGAGATGGTGGTTGTAATAGAACATGGCAAATGGCTGCGTACCGCCCGGACGCCACGCCAGTTCCTGCACCCCGGTTCCGGCAACGGGCTGGCCTGCCGCCTGCTGGATCGACCATGCGGTTTCGATAACCGGTTGCGGGCCCAGATGCGCCTTCATGACCTTGCCGCTATAGGTAATGAAATAGGCATCACCCTTCGCGCGTTCCGCCAGGCTCTGTTCATAGACCGGGTCGCCATCCGCGCTGAAAAACGGTTTTGAATGGGTAACAGTGGCCTTCCCGTCCGATCCAACCGCCACATTGGTCAGTGATCCGTCACCACACAGGCTGGAAAAGCCGCCGCCCTGCCATGGAAAGACCAGCGCGCAACCGGGAATATCGACCGTGCGGACCACCCTGAACGCGGACAGGTCAACAACCGTGACGGCGGAAGCCGGGCTGAGATCGAATATGAACCCGAACTTCCCATTGGCATCAACATCAAAATTCTGCTGCTTGCGCCCCACCAGCGCACGCGGCGGCAGGGCCAGTTCGCGCACGCGTTCCAGTGTGCGGGCATCGAACTGCTGCAGCATGTCATGCCGGTCCCCATGATCGACAAGCGACCATGATGTCTCGGTTATGTATATGCTCCGCCGGTCCGGTGTAATGACCGTATTGGCCAGTGGCGTTGCAGGCAGCGTGCCCAGAACGTGGCCGTTATCCCCGTCATAAAGGGTGATTGCGGTCGTTTTGGTATAGGGGAGGACCCAGTGCGCGCCCATTGCCGGAAGCTGGGCGACATCACTCTGTTCCGCCTGCAGGACGGGTGCCGGATCGGCGGCCCGCGCCAGACCCGGTGAGGAAACCACGACAGATGCGATCATGGCCGATACGCGCCGAAACCAACCTGTCATGCACTTCCTCCATCAAGATTTCTTACGGTATTAATATTATTGCGATATCACAATATATATAAGCCAGCATACCCGATATGACAAATCACGGCGTGACGCGCGCCGGAACCGCAGCGCAGCCAGAACGGGACGCACGTCCACGCCACGGATTCCGGTGTATGGACAGGGTTCGCCATACCTGTCCATTGCGCATGGGCCATGCCCTTCCGGGCGCCGTATCGCACATGTTATTGACCCGGTAATCGCGATGGCGGATGCTCGTTGCATATTTACAACAACAGTCATGGCCGCTATGTATATACAAGTAGATGCAATTTATTGAAAAAGGCTATCTCCATGGCAGCTTCTTCTTCCGTGCCTACCCGGTCAATATGCGTGCCCGCCCGTCCCGAAGTTGCCGCCCTGCCCGTCTATAACGCAGGCCTGTCGGAAGATGAGGTACGCCAGAAATACAACGCATCCCATATTTCAAAACTGGGCAGCAACGAAAACCCTTATGGCCCGTCCCCCGCCGCCCTGAAGCAGTGGGAGAATCTGACACGCCAGCTATTCCGCTATCCCGATGCAACGGCATCGACACTGCGCCATGCGCTGGCGCAGGCAACGGGCACGCCAGCGGACCACATCATGCTGGGCAATGGATCGGAACAGATCATACGCCTGATCTGCGAGGCCTATCTTTCCCCTGGCGACCGGGTCGTGACCGTGCTGCCGTCCTTCGGGCTGCATGTGATATGGCCTGAAATGATGGGCGCACGGGTCGATGCGGTTCCCATTACCGCCGAAGGTCAGTTCGACCTGCCGGCCATGAAGCGGGCGGTTCAGGCCGCCCCCTTGAAAATCCTCATGTTTTCCAATCCATCCAACCCGGTCGGCTGCATGATGAACGCAACCGACATGCTGGAACTGGTGGCATGCTGCCCGCAAGATACCCTGATTGTCATTGACGAGGCCTATTACGAATACGCCCTTGGCAGCCCGGATTATCCCGACGCCACGAAAATCCTGCCCCGGCAGGCACGGCCATGGCTGGTGCTGCGCACGTTTTCCAAGGCCTATGCCCTTGCCGGTCTGAGAATTGGCTACGCGCTGGCATCCGATACCAGCGTCATCGGCACCCTGAACAAGGTGCGTGATCCGTTCAACACCAACATGGCGGCACAGGACATGGCGCTGGCATGCCTGCATGACAGGACGCACATGCACGACAGCGTCGCAGCAACCGTGGCGGAACGCGCACGCTTCATGAATGAACTGACGCGACAGGGTTATGCCCCCGTGCCGTCGCATACCAACTTCATATTCCTTGACGTCGGTCAGAATGCTTCCGCCCTTGCGGAACGCCTGCTGCGGCATGGCGTCATCATCAAACCGTGGCGTGAAAAAGGATTCGAAACATGCCTTCGCGTCAGCGTTGGCCTGCCTGCGGATAATGACCGTTTCCTCCGTGCCCTCTCCATTGAAACGGGACAGACCGATGACAGCCATTGAGACCTTCATCGCACGCATCCAGCCCCTGGTGGGGAACAGGATTTCCACCAATGCGACGGTCCGGCAGCATCATGCGCATGGCGAAGGCTGGCAGTCCCCCGACCCGGCCGCACAGCCAGACGTGGTGGTGTTTGCCCGGACGACGGAAGAAGTCGCGGCCATCGTTTCTGCCTGTCATGACCTGTACCTGCCGGTCATTCCCTTTGGCGGGGGAACATCACTGGAAGGGCAGCTGACCGCGACGAAAGGCGGCGTCAGCCTTGACCTGTCGCAGATGAACGCCATTCCCGACATCCGCCCGCAGGATCTGAGCTGCCGGGTGCAGGCCGGGGTGACGCGCCAGCAGCTGAATGGCCTGCTGCGCAGCGACGGGCTGTTTTTTGCCGTGGACCCCGGTGGGGAAGCAACGCTGGGTGGCATGTGCGCCACCCGTGCGTCCGGCACGGGGGCCGTACGCTATGGCACGATGCGCGAGAACGTGCTGGGCCTGACCGCCGTGATGGCGGATGGCAAAATCATCCAGACGGGGGGCAATGTCCGCAAATCCGCGACCGGGTATGACCTGACCGGCCTGCTGATCGGATCGGAAGGCACGCTGGGCATCATTACGGAAATCCAGGCCCGCCTGCATCCGTTGCCTGAAACCATTCTGGGGGCGACCTGCCAGTTCAGCACACTGGCGGATGCCGTAGACACGGCCACCTCCATCATTCAGGCCGGCCTGCCCATCGGGCGGCTGGAACTGCTGGATGACGTGCAGATGGATGCCTGTATCAGATATTCATCACTGGAAGGATATCGTCCCCTGCCCACCCTGTTCTTTGAACTGCATGCATCCCCGGCATCGGTCACGGAACAGGCGGACCTGCTGCGCGAAATCACCGAATACCACAACGGGCTGTCATTCCGGGCATCCGCCAGCCCGGAGGAACGCACCCGGTTATGGAAAGCCCGTCATGACGCCTTCTGGGCCTGCATGGCCTACCGACAGGGGCACAAGGGCATGACTACCGACGCGGTCGTGCCGATTTCCGCCATGACCGACATGATTACACTGGCCAAGCAGGACATTGAGAAATCGGGTCTGGTCGCCCCCATTGTCGGCCATGTGGGGGACGGCAATTTCCATACCGTCATCCTGATCCCGCCAGAACCGGACGGATGGGCGCGCGCGCAGGCGCTTGATCACAAGATCATCCAGCGCGCCCTTGACCTTGGGGGTTCCATAAGCGGGGAACACGGCATTGGCATTGCCAAGCAGATGTTCATGCACAACCAGCACGGCAACGACGCGATTATGGTCATGCACGCAATCAAGCGGGCGCTGGACCCGCGCAATATCCTTAATCCCGGCATGCTGCTGCCCGCGGCAGTCAGCCCGTGACATTGCGGATATCTTCCATCCGGATACTGCCCGCCCGCCCATGGAAAAATGGGCAGGGCATAACCCGGCCCGTTACGGAATCTTCCGGCTGGCGGGTCAGTATCGCGACCATTGACCGGTCTTGTTCCTTTTCCGCCTATCCCGGCATGCAGCGCCAGCAGGCGCTGCTGTCCGGCGCCGGGCTGGAACTGATCCTGCCCACACGCGAATGCATGCGGCTGGAACGTGCGGGGGCGGTCCTGTCGTTTTCCGGCATGCTTCCCCTTACGTGCCGGTTGGATGAAGGTGCCGTTTCCGTACTGAACATCATGTTTGCGCCTGACAGGTTCCCCGACGCCGCGATCCGGTCGGTAACGACAACGTTCTTTCCCAATGCAGAGGCGGATGCCGTTATTGTTCCCGTGCGCGGTTCGTGGCGCGCAACCTGCGCCAGTAATGCGGTCCACCATGTTACGACAGGCGAAATCATGCATGGCAGGATACGGTATATTGCGCCCTTGCCCGGTCAGGACCAGCAATCCGCGTTGTGTTACGTTGCCTCATCATGTATGTAAGACTATGTTAAGATGACGCCTGATCATTTGTTTTCCATCCGGCGCCCCGCAGGCTGCCATAGACCATGAATTGAGTACTGTAATATGGCTACAGGTATTGCTGAAACTCAGGCAATCACGCGCTATGAACAGATCAAGCAGTATATCACGGCACGGATAAAGCGGGGAGAGTGGAAGGTGGGCCAGCGCCTGCCATCCGAAAGTGAACTGGTGGAAATTACCGGCGTATCGCGCATGACGGTACATCGCGCCCTGCGTGAACTGATGACGGAAGGAATGGTCACGCGCGCGCAGGGTGTCGGCACCTTCGTCGCCCGCCCTGCCCCACGCGCCGAACTGCTGCAGTTACATGATATTGCCGATGACATTATTGCCAGCGGCCATACCCACCGCTCCCGCGTCATCACGCTGGACACGGCGCGGGCCGATGTTGACCTGGCCATGTCGTTCGACCAGCGTCCGGGCAGCAAGCTGTTTCATTCCGTAATCGTGCATTATGAGGACGATACGCCCCTGCAGGTGGAAGAGCGTTATGTTTCACCACACTTTGCGCCGGATTACCTGAATCAGGATTTTTCCATCGCGCATCCACACCGGCACCTGTACCACATTGCCGGACCGGATGAAATCGAACACGTCATTTTCGCCATCACCCCGTCGCAGGAACTCCAGCACCTGCTGGAACTGGAAACGCCGGAAGCCTGTCTGCAACTGGTCCGCCGCACATGGGTGCAGGACAGGATCGTGATGAAAGGCATCTTCACCTACCCCGGCAGCCGGTACAGTCTGGGTGGCCGGCAGTATATGTAAGGAAAATGGTCAGGCCCGACGCAGCACCTGCTTCCGTTGGGCCACCAGTTCGGCCATATTGCGAACCCCGGCCAGTCCCATGACATCGCGCACTTCACCCGACAGGCCGGTTGTCAGGGCGTCCATGCCCTTCCGTCCGCCAGCCGCCAGCGCCCATGCCCACGGGCGGCCCAACGCCACCCCGGATGCACCCAGCGCCAGCGCGGTGACAATATCACCCCCCTGCCGCACGCCACTATCCAGCACGACCTCGCACCGATCCCCGACGGCTTCCACAATTTCCGGCAATACGGACAGTGTTGCTGGCGATGGGTCCATCTGCCGCCCACCGTGATTGGAGACAATCAGCGCATCCGCCCCGTTGTCCACGCACTGGCGGGCATCGGCCGCATCCATCACTCCCTTGACGATCAGCCTGCCACCCCATTCCTTACGGAGCCATGCCAGATCCTGCCATGTCAGGGAGGGATCGATTTCAGCCGCAGCATTGCGTGCTTCCTCCAACAAATTCCGGCCCATGCCATAAGGGGCGAGATTGCCGATGCGGGCTTTTCCTGCCGTCAGCATGCGTAGGCTCCATCCCGGCCTGCCAGCCATCGAAAGAAGCTGGGCAACCGAGGGACGCGTCATGCGCCGGAACCCGTTGCGGACATCACGCGCCCGCATGGGCGTAATGGCAGTATCCACCGTCAGGATGATGCCATCTATTCCGCATGCATGCGCACGACGCAGCATGTCATACCAACCGTTGATTGCTATAACCCATGAGCCCAATTGCGCAG
>NZ_CADP01000073.1 GCF_000285295.1 Komagataeibacter europaeus LMG 18890 | reverse complement strand
AAGAAGGTCAAGGGCCGCAAGCGCCATATCGTGACTGATACCTGCGGCTTCCTGATCTTTCTCCTCGTTCATGCCGCCGATATCCAGGATCGTGATGGGGCCGTTGATGTCCTGGCGGCAATACGCAGGCGCTTTCCCTGGCTGCGCCACATCTTCGCTGATGGCGGCTATGCTGGCGAGAAATTGCGATCCGCGCTCGCCTCCATGGGAAAATGGACGGTCGAAATCATCAGGCGGTCCGATACGGTGAAAGGCTTTCAGATCCTGCCGCGCCGCTGGGTGGTTGAACGGACATTCGCCTGGCTGGGACGGTGCAGGCGGCTCGCCAAAGATTGGGAACAATCCATTGCGTCCTCAACCGCATGGACATTGATCGCCTCGATCCGCATGCTCACACGACGGACAGCAAGGCATTGTCAAGCTTGAAAAACTTTCGGATCGGGCTATAATGTCAGTTTTCCCGCTGAATATCCTGGGCCGACCAACGACCCGGAACGCTCCTTCGACCACATTGCCTTTACCGTCCCATGGAACATGTCAGAACAGCCCGCCATATCCATTCACTGCGGTTTTTCACACGGCGGGATGCCAATCGGGGCGCAGATCGTAACCCCGCGCTTTGCGGATCTGCAGGCCATCCGGCTGGCGGCCATGTATGAAACGGCGCGTGGCCCCATGCCACGCTGGCCGCTACCCCCATCATGACCAGAGGAAACAGCTTCGTATTGTCGGCAACCGACCTTCCCATAATTTCTGACCAGGCGTGTGTGTAATGAAAAAATATGGAAAGATATCGACGATAGGCCGTGTCGCGGTCCTGTTTACCTGCGCCCTGCCGACCTGTCCCGATGCCTTTGCGGCATCGGTGATGACGAACGAACACAAACCCAAGCCCGCACCGGGCAACCAGAAGGGCAGCGTCCAGGCGGCGATGCAGCCTGAAACCATCCATGTCAGCGGCACCAACGCCCATGCCGAACACCTGCAGCATGTCGGCGGGTCCATCGCGCATCTCAGCCGCGAGGCGCTGATCCAGGCCCATGTCACCACGGTAAATGACCTGCAGCATGTCATACCCAACCTGCAGGTGGAAAACGCCTTCGGTGGTGGACAGCCACAGTTTCACCTGCGTGGCATCGGTTTTTTCGATTACGGATCCAACAATACGCCTGATGTCATGACCTATGTCGATGGGGTGGCCTATCCCATCGGGGTCATGACGCAGGGGGTCATGTTCGATCTTGCGGGCGTTGATGTCGAACGTGGCCCGACGGGCTACACGTCGGGGCGCAGCGTCACGGGTGGCAACATTGAAATGCAGACCGCCGAACCGACCAGGACGCTGAGTGCCGGCATATCCGAAGACATAGCGAACCGCGCACGCAGCAAGACTGACCTTTACGTATCCGGCCCGATTACCAAACGCCTGTCCTACCGCATTTCGGCAGAGACGATCCATGGCGGCGCGTACGAACACAATCGCACAACGGGCGAACATATCGGTGATGCCGACCTGGGCGCCGTGCGCGCCAGGCTGCGGTGGGAAGCAAATGACACGACCCGCATCAACCTGAGCGGTCACTGGGGCATCGACCGTTCGGAATCCACACCGGGTTACCTGATCAATTCGGTGTCAATGCCGAATGGCGGCATCATTCCCGCCGACAGCGACCATTACGCAACCGGGTGGGGCATGTCGCGGCAGTTCGCGAACAGCCTGCGCCTGAACCCCAATGCCAAACCATTCCGCAATAACCAGAGCTGGGGTATCGATATCAACATCCAGAAGGAATTTTCATGGGCGCGCCTGACATCCATCAGTGCATATGAAGTCATGTACCGCCGTGAACTGAACGACTGGGACGGCACGTCGGCAGCGGACGCCGATGAATATTTTGACAGCAACCTGTCGATCTTTTCACAGGAACTGCGTCTTGCCTCGCACGAACGGGGGCCACTGACATGGAATGCCGGCCTGTATTACTTCAAGGAAAACCTGCAGGACGCCATGTATTCCGATTTCAAGGATGCATTCGGCTTCAATACGGAAACACGATACAGCCAGCCGGATCAGGGGTTTTCCGAATTCGCATCCATCACCTACCGTCCCGTTTCCCACATGCGCATAGGCTTTGCCCTGCGGCATGAGAACGAATGGAAGGAACTGAACAACTTCTTTACCCAGACATCCATCGCGACAGGCCCCGCAACGCATTACGACCGTAAGACCGGGATGGATCAGGTTTCGGGCAAGGCGTTCATCGAATATGATATCCGGCCAGATGTCATGGCCTATTTCAATATTCGCCGTGGCGTGAAGGAAGGTGGTTTTTCCGCCTATAACGTCTCCGCACCATCGCAGCTGGCGCCCTTCAAGCCGGAATGGCTGATGGCCTATGAAGTCGGGTTCAAGAGCACGTTCTTCAACCATCGCCTGCGCATCAACGGCGCCGCGTTCAAGTATGACTACCATGACCAGCAGGTGCAGAGCGCAATTGAAGATCCCACGATCGGCGCAATCGGCAAGATCATCAACGCACCGCGTTCCTCGCTGTGGGGGGTGGAGCTTGAAGCACAGGCCGAACCTGTCCGTGGCCTGCACCTGACGCAGAATTTCGGCTATGAACAGGGCCAGTATGAACAGTTCCAGGCGCTGAACATCGCCGCGTCACAGGCCACCGGCGCAAGCGGGAACGGATACCAGACCATAAACAAGAACATGCAGGGGAAGGACATGGGTTTTCCCAAACTGCAGCTGAGTGGATCGGCCAGTTATGACATCCGCCTGCCCGGTGCGCTGCGTGGCTATATACTGACGCCCGAGGCCGATTATTCCTACCGTAGTGAGGAATATGCCGTCATCCTTGGCCCGCTGTATAATATCAAGCCCTATTTCCTGCTTAACACCAGCTTGACGTTTCGGCCAAAAAACGGAAAATGGAGTGTAACCGGTTATGTACAGAATGCACTTAACCGCACCTATGACATGACGCGTAATTTCTTTACAACGTCCAATTTCGGCATTGTCGGGCCGCCGCGTTTCTACGGCGCCCGTATCAGCTATACATACTGATGACATCATAAGGCCATTACCAACAGGACAGGGTGAGACGGGCATGCACGATCAGGACAGACGGGACGACGGCACGCAGGCAGTTCCCGCCATTTCCCTTCCCGCGCTGCTTGCGGGCCTTGTCCTGCCCTTCTGCCTTGTCATCGGGGGTGGCCTGGCCCTGCGGGCGCAAAGGATGGCGGCATTCGGGATTCCCCTTGAAATAATCTGGATGTTCGCATGCTTCATCCTTGTTCCCGCATGCCTGACCATATGCTGGAACCTGCCATCACATGCACGATCTGGCACAGATACAAAACGGGTAGGATAAGGGATGGAAGTTTCCATATTCCTGGCTGTCATTACGGCTTCGGTGCTGATCGCCGTTTATTCACGATATCGCCACGCCGCCCGGAACGCGCGCGATTTCTTTGTGGCGTCGGGTCAGTTCGGGGCGGTCCTCATTTTCTTCCTGACCATTGGTGAAACATACAGTATTGGCAGCGTGCTGGGTTTTCCCGCCGGAATATACACGCAGGGCAGCGGGTTCGGGATGTGGTTCCTGGGGTATATCCTGCTGTCCTATCCGGTGGGTTATTTCCTGAACCCGCGCATATGGACACTGGGACAGCGATATTCGTGCATTACCGTTGCCGATATTTTCCGCAACCATTACGCCAGCCGGACACTGGAAATACTTGTTGTGCTGAATACGGCATTATTCCTTCTTCCGTTTGGTGAAATGCAGTTTGCGGGCCTTATGGTCGTGGTGCGCAGTCTGGGCTGGCATATCCCGGGCATGATGATGACGGGACTGTCCGCGTTACTGACCCTGGTGTGGATATTACTGTCGGGCATACGGGCACCGGCCTATGTTTCCATACTCAAGGATGTGCTGATGGTGGTGGCCATCCTGCTGGGTGGGTATGCGGCCATGCATGCCATGCACTGGCCTGTCGGCGTGCCGGAATTCTCCACTCCCGGTAACGGTGGGCATGGCCTGCCGGGGGGGAATGCCTTTATTGTGTCAACCATCATCCTGCAGTCGATCGGCCTGTGTATCGCACCGCAGACGGTCGCCTTCCTGTTTACTGCAAAATCCCCCCGCACATTGCAGAAAAACCAGATTTTCATGCCGCTTTACATGCTCATGTTTCCGTTCCTGTTCATGATGGCGCTGTATGTCCGGACATCGGGCGCGACACCTGCGTCACCCAATGATGTCTTCATGGTCGCGGTCTGCGCCACCCTGCCCGGCTGGGCGCGTGGACTGGTGGCGGGGGGATGCGCGTTATCGGCGCTGGTGATCCTGGCGGGGGTCTGTCTGGCGCTGGGACCGCTGGTTTCGCGCAATCTCATGCCCGGCCACTCGGATCGTACGCAGAAAATCGGGGCGCAGGTCACCATCGCCATCTATCTTGTGGTTTCGGTGCTGGGCGGCGCGTCCCTGTCGGGCCTGATGGTCATGCTAAACAACCTGTATTATATCGGTGTTACCCAGCTGGCGCCGGGCATTATCGTCGCCCTTCTTGATCGCAAGGTACCGGCCATTCCCATTATTGCCGGACTGTTATGTGGCGATCTGGTCGGGATGAGCCTGTTTTTCCTTCATGTCATGCCAGCGGGGCTGAACCCCGGCATGATCGGGCTGATCATCAATGCACTGGTCATATGGGCAGGCATATCACGTGCCCCGCGGATCGCATGAGATATCCACGACCCCCATCATGACATACAAGAACAGAATTCTATTATTTAAAGGTAATGAACGTGCATAGACGCCAACTGATCAAGGCCATGATGGCCACCGGCGGCATGGCGGTTGCACCCCGTGCCGTTTCTGCAGCCAGCCCCGTGCGCATTGGCGCACCAGGCAGGCTGAACCTGATGACGGATGTTGCGGGCCTGAAAATCGGGCTGGCCGATGATCCGGGTGCCTATACCGGTGTTACGGTCATCCTGCCTGACCAGCGCGCGGCCTGTGCAGTGGATGTGCGTGGCGGCGGCCCCGGCACGCGTGAGACGGATGCGCTGGCTGCGGGGAACCTGGTCCGCAGCGTTGACGCCATCGTCCTGTCCGGTGGTTCGGTCTACGGCCTGGCGACGGCGGATGGCGTGGCAGGCTGGCTGGGCGCGCAGGGGCGTGGCTTCTCGCTCATTCCCAAAAATGGCGTGCCCCCTTCCCCCATCGTGCCCACGGCCGTGCTGTATGACCTTGCCAATGGCGGGAACAAGCAGTGGGGTACCAATCCCCCCTATCGCCGGTTGGGGGAACAGGCGGTCCGCCATGCCAGGACCGGGCCGTTTGCACTGGGCACGGCAGGCGGCGGGTATGGCGCGGGTGCGGGCAGCCTGAAGGGGGGCCTGGGCTCGGCCTCGTTCCGGACGGGCGATGGCATGACCGTTGGCGCGCTGGTCTGTGTCAACAGCCTTGGTTCGGTCGTGGTGCCGGGCACGCGCAATTTCTGGGCGGGAGCGCTGGAAATCGACAATGAATTCGGTGGGCTGGGCGCGTCATCGCGTTCGGTCTATGGTGAAGACTGGGGCGAGGCCAAACTGAACCCCGGCGCGCGCGCCAATACCACCATTGCCTGCATTGCCGTGGACGTACGGCTGGATGCGGATGAACTCAAGCGCGTGGCGATGATGGCGCAGGACGGGCTTGCCCGCGCAATCCGTCCCATCCATTCACCGTTTGACGGGGATGTAGTCTTTGCCCTTTCAACCGCGCAGAAGGAAATACCCGGCCAGAACCGCGAACTGATCATTGCCCGACTGGGATCCGTCGCAGCCGACACCCTTGCCCGCGCCGTCGCACGTGGTGTGTATGCGGCGACCCTTCCCCATCACCGGACAGGCAGGACATGGCATGACCTGCCTGCCTGAAGTGGCCATGAACGAGACGGCCTTCAAATCATTTGATGAAGCCTGTAGAAAAAAGCTTCATCAAACGCCGCCTTTTTGAACAAAGGCGGCACCCGGAAACTTTTACTATTCCCAATAAACCCAGATTATTCCTGTTATACCGCGATACGCAGGGCACGATCGGGCATGTCGATCCGTATGGGTGTAAGACCGCGCGCATCCCCGTCACTTTGCACGGGCATGTTGCGTGGGGTGTTGATTTCAACTGTCTTCGCCGTCAGGATCGTGACATCCTTCTGACGTGACAGGTTTCCACGCAGCAGCGCGATGGCGTAGCGGATACTGTTGCCAATGCCCGCCGCGCCAAACAGGACAACCGAAAACTGCCTGCTTTCCTGCATGGACCGGGGCGTCAGGATATATTTCCCGGCATATAACGCACCTTTTGAGACAATGACCGATGCTGCCGTGTGGGACACGCCATCAACACAGACGGTCATGGTCGGGAAAGTATATTTCCACAACGAACCCAGTGTCGCCAGCACATAGGCCGCACGCCCGGTCGCCTTTTTCAGGCGGGTTGACACGGCATGCACTACATGCGCATCAAAGCCAACGCCAACCATCTGCACGAACAGACACGCCCCTTCGCTGGACCGCAGGCATCCGGGCCAGATAACGGTGCACGCACCGCCTGCGATATTGCGGGCATTACTGGCGTCATCAAACGGCACGCGCAGTTCCCGGGCCAGCACGTTTGCCGTGCCGACAGGCAGAATGCCCAGCATGATACCGGATCCCGCCATACTCTCGGCCACCTCGGCCACGGTACCGTCCCCCCCTGCGGCAACGATATGGGTACAGGCCCGTTCCTGCACCGCCATGCGTGCAAGGACCGTGGCATGTCCCCGGTATCGGGTGGACACGATCTGCGCCTGCATGCCCGCCTGCTGCAACAGCCGGACAAAGCGCACGACACGCCCCATGCGACGACGCCCGGCAGTCGGGTTCATGATAATGATCGCTTTTGCATTCTGATCGGGCATGGGGCGTATCTTCTGGAAATTCCTGAAATCTGTCAAAAGGCAATAATATGATCGGAGTGTTTACAATCCATTCCCGCCAATAGCCATGGCGAATATGATTTCGCCGGATTATTTTATGAATTTTCGTTTATTTATTTGTATTAATTGAAACATTTCTTTATGAAGATATGAAATCACTCTCTTTAATATTTAAAACAAGTGCCCCGCCATATCCTGCCCGGATACCATGCCCCTTTACATAACCCGCGTGTTCCTGTCCTATGTTAAGGATGAAACTGAAACGATATCAGTATGCTGCCTGCATTTCCGCCCGGCAGGCATGATGAATGCCCCCTGGCGTCACGATGTCCGCATCAGGAACTGCCCGTTCCGGCCGGACCGGGGCCGGACCATGTGGGCATAGCCACCCGTGGACACGGCGGCAGGCAACATTCTTCATATCACGCTCCCTTGCCATTCAGGAAATAACACACGGCATGTCTGACACGACTGGCACACACCAGCCGCCTACCCGGCCTGTTTCCACCCTGAAGCAACGCCACATCATCATGATCGCGCTGGGCGGCGCGATCGGGGCCGGCCTGTTTGTAGGCAGCAGCGCCGCCATTGCAGCGGCGGGACCGGCGGCAATGCTGGCGTTTGTCGCGGTGGGCCTGCTGGTCATGCTGGTCATGCGCATGCTGGGCGAAATGGTGACCGCCAGCCCCGGCCACGGATCGTTCGTGGAATATATCCGCATGGCCCATGGCAACGGGGCGGCCTTCACGACGGGATGGCTGTACTGGTTCTTCTGGCTCGTGGCCCTGGGCAGCGAGGCCATAGCCGGGGCCATCCTGCTTCATGACTGGATCAACCTGCCGGTCTGGGTGCTGGCGACGACGCTGATCGTGGTGCTGAACCTGATCAATCTTGCGGCTGTTCACATATTCGGGGAATGCGAATTCTGGCTTTCGCTGATCAAGGTGGTCAGCATCGTGCTGTTCATCGGGGCGGGCGGGCTGTATGTCGCCCATGTATTTGGCCCCGGTGTGCCGGTCGCCCGGAACGTGCTGGGCCATGGCGGTATGTTCCCGCATGGGATGACAGCGATGATTTCCATCATTCCCACCGTCCTGTTCACCATGATCGGATCTGAAATCGCGACGGTTGCGGCGGGCGAGTCAGCCGAGCCCGCGCGGAATGTAGCCCATGTCACCCGCAGTCTGGGCACGCGCATCACGTTATTCTACAGCCTGTCCATCGCGCTGATCCTGATGATCGTGCCGTGGACGGATATCGTGCCCGGTCATTCGCCCTTTGTCGCCGCCATGCAGGCCATGGGCATTCCGGGGGCGGCCACATGCATGCAGGTCGTGGTACTGACGGCGGTGCTGTCGTGCATGAATTCCAGCCTGTACATCACGTCGCGCATCCTGGCCGAACTGGCCCGCCATGGTGATGCGCCCGCCCTGCTGCAACGCCATGGACGGCAGCATACGCCGGTCAACGCCATCATGGCCAATTCGCTGGCCGGGGGCGTGGTGGCATTTTCGTCCATTCTTGCACCGGGCACGGTATTCGCCTTCCTGCTCAGCTGCAGCGGCGGTGTGATCCTGCTGGTCTATTCGCTGATTGTCACATCCTACATGGTCCTGCGCCGACGGGCATCCGGGGCGGTGCGGCAGTCATTTTTCCAGCTGCCCTTTTTTCCGACGGTCAATCTGGCGACGCTGGGTGGTGTGATCATCATTTTCGTGGCCATGCTGGTCAATGACACGCAGCGCATGACCGCCGTGGCCA
This sequence comes from Komagataeibacter europaeus LMG 18890, assembly GCF_000285295.1. Classification (GTDB taxonomy): domain Bacteria; phylum Pseudomonadota; class Alphaproteobacteria; order Acetobacterales; family Acetobacteraceae; genus Komagataeibacter; species Komagataeibacter europaeus. The sequence continues at coordinate 6,442 of NZ_CADP01000073.1, read as the reverse complement.
GCCTTGGCACAACCGTGTTCTTTATCGTGATCCATGCCGCGCGCAGCAGGATACGCCCCAAAATGTAACGAAAGTTTTTGGGGTATCGCCTTTCGTTCAAAAAGGCGACGTTTCCCGAAGCTTTTTGGGAAAAACGCCTTCATGACCTGAAACAGCCATCAGGCCAGACGGGCCTGTGGCAGGATTTCAAACAGGGTTTCCTTGGGCCGGCAGGGTCGCGCCGCCTGACCGGTCATGACCACAGGGCGATTGAGCAGTACCGGATGGGCGGCGATGGCACCCAGTATGTCCCCATCCGCAAGCGTCGGATCATCCAGACCCAGTTCCACATAGGGCGTGCCACGCTGGCGCAGCAGATCACGCACCGGCACCACCAGCCGGCTTGCCAGCACATCCAGATCGGCACGGGTCGGTGGCGTTTTCAGGTATTCCACCACGACCGGCTCGATCCCGGCCGCACGGATCATGGCCAGCACGTTGCGCGACGTGCCACAGGCAGGGTTATGGTACAGGGTGACGGTCATCCATGGTTTTCCCATATGGTCAGTCAATACGCGCATATATAAGCACGTCCCGCCCCTGATTGCAGCCTGTTGCCTGACATCGTGCATTCATATGGAATTTCCGCTATGACTGCGCTGATTGCGTGTCCGGGCAACCGGGCATGTCCAGTTTGACTTACGGACTTTCGTCAGCAGTCCCCTTATGAAGCGCATGGTTGCCATTGTGACAGATTCTTCCCCTTCCACTGCCCACACCACGACAGCAGCCACGCTGCCCGTTCGTGTGGCGGCACTCTATCACTTCACACCCTTCGCGGATTGTGCCGCCGTGCGTACCCGACTGCTCGATGCCTGCCATGAACTGGGTATTCGAGGCATCCTGCTAGTGGCGCACGAAGGCATAAACGGCACCATTGCCGGGACGGATGACGCGATCGGGCGTATTCTGGACGTCATCCGCGCCCTGCCCGGCTGTAATGATCTGGAAGTCAAGTTTTCCCGTGCGCCCGCTCTGCCCTTCCACCGCATGAAAGTGCGCATAAAGCGTGAAATCGTGACCATGGGGGTCGAAGGACTGGACCCGCGCCGGGATGTCGGCCGCTACGTCGCGCCCGATGAATGGAATGCCCTGATTTCCGATCCGGACACCATCGTGATCGACACGCGCAATGATTATGAGGTCGCAATCGGCACCTTCCGCGGCGCCATTGACCCCGGCACGCGCACGTTCCGGGAATTCCCGCAATGGTTCCGCGACCGGCGGCACGACCTGCTGGAACAGGGGCGCACGCCAAAGATCGCCATGTTCTGCACCGGCGGCATACGGTGTGAAAAGGCAACTGCCTTCGTCCGCGCCGAAGGGGTGGAAGACGTGTTCCACCTGCAGGGTGGAATCCTGAAATACCTGGAAACCGTGCCGCAGGATGAAAGCCTGTGGGATGGCGAATGTTTCGTGTTTGACCAGCGCGTCAGCGTGGGCCACGGGTTGAAACCCGGCACATTCGACATCTGCCATGCCTGCCGCACTCCCCTGAGCGAAGCGGACCGCGCCAGCCCGGACTACGTGGAAGGCATAAGCTGCCCCCACTGCACCGACCAGCGCACCGAAGCCCAGCGCCGGCGTTACGCGGAACGTGAACGCCAGATCCAGCTTGCGGTGCAGAAGGGCACGCATCATCTGGGCCTGCCCACCCCATGCACGCAACGCGGCGCCACGACCGGTAACGATCCCGACGCATGACCATCCGGGCCAACCGGCCCGACAGGACATGGTGTGCGATCCAGACCGGCTCTCCTCCACCGACACGGCTGCCCGGCAGGGGAGGTTTCCCCCGCATCACGGCGGCAATGCCGGACCACCCGTGATAGGGCATGGATAAGCCGGCCTGCCGCACGGTACCTTCCCCATCCCTGCCGGAGCCATTCCTGATTGAGCGCAGAACCTGACAGCCCGGATCATCGTAATCCGTCCGCCCCATCGTGGCGTGCGCGACTGGCCGCGCGCTTCGGGGTTTACGGGCATGTGCCGCGCATGTTCCGCCAGATATGGAAATGCAGTCCGGCCCTGACACTGGCCAGTATCGCGCTGCGACTGGTACAGGCCATCCAGCCGCCACTGGCGCTGTATGTCGGCAAGCTGATTGTGGATGAGGTCATCCGCACCAGCGCCCATGCCGCCCCGTCAGGTTCCCTACCGGACTGGCTGCTGCATGGGCCAGCCACCCGGCTGGAGGTCTGGATTGCGCTGGAATTCGCCCTGATCATCCTGTCGGACCTGATATCCCGCGCGATCGTGCTGGTCGATGGGTTGCTGAACGAACGATATATCAATTCCGTCAGCCTCGCCCTGATGGGCCATTCCGCGACACTGGACCTGCAGCAGTTTGAATCCAGCGCCCTGCAGGACCTGCTGGAACGCGCACGCCGCCAGGCATCGGGCCGCAACAACCTGCTGGTGCAAGTGTTCAACATTGCCCAGACCGCCGTGACCGCACTGACGCTTGCGATTGGTGTCGTGGCGTTCGCACCGTGGATGGTCGTGGTGCTGGTCATCGCCCTGCTGCCGTCGGCGGCGGGCGAAGCGCATTTCAATGCCGAAGGCTACCGCCTGATCCGGGCCAAGACGGCCGAACGGCGTGAAATGGAATATCTGCGCCATGTTGGCGCCAGCGCCGAACATGCCAAGGAACTCAAGCTGTTCGGGCTGGGGGATTTCCTGGTAGGCCGCTTCCGCACCGCCGCCGCAACCGTGCTGGAACAGAACCGCAGGCTGGCCATGCGCCGCTTTGTCTGGAGCGGGGCCTTCGCGGCGATCGGGTCGGTCGCCTATTACGGCGTCTATCTGGTCATTGTGTGGGATACGGTACGCGGCCGGTTTACGGTGGGGGACCTGACATTCCTGTCGGGATCGTTCCTGCGGCTGCATTCGGTGCTGTCCAGCCTGCTGCTGGGCATTACACAGACTGCCAGCCAGGCGCAGTACCTCAATGATTTCTTCGCCTTCCTTGACCTCCGTCCATCCATCGTATCGCCGGTGGCGGCCCGGCCCTTTCCGTCACCGATAAGACAGGGCATCCGCTTCGAAAACGTGGGCTTCCGCTATCCCGGCACGGACCGCTGGGCCATCCGGCATCTGGACCTGAACATTGGCGCGGGGGAAACCGTGGCGCTGGTGGGGGAAAACGGGGCGGGCAAGACCACCATCGTCAAGCTGCTGACACGCCTGTATGACCCCGACGAAGGCCAGATCACGGTGGATGGCGTGCCCCTGCATGACATGGACCTGGCGGATCTGCGCGCGCATATTGGTGTCATATTCCAGGATTTTGTCCGCTACAGCCTGACCGCGTCGGAGAACATCGCCGTGGGCCGGATCACGGCCCTTGCCGACACGCAGCGGATCGGGGCTGCGGCGCATGAGGGACTGGCTGATGATGTCGTGGCCAGACTGCCCATGGGATATGACCAGCCACTGGGCAAGCGCGTGGCGAACGGGCGGGAACTGTCCGGCGGGGAATGGCAGAAAATCGCCATATCCCGTGCCTATATGCGCGACGCCGACCTGCTGATACTTGATGAACCCACCGCCGCGCTGGATGCGCGTGCGGAATCAGACGTGTTCGAACGCCTGCGCGCGCTACGGCATGGCAAGGCGGCACTGGTGATTTCCCACCGCTTTTCCACCGTGCGCACGGCGGACCGGATTGTCGTGCTGGAACATGGTCACGTCCTGCAGGCCGGTACACATGAACAACTGCTGGCCCAGGGCGGCCGGTATGCGGAACTGTTCGAACTGCAGGCCGCCGGATATCAATAAATATCTGTTTTAAAAAACTTGTTTATAAAAAAGACAAAAGTTTCCGGGCTGGTTTTTTCAAACAGCCGCTTGGTGCCTTGCTGTGATAGCCGCCTGTCCAGCATATCGGACATAACGACCCGGCACCCCGGAACAGACATTCCCGCTACCCACGCGCGCTGGCCCTTCCCTGCCTGCTGCCCCGAAGAAGCAGGCAGGATCAGGTCAGGAAAGCACGCGTGGGCTAACGGCGGGGGGCACCTGTTGAAACTGATTGCCTACTTCGTGGTGTAGCCACCATTGATCAGGGTGGTCTGTCCGGTCATCCACCACCCGTCGGATACGAGGAATCGGACATGGGGGGCGATGTCCTCGATTTCGGTCAGGCCCGTCCTACTGAACGGTGACAGGGCGGCGGCCGATTTGTGGTAAGCCACGGCTTCCGGCGCTTCCTGCCCGTAGAAGAAAGGCGTGTCCATCGGCCCCGGCCCGATGGCGTTGACCGATATGCCACGCGCGCCATATTCCTTGGACGCGGCACGGGTAAAGTGTTCCACCGCCGCCTTGGACCCGGCATAGGTGGAATAGAATGGTGTATAGGCCCCAAGCAGCGAGGTAACGATGGTCAGCAGCTTGCCGTGGTCGTTAAGGTGAATGCCCGCTTCCTTGATGAAGAAATACGCAACGCGCGTGTTGATCGCGAACATGGAATCAAATTCGGCCTCACTGGTGTCGGCAATCGGTTTTTTCAGCACCTTGCCCACCGTGTTGATGGCGATGTCGGGCCGACCTATGGCCGCAACCGTATCGGCAAACAGTCCGGCCACCGCGCCATCGCGCGTCAGGTCCGCCTGAAATGCAACGGCATTGACGCCTGCGGCCTTCAGATCGGCAAGAGTCTTTTCCGCCTCGGGTCGGGTCGCGTCGCTGTTGTAATGGATGGCGATGGCCTTCGCGCCATGTGCCGCAAGGTCACGCGCGATCAGGCCGCCGAGGTTCTTTGCCCCGCCTGCGATCAGGACAGTCTTACCCTTGATGCTATGATCAGCCATATCCAGCCTCCATTCATACTGCGCGAACCTGTGCCGCGCTGTTCATGCCTGTAAGTTATCAGTTAAAATCGGGACATAAAGTTCCCTTTCCTGACAACACATGTCAGAAAACACGAACAAACCTGCAGCCTGACGGTGACAATGGTGGACCGTATCGACCTTTTCCGCATTTTCGCCCGCGTGGTGGAGACCGCCAGCTTCACCCGGGCCGCGGATACGCTCAAGATGCCCCGTTCCACGGTTTCCACCGCCGTGCAGGAACTTGAATCCCGGCTGGGCACACGACTTCTGGCCCGCACCACACGCTCCGTCGCCCCCACACCGGACGGGATGGCATTTTATGACCACTGCGTGCGGCTGGTGGCGGATGTGGAGGAAGCCGAGGCCCTGTTCCGCCATGACCGCAGCAACCCGCGCGGACTGCTGCGCGTGGACATGCCCGGACGGATCGGCCGCCTGCTGGTCGCCCCGGCGCTGCCAGAATTTCTGGACCGCTACCCTGAAATCGAGATCGAACTGGGTGTCACCGACCGTGCCATCAATCTGATCGAAGACGGGATCGATTGCGTGCTGCGTGTCGGCCCCCTGTCCGATTCCGGGCTGATCGCACGCCGGATGGGGGAACTGGCCTTCATGAACGTGGCCAGTCCCGCCTACCTTGCCCGCCATGGCGTGCCCCACAGCCCTGCCGACCTGCCGGGTCATGAAGCGGTGCGCTATGCCTCGCCTTCCAACGGGCGGGTGGAGGAATGGGAATGGATGGAAGGCGACAGGATACGGACCATCGCCCTGCCCGGTCGGGTCAGCGTCAACAGTGCCGAAGCCCTTGTGGCCTGCTGCCTGGCCGGTCTTGGGCTGATACAGGTCCCGGCCTATGACGTGCGCCACCATGTCGCAGCGGGCGAACTGGTGGAAGTCATGCCCCTTTACCGGGCGGAACCCATGCCCATGGCGCTGCTCTATCCCCACCGCAAGCACCTGTCGCGCCGCCTGCAGGTCTTTGCCGAATGGCTGGAGGGCGTGATGGCGCAGGCGATCGGATAGGGTCAGATCAGGCCGCCTTCCGCCGTCATCTGCTGCAGGTCCAGTTCATGTTCAAGCTGGTGCAGGACGGCATCATGGATTTCCCCGCTGCGGTGCAGGCGCAGCAGTTCGGCGCGGCCTGCGTCAATGGTCGCCAGCAGCGCCCTGTAATGCGCATCCTTGCGTCCCTGCAGCGCCTGCTGTTCATGACTGATACCAACCATTGTTTGGCCTGACTCACGGGGTACCCATCGGTTTAAAAATGTGATTCATAGGATGCAGACCATTCTCTGAAGGAGGCATTCTGGATGGGCAGCCCTCTATCCCTGCGTGACGATCATGATAGTTCGGAGTTGCGACGCCTTGCGCGCAGAAGCCGGCATGCGGGTCAGTCGCGTCGCCTGTTGGCGCTTGCGGCGATTTATGATGGCGCCTCGCGCGGCGAGGCGGCCCTGCTTGCGGGGACAGACCGCCAGAGTATCCGTGACTGGGTGCTGCGTTTCAATGCGGATGGCCCGGATGGCCTTGTGGATCGTCATGGCGGGGGACAGAAAGCCCGCCTGACACAG
>NZ_CADP01000074.1 GCF_000285295.1 Komagataeibacter europaeus LMG 18890 | reverse complement strand
AAAACAACCCGTTCGCATAGCTGAAGATCAGAAGGGCCAGCATCAGACGCGGATGGTACTGTGCCTTGCCACCCGTGCGCGCTGGCACGCAGAACGCACGCATCGGAACCCGCTCGACGGCTGCGACAATGAAATGCGCCATATCGTCAGCAGGAAGCCACGACTTCAGATCAGGCGGCAGAAGATACGACTGAGACCGGTCAAACGGGATGAAGCTGCTCATCTCACCACCTTACAACCTTACCCCTTCACTGGGTACCCCAACCCGACAGGCTGCTAAAGGCGACCTTTTAGGTCTGCCTTAACTGCTATCTGGTCAAGGAATTTAAAGCAGGGAGGTAAATAGCCGCCTTATCCGTCTTCATCATAGCTTCCTGAAGTCGCGTGGACTGATGCCGGTTTCCCTGCGAAACATCTGTGCAAAATGGCTCGCACTCTCATAGCCACTGGTCAGGGCGATCTCGATGATGGACCTGTTGGTCTGTGACAGAAGCTCCTTCGCATGGTCCACACGCCGCCGGATAAACCAGCGTGACGGGCTTTGCCCCATGGTGTTGTGAAATGACCGGCTGAAATGAAACCGACTCATCCCGCACAACTTGGCCAGAAAATCGAGGTCGAACGGTTCGGCGAGATGGGCCTCCATATGATCCAGCGCCTTACGTAGCTTCCACGCTGGCAGTTGTGCGGGTCTGGACGTGAGCGAAGGCTGTGTCTGTGCATAATGACGTAGAAGATGGACGGTCAGACTTTCCAGAAGTCCATTCACAAATAGCGAACTGGCCGAATGAGGCGTCTGGATCTCGGCCGTAAGGCCTGTCAGCACGCCAGATATGAATGCGTCCTGCACACCGGAAATGTCGCACATGGAGAGCCGTGATGGATTCAGCTCCAACGATCGGGCGGCCCGGTTCACCAGAGTAAGCCCCAGATAAAGATGCAGGACTTCAAACGGACGGTCCGGATCGGCCTGCCAGCGCATGAGATAAGGCGCATTGGTCTGTGTCAGGAAGAATGATCCCGATCCGACCTCACTTTTCGTCCATTCACCGGTCAGTTCTCGTTCCTCGATCTGCGCTTCTCCCGAGATGATCCAGACAAGTAAGGGCTCGGCCACGGCCGGGACCAGCACTTCATCTTCGTGTTGCGGTCGGTGGAATATCTGCGCCTCTGCCTCTTTCCATGCCCCTCCCTGGCTTTGCGCGATCTTTCGGCCCGGAATACGGTCCTCCAGGGCATAACTGGCGGCATGCAGCGAAGAACGATGCGGATGCAACATCCGGTTTACCTTTCAGCCGTGCCGTGAATTGTCCCGATCAACTTACAAAATCGCAAAATCACAATGGTTTCAGCAAGAGTACGAGAGAAGCCAGTTCCCGTAGTCTCTACATGTTTTCTGATCTTTTTAAACAGATTGTGTGGAGATTATCATGAGTATCAAAGGTAAGGTCGCTCTTGTTACCGGAGCCTCCAGCGGGATAGGCGCGGCAACAGCACGCAAACTTGCGACAGAAGGCGTTATTGTCGGTCTGGCAGCACGGCGCAAGGACCGTCTGGACGCACTGGTGACGGAAATCACCGGGGTAGGCGGCAAAGCCGTTGCCCTTCCAACCGACGTGACAGATCTGGCGTCATGCAAGGCTGCGGCAGATTTCCTCATCGCCCGGTTCGGCAGGATTGATGTGCTGGTCAACAACGCGGGCCTGATGCCCCTGTCCAACGTTGACAGCCTGAAAGTGGATGAATGGCAGCGTATGGTGGACGTAAACGTGTCTGGTGTCCTCAATGCAGTGGCGGCGGTTCTTCCACAGATGATCGCACAGCATTCGGGCCATATCTTCAACATGTCCTCGATTGCGGGCCGGAAAGTCTTTACCGGTCTGGCCGTGTATTGCGCCACCAAGGCCGCCGTCGCAGCGTTCTCCGATGGACTCAGGATGGAGATCGGGCCAAAGCACAATATCCGCGTCACCTGCATTCAACCGGGTGCCGTGAAGTCGGAACTGTACGAGCAGATTACAGATGCCACTTACCGCAAGCAGATGGATGATCTGGCTGCTTCCATGACCTATCTGGAAGGCGAAGACATCGCTGACACGATCCTGTTTGCGCTGAACGCACCATCCCGAATGGATGTCGCAGAACTGTTTGTTCTGCCCACCGAACAGGGATGGTGAGGGTCGGAATCATGAAAGAACTTCCCGCTTATCAACCAAGCAGCACGGGAATTTCGGCATATGCACGTCGGCGCGTGAGGATTGAAGACGTCGCGACGGCGCGGCATGCGGCCGGGATCATACCGAACATGTTGTGTCTTCGATTGGTGGTCCAGCAGAAGGCGCCGAGATAATCGGATGTGTGCTGCGGGGCGATGGCCTTATGCGTTGCCTTGAGGGCCGTGCTCAGATTGGCAATGGCGGTGTTGAGGCCGTGGAAGGGCGCGGTGCGCTGTCGGGAGGGGCGTTTGCTGCCGCTGACAGTGACCACATGGGATCTGGCAGGTGTGCCGAAGGCCAGAAAAGCCTTCAGGCCGTCGGTATGAACCCTGACGGCTGGCATGAGGCAGGTATCGGCGAATGCCCGCACCGCCCTGCTGGTGAAGCCGACCACCGTCCGCATGGCGACATGGCCCATACGGCCGCCCTCATACCGCTCGGTCGCGGCGATCATCCTGGTCTTGCCTCCCGGACCCGAGCCCTGGTTTCGCTCGCCACCCAGATAGACATCGTCTGCCTCGACCACGACGGGGGCACCGTCCGGACCTGAACCACCGAGAAGATAACGGGCTTCACGTTCGGTCATGGCGCGGCGCAGGCGTTTGGCGAGATACCACGCCGTCGGATAACTCACGCCTAGCCGACGCCCCAGTTCGATGGCCGAGACACCTTGTTTGGTACTGGTCATGATGTGCATGGCCCGGAACCAGATCGTGAGCGGAAGTTTCGTGCCACTCATCACCGTGCCGGCCGTGACCGACCAGCGACGATTGCAGCATGTGCAGCCTACCCGGCGGCCACAAAGATAATTGCGGGTGTGACTGCAGGACGGGCAGGCCATCCCAGCCTCCCGACGCGCCACCATCAACGCCTCGATACAGACCTCTTCCGTGCTGTAGAGACGCTCGAACTCAAGGTCTGTCAGACCCTTCATGACATTCAACATCACCAGAACTCCAGCCACTCAAGTTCATATGGGATGTTAAAACACGCCCTGTAAGGGCGTGCCGTTTTGTTGATAAGCGGGAAAGAACTTTGGCGAGAGCAATTTCTTTCAGGACATTAAAGTCCAAGGTCGGACAGCCCCGGATGATCGTCGGGGCGTCTTCCCGCAGGCCAATGGAACAGTCGGTCTCCGGCCTCTATCGGCAGGTCATTGATCGATGCGACCCGGCGGCGCATAAGCCCGGCGGTATCGAATTCCCACAGTTCATTGCCATAGGACCGGAACCACCGACCCGCATCATCATGCCATTCATAGGCAAAACGGACAGCCATGCGGTTATTGCGGAAACCCCAGAGTTCCTTGATCAGGCGGTATTCGCGCTCCCCGTTCCATTTGCGTGTCAGGAAGGCCACGATCTGATCGCGCCCATGGATTAATTCCACCCGGTTGCGCCATTGGCTATCCACTGTATAGGCCTGCGCCACCTGTTCCGGGTTCCGGGAATTCCAGGCATCTTCGGCAAGCCGGACCTTGCGTGTCGCACTTTCAATATCAAAGGGCGGGAATGGCGGTCGTGACATGGATAAGTTCCGTATGGTTGAGCAGGGTTAAAAGTGATGGTGAAAGCGATAGCCCCACACAGGGTAGAAGAGAAGGACGCCTTTGACACCCCCATTGCATCCTTAGCTTTCATGCCCGAGCTGGTGGCCGGGTCGAAACCCATGGGACCGGGCCTGCCAGGCGATCAGGAAGCCGACAGCGACAAGCCCCATCACCGCCCAGGGGAACGATGCCGCCCCCCATGTGTCGAGCAGCACGCCACCCAGAAGGCCCCCGCCGGCGATGGCACTGTTCCACGCCACGACATTCATCGACAGCGCGACGTCCGCACCATCGCCGGCCGCATCGGCCAGTGCTGTTTGGAGCAACGTCGCGGCCCCGCCGAATGTCAGCCCCCATATCGTGACACCGATCATAATCACCGCAGGCGACGCTGATCCGATGGCGAAAGCCCCTGCCACGACCGCGAATATGGCGAGGCTGAGCAGAACAGACAGACGCAGGGCGTGATCGACCGTGCGGCTGGTCAGCCAGATGCCGACAAGGGCAGCGACCCCGAACAGCAGCAGGATGCGATCTGCCTGTCCCGCCAGTCCGGCCGGTGTCACGAATGGCACGATGTAGGTATAGAGAACATTGTGCGCGAGCATCCACGCCATCACCACGCCCAGAACAGACCGCACGCCCGGCATGTACAGAACATGCCGGAACGGCAGACGCTCATCATGCGCAGCACCCGGAAAATCAGGAACCTTCGCCAGCACCCATGCGATCAGCAGCACGGTCAGGCCCGACATGATCCAGAAAGCCAGCCGCCAGCCAACGGCAGCGCCCAACCATGTCCCGGCGGGAACCCCCAGCGAGAGTGCGATCGGCGTGCCCACCATGGCGATGGCCAAAGCACGCCCTTGCTGGGCGCGCGTGACCATCCGGCGCGCATACCCTGCCAGCAATGCCCAGGCGAGACCCGCCGCAGCACCCGCTCCGTACCGGACCACAAGGGTCGTGCCGTAATGCGTCGAAAACGCGGTGATGGAATTGAACACCACGAAGCCTATGATCGCCAGCAGGAGGACCCGCCTGCGCCGCCATCGCTGCGTGACGAGTGTGAGCGGGATCGCCGCACTCAGCGAGCCTATGGCATAGGCCGTCACCATCTGCCCGGCGAGCGCCGGGGAAATATGCAGACCCGCGCCAATCTCGGGCAACAGACCTGCCGGCAGGGTTTCGGTCATGATGCAGATGAAGCCGGTCATGGCCAGCGCGAGCAGGCCGGCAATCGGAAGGCGTGCGTCGTTTTTTTGCGTGGGCACTGTGATGGTCGGGTTCATGGGGTGCTCATATATGGATCGTTTGATACATATATAGGGCGATAGCAGCCTTGGCAATCACTTATGGATCACTTAATATGGAAGTCTTTCGGAAGGAACGATGACATGGCGCGGACTGGGCGTCCCCGTGAGTTTGACCGCGACAGGGCGATTGACGCCGCCACGGCGCTCTTTTGGGCGCAGGGGTATGAGCCGACCTCCCTGACGCAGCTCAAGTCCTGCATGGGCAATATCTCGCCTGCGAGTTTCTATGCCGCCTTCGGCTCGAAGGAAGCCCTGTTTCGCGAAGTCGTGCAGCGTTATCTGGCCACATACGGGCAGGTTATGGCGCCGTTATGGGATGAAAGCCTGCCCCCGCGCGAGGCCATCGAACGGACGTTGCGCGGCTCGGCGCGCATGCAGTCTGCCCGCACCCATCCGACCGGGTGCCTGGTCGTGTGCGGTGCCAGCAACTGCTCACCTGAAAACGAACCTGTTCAGGCGCTTCTTGCGGCGGAACGACAGCGCACGCGCACCGGCATCAGGGCCTGTGTAGAGCGCGCCATTGCCAATGGTGAATTGAACGCATCCCCGGCGACAGATGTGCTGCCCGATATTCTCACGACTTTCTTCCACGGCATGACATGCGAAGCCCGGGACGGGATGCGTCCGGACACTCTGGATGCGGCTGTCACATCTGTGCTGACATTATGGGATATCAACGCGGTGAAACGGGGAACAGCAAAGCGGCCTGAGAAAAAGCTGACGGACTGACAGCGGCGAGACGATCCGGACCCGGCACGAAATTCCATATCGGTCGGTCCACAAATCCTTGACCCTGCTTCGTGTCCCTATTATGGATCGATTGGTATGGAAGTGGCGTTTACGGAACACAACGCCATGTCTCCTCAAGGAATCCGATCATGAGCACATCAAAAATCGCCTTTGTCACGGGCGCCAATCGCGGCATCGGCTACAGTATCGCCAGGCATCTGACGGCCGTCGGCATCAGCGTGATCGGCACTTATCACGCTAATGAAGACGAGGCGAAAGCAGCCGAAACCGCCCTCAGCCACGAGGACGCAAAGCTGCGTATGCTGCAACTGGACATCGCGAACCATGCGTCGTTCACGGAGTTTGCAGGGCGGGTCAAAGCCCTTCTTGCAAGCGGGTTCGGGCGGGGGGGGCTGAATTATGTTGTCCAGAACGCCGGCAACATCATCCACACCCGCTTCGACGCCGCAACGTCCGAACAGCTCGACAATCAGTACAATATCCACTTCAAGGGTCCGTACCTGCTGACGGTAGCACTTCTTCCGCTGATCCGTGATGGTGCCCGCATTCTCAACATCACCTCTGCCGCGACGCGCTTCTATCTGCCGGATCATGGTCCTTACGCAGCCATGAAAGCCGCAACCGAAGTCATCTCGCTCTATATGGCAAAGGAACTGGGCGCGCGGGGCATTACGGTCAATGCGGTCGCCCCCGGCGCGGTGGCCTCGGACTTTGGCGGCGGTCTGGTCCGTGATGATGCCACGGTTAACAAAAGCCTCGCGGAGATCACGCCGCTGGGGCGCGTCGGCCAGCCCGACGACATTGGGGCGGCGGTCCGTGGCCTCCTGTCCGACGACATGCACTGGGTGAACGGCCAGCGCATTGAAGTAACGGGAGGCCAGTCACTTTGATCCCACACAGAAAAGGGCAGGGAGAATCCGTATGATTAACGTTATGGCCAGCAGCGTCATCAATGCACCCGTTTCGTCCGTCTGGGGGCTGATCCGTGATTTTGGTGCCCTTGGAAATTGGTTGCCGGGTGTGAAAAGCTGCGTGATCGAAGGCGATGATCCCGGGGACCGTGTCGGCGCAATCCGCCGTGTTGAAATGGGCGATGTCGGTGTGATCTGTGAACAGCTTCTGGCGCTGTCGGACGTGGATCATGCGGTGACGTTCTCGATCATTGAATCGGCTCTGCCGATCCGGAACTACCGCTCGACCATCACGCTTCTGCCCATAACGGATGGCGATCGCATGTTTATCCGCTGGCGCGGCCAGTTCGAAGCGGCTGCCGAACACGCAGCCAGCATGGAGGCCCGGATGCCGACACACATCTACCAGCCAGCCTTCGAACGGCTGGCGGAAATTCTGGCGTTAAGGGAAACACGGTCATGACCAGCTTTCATGGTAAATCCGTTCTCGTGCTGGGCGGCAGTCGCGGGATTGGCGCCGCCATCGTGCGTCGCTTCGCAACGGATGGCGCGAAAGTCGTTTTCACGTATCTGTCCTCGCCTGACGACGCCCAGGCATTGGCGGCCGAGACCGGAAGCAGGGCCATGCGTGCTGACAGTGGCGACCGGGATGCCCTCATCGCGCTGATCAACTCGCTCGGCCCCTTGGACGTGCTGGTCGTCAATTCCGGAATTCTTGGCGCGGGTGATCCGCTGGACATGCCGCCGGATGCCATCGACCGGCTTTTCCGCATCAATACCCACGCGCCTTATCACGCGGCGGTTGCCGCCGCACGGACCATGCCCGACGGCGGCCGCATCATCCTGATCGGCTCCGCCAATGCAGACCGGATGCCGATGACTGGCCTTGCCGCTTACAGCGCCAGCAAGGCGGCACTGAAAGGCATGGTCAAGGGACTGGCGCGTGATTTCGGCGCGCGCAATATTACCGTCAACGTTGTCCAGCCCGGCCCTACCGATACCGACATGAACCCTGCCGATGGGCCGCTGAAGGACGTGATGCACGACTTCATGGCGATCAAGCGCCATGCCACGGGCGCGGAGATCGCGGGGCTGGTCGCGTATCTTGCTGGGCCCGAGGCTGGCATCATCACGGGGGCTGCATACAACATTGATGGCGGCTTTGCAGCCTGACGGAATGACTGATCCCCACCCATTCGCTGGAAAAAAGGAATGAGGACCATGACCCATTCATCCGCTCATGCCGCCAATGCGGGCACTTTCACGATCGGCGGCGATCTCGCCGTCCACCGGCTTGGCTTTGGCGCGATGCGCATCACAGGCCCGGGCATCTGGGGACCGCCTGTCGATCACGGCGAGGCCATCCACACGCTGAGGCGCCTTCCCGAACTCGGCGTCAACTTCATCGATACGGCAGATTCCTACGGGCCGGATGTCTCGGAATGGCTGATCAGGGAGGCGCTGCACCCGTACCGCAAGGGCCTTGTGATCGCGACCAAGGGTGGTCTGACCCGGTCAGGGCCGGACATCTGGAAGCCGGTCGGGCGGCCGGAATACCTGCTGCAGCAGGTGCACAAGAGCCTGCGTAACCTCGGCGTCGAACAGATCGATCTGTGGCAGTTGCACCGGATCGATCCCAAGGTCCCGGCCGATGAGCAGTTCGATGCGGTCAGATCCTTCATCGACCAGAAACTGATCCGGCATGCAGGACTGAGTGAGGTTTCTGTCGATGACATCAAGGCTGCGTCAAAGTTCTTTGACGTAGCCACCGTCCAGAACCGCTACAATCTCGTCGATCGCACCAGCGAGGACGTGCTCGACTACTGCGCCGCGCAGAATATCGGGTTCATCCCCTGGTTTCCGCTCGCCGCCGGTGACCTCGCGAAGCCCGGCTCAATTCTGGACACCATGGCAGGCAAATACGGCGCACACCCGAGCCAGATCGCACTGGCATGGGTCCTGAAACGCAGCCCGGTGATGCTGCCAATCCCCGGCACCTCGAAGGTCGCGCATCTGGAGCAGAATGTCGCTGCTGCCAGCATCACACTGTCCGATGAAGATTTCGCGGCATTAAATTCAGAAGGCCGCAAGGCGTTTCAGTCATCGCGGTAGGGGAGGGACCCCGGACAGTCACCGTTCCAGTGCCGAGAGGCCGGGGGGATTGTCCGGACGGACCCCTGACATTTTCGCTTTCGATGCCAATAAGGCTGCTGCAATGAAAATTTATGACTGGCCCACCGGGCCCTATCCGGCCCGTGTCCGCATTGCTCTGGCGGAAAAGAATCTTCTATCCGACGTTGAATTTGTGCCGATCAACCTGTGGAAGGGAGAACACAGGACACCTGGTTTTCTCGTCAAGAATTATTCTGGAACGCTGCCAGTTCTTGAACTGGACAATGGAATTTGCCTCGCTGAATGTACGGCGATCACGGTCTATCTTGATGCGCTTGTCGGGGAACCCACGCTGACCGGTCGAACGCCGCTTGAGAAGGGCGTAATCCAGATGATGACAAAACGTGCCGAGATCGAGATGCTGGATGCCATCAGCGTCTATTTTCATCATGCCACACCCGGTCTTGGTCCCGATGTGGAAGTCTACCAGAACCGGGAATGGGGCCTGCGCCAGCGCGATAAGGCCCTGCGCGGGATGCATTACTTTGATGGGGTGCTGAGAAAACAGCCTTTCATAGCTGGTGAGACTTTCTCGATGGCGGATATCGCAGTCATCGGGGGTTTTATATTCGCCAAAGCCGTAGAATTGCCGATCCCGCAGGAGTGTGAAGCACTTTTAGCCTGGTTCGCGCGGACGCAGGAGCGTCCAAGTGTCCGGGCGCAACTGGCAATTGTTCCGCCAAAGCACTGACGCGCAAAGTAACCCCGAACGGATAGATAGCGTCTGTCCTCATTCGGGATACCCGGATATTTCCAGAAGGAAGCTGAAAGCAGACATTCGTGGCGGGCTGTATCATTTCTGATAAGTGCGCTGGATCAGCACCGTAACCACAGCAAGCAAGCCTGCGCTACCAGTCAGCAACGTCAGGAGCGCCGAGACAACGCCGAGCTGATCGATCAGCAAACCTGTAATCCACGGTAGGATACCGCCAAGCAGATAGCCACCCGTCTGGGTTAGCCCGGCCAGCCGTGTCGCCTCTGATCTGTCGCGCGCGAAATCCAGAGGCTGGAGGAGCGCTATCGGGAACAGGCCTCCTGTCGCAATCCCGATCATTAAAGGTGCCAGCCATGGCACCGGCTTTGCGAGCAGCAGGCTAAGTGACCCCAGGATGGCGAGGCCGGAAAAAATCAGGGCGGCCTTGATGGTTGTAAGTTTCAGAGCGTGCATGATGACATGCATGCCAAAACTGATGCCCGTCTGGAACAGCATCATGATGGCGACAAGGAAGCCTGTCATATGGTCGGAATATCCAAAGGCACCATACAGCGACGGCAGCCACGCTATTGCGACGTAATTGATCCCGGCCTGAAGACCGAAGAACAGCGTCAGTCCAAGAATGCCGCTCCGGCTGATCGTGAGAGAGGGCTGTGACGCGGAGCGCGCAGGCGCAGCAATATCTTCACGCCATAGTATCCAGCAAAACCCGGCGAGTGCCGTGGGAAGCGCCCAGAAAGCCAGACCCAGCGGCCAGCTCCCGGTGGCGTCACTGATGCGGGGCGTTTCGAAAGCGGCCACGGCCGATCCCACGCCCATACTGGCGGCATAGACGCTCATGGCCGCAGGCGCGCGAGAGGCAAACTCACCCTTGATGAAACCCGACAGCAATGGCCGGATGATCGCGTCGCCTACGCCCACCCCGACGGCCGTGAAAAGCAGCAGTCCATAGCTGCCACCATCGAGGCGAAGGAGCAGGACGATCGTCAGAAGCGCCAATGCCATTATCATGGAGCGTTTCAGGCCAAGTCGCCGTTCCAGCATATGCCCAAGCGGAGACAGGCCGCCCATGCACAGGACTGGAAGCGTGGTCAGCAAGCCCAGTTCGGCGTTGGAGATGGCAAGAGTTCGTTCGATCCGGTCTAGGATGGGAGAGAGGGACGCAATTCCGGTACGCAGGCAGATACCGGCACCGAAGATCATCAGCCAGGGCAGAAGCGTTTTGGCGGAACGTGTCATGCCCTCTGCTATACAGGCTGATTTTTTATCCGGCGCTCGACAGGATGCCATAAACTGTCGAAAATATGCCAGATGAAGCAATCCCGATCCCTGCAGGCCAGCAGTCTTGCTGATCGCACGCCTCCCACAGAGTTACGTCCAGTGCGCGTGCATGCGGAGCATCATGTGGAAGCAGCGGATGTCGAACCTCATTGTCACACTAACCTCGGGCAGCTTTTGGCGACCACGCGTGGCGTAATCCGCGTCACGACGGAAGATAACCAGTGGCTGGTACCGCCCGGTCGGGCGCTCCTGCTGCCACCGGGGGTGGTGCATGCCGTTCACAGCCCCAAGGAAACCAGGCTGCGTGCCGTGCTGGTTGCACCGCAGATGTGCCGGGATTTTCTGCCAGCCTGTCGCATCATCGCCCTTACAACGCTGTTGCAGGAACTGATTGATGCGGTTGCCAGATGCCCGGCAGATTATCCCGTTCCTTCACCGGCGTCGCGCATAGTGGCGGTGCTGCTGGACCACATCGCGTTGGCACACTCCGAACCTCTGGGTATACCGCGTCCTTCGGATGCACGGCTGCGGCGTGTTACGGATGCGCTGATGGCCTCCCCGGCGGATGGCCGGTCACTATCCGAATGGCAGGATGTGGCTGGGGCCAGCAGCCGGACGCTGGCCCGGTTGTTTGAAGCTGAGGTCGGCATGAGCTTCAGTCACTATCGCCGACAGGTGCAGATGCAGGCCGCCGTTGGCATGCTGGCATCAGGCTTGCCAGTTGGAGAGGTCACACATACCCTTGGTTATTCCACGGCATCTGCGTTTGCGTTTGCATTCCGTAAGACTCTCGGCAGTCCGCCCAGTCGATTTCGTGACCAGGTTGAATGGTCTGATTATCAGTCTGTGTAATAACGAAAGATTTCGTTTTTCGTCGAAGACACTTGGCCGTGAGACGATAAGTCCGACCGACTGTTTTCGTCCTCTTGCGGGGCGTCAATTATAATTATCGGACTTCCAGTAAGCGGAAGGTGTTATTAAAAAAAGGCTGCAGAACGAATTTACGGATGTTTGTATTATGTCGACGATTGATCGTGTAATAGCGTTAATATCGCTCGTTTTCGCTATGATTGCCGCGATTGCAGGAGGATTTAGTGCTTTTTATGCATGGCGTGCAGTAGGCGAAGCTCACATTCAATCAATGGCATCTACTAAACAGACCGCTATCGCGCAGGACGCATTATTTTCCCAAACCCGGCCTTGGTTAAAAATATTATCCATTACGGATACTTCCATTTCAATTTACTCTGATGAAATAGGATCTGTCTTTAAATTTAATGCTCATCCAGCGTACAAAAACCTGGGGTTAGGGTTAGCTGAGGATGTGCAATTTTTCGCAAAAATTTACGTGATCGGGGCTGGTCCGGATCCGAGGCAAGCCTGCAAAAACTTCGCAAAAAACTTTGATTCAGATGGCGACCTCGTCTTTCCTCAGGAAACCAGTAACGACGGCGGTTATATCACTTTTCAGTCATCATTCGAAGATCTAAGAAACGAAGCGGCTAGAGTGTTAAGTGTGCAGCAACAACGTCAGGTATACCTTGGTGTGGTTGGCTGCCTTCTCTATCGCGGCTCTGGAAACGGGTCTGTGCTTATTTCTGGCTTCAACGGAACGATTGATCTGGATAAGGACGTCAAGTCTAAAATCGAAGTTTCCGATCAGATGTATTTGTCTCCTTATACAGCGCTACTGCAAGCCCCTCGAAATCTTGCGCTAAGCGTGCATGTCTATGACATGAATTACTGGGCCGAATAATGGTCCTCGTGTCTGCAGCCTGAGACCGAGCAGGGATTTGCGCAGACGTCTGTTTCTGCGGGTTCATACCGGAAAGCAGACATTCCGCTCTCATGAAGGGTTTCGGGCGCCGCGAGGCGTACGAAAGTCTGGAAAGACCGAACCCGCGATACGGGGTCTCAGTTATGGGGAATTTGCAACTGGCGCCCCCCCGGGGGGGAGAGCTCTGAGCCAGAGCATACAGGTGTGTTTGTGGAACTGGCACGGGTTTTTTATGACCGGATCTGCATGACGCGATGACAGAACTGGCGGTGCAGACAGCGATTTTTCCGGGTTTTCCTGTGATGTTTACAGGAACCTCTGTTTGCCGGAGCGGAGCCACTCCGGCATCGGAATCGGTCATGCTATGGCCTCTGCGGGCTGTCATGGTGATCCTCCGGCCGGATCAGTCGCCCGGTGCGGCTCTCGGGACTGGCACCATCGGGGAAGGATCTGGATGTTGATCATCGGACCACCGCAGTATGGGCACGGCGGTGGCGTGACCGGTTCGGCTTTCGGGCCTTCTGGCGTTGGTGTGGATATGACATTCAGCAGTTCCCGCATCCGGGCGAGGCTGGCCTTGCGGCTGGAACTGGCCAGCAGGCCATAATCGCGGATGCGATGAAATACCCGTGGCAGGACATGCAGCATGAAGCGGCGGATGAACTCATCCGTGGCGGGTGTCATGATCTTCTGCTGCTGGTGGGCCGCGCCCCGCCGGTAGTCCTTGTAGCGGAACGTCACACCGTTTTCGTTGAACGCCAGGAGGCGGCGGTTCGAGATGGCGACACAGTGGGTATAGCGCGACAGACAGGCCAGTACCGCTTTGGGACCGGCAAATGGTGGTTTGGCGTAGACGACCCAGCGCGTGCTGTGCACAGGGGCCTGATACCGCATAAAGGCACGCCGGGCTGCCAGAGGGGCAAGCTGCCCCCAAAAGGCCAGCCGGTCGGCATCGGAAAGTGCGCGCAGCTGGGTCAGGAACAGGCGGCAGAACAGTTTGCCCAGCCTGTCGAGCGGACTGATGATGGCCCGCACGGTCCGTGTCGCAACTTTTGTATAAAGGGCCGTGGTCTCCAGAGGGGAATGACCCGGCAGCACCTGGATTACGCGGATATCGACACCATCCTCAAGCCGGTGCGTGGCAAAGCTGTGCCGCAAGGTATGAGGCCCCGCACGTCTGGTGCTCGAAGCAGCCCGCGCGGCATCGACAACCACACAATGGAGCTGCCGTGTGCTGATGGGCCTTATGGTGTCCCGCCCAGGAAAAAGCCAGCCACTGGAATGCATCACGCCCTGCTGGCGTCCGGCCTTCCACCACTCCCGCAGCAGGGGCAGAAGGTCTGCCGGAAGCATGGCGTTGCGATATCGTCAGCCTTTGCCCCGTTCGACCCGATGCTTGAGGCAAGTGGTCGCGTTGAGCAGACGGGCAACCTTATCGCGGCTCAGCACGACAGGCAGGTTGCGGGGATGCGCACCCAGACCAACTTGCGTGCGAGGTCGGAGCAGTCGAGTGTTCGGGTGAAGAAAAAACGTAGGGCCGACACGATGACAGTCATGGTCGGTGTCGGCATCCCATCCTCGTTCTGCGCAATCTGGAACTGGCGTACATCCTCGGCTGTTGCCGTATGGGGTGAGCGGCCCAGAAACGTGGCGAAACGGCCGACATCGCGAAGGTAATTGCGCTGCGTCTCCCGGGAGAACCGCCGCACCGCCATGTCATCAAGCAGGCGCTGGCGAAGGGGACTGATTGCAGCAATGCACAGGGACTCTGTCATCATCCGGCTCCTTCTGGTGGGAAGAAGATCTGTCCTTTCTGTTTTTTGACGCGGCAGTGCTGGCTCGGAATCTGTAGCTGTTATTTCCTGTCTCGATGATATGACAGTGATGGGTTAGCCGATCGAGGAGCGCCGTCGTCATCTTTGGGTCATCAAAGACGTCTCCCCATTCACTGAAGCTCAGATTGGTTGTGATGATGACACTGGTGCGCTCGTAGAGGCGGCTGAGCAGATCGAACAGCAGGGCGCCGCCAGACGCGCTGAAGGGGAGATAACCGAGTTCATCAGGGATCACGAGATCCAGGCGGAGCAGCCTGCCGGCAATCTGCCCGGCCCGGTTGGCGGTCTTTTCCTGTTCGAGCGCATTGACCAAGTCGAACGTTGACCAGAAGCGCGCCTTCTTGCGGTGATGGGTGATCGCCTGGATGGGCAGCGCGGTCGCCAGGTGGGTTTTCCCGGTTCCCGGACCGCCGATCAGCACGACATTTTCAGCACGCTCGATGAAGTCCCCGCTATGGAGCTGGCGGATCATGGGCTCGTTGACCTGCGTATCGGCAAAGGAGAACCCGGACAG
>NZ_CADP01000075.1 GCF_000285295.1 Komagataeibacter europaeus LMG 18890 | reverse complement strand
TTTTTTTACACAAGACACCGTTTATATGCAATTTTAAGCATCAATAAACGGTTTTGGACAACTCAGCAGGAATTTAATTCCAATGGCAGACCCGATCGGCGGCATGTGGCTTGCGCTGAAATATGATGCAGAGCCATTCGGCGGACTGGCTGTCAAAAGCCAGCTTGGAAGTCGCCGGTCGAGCAGTCATCATAATTTATACAGCATCGAGACGTATCCCGAAAACATGCGTCCGGCCGACACCGCAGCCGCGCATCTGCAGTTTCATCTGCGACACGAACCCACCAGCCTTGAGTTGCTGGCGCGCGTCTTTGCGAAGGCCGGACCAAGTTTTGTCCAGGAGTGGATAAACAGTGCACCGACCGGACAATATGCCAGACGGGCATCGTTTCTCTACGAATTCGTCACAGGACAAATGCTTGTGCCGCCAGTCGACCTTGGTGGCAACTACGTCCCCGCACTGGACGCATCTTTTCAGGTAACAGCTTCTCCAGACAAGATGAGCAACGTCAGCAGATGGCGCATCCGTGACAACATGCCCGGGAATCCCTTTTTTTGTCCCTTTATCCCGCTTTCCAGTCAACTCAAAATGGCTGCGGAGATGGACGTATCTGCCGGCTATGATGAACTGGTGCAGGAATTCGGCGAGAGCATGCTTGCCCGGGCCGCAGTGTGGCTGACAAATCGTGAAAGCAAGGCAAGTTTTACCATTGAAGGCGAGGAGCATCAACTTGACCGGATCCAGCGCTTCAGCCACGTACTCGCCACGAGAACCGGGCATGGGGCAGTCCCGCTGACAGATACTGACCTTGCCGAATTACAACGCAACATTCTCGGTGATGTCACAATAACCGAGCATTTTGGCTTGCGCCTGTCACCGGTATTCGTTGGAGAATACACGATGAGGTACGAGAATGTTGTTCATTACCTCGCGCCTCCCGCAGAAGACGTAGCGGAAATGCTTGAAGGATTAAAAATTTTCCTCGACAGGACTGAAGGACAGTCTTCTGTCATGCGTAGCGCCGTGGCCGCCTTCGGGTTCGTCTACATCCATCCTCTTTCTGACGGGAACGGCCGTGTCCACCGATTCCTGATAAATGACGTTCTCAGACGGGATGGCGCCATCCCTGACCAGATCATCCTTCCCATCTCAGCTACCATCATTGGAGACCCGACGAGCAGGCGAAACTACGACCAGATTCTAGACAGGGTTTCAAAACCCCTGATGAGACAGATCACGGATCATGTCTCTTTCGATCGTGACATGAAGACCTATCCTGATGGGATAAAATCCAATCTCGACTTCTCGAACCACGATCTGGCGAGACCGGCCTGGCGCTATATCAATTTCGCCCCCCACGTTATCTATCTCAGCGCTGCGCTAGAGATGACCATCAAGCACCACATGAAAGAGGAAGCCATATATCTCCGGTCGCACCATAATGCCCGGCAGGCACTCAAGGAACTTGTTGAAATGCCGGATATGGATGCCGACCGCATCATCAGGTCATTACGGGATACTCGTTTCATACCCAGCGGCAAGATTCAGAAAGAATATCCCATGATCGAAAAGTTCAAACTTTGGAACGCTATCTCTGAGGCGCTGAGACGTTCATTCTCTGAATGATTACGCATGCCCCCCCCCGTGATAAATAGAAAGTTGTCCGTTATCAGACATGGGATCCGCAAAAGGATTTTCAGAGCGGAAAAGGCAGACTGCCCTCGTGAGAGCACAACTTTGTAGTCATCGCCTGTGGATTTTCACTGAGAACTGAATTCTTCTACAAGGTATATAACCCAAGGGCTTAGGATCGTGATCCGCAACCTGGATTGTACAAAAGGCATCTTTCGTCCGGATTTATCGACGTAACGCCCCGAACGGGATCATGGTCCGGTCAAACAGGAGCAGCCGCAGTCGGTACCCTACTGCGTAGCGAAGAAGTTCTACCTTCGTATATTGCTGCGGTTCTGAGCCAAGAGATCGCCGCGCCGCCCGGTCCGATGGCGCGTTCCGCTTTTAGTGGACCGCCTTCTTTCCACCCCGGCGCCTTCCTTGCGGCCTATCAGACAATGCAGGTTCTGTCGTGCCCTCATCACCAGATTTGGTGGCAGTGGACGTTATATCCCGCCCCAGTCCAATCTCTCGTGCAAGTTCCGATCTGCGTATTGTGTAATTAGGAGCGACCATAGGGTAATGAGACGGAAGTCCCCATTTCCGCCGATATTCTTCAGGCGTCATGCCATAGGACGCCTGCAGATGCCGTTTGAGCATTTTCAGCTTTTTCCCATCTTCAAGGCATATGATATAATCTGGAAATACGGACCGCTTGATGGGAACGGCAGGTCTCTGTTCTTTCACTCCCAAAGCAGTCGAGACGGACAATGAATTGTAAACAGCCCCAATCAGCCTGATAAGTTCATCCGACGATATTTTATTTCCCGATACATAAGCGGTTATGATTTCCACGGTCAGCGCCAGCTGTCTTTGTTGTTCTTCGGGCATTGTCCATCACCTAAACAGACGAAAAAAATGTGGCCCTGTATATAACACCGCTATTGGGAATAGTCCCTGATGTTTTCGTAGATCTGGCAGCTTGCAGAACAGGTATGCTCTTGAGCAGATATCTATAGGATCCTGTGCCCGCTCATCTGTATTTTATCTGACCGTCAACACTTCTTGCTTTCAACCGCAATCCTGTTACCTGTTGCCCACCCAGCATCAAGACGCCATATCTGCAACACGAGATCATCTGGAGCCGGTGTCAGAAAAACATTCAGACACAGCTTCCTCCTCGGTCCAGGAATGTCTTAAGGCGTGAACATGCCCGGAAGCTTCAGTCGCGCCAATAATGCGCAGAAGACTTTCAGGGATCGTTTCACGCACAACATCATTGAACCGAACACGCAATTCGTTCTTCAACCAACAGTCGAACGGATCAGGATCTCCCCGGAAAGACACATCATCCATCATTGGCCTGCTATCTGCTGCTCCCCGCCTGCCTAACGATACCCAGCCGACTTCGTTGCGCAAATGACCAAAGCGTGCGTCAGATCTGAGATGTTGTCGCGGTATGGCACACGGTCGGCAGGATCCAAATCCGGGTGAGAACAGCAGAAAGCCGGACGCTCTAGCTGGCGGCGCCTGGCGACGCATATGGCACATGGGGACGCCTGCCCAGCACCTGAGCGGCCCGTTGGCTCCGAAGCATCTGCTCCGCACCCGTCATGACCGCTGGTGCGTTCCTGATCATGACCTGCAACCTGGCGTCGATCTCGGCTAGACGCGCCTTATGCAAGCGCTCGGCCTGCCGCGCCTGGGTCTTCAGAATAATCTCCCTGCCATATGGGCGACCTGACTTCATCAGTGTCTCCTGCGTGCGCCCAAGCGCGATCAGTTCGCGAATCCTCGCATCCCGGGCCTTGCGGGTTCGGGCAACCAGATCCGTGCCCAATGATTTATATGGTTTATGCGCCATTTTCTTTGCCACGTGATTCCACAGATCGTCACTGGTGATGGGCGTCATATCCCCGAGCGCCCTCTGGTTCCGGACCGCCTCAAACGTCGCGCCATCGGAGATCATGGTCCATGTTGTGCCACGCGCCCGGCTTTCGGCGACGTATGAGGTAAATCCCGTCGCCAGTTCCGTGCCGCGCGGCAGGGCGTTGATGTGCTCATCTGAAGTAAGCCCCTGTGCAGCATCAATCGTCATGGCATGTCCGAACCCCAGCATTACCCGACCAGTCTTCGCATCACGAAACCGCCGCCATTCAACATCAGCAACAAGCCCGTCCTTCGTGCGGACGCGAAGCCCCGCATCGCCATGGGCCAGAACTTCCACCACATCGCCGTTATTTCCGACTGTGCCGCCCTTTCCATCCACGCTGCCCCATGTCCGACGATACAGCCGAAGCCGGTCGCCCGTAGCGATCGCGAGATCATAGGTTTCGCCGCGCTGATCAATAGCCTGCACGGTGATTTCATGCGTCGAGATCTCGCCGCGCTCCTGCAGGATTTTACGGACTGCACGACTCAGATCGGCAGCATCCTGATTGGTCAGCGCCGACATGCTGATCGTCTTGGCCCGGCCTCGCTGCGGCCCGGCCCCCTCGGCCACCAGTGCATCGCGACGCGTGACATACAGTCGGGCAATATCCTGCAGGACTTCCTCATGATCGCCGCCGACCAGACGGATCGTGCCATCCGCCCGTTTCATATCGATCGCATCCCGCACTTCCTTCAGATGAAACCTGTTACGGACGTCGTCATCATTTTCCTCGTCCGTATGCGCGTTGGCCGCAGCCCCCCTGAACTCGTGGGCTTCCAGATCGCTCTCTTCGGGCTCCGCGCCACGAAACAAATCAGCAATCTGGCGATTTCTCGCTGATAGCTGCCGGACACTGGACAGAAGCTCCGGCATGTCTTCCGGGTCCAGGACCCGACGCAGCATCTCGATGGAGTCCCCAGCCTCGATATTCTGCGCCTGCTCATGGTCACCCAGCGCCTTGATCGTGCAGCCGGTATCGCGCTGCAACTGTAACAGACGAAGCATCTGGCGTGGACCGACCTGGCCGACCTCGTCAATCACCAGCACCGTATTCCGGTCCACATCGACGTCACCGCGCTCCAGCCGCGCCAGGAAAGGCAGCATCGCGCTCGTGTCAAAGATGCCAGCCTCACGTAATGCGTCCGCCTGACGCCAGGCATTGGCAATTCCGAGAACCCTGCGACCGTTCTTGTCATAACGCGTATCATGTTTCCACGCATCGACCAGCGGAGACAGGAGGGCCGTTTTCCCGGAGCCCGCGACGCCGGTGAGCATGGAGAGCGCACCGCCCCGGCCGAGAGCGTAAATCGCAGCCTTCTGCGTCTTTCCATGTTCGCTTGCGAAGTCGAGCGGCGATCGTCCGATCGCTTCTGTGATCTGGCGGTCCGACAGCGCCCCGCTTCGGTCTCCTGAAGCACGAGCCGCCTGAATCGCGAGGTTTTCTTCAATGACGATCTGCGCGGAATTCGTCACCCTCAGCCTGTCGCCGCGCATTTCCTGAATCAGCGAGACCCGTTCCCCGCCGAGTTCAAGACCACGCTGTTCAATAAGGGCCACGACATGATCAATGTCCTTCACGCCGCCTTCGATACCGGTGCCGATCAGACCCCGGGCCGCATACGTTCTGAGCTTGTCGTGATCGATCACGGCGGCTGTTTCAAACTCCCTCGCGAGATGGCGCACAGCGAAACGGCAGGCAATATCGTATCGCTGTTCCCTGGTGCCCGCAGGCGCTACTGGCGCGCCAAGCAGACTTTTTTCCTCCCAGCCAAGACGCCTGGCCTGTTCTCGCCATATCTCATGGTCGCTTGTGCCTTCGTTCTTGTCCAGCCGGGCTGCCAGGCCGGCCATGGACAGGATGCGGCGCTTGCGTTTGATCGGCATATGCGCCCAGTCCGCTCCTTCCGCCGCGGCGTACTCCTTGGCCGCCCTGATGACGTTCCGTCGTCCCTTGCTGAAGAAATCCGATATATCCGGCGGCACGGCCGAGATGACCGTCGCCTGCTCGTTCGCGTCGTATCGCTGGGCAATGCCGATCCGGCGCAGTTCATCAGCGAGCTGCGCCTGAAAATATGCCCCGAATTCATGAACGCGCGATCGCAGCCGCTTCGTGTCAAGCGACCCCACATGCCCCTTTTCCGTGACCACGACATTGAACAGGGCGTTATGGATATGGGCATGGGGATCGCCGCCTGCTGGCGTATCGATCAAATAGGTCTGGCCTGTCCGCGCGTCACGCGCCTCGACCGTCGGGCGCGCGGTATCATGCCGGAATGACACCCAGGTGACCTCGCCCGGGTCGGCACCATCTTCGCCCCCATGACCGCGCCGCGCGAAGCCGATTTCCCGCGCGACATAGAGCATGGTGGCGTCGTTTGCCCGATCAATAGCGTGCCAGATGGTTGCCCTCTCGGCCTCGGTCGGCGCGAACTCGGCCGCGAGAGTCACCGATTTGTGTGGCGCCAGGGTCAGATCATAGGCACTGATCTTGCGGGCGTTCCTTGACCAGTCTTCGCCATTATCGGCCCTCTTTGCTTCAAACAGGCGATTGAGTTGCGCGTTCTTCGGTGGTGTCTTCGGATCAATGCCAAGAGCCGCCGCGATCTTGGGCTGCATGTCCGGTCGCCACGAGGCCCGCCCGTCGCGACCGGTGTAATAGCTGGTCAGTCGGCCACCATCCGCGTCAGGCACTTTTCCGGGCTGGGTACGGAAGTCGTGCTCCGGATCTGGCAGTTCCTGTGTGAAATAGGCAGTAATCAGCCGACCACTGCTCTCAGCTGAGATTTTCCGGAACGTCATCATCAGGCATCTGCTCCATCCTCATCGTCGCGCCGGGCGGAGCGGGGCGTCCTCCCCTCCTGAATGTCGAGCAACCTGCCGGTTGTAAGATCAATACGTCTGAGCATCGGGTTCTGGGCTGCGATCAAGGTCACCAATCGGCCGAGAATTTCATCAAGCGTGGGCCCGTCGGAATCTTCCGGCGAGAGGATTTCAATGATCAGTGACAACTTGTCCTCAATCGCCCGCAGCCGTTCCCACAGGTCGTCGTCCTGGACTAGGGATCTGCTTTGCCTTCTGTCTGCCTCGCGCATTATCATCGTTTCCCATGTGAGGACCGAGGGAAGTGTGACGTGGCATCACGCGACTTTACTGATTTTCTTCTGCCCGAGGCATCCTTCATCGCCCGCGCCTGCGCAAAAGGTGACATTTGCGCAGGCCGGAACAGCAAATCAACATGCGCTCTCGGGTTGCGACCTGCACGTGCCGCAACCAGACGGATCCCGCACTTGTCGACGCCACCAAGGTGATACCACGGGTTTGTCCGACGAACTGATTCTCCGCGACTTTCACGCGGTAATGGCTCTGTCTGAACGTCGTGTTTAGGCAGCAGTTATAAGATGTCACTTGCTACATCGACAACCCAATGCTTCCCCTGCCAAAAAGATGGGGAAGCCATGCCCAACGTGGTCAACGATGATCACCATGTCTTATTACGTGAACAGAGCTTGTTGTCCGGATAAGATTCAGATTCTCGGCAGCCGGCGTGCTATTCTTCCAGCTCCACCAAAGCCGCCGGGCTAATCTCCAGAGCACGGGCGAGACGAAGAGTTGCCAGAAACGTGGGATTGGACTTGTAAACGGGGTCGGCATCCCACCAGGCGTATAGGAAAGCATCATCCTGCTCGTCTGAATTCCGCGAGCATCGCTCTCATTGTCAGACGCATATTCCGTTTGGTAGGGCGACATTTTTTCGCTATAAAGTGACCAGTTTAATGGTTCGGAGCCCGAAATGCAGACTGTCAACCTGGTGGAAGCCAAAGCCCATCTCAGTCGTCTGGTTGATCTGGCGAAGGAAGGAGAGTCCGTTCGTATTCTTCGTCGCGGCAAGGTCGTCGCACAACTCGTCAAGGCGGAGCCAGTACGTAAACCCATTGCAGTGAGTGCTCTTCGTTCACTTACCAGCATTATGACGCCGCAAAGGGAACCTGCTGCAGAAACTGTTCGCGCGATGCGTGATGAGGCAAGGTATTGAGTCTTTATCTCGATACATCGGTTCTTGTGGCGGCTCTGACCAATGAGGAAGAGACAACCCGGATGCAGGACTGGCTTGGCGCCCAGGCACCTGAAGATCTTTCCATCAGTGACTGGGTTGTCACCGAGTTTTCTTCAGCCCTGTCGATCAAGCTTCGCATGGGCCAGATTACCGTCACAGATCGAGCAAACAGCCTGGCCATGTTCACCCGTCTTCGCACAGAAAGCTTTGGTGTCATGCCTGTGACCAGTCAGAACTTCCGGACGGCGGCAAGATTTTCCGATCAGTATGCTCTGGGTCTGCGTGCCGGAGCCGCCCTCCATCTGGCAGTTTGTGCGGATCATGGCGCGACATTATGTACCCTGGATCGTCGTCTTGCCGAAGCGGGGCCCCAGGTCGGTCTGGCGACTACGCTCCTATGATCGATCCTTGATTGAGGACCATTGGAAAATATCGCGAATTTACGATTGCGGTTCCAGGACGCATTACGATCGCATGCAGTCACACATTTGCTTTATCCCCGGACTGACACGCAGGCTGCATCGATTACGGGTCAGCGCCCTGACATGATACAGGTAGGTCATATTGGACTGAGGACACCGCTTAGTGGGACCGGACGTAACGGCCGAAGCCGTTCATCAGATAGCCCACCGTCCTGCCCTCAAAATGAAATCCTCAGGATGATCTCTGCAGGAGATGCTCCAATTGAGCGATCAGGGCAGGCAAAGCCTCTTCTACCGTACGCCAAACAATCCCATAATTGATCTCGAAATAGCCGTGCGCGATCCGGTTCCGCATTCCGCGCATTTGCCTCCACGGAATATGCGGATAACGCGCTACGTCATCCGGGTAGGCAGCCATAACTTTGGTCGTCGCTTCCCCAAGGATAAGCAGGCTCATGACAACGGCCTGCTGGGTCCTGCGATCCTTCAGAAAATCTTCGACCGCCATGCCTTGCACGAAGGAGCGGGCGTCGGTCGCTGCCTCGTGCATATGTCCCAGATAGTCAGTCAAACGAAAATGACGACTCACAAGGCACGCGCTTCAGACAGAACCTCATCCCGGAAGGCTAAGGGCAGATCTTCGGGCGTCCGGAGATCAACTGCTAGTCCCAGAAGATCTTCGAAGAAGCATTGCCAGGGAACCTCTGTATGTGAGGTTCCGTTGATGCCGTATGTTGGTCACAAAGCGCTGATTGTGCTGGCCCAATGGATGGCGAGACATGACGAGCCAGAATCTAGAGCCGATCCGGTGGACGGATTTGCCGCGAGAGCGACGCAGGCGGCTTGTCGCCACGATCAGCGGCCTGATTCAACGCCGCCTCGCAGCGGATCGGGAGGGCAATCATGAAAGCGGCACCGCACACGATCGGCATCACGCTCCCGGAAAAGATCCGCGCGCGCCACTGTCATCGTCAGGCGATCGTCTATATCCGGCAGTCGACCAT
The DNA here is from genome assembly GCF_000285295.1 of Komagataeibacter europaeus LMG 18890. Taxonomy (GTDB): domain Bacteria; phylum Pseudomonadota; class Alphaproteobacteria; order Acetobacterales; family Acetobacteraceae; genus Komagataeibacter; species Komagataeibacter europaeus. The sequence continues at coordinate 5,364 of NZ_CADP01000075.1, read as the reverse complement.
ACGCCAGGTCGAACACAACCGTGAATCGACGCGCCTTCAATACGCCCTGGCCGATCGTGCGTGCCATCTGGGCTGGAGCCGCGACCAGGTGACTGTTATCGATGATGATTTGGGCCGTTCCGGGTCGTCGGCAATCGATCGTCCCGGTTTCCAGCGTCTGGTCGCCGAAGTCGGTCTGGGTCATGTGGGTATGGTGATCGGGATCGAGGTTTCCCGGCTGGCCCGCTCGTGCAGGGATTGGCATCAACTCCTGGAAATGTGTGCGCTGTTCGATACATTGATCGGCGATGCGGACGGCATCTATGATCCCAGCACCTACAATGATCGTCTGCTGCTCGGCCTCAAAGGCACGATGAGTGAGGCCGAACTTCATATTCTCAAAGGCCGTATGCATGAAGGACGCACAGCCAAGGCGCGCCGCGGCGAACTCGTTTTGGGCCTGCCGCGCGGCTATGTGCTGAAACCATCGGGGGACGTCGCAATCGACCCGGACGAGAGCGTGCAACGGGTCATACGCATGGTTTTCGATCTTTTCGAGCGACGCCGCTCCGTCAGCGGCGTTTTGCGGTATCTCGTTGATCATGACATTCCTCTCCCCGATCGCATACGCAGCGGTCCGGAGAAAGGCGATGTCTGTTGGCACAGACCCAATCGCGCGACACTCAGCGACATGCTCCGTCATCCAGGTTATGCGGGTGCGTATGTTTATGGCCGGCGTCACCATGATGGACGCCTCCGATTGCCCGGAAAGCCTCACAGCGGCCGCCGTTTCATTCGAGAGCCGCAGAACTGGACGGTGCTGCGGCACAATGCTTTCCCCTCCTATATTGATTGGCAAACCTTCGAGCGGAACCAGGAGCAGATGGCGGTCAATCGTACGAGACATTCGGGTGTTCCGCGTGGGGGCGCGGCACTCGTTGGCGGCCTCGTCTCCTGCGGCATCTGCGGACGCAGAATGTTCACCACCTACAACGATGATGGCCGCGAGGCGCGCTATGTCTGCAGTGTCGAAGCGATCACATACGGGGGTGCCCGTTGCCAGTCGATCAGCGCGCGCCCTGTTGATATCTGTGTGAGCACGGCACTGCTCACAGCCCTGTCCCCATCGGCGCTCGAAGTCAGTCTCCAGGTCGCGGAGGATATCGAACTTGAGCGGCGACAGTTTCATGAGGGGTGGAAGCAGAAACTGGAGCGGGCGGAGTATGAGGCAACGCTCGCGCGCCGACGTTATGAAGCTGTCGATCCCGCCAACCGCCTTGTCGCTCGCACCCTGGAGCGGGACTGGGAGACAGCAATGGTCACCGCGCAGAGCCTGGCCGACGATCATCGACGCGCCTCGGCGCAACAATCCGAACGACTGACGGATCAGGAAAAGGACGCGGTCCGGGCCTTGGCGAACAACGTTCCGTCCTTGTGGGCGGCGTCAACCACCACACCGCAGGACCGGCAGACGATCGCGCGCATGATGCTCGATCGCGTCATTGTTCGCGTATTCGGGGAGACGGAGCGGGCTGAAGTCACGTGTCATTGGGCTGGCAAAGTCGTCACCACACATCCGATCATCCGTCCTGTCAGACGTTTCGAACAACTTGAACATTTCGACGAAATCCTTGCCCGTATCGCCGAATTGCGAAACCAGGGCGCCACGGCCCGGAGCATCGCAGACGACCTGAATGCAAAAGGCTGGCTGCCGCCGAAAAAACAGGCGTTCGATGCCTTGATCGTTCAAAAGCTCCTGGTGAGGAAAGGGCTCGGAAAGAAGCGCCCTGTCTGGTCCGGACATATTCCGCGCCTCAACGACGACGAGGTGACACTGCAGGAGCTCTGTGAACGTCTCGGCGTACATAGGCAGACCGTTTATGGTTGGCTGCGGCGCGGCCAGTTGAAGGGACGCCTCGCGCAGGTCGGAACGCAACGTATCTGGCTTGTCAGCCTGTCCCACGCTTCAACAAGAAACATCCCTGGAGAGTCATCATGACAACACGATCGAGATCGCTTTGCAGTCCGCCCAGGTCAAAAAGGGTGATTCCCTCGGGTGCATCAACCAGCAGGTCCAGATCACTTCCATCCCGATCCAGGCCATGCACAACGGAGCCAAAGACCCGGGGATTATCGAGTTTCCATTGCCGGGCCAGTCCAATGATGGAGTGACGATGCAGGGCAACGGCTTCAGACGGACGCATGAACACCTCTCCCTTTCCACAAAGCGGTTTATTCTATCAGATCGCTATACTCACCCCAAGGGCGCAAAGATTACTTTATATCTTTTTTTCGGCCTCAGATCGTCGCTACGGAACGTCCCGCACCAACGGTGCAATGGTGTATGAAGAGCCTCTATCAGGCCGGGTCCGACCCGGTTCCAAAGGTGGTACCGGTCCCACCCCGGGCAGGTGCCAAGACGTCGTTGAAATGGGTCCAGTGGGGGTTCATAAAGGGTTCGTACCGGGACCAAAAATGCGCCACCCGACGTCCACGCAGCGATTACCTCACACCGGTACAGCCACTGACACGGCCTGCAGGAGAAACGACGTGACGGAAATGGACTCACAGACAGGCGGAAACCGTTTCATCCGACGCGTGGCCGGAGAAAAAATTCGTGGTCGGCAAGGACAGAAAGTCTCGCCACTTTACCGCTGGATGATGGAGAATTTCGAGGACATCTCGGAAGCGCGTCAGACAATCCGCGCTTGGGATATCTTCATCGAGATCGCACACGAGGATGGGATAACCGGAACGGTCGAGAACAAGGAAATCACCCGCAAGACGGCCGCCAAGACATGGGCTCGAGTCCGGCGTGCCCATGCCGGGCGATCCCACGATATCGTCCGAAAAAACCAGAAGCAGCTCCTGCCCAGTCGACAGTCTAAAGACTGGAAACCCGATATCATTGACGGGAAACACGGAAGCCTATCTCTTGCCGAAGCAGCCGTGCCGGCAGAAATTGCTTCCCTCCAAAAAAAGCCATCCCAGGTCGCATCATTACCAACGACCATTCCCGAGGCGTCAGTAGCAGACCTGGACGAGGAAGAAATCCGTCGCCGGGGTCGCGCACGGGCCGAAGAGATCATTCGGGATCTGGAAAACCGGCGACGGTTGCAGGAACCCGGCTTTCATCAGGAATGAAACATGACGGCACGCGAACCGAAGACCGCAGCGAAAGAGACCGTAAAGGCGCAACCGACCCTCATGATGGCAATCGGACGCCAGAGGGTTGGAAAAACGACATTCCTCAAGGTCCTCACGGAACTGACCCAGCAGCAGGGAGGCCACCCGGAAATCTGGAATACGGATTCACTCAACAAGTCCAATACTATCGCCTCTCTGGGTGATTACGTCCTGGAACCTGCGACCATAACGGCCAAGGGACAGGCGGCCTGGCTGGAACAGAGGATCGAGCAGCTGGTGGAAACCCAGAACGACGCGATTCTTGACATCGGTGGCGGCTGGACGGCGGTTCATGAACTGGTAAAGGCCTCCCCGCTCGTTGCACAGCTTGAGGAACTCGGGATCAATCTTGTCACGGTTTTCATGATCGGCTCGGAACATGCCGATATCGACTATCTTGAAGACCTGCAGGCAAACCGGGGCTTTATTCCCAAGAACACCGTCATTGTCATTAACGAGGCCCTGCTTAGCGGGCGCGTCGATGCTTCAGAGGAAATCCGGCATATCCTCCAATATCCCGCAATCGAGGGCGCACTTGGCCGCGGGGCTGTCTACGGGGTGTTTCCTGCGCTTGACGGGATAAAGCGTGTCTCGGACCGAGGGCAGTCTTTCATGGACTTTGCGGCGAACAGGCCGGTCCACGGCTTTCCGACAAGTTCGTTTTTCGACCGGTGTCGCGTCAGCCGGTGGCTGAGGCGCGACGTGCCGAAGTTTCTTGCAGCACTTGGCCCCGATTATCTGCCGTGGATGCCCGCAGGCCTGCCAGAAGTTATGGGGGTTGGTGTGTGATGACAGCGCCGAACGAAATCGAAGACGCGGATCGTGCGTTTGCCGAGCACGTCGATAACCTGCGGCGGGTTGCCAATCAGTGGATTTCCCGCCCGATCGCACCCGAAGCGGAAGTGATCTCCGCGCTGATTGTCACGCTGGACCAGATTGGCATGCTGGCCATAGAGGCACGACGCGCGTCGATCCGTTCCGTCACGGAAGCCAGGCTGATCGCAGAGCAGCAGCGCAGGGCACTCGCCGACGATACCGTGGTCATCCGCGAGCAGTTGCGCGACGGGATTGAAGCCGTGCACACGCTGCGCACCATCAACGAAAAACTGGTCGAGAAGAAACTCCTCACGATCACGGCGGATATGACGAAAGGATTAAGGGGCGCCATCGAGAGCCAGGCCACGGCCATGACCAGACGGTACAACCTAGAGACGGCCTTTCGCATCCTGGGCTACAGCTCCATCGTCCTGATAGCGGGATTTGCGCTCGGACGGATGCCGTGAGCGTGTCCACAACGGGCACGCTCACGGCCGGAACCGAAACGCCGTACGAAGTACTGACACAGGTCGCATGATGCTGGCCGATCCTGTCCGCCTCGCAACAGGAGGCCAAGGTGATCCGGCTCCCCTTTCCATGCCGCCGCACGGCGCAAGCGACCGTGGTCCTTGTGACGTGCGGCTTCGTCATGCCCCCCATCGGGCACGCACAGACAGTAAACGTGCCCGGCGGCCTCCCGACACATGTCAACGCAACCTATCAGGAACCGGGGCTCGGTGGCTGGACCCCGGACACGACGGGGACAGCCCAGGCCACCAGCGGAAGCGGCGCCGTCACCGAGACAACGACAGCAGGCACGTCCGACAGCGATGCGCTCGAGACCCTATACCAGCAGTCATGGGGCTATGCGGCAGCCCAGAACGCCGAGGCGCTGGGCGTCAATCCATCAGCGCTTGCCGCGACCTGCGTGGTGGAATCCGGCTGCCAGAACCTCTACACGGCCGGAAACGGCAGTACGATCACCGGCGCGTTCCAGATGAGCAACGGGACCTACAGCCAGACCCTTGGAGAGGCACTGGCCGCAGACCCCTCGCTGGCCTCATCCATCACCAGCGGCACGGCAGGCCAGCAGGACCCGGCGACGCAGGCGGTGGCTGCGGCGCAGTATCTCAAGGATGCCGCGACCAGTCTGCAGCACAGCGGCATCAGTAACCCGACGGCCCTTGATGCCCGGGCCTATTATAACTTTGGCCCGAGCGCGGGTGCTGAAATCGCGACGGCCGACGACAGCAGTCTCATGTCGTCCTACATATCGGGCACGGCAATGTCGGGGAACAATATCAGTTCAACCACCACGGTCGGCCAATGGCGCGCGGCAGTCGCAGCAAAAATGGGCAGTGCCGCGTCCAGTTCGATCCTGAC
>NZ_CADP01000076.1 GCF_000285295.1 Komagataeibacter europaeus LMG 18890 | reverse complement strand
CGGTGAACCCGGACCACCGTGCCGTCGATCATCGCATATTCCATGTCGGCCTCGTCAGAGACCGCTTCAAAAAGCCGTTTGAAAACACCGGCTTTCATCCAGTCGCTGTAACGGGAATAGACCGAGTTCCAATGCCCGAAATACGTCGGAAGGTCCCGCCATGGGCTGCCGGTCCGGGCAATCCATAAGACCGCCTCGATAAAAAGACGGTTGTCCTGCCCGCTGCGCCCCCGATCCGTTTTCTTGCCAAGGCACAGCGGTTCCATTTTCGCCCATTGGGCGTCTGTCAGTACGAAGCGATCCATACGGATTTTGAATCACATTTGGTGACTTTGAAAAAGCACAATTCCCAACAGACCCTGATAAATAAAAATTAGAAGCCTTTAAATACCGCCTTTTTTGAAAAAAGCCTCACCAGAAACTTCTTCATGATTTACACGATGGCGCAGAGGCTGGCTTTTCACACAGCCCTACAAAAGGTTATCGCTCCGTTTCCAGAAAACGTATTTGACATGCCCCGTCCCGGGCATGCGGCCGCAGGTAATCACCCGCGTGCATTATGCGGAATGTAGCATGCCGATATCCTGTTCTTCCGTAAATCGACCATGTTTCATTTGTCCGTATCCTTTCCGACCGGACTCTACTTAAGAAAAAGTCACATTCGCAGTGATAATGTCGCGAGTTGTTTCGGGAAAGATTGACGCCTTTACAGGATCATAGTAAAGGAAAGTCTATAAATGCATGTATTTCCATTTCTGGTATTTTCGTATCAATATTTGGAAAATATTAAATATTGTTTACTACTGTAGTTGAGTTGTGCAATAAAGATTCATCAATCCGCTCCACCTCCCTGGAAACCGCATTATAATTACAAATCATCGATATCAGGATTTCCTGGCTAAATCCCGGTTGTCATGCACCAATCTGTTACGAATACGTTTGAGGCGTTTATGATTTTTTCTTCCGGCTGGCTAAAAAAGAATTTTCAGGGTCGGCTTCATCATTTGATGTGCGCAACTGTGCTGTTTTCCGCGTTGTGCACTGGCGCCAATGCACAAACCCCCGCTCCGGCTGCCGCAACCGGGACTTCCCAATCCGGTTCGCCTGCCCCTGCGGCAGCGCCTGCTGCGACTGCGCAGGCGGCGCCTGCCGCATCCCCCGATGCGACCTCCCCTCCCCCCGCACCAGTCTGTCATTCATCGCCTGGTGAAACCGGGCGCATACTGGTGATTGGTGATTCACAGGCCCAGGGCCTGGCAGGCGGGCTGCGATGGCTTTATCGCACCAACAGGAACATGCGTGTCCTGGACCACAGTAAAATTTCCACCGGCCTGGTGTCCGTATCATTCTATAACTGGCCGGATGAGGTGCATAAACTGGCGGCGACCGAACATGCCGATGTTGCTGTTGTCATGTTTGGCGCCAATGACAGGCCCCCGGTCAGGGTGCATGGCGCGGTTGATCCGGCTCAGCTGGCGAATTTTACCAAAATTTATTCAGCGCGCGTGCATGATATCATGACAACGCTGAAAAACGCACATATCCCGGTGATCTGGGTTGGGCACCCCATGGTGCGTGATGAAGAATTCTCGGCTGACATGGCCATCCTGAATACTATTTTTCAGGATCAGGCAGCCAGGAACGGTGCCCAGTTCGTGCCGCTATGGACAGCTTTTTCCGACAACGGACATTTTTCCGCGTATGGCGAAGGGGTCGATGGATCAAAAGTGCGCCTGCGTGCAGATGACGGCGTGCATCTGACCCCAAGCGGTTATCAGAAAGCAGCCAAGATACTGGAACCGCTGATTGCCTGTTACCAGCCTGATGCAGCGCAGAAGTCGAAACCGGCGGCACCCTCCGCGCCAGCGCCGTCATCAGCGACGCAGTAGCAGCTGGCTTCATCCGATGCCTGCATGGGGTGTGGATACGCCTGTCTGCAGACCCATCGGGCCATGACCGCAGCAGCCAGAAATCCGGGCGATATATCGCCTCATCAGTTGCAAAGATAGCCATTCCGATCGTGGTTGCAGCCTTGCCCTGCTACCTGGCAGATGATCCGCATGGCGCCGTTCCAGGCGGTATGGATGAAATGGGATCGGGATATCGCGGCGGCATGCGGCCACGGATACACGTCGCTGCGTGCGCCGGACCCGGCCAGACCTGCAACATGGGTCGTTCATGGTGTGGCCTGAAACGGCGCGCGCTATGCTTCCAGATCAGATCGCCAGTCACTGATTGCACCCGTTAGACGACTTCATCACGAAGTTCATGCCAGACTGGTGCTGTACATGTCAGGCATAACACTAATACAGTATAATGCCATCCATGCCCCTTTCAGCGTATGCCGGTATATTGATGTGGGGAAATGAAGGGTTATCGACGTATCATTTTATGACAGATATCATGGATACGATCAGACAGGGGTTGGCATTCCCTTGCACCGCAGGGAAAATCCCTTGCGGAATGTCGGGTCTGGCGCGTATCAGGCGCTACGACAGGACATTGCGGTCAGGGAAGTATGTAGTTCATTGGAAAAGAGTTATTTAAACGACAGAATCGGCAAGCCCGCGACAGGACGGGTCGCCGTCGTGACCGGGGCAACCGGTGGCATTGGGCAGGCACTGGTACGCCGCATGATCGGGTGTGGCTATCAGGTGATCATATTATCCCGACAGGCGCAGGTGGACATGCCCGGTGTCACGCCGGTCGTATGCGACCTGACCAATATGGACAGCATATGCCAGGCTGCCGGAACGATTACCCGGCATGCGCCGCAACTCGACGTTATCGTGCATTGCGCGGGTATCATCACACCCCGGCCGGTTGGCCAGATGGGCACGCAGGAAATCGCCGACCAGATTGCAGTCGACCTGACCGCACCCATTGAACTGACCAATGCCCTGCTGCCCGCGATGCGGCGCGGGGGACATATCGTGTTCGTCAATTCCATGGCCGCGGTTTTTCCGCTGGCGGGCAGCAGTGTCTATACGGCGGCCAAATTCGGCCTGCGCGGTTTTGCCCGCGCACTGGAACAGGAACTGCGTCCCCGGCGCATACAGGTGTCGTCCATCTACCCCGCCAGCGTCAACACGCCGATGCTGCGTCATGAAATGGACGCAGGCGGGTCGATATACAATTTCATCGACCAGCCGCAGGAACCGGATGTCACGGCGCAACGGATCATGGAATGCTGCGAACGCAGCAGCCGGGAAATCTTCAGTTCCGTCTTTGACAAACTGTTCACCCATGCCTGCCTTGCATCGCAGGGACTGCTCAACCTCAGCCTGCCGGTCATGAAAATTCTGGGGCGGCTGGGCTATCGCACCTATAAACGGCGCTCTTCACGCAACTGATCGACAGGACAGAGTAACCGCCCTGAATGTCCTTGGAATCATAGAGATGTTTTGGTGAAGCTTTTTTCCGAAAGGCTTCAAGGAATGCCGCCTTTTTGAAAAAGGTGGCACCCAAAAAAGTTTTATTGATTTTTATCAATGCTTTATCATGATTTTTCCAGAAGATCGCGGGCCAGCGCATTATGCTGCCGGGCCAGTGCAACCGGATCATGCGCCGTAAACTGTCCGTCACGGATCAGCACCCGCCCATTGACGATGCTGCATGCCACCCGCCCCGGCGTACAGAATACCAGCGCCGCCACCGGATCGGACTGTGCGCCCGCATGGTCGATCCCGCGCATGTCAAACGCCACGATATCGGCGGCCATGCCGGGGGCCATATAGCCGACATCATCACGTCCCAGCACGCTGGCGCCACCACGTGTGGCCAGTTCCAGCACTTCACGCGCCTGCATCATGGGCTGGTTGTCAGCCGTGGGCAGCAGACGACCCAGCAGCATGGCCTGACGGGCTTCCCCCAGCATATGGCTGCCATCGTTGGAGGCCGAGCCATCCACCCCCAGCCCGACGCGCATGCCCGCTGCCACCATCCGGCGCACGGGGGCAATACCCGACCCCAGCCGCATGTTGGAACACGGGCAATGCGCCATGCCGGTATGGGTCGCGCCAAAACGGTGAATGCCCGCATCATCCAGTTGCACGCAATGGGCATGCCAGACGTCCCGGCCGATCCAGCCGGTGTCCTCGGCATATTCGGCGGGGGTCATGTTGAATTTCTCGCGGCTGTAGGCAATGTCGCTGGCGTTTTCCGCCAGATGGGTATGCAGCATCGTCCCCGTCGCGCGGGCAAGGGCGGCGGCATTGCGCATAAGGTCACGACTGACGGAAAACGGCGAACACGGGGCCACGGCCACCCGCAGCATCGCCAGTGGTGCGGGGTCGTGATAGGTTTCGATCACGCGCTGCGTATCCGACAGGATGGCGTCCTCGTCCTCCACCACGCAATCCGGGGGCAGGCCGCCGCTGCTTTCCCCAACACTCATCGCGCCACGGGCGGCATGGAAGCGTATGCCCATCTGTCCCGCTGCCTCGATTTCATCATCAAGGCGCGCACCATTGGGAAACAGGTACAGGTGGTCACTGGTGGTAGTGCATCCCGACCACAGCAGTTCCGTCATGGCCGTGCAGGCGGAAACGCGGATCATGTCCGGCGTCAGGCCTGACCATATGGGATAAAGCGCCTGCAGCCACCCGAACAGGGTGGCATCCTGTGCCGCGGGAATGACCCGCGTCAGGGTCTGGTACATATGGTGGTGGGTATTGACCATGCCCGGCATCACCACATGCCCCGTCATGTCAATGACATCATCAGCGGCAGGCAACGGGTCTGCAGGCGTGCCGATGGCCGCGACCTGCCGGTCACGCACCAGTACCCATCCCCCTTCGATTTCGCGCCTCTGTTCATCCATCGTAACCAGACGCAGCGCATTCCTGAGCAAAAGGGTACGGACCATGCATTACCACCTTGGAAATGAGTTCAAGACAACCAGTTGATAGAAAATAATAAAAGTTTCTGGGTATCGCCTTTTTTCAAAAAGGCGACGTTCCCTGAAGCTTTTTGAAAAAAGCTTCACCAAAAACTTCTTCCTGTTTTGCGGGATATCTCATCGGCAGATTTCTGGAAAAGGGGAATGTTGCGTTTATGCAGGCTTTCCAGCGAATTGCCTATATGAAAGACCACGACCGGCACACCATGGTCCATTAGGCATATGCCCCATCCGTGGGGTAAAAAAGACATTGGATGAACCGGCAGGCCCCGCCCATGTTCCATGGAGGGAAACTGTCCCCTCGCCACGCCAGCATGAAGGAACCCAGGCAATGCCAGCAACCCCGTCTCCCCTGCATGTCGATCCGCTTGCATGGGGCCATGGCCCGCGTGTTTTCGATGTCTTCCTTGAACCGACCTGCCCGTTTTCGTGCCGCGCCTTCAACAAACTGCCTGAACTGCTGGAAAAGGCCGGCGCGGACCGGATCACCATCAGGATCCGCCTGCAGTCCCAGCCATGGCACATGTTTTCCGGTGTCATCATACGGTGCATCCTTGCGGCCGCCACACTGGACGGGGGCAAGGAGACAGCCCGCACCGTCATGGCCGCCGTGGCGGCGCACCGAGAGGAATTCGAATTTACCGATCACTGCGCCGGTCCCAACATGGATGCGACGCCGAATGACATTATCAGACGGATCGAACGGTATAGCGGCGTGAAGCTGGCGGCGGCCTTTGCCATGCCAGAATTGCAGAAAGCCATCAAGTGGCAGTGCAGATACAGCCGTCAGAACGGTATCCACGTCTCCCCCACGTTCATGGTGGATGGCCTGATCGATCCTGCCATCAGCAGTGGCGATACGGTCGAAGCATGGATGGAACGTATTTTTGCCTGAAGGATATTTCTTCTGTAGCTTTTTTTAAAAAGCTACAGAAGAACGCCGCCTTTTTGAAAAAAGGCGGCACTCGAAAACTTTTATCTTTTTCATAAATGCAGGGTCCTACACACCACAGGCGCATTGCGTGGATCGCTGTATTCTGGGGAAAGATGGTGCCGGGTGAGGGATTTGAACCCCCGGCCTTCGGTTTACAAAACCGCTGCACTACCACTGTGCTAACCCGGCATGACAATGAAGCATGCCCATGATCGGACTCTTCACTGCTTCTGTTCCCCTTTTTGCCGAAATGCCCCGCATGGTCAAGCAGGGATTCCCCCTTTAATGCGCGGCCATCCGCCGGGCCCATACGGCGCGGATATGTTCGCGTTCCTCACGGCTCAGGTTACCGGAAACCGTGCCGGTTGCCTGCTGTGCCGCGGCGGCCTTGCGCGCCCGCGCGGCATGCCGGACGGGACGCGAGGCATGGGGGGCGATCCCGGCGGCGGGATTTTCATTCACTTCCCTGATCGCCTCGGCACATGACGACTGCTTGCCCACGCCTGTCTCGATCGTGGGTAGCAGGCCCACGGGGGAAAAGACAAAACCCGTCAGCACCGACGCCACGGCCCGGCCGATCACCTCCGCCCCCGGCATGATGCTGGGATGTTTCAGCGGCCCGGTAATGTGCAGCGGGCCGGGGAAGGATGCGATGGCGAAATGGCGCGAACGGGTCAGCAGGGCGTATTTGATGGTGTTGTCACTGAAGTTGATGTCCCCCTTGCCCACCGTGGAGGTATCGCCCGTTTCCAGCAGCATGGTCTTGGTATGGAACACCCCGTCGCGCAGCGGCATGTCCGCGATCAGGCATTTCAGGTCGGTCTTGGCCGGCAGGCCAAGGGCGGACAGCAGCGCCTTGCCCAGTTCCAGCCCCAGCAGGTCGGGCAGGATGGCGGAAATATCCCCGCCTTCATCCAGCGCCATGGTCACGCCACCATTGCCATCGCCCACGATCTGCGCCAGCGACTGCCCATGACCATGCACCATGATATGGCCGCCAATCGTCCCCTGCCCCTGATAATTGCCCAGTGCCTGCATGAGACGGGACAGGTCGATCTGTTCCATGTCGACCCGGATGCGGGCATCAACGCCATTGCCCTGCGGCACGAAGGTGCCACTGCTGGCCAGTGTGCCCTTGCCCACGCCAAAGCTCAGGTGATGGACATCGATCGTCCCGTCCCGGATATCCACCAGCGCATCGATGTTATCCAGCGGCACATGCCGGTTTTCGATATGGTCCCCGTGATAGGCCAGATGGACATTGGTGGCCTTCAGCCTGGGCAGGTTGATGGGCGTGGTGGGCAGCACGGCGCCACTGGCCTCATGCGCCTTCTGTTCCGCCGCCTGCTGCGTGGTGGAGGGATGATCCCCCGGTGTCGCCCCGAAGAAACCGCCAAGATCGGCAAGGTCCACATGGCGCGAATGCAGTTCGGCATCCACGAACGTCACCACCTGATGGGGATCGACACTCAGCGTACCGCCAAGGTCGCTGGACCCGACCACGCCCTCGAAGTCATGAAAGCGCACGCGCTGGTCATGGTAGTCCAGGCTGCCCGCCACGTGATAGGTGGGCGTCTGCGGGATCACCACGCCCGTCAGCGGATACAGCAGCGACATGTCCGGCCCCGCCAGCGTCAGCTTCAGGCGCGCGCCACGGAACGACAGCGGGTCATCCACCGATCCCGCCAGCGTCAGGCGCGTGGGGCCGTGATGCACATCGACATCGATGGGATAGGGTTTCGTCCTGTCCGCCAGTGACACCAGCGCCCCGCCGGAAAAATGTCCCGTAATGGCCTGCCCGGTATAGGTGCCGCGCACTTCCGCCACGATGCGGGGCTGCGTATCTCCTTTTGCCGGTGTGGTATGCACCTGCGCGCGCATGTCGCTGCGCAGACCCGCATGCACGAAATGCAGTTGCCCGTCGGCAATGTTCAGTTCCCCGATCTGCGGCATGGCGGTGGATCCGCCATCACTGCCGCCGGGAAAATGGTAATTGGCGCTGCCGTCACGCTTTTCATCCAGTTCCACGACCGGCCGATCCAGCGCGATCACCGGCAGGTCGATCCCGCCCCCCAGCAGGTGCCACAGATTGATCCCCACCATCAGGTGGTCCGCCGTGGCGAATGGCGGCAGGGCGGCAAACCCGTCGGGTTCGTCAATATGCACGTCATCGGCGGTCACGCGGATCACACGGCCCAGATGCACGTGCAGGTGCGCGATCGTGACCCTGCGGCCCAGCGCGGCCTCCGCCCGGCGTTCCACCAGCGGGATGAACCAGTCCCATGACCAGAAGATGACCAGCGCCAGCATGGCAACCGCCAGAACCCCCAGCACCGGAAACCGTATCTGCGCCAGCACGCCACGCCGCCGTGTGCTGGGTGATCCATCCTGACGGTCCGGTTCTGGCATGCCGCGTGCGCTCCTTGTGCAATGACGGGTAAGGTATCAGATGAACGGATGGCCGCAGGTGGAGTTGCCGCCCCCGCCAGTATCCACCCCCACGGTTAACGGCAGGTTTGGACTGGCGCGCAGGCCGCGCGTCCTGTATGCGGTCAGGCAATATCGTTCCCCTGTCTAACCCCTTTGTCGCGAGAGGTCACCGTCATGCCCGCCTATCGTTCCCGCACTACGACCCATGGCCGCAACATGGCCGGTGCGCGCAGCCTGTGGCGTGCAACCGGCATGAAGGACGGTGACTTCGGCAAGCCGATCATCGCCATTGCGAATTCGTTCACGCAGTTCGTGCCCGGGCATGTCCACCTCAAGGACCTGGGCCAGCTTGTGGCCGGTGCGGTGGCCGAAGCCGGTGGCGTCGGGCGTGAGTTCAACACCATCGCCGTGGATGACGGCATCGCCATGGGCCATGGCGGCATGCTGTACAGCCTGCCGTCGCGCGAACTGATCGCGGATGCGGTGGAATACATGGTCAACGCCCACTGCGCCGACGCGCTGGTGTGCATCAGCAACTGCGACAAGATCACGCCGGGCATGCTGATGGCGGCGATGCGGCTGAACATTCCGACCATCTTCGTCTCCGGCGGGCCGATGGAAGCGGGCAAGATCATCAATAACGGCACCGAACAGCAGGTTGACCTCATCACGTCGATGGTGGCGGCCGCCAGTCCGGATGTGACGGATGAACAGTCGACCACGATCGAACGCTCCGCCTGCCCCACCTGCGGGTCGTGCTCGGGCATGTTCACCGCCAATTCCATGAACTGCCTGACCGAGGCGCTGGGCCTTGCCCTGCCGGGCAATGGCAGCCTTGTCGCAACCCATGCCGACCGCCGCGACCTGTTCATGCGCGCGGGCCGTGAGATCGTCGCCCTCGCCCGCCGCTGGTACGAAAACGACGACGCAACCGTCCTGCCGCGCGGCATCGCCACCAAGGCCGCATTTGAAAACGCCATGTCGGTCGATATCGCCATGGGCGGGTCAACCAATACCGTACTGCACCTGCTGGCGGCAGCGCATGAGGGCAAGGTGCATTTCACCATGTCCGACATCGACCGCCTGTCCCACAAGGTGCCGAACCTGTGCAAGGTCTCGCCATCACGCATGGATATCCACATGGAGGACGTGCACCGCGCCGGTGGCATTCCCGCCATCATGGGTGAACTGGCCCGCATGGGCCTGCTGCACATGGACGCCCCCAACGTGCATGCCCCCAGCGTGGCGGCAGCCCTGGCGCAGTGGGATGTCAGCGCCGATACGGTGGATGAGGCCGCGCGCACCTTCTTCCGCGCAGCCCCCGGCGGCGTGCGCACCACGGAAGCCTTCTCGCAGGCCAGCCGGTACAAGGCGCTGGATACCGACCGGGCCAATGGCGCGATCCGTGATGCGGAACATGCCTACAGCCAGGACGGCGGCCTTGCGGTGCTGTTCGGCAACCTTGCGGAAGATGGCGCCATCGTCAAAACCGCCGGCGTTGCCGACAACCTGCTGACCTTTATCGGTCCGGCCCGCATTTTTGAAAGCCAGGACGCGGCCGTGTCCGCCATCCTTGGCAACAAGATCGTGCCGGGCGATGTGGTGGTGATCCGCTACGAAGGGCCGAAGGGCGGGCCGGGCATGCAGGAAATGCTGTATCCGACCAGCTACCTGAAATCCAAGGGACTGGCCGAGAAATGCGCCCTGATCACTGATGGCCGCTTCTCTGGCGGCAGTTCGGGGCTGTCGATCGGCCATATCTCGCCCGAGGCGGCGGAAGGCGGCATCATCGGCCTCCTGCATGAAGGCGATACGATCGAGATCGACATTCCCAACCGCGTGCTGCGCACCACTGTCACCGATGCGGAACTGGCCGCCCGCCGCGATGAAATGGAAGAACGTGGCGACCGTGCATGGCAGCCGGACCGGCAGCGCGAAGTCTCCGTCGCCCTTCAGGCTTACGGCGCACTGACCACCAGCGCCGCGCGCGGCGCCGTGCGTGATGTCAGCCAGCTTGGACGCCGTACCAGCCGCTGATATATCCGGCGACGTGGCAGGCTGTTTGAAAACAATAAAGGTTTTTTTGGGTGCCCCCTTTTTGCAAAAAGGGGGCAGTCTTTTACAGCACCGACGCCCCGGCGGGACACAGGTTCCCGCCGGGGCGTCGCACGTTTGGTGGCTAGACCTCGCGGAAGGTGACGGCCTTGTGCCCCATATGGCGGAATGTCGCCGTCACCCGCTGCTTCAGCGCCACCAGATCGGGCAGGATGGCGTTGTGCAGGCTGCGCACGCTGTCATGGGTTGCGTAAAAACGCAGCGAGGACGCAATGCCCGTAATGATGGCCGCCCCCACGAATACGCCATCCACTTCTATGATCTTTGACTCAAACATGGTTCCCTGACCCGAACTGCCGGTTGCGCCAGCCTGCACGGCCACCCCATGGGCAGGCCATATCGACAGGCTGCCACCGGCAACATTCTTCTGATTTCCATTACCCGCCGCAAACGCGACAGGGCAGAAGGAGTTTCATCATCGCATACCCTGAAAAAAACCAGTGGCCACAATTAGTTGCCAGCCATGGCCTGCGATATGTGACATGCCCCCGCCAGAGCGTGGCAGCGGGACCGCGGGGCATGAAAAAGACGATTATTGTGGCATTTCCATGACTGGCGGCAATATGGACAGACAGATAACAAAACAATACATGCAGAACATGAATGGTCCGTAATAATTATTGCCATGAAATGCAATATACTGACATGCCAGTCCATTACCCGCCCCTTGCGTGGCATAGGGCAGGACTTGCCCACGATGTGGAGGGTCGCCCATACTGGGCAGGGCTGACATGCCCATACCCCCCGTGACAGCAGGGGGACAAAAGCTGTTTCCTGCCGTCGTGACAATTCACCAAGACCTTACACAGACCGGTGCCGACCCTTGCCTAGCCTGACACGTCCGACCCATTCCGAATGTCCTGTCCCGCCACGGTGGACCCTGCATGGTGCCGTCCTGGCCCTGACCCTTATGGGTGGCATGGGTGCGGCACATGCCGCATCAGCCACCTATCCCGCGCCCATCATGGGAACGGAGACGACCGCACACGCATGGGGTATTGAAACCCGCTTTGCGCAGACCGCGCCATGCGTGGTCGAAATGACCATAAACCAGTCCACGTTCATGGCCCACATGCCCGAAATGATTCAGGCCGGGCTGTTCAATACGCAGGTAACGCCCGCATTGCAGAAGCAGGCGCCGCGTTATCTCATGAACACATTGCAGATGGATGTGACGCCCGGCTTCGTCCATACCCTGTTTACCCAGCGCGGCGCGCCCGCACGCTGCCATTTCGCATGGTCCTACACAGACCTGAACGGAACACGGCACCCCATGGTGAACTTTGACGTGACCCGTCAGGCCCATGACCGCATCGACTGGGCGCACCTGCGTTTTGGCGACATGATGACGATAGCGCAGAACCCGGTGGTGGACCGGGAATTTGACGCGCAGGTCAATCAGGAAACGATAGACGTGACCATCGCCCTGTCCAAAAGCGGCATTTCGGCCGACCTGCCATCACCCACCACGACAGCGCGAACGCACTCCCCTTAGGGGCCTTTCCGCATTCGTGGGGTCTGTCCGCAACTGTCTGACAATGGACACACCCTGACGCCGAAAAAATGACATTTCTCCCTATCGTGATCCCACGCTGGTCCCCAGTCGCGCAATCGTAGGTGGTCTCATCCCCTTCATGCCTGCCGGAGCCCCGCATGACGGACCTGCTTTCCAACCTGCCCTCACGACAGCCTGCGCCCCTGACTGTCTTTCAGGCCCGACTGGACGCGCATGCCCAGCAGAACTGGCTGGACGTGTTCGCAGGTTTTTCCACGCTTCGGGCCATTACCTTTTCCAGCTCGCTGGAATTCCTGCTCAACCTTGCCGAACAGTTCGAAGACATGGAAATCATCTTCGGCGCCGAGCATATCCTGACCAAAACCCACCTGGCCCTTGTTCAGGCCAGCCAGGTTTTTCTGGACCTGCTGGCTATGGAAGAAGAACTGGGCTTCTTACCAGTCCGCAATACCTCCCTGCTGGGGCGTGTCGTGAAAGCCTGGAAGAAACCCGGATAAGCCGACAACGATGCGTGCACCCGCGATCATCCGGTTTCAACGCTCGGCACGAATGGATCATGGGTCAGTTGTCCAGCCGCCACGGCATGCTGACTGGCAACAGGCAATGCCCGGCATATGTCCTGATATCATCATCCAGCTTCGTGACGACCACGACAGCATTCCAGACGGAACATCCATAAAATGCTGTATTTCAGGCCATCATGCAGGCCTGCAAACCAGTTTCGGGAAAAACCGGAGCGCTATTTCCGTATGGATCTGATCCGGTCAAACGCATTGGAAAAACCATTCAGTGATACCGGGAAGGCAATGGTCTGCCCGCTTGTGGAAACTGCGGCAACCTGCATGGTCTTGCTGGTCCGCAGGCGCGCAAGGACAGAGGCATCGAATGCAAAGGGGGCAATACACCCTGACGGCAGGCATGTCCTGAAGCCGACCGGCTGCCCGACGGGTGCGTTATCCGCCTTTACCGTGACCCCCTTGCCCAGATCCAGCCCGAACGGAAGCACGACAACACCGCGCAGTCCCTGCGGATCGGTGGTCAGTTCCATGTTCATGACCATCCGGTGCGTTTTCTTGTCCATGATCTGCTGCACCATGATGCAGCCCGCCGCCTTGTCGGTCTGCTGGCATATGACCCGCCAGTCCTGATAGGTTTCATTGATGGACGTTGCGCCACCAGGCAGCAGATGCGTCGCCGGTGCGGGTGCCGGTGCGGAAGGCGTGGCCGCCGGGGCAGTCCTGGCTGTAGCGGTGGAGGCCGTGGCATGCTGGGCAACCTCTGTTCCCGCCACGGCGAGGATGGCAAGGGAGGCTGCCGCGCCTGCCATGATTTTCCAGTTCTTCATTCCACATTCCATACAGGCATCTGGCCGGAACAGGGCGCCCGGCCAGATGGTGATTGATCAAGAGAGGGACGTCGCCGCCCGGTCAGAACTTCCAGGCGAAACGGCCGCGCAGGCCACTATCCACCGACCTGTTGCCATACTGGCCGATATAGGAAATGCCCAGTTCCAGACGGTCCGTCAGGTGTGCGCGCAGCCCGGCATTCAGCACGGCGGCGTCACGCGACAGGGGAACGCCCGCGACATCGAACGAACTGCCGCCCGCGGCAAAGGCTTCCCGCGTGGTGGGCACCGTCGCACCAAAGGTATGACGGTAGGCCAGGCTGCCTTCGGGCACCAGCAGGACATTGCCCGCATGGAATACGGACGACATGCGCACGCCAAAGGTGGAATAGGTCGTGCCCGTATCGATGGCGCGCCCGTTCAGCGCCGCCGCCCCGCCATGTTCACGGAAACTGTCCGTATGCATGTTGACGTAGGCCACGTTACCAAACGGCTCGATCGCGGTCTTGCCCAGGTCGAAGCGATACCCCAGGTCACCAAAGCCCTGCGCCACGCCGCCATTGTAGCTGCTGTTCAGCTTTTCATAGAAACCGGGGAAGGACGCGCTCCGGCTGGTGGACATCATCGCCCAGGTATAGGTCGCCCCCATGCGCAGGGCCAGATGACCCCAGTGCGTCCCGGCATAGCCGCCAACCGTGACGTTGTTGCTGTGCCCGTAGGCATCCGTCCCTTCTTGCAGTTACCCATAAATTTTTTCTTCTGTAATTTGATAGGAGAGAGCACCTGTAACGATATCTGCCAGGCGAGACATTCCTCTCCAGATAACAGTTGTTCCGGGCGGAGCATCGGAAGCGCGATCAAGGTAACCACCCAGTCTGGCGACTGCCCGGATGTAAAAATCCAGGTCTGGTGAAGTGCTGAGTTTGCGTATGGGTGTGAACTGTTCGAGTATTTGGCGTTCCACATCTGTAAAAACGGTAGAAGGCGACGTCCCTGGTAATTCACGCCTGAGCATTGTTATCCATGAGATACGCCAGGCCACCACGCAGCATAAGGCGATACAGTTTGCGAGCCGGCCTGCGGTCGTTAGGCGGAGCTCTTCAAGCTT
>NZ_CADP01000077.1 GCF_000285295.1 Komagataeibacter europaeus LMG 18890 | reverse complement strand
TCAATCATCTGCCGCCTCTGATCACGCCCAACCGAGCAGAGGCATCGCGTAAAAAATCCCGTTCCACGAGAAGCTCGCCTATCTTCGCGTGCAGTTTCTCCACATCAGCAGGGCTGACCGGGGGCTCAGCCACCGTCTTCCCGGAAAAGGTCGCCGCCATCCCCTCGATCGCCTGCCGTTTCCACTGTGCGATCATCGTCTGATGCACCCCATGTTTCGAAGCCAGTTCCGCCAGCGTCAGTTCCCCACGGATCGCCTCCAGGGCAACCCGTGATTTGAACTCCGCCGCATACCGTTTCCGCGTAACCTTGCCCATAAAACCCGTCCTCGTTCAGGCCAGATGATAGCTTATCGCCCTGTCCGAAAAATGGGGACCACCTCTTCACGCGAGTATAAGCCATGCTTTTGGAAAAATAAGACCGCAGATGGGCCTTCTGCCCGTTCGGCAGCTAATGCATGCACTCTCATAATAAAAATTTAGTAATAATAAATTTAATTAATAAATACCTGCTGGTTCAGCATGTCTCTATATCGAAATGATAATCATTTTCATAATATAAATTCTTTTTCGTAGATTGGGTGTTCAGGTTCGCGTCAGGTTTCTCTGTTATCGTTAGAAAGTCATCATCGTGATGGCAGGAATTTTATGTATAACGGAGAACAGACGCTTATTATGCAAAGGATATTGCGGGATAGTCTGTATACAGCCTGTATTTTCTGCCTGATGGTATCGACCGCCTGGGCAGATGTTGGAACAGAGGGCATATGCATGACGATCCGCCAGGGTATCCGTCTGCATGTGGATGGCATGTATGGGGGCTATCCCCATTCCGTACTGCGTGATGCGGTGCTGCAGGGCGTGGCGTGTCCGTCTGATGATGCTGAACTGCACGCATTCGGTCTGATTGCCGACCCCTCACCGCATTTACGTATTTCTGTTACGCGGCCTATTGGGCAGGGGCAGCAGGGGGCGATTTCCGCCAGGCTGTTCTTCAAAGGGCATTTTATCATTGGGGAACGCATGTCCCTTTCGCCCCTGGCGCGTTCCCAGTCCCCCTTTTCGGTCACGTCTGACATCAATCTCATGATGGCGCGGCTGTGGAGTGATCTGGCCGAACGGATCAGCCACGGTGGTCCCGTCATTCCATGATGGCCTGAAGCATGAACCACACCATGCGCCCGCTCCTGTTCATAGCCACGGCCTGCGCCGTGGCGTGGGTAGCGTCCGCGCGGGCTCAGGTGCCCCAATCCGGCCCATCCTTTCATGAAGCGGTCGGAATGGCATGGGCCATTGATCCTGTCCGCATTGAACTGCAGGTCGGTCATCATTCCGCCCGCGCCCGCGTCAGCGCGGCAGGATCATGGTTTGCCGGTGGCCCGACCCTGTCTGGTGAATACATGGATGACCATATGATAGGCAGTAATGAGGGCTACACAACGTATCAGGGCGGGGTGTCGGTGCCGCTGTGGCTGCCGGGGCAGGGAAGTGCCACGAAACAGGTAGCAAGCGCGGAAGCCGCGTCCATTGACGAGCAGCTCAATGTCGAACACATGGCTTTGTCCATCCGGGTGCTTGATGCCGCTGCTGCGGCCCTGATCGCGCGTACCCGGGTGGACGTGGCCCATGCCTCATACGATGCGGCGGCGCGCATGGCCATCAGCGCCACGCATGCGGTGCATGGCGGCGAACTGGCCTCGGCAGATGGGCAGTTGGCGCAGGCCGCGATGGAAAATGCCCGCAATGAACTGGCTCTGGCACAGGAAGAAGCCGAGAACGCTGCTGCGGCGTTGGAAGTGCTGCTGGGGCGCCCGGTTGTGCCCGACCTGACCCGTTATGGCGGCAGCGACGTGACACAGGCGCGTTTTGTCAGCCCGCGTGACATGGAAGACAATGACCCCCGCATCAAGGTGGCGCACCGCAATGTTGAAGCCGCCGAGGCCAACATGAAGCTGGCGCGCCATTCCTTCATGCCCAACCCGGAAATCGGTGTGGATGCTATCCATGAAAAGCAGTACGGCAGCCCGTGGGATGACCGCGTGGGACTGAATTTCAGTATTCCCCTGCCCAGCGAAGTCCGCAATACCCCCATCATGTCCGAAGCGCGCAACCGGCTGGCCACGGCCACCAGCCAGGAAACACAGGCCCGGCGCATGGTGCATCTGGAAATGATGCGCGTGCGGGAACGCCTGATTGCCGCCACTACGGTGCGACAGGCCACCCGTACCGCCGCCGACAGCATGGAGCGGCGTGCAGCGGCACAGGAACATGCATGGCGCGTGGGCGAGGTTGGTCTGGACACGGTAATTGCCGCCCGGCAGGCGGCAGGGGGCACCCGGTTGGCCAGCGCGCGGGCCGACGTGGAATGGCATGTCGCCAGCATCCGCATGCTGATCGCGACAGGCATCGTACCATGAAGCATATTGCCCTTGCGCTGCTGCTTCTGGGATATGCCTGCCTTCAGGCCCGGGCGGAAGAAGGAACGCTGCCTCCTGTCGTGAAGCTGGATGCGGCGGCTGTTGCCAATGAAGGCGTGAGCGTCGCCACGGCCATGCCCGGCACGGTTACGCCCGTACTGCCGGTCATAAGCCGGGTCATGCCTGATACGACGCGGGTCGTTCATATCCACCCGGCAGGTAGCGGCAAGGTGCTGGCGGTTCTTGTCCAGCCGGGCACGTCCGTGCGGCGGGGGCAGGCGCTTGTGCGTTATCAGGATCATTCCCTGCACGTTGCACGCCTGCAGGCGGTCCAGATGCGTGCGGCGCTCACGGCTGCCATTGCAGCCCGGACCGATGCGGCAGGTGCGGTGCAGCGGGCAAGGGCCCTGGCGGGCGAAAGCATATCCATGGCCGAACTGCACCGCAGGCAGGATGCGCTGGCGCAGGCAGACGCCACCCTGCGCGCGCGACAGGCGGATATGGACACGCTGGGCCATCGCTTTGCGGAGGAGTTCAATTCATCATCGGAACAGGACAGCCAGGGTGCGGAAGATGAGACTTCGACCCTGATTTCCCCCGTCGATGGCATGGTGCAGGCGATCAATACGTCGGTGGCGGGCGACATGGACCCGACCATGGATGTGGCGACCGTGGCCGACCTGTCCAGCGTATGGCTCGTCTCCGACATTCCGCCCGATCAGGCGGCGCAGGTCGCACCGGGCGGGCAGCAGGTGACTCAGGCGGCAAATGGCCCGTTCATTTCCCGCATTGATACGGTGGACGGCATGGCCAGCCCCCTGACCGGGCTGGTCCGGGTCACAAGCAGCGTTGCCAACCCGACGGGCCTGTTTGTGCCCGGCATGGTGCTGGACGCAACACTGGCGCAGCGTGGCAGCGTGGCGGGCATTGTCGTACCGTCCGAAGCCATCCAGGAGATTGACGGGCATAGCGTCGTGTTCATGCGGGTGGATCAGACCGATTATCGGCCCGTCGTTGTTGATGTGGCGCTGGATGAAGGGGGGCGGGCGGTGCTGCGTTCCGGTCTGAAGGGGGGGGAGGCAGTTGTCGGCCATGGTAGCTTTGCTCTGCGTTCCATCATTGGTCTGGCCGGAATGGATGCCGACTGATGGCGCGCGCCTACCTTGCCACGCTGATCCGCGCGCGCATGCTGGTGCTGGGCGGGCTTGGCCTGCTGCTGGCGGCTGGCATCATGGCGGTGCTGGGCCTGCCGGTGGAGGCAGTGCCGGATATCTCGCCCCGGCAGGTGCTCGTTTCGGTCGTTGCCCCCGGCCTTGCGACGGAGGAGGTGGAAAAGCTCATCACCTTTCCCGTCGAGGCCAGCATGACCGGCATTCCCGGTATGACCGACCTGCGTTCCGTCTCCCGTGGCGGGGTGTCGGTGGTATATGTGCAGTTTGCCGATGACACCGACATCAACCTGGACCGCACCCGCGTGAACGAGCGCATGCAGCAGGCGCGCGCAACCATATCCGTGCCCGGAATCACCATCAGCATGGGACCGCTGGCCACCGGCATGGGCGAGATCATGCAGTTCCAGATCACCGGGACAGGGCGCTCGCTCATGGATCTCAACCGCATCATGAACTGGACCGTGGTACCGCAGATGCGCCTCGTGCCCGGCGTGGTGGATGTCAACGTCAATGGCGGGGCGGAGGAAACCTATGAGGTGACACTGGACCCGGCACGCCTGATAGGCAGCAACCTTTCGGTGGGCGAGGTCTATCGCGCGGTGGACGCAGGCAACGCGGCATCCGGCGGTGGCTGGATCACCCACCATGCCGAACAGCAGAGCGTGGTCGGACGCGGGCTGGTGGGCAGCCTTGCGGATTTTGGCAATATTGCCGTGCGGACCAATACGGACGGTTCGATCGTGCGGCTGCGCGACCTTGGACGTATCACCACGGGGGCACGCACCCGGCTGGGGGCGGTCACGCGCGACGGGCAGGGCGAAATCGTGATCGGCGTGGTGATGATGGAAAGCGGAGCCAGTTCCAACGCCACGCTGGCGGCCATCAACCGTGCCCTGCCTGGCATCAGGCAGGCATTGCCCGCGGGTGTGACGCTGAAACCCTATTACACCCGCGCCACCCTGACCGGACAGACCATCGCCACCGTGCGCGACAACCTTCTGATGGGGGCGGTGCTGGTGGTGGGCGTGCTGGTGGTGGTGATCGGTAGCTGGCAGGCGGCGCTGGTGATCGCATCGGTCATTCCGGTGGCCCTGATCTGCGCCATGGCGGGGATGCGGCAGTTCGGCATTTCGGCCAACCTGCTCAGCCTGGGGGCCATTGATTTCGGCATGATTGTCGATGGCTCGCTGGTGGTGATCGAGCATGTCCTGTCGCGGCGGGAAGAAGAACCGGAAGCCGAATTCATCCCGCTGGTCATCTCGTCCGTGCTGCAGGTCATGCGCCCGGTGGGGTTCGCCATACTGGTCATCGTCATGGTCTACCTGCCCATCCTGACCCTGCAGGGGATCGAGGGGCACATGTTCCGCCCCATGGCGCAGACGGTCATCATGGCGCTGCTGGCGTCGCTTGCTTACTGCTTCATCTGCGTGCCGGTTCTGGCGGCCCTGGCGCTGGGGGGCGTGCGGCCTGCGGGTGATACGCGGCTGATCGCCTTCATGCGCCGCCCCTATGCCCATATGGCGACATGGGGGGAAAACCATCCACGCGTCCTGTTTGGCAGCACGCTGGCGGTGCTGGCCGTATCGGCGGTCCTTGCCACACGGCTGGGTGGCGAGTTCATTCCCCAGCTTGACGAGGGTGCGCTGGCGGTCACCACCACGCGGCTGCCCTCGGCCTCGCTTGACACCGTTCTGGCCTCGGTCACGAAGCAGGAGCAGATCCTGCGCCGCTTCCCCGAAGTGCGCTCCGTGGTCAGCAATACCGGCACATCCGCCATTCCGACCGATCCGATGGGCGTGAACGAGACCGACAGCTTCATTTTCCTCAACCCGTCCTCCACATGGAAAACCGCCCGCACGCAGGCGGGGCTTGTGGCCGCGATGGACGACACGCTGCGGCGCGAACTGCCCGACGCGCTGTATTCATGGAGCCAGCCGGTGCAGATGCGCATGGATGACCTGCTCTCTGGCGTGCGCACGCAGATTGCCGTCTCGATCTTTGGCGATGACCTGGCCACACTGGCCGAACTGGGCGATAGGGTCGTGGCCACCATGTCAGGCGTGAAGGGGGCGGCGGACGTGGCGGCAGCGGGCGATGGCACCGTACCGCTGATCGTGGCCGACATCGACCGCTCGCAGGCGGCAAGCCGCAACGTGGCGGTGCAGGACATTCTGGATACGGTGGAGGCGATTGGCGGGCATATCGGTGCCCGGCCAGTCATTGTGGATAACGCGATCATCGGCACGCAGGTGCGCCTTGACCCGCGCATTGCCGGTTCGACTGCCGCGATTGGCGCGCTGCAGGTCCGGCGGATGGACGGGCGGGGGAATGTCCTGCTGTCACAGGTGGCGCATGTGCATGAAGTCGATGGCCCACCGCGCATAAGCCGCGACCGGGTGCGCCGTCGCATGGTGGTGCAGGCCAACGTGCGCGGGCGGGATCTGGCCTCCTACGTGGCCGAAGCTCAGGCCCGCGTGGCGCGCGACGTGAAACTGCCTGCAGGCTATACCATGCAGTGGGACGGGCAGTTCCGTAACCTGCAATCGGCGTTGCTGCGGCTGGAAATCGTGCTGCCCATTGCCCTTGGCCTGATCTTTGTGCTGCTGGTGGTGGCGTTTGGCGCCGTGCGGCCCGCGCTGCTGGTGTTTGTCAACCTGCCGGTGGCGGCAACCGGCGGCATCGTGGCGTTGACCGTGCGGGGTATGCCGTTCAGCATTTCGGCGGGGATCGGCTTCATCGCGCTGTTTGGCGTAGCCATCCTGAACGGCGTGGTGCTGGTCAGTGAGATCGCAGCCTTGCGGGCACGGGGCGTGGCCGTGGCGCAGGCGGCCTTTGCGGCTGCGGAATCCCGCTTCCGTCCCGTCATGGCCACGGCCCTTGTCGCCAGTCTTGGCTTTTTTCCCATGGCGTTTTCCCAAAGCGCAGGCGCGGAGGTCGAGCGCCCGCTGGCCAGCGTGGTGATTGGTGGGCTGGTGACATCTACATTGCTCACACTCCTGGTGCTGCCATCGCTTTATGCCCGGGTCATGCGAGAGAAGGTTCAGGATTGATGCGTATCCTTATCGTGGAAGATGAACATGACCTTGGGGCGGCAGTGCAGGAACGCGTGCGGCTGGATGGGCATGCCGTGGACTGGTTCACGACGCTGGAGGATGCGCGCGCGGCCATGGCGGCGGTGGATTATGATTTCATGCTGCTCGATCTCGGGCTGCCGGACGGGAACGGGCGCAACCTGCTGCGTGACATCCGCCGGACGCCATCGAATATCGCCATCCTCATCACCACGGCGGAAGACCAGATCAGCGACCGCATCGCAGGCCTGTCCGACGGGGCGGATGATTACATCGTCAAACCCTATGACCTGAACGAACTCGTGGCCCGTATCGCTGCCGTGGCGCGGCGCTATGCGGCTCCCCGCAGGCGGGTTCATTACCGCATTGGCGAGATTACGATTGACCGGGAAGGCTGTTCGGTATCGCGTGATGGACGGGTGCTGGATCTGACCGCGCGTGAATGGGCCATCATGGAACTGCTGTCACGCCATCCCGGCCGGATCTATTCACGTCCGCAGATCGACACGGCCCTGTATGCACTGGACCAGGATGTGGATAGCAACACGGTTGAGGTTTTCATAAGCCGCCTGCGCAAGAAGGTGGGTAATAAGGTTATCAGGACGGTCCGCGGTCGTGGGTACTGTCTGGCCGATGGTGAGAGCGTATGAAGAACTGGAGCCTTGCCACCCGGATCGTCAGTGGTGTCCTGAGCGTCGTGACGCTCAGTCTGCTGGCCCTCAGCCTGGCCGTCGCGGGGTTCACCCGCTACGAAATAACGGAACGGCTGGACAATTCCCTGCAGGAAGTCTCCGAACGGCTGCAGGCCACCATCGCCACACAGTCCCGTGGGCCACGGGACACTGTTGCCTGGGTGCCCGATGTGGGGCCACGCACGCTTGCCTATCAGGTGGTCGATCAGTCCGGGCATGTCGTGTTGCGTTCACAGAATGCGCCGGTTCAGTCTTTTGTGCCAGATATCCATACCGGGTTTGTCGATACGCCCCGTTTCCGGGTCTATATCGCGGCGCCTACTGCCACGGCCTATCGTGTCCTGGTGGGGGAGCCCACGTTGCATCGTCGTGGGGCCACGTGGCGCGCAACGGCGATTGCCATCGTGCCGATACTGGTTTTTCTGCCTGTCATCTGGCTGCTGGTACGCCTGATCGTGCGGCGGGCCCTGCGCCCGCTGGACCGCCTGCATGATGAAATGCAATCCCGTGGCAGCGGCAACCTGCGGCCCATCCCGTCGCTTGACCTGCCGGTCGAACTCGTCTCCATCCAGCATGCCGTCAATACCCTTCTGGCCCGTCTGGAAACGGCGCTTTCCACGGAACGGGCCTTTGCCGCAAGCGCCGCGCATGAACTGCGTAACCCGCTTGGAGCCCTGCTGGCGCAGGTGCAGATGCTGGGCCGTATGGTTCCGGCGGGCACGGAGGCCAGCCGCAGAGTGGACATTATTGCCGACCGTACCCGCCGACTGGGACGGACGGTGGAAAAACTGCTGCAGTTTTCCCGTGCATCCTCAGGCGTTGCCTTCCGGCGCAACCGCTTTGACCTGCTGACCGTGCTGCGTGTCCTTGCTGATGACCTTGGTCATAACCTGAATGACGGCCGTGGCATCATCCTGAACGCAAACGGGATCAGCCACATATTCGTGCATGGTGACATGGATGCGACCGGCATCATGCTACGCAACCTGCTTGAAAACGCGTTGCTGCATGGGATGGGCAACATGCCGGTGAATGTGACCGTCCTGCCGGATGGCGGCATTGATATCATCAATGATTGCCCGGCTCTGGCGCCTGAGATGCTGGCGCGGCTGACCAGCCCGTTCGTACGCGGCGGGACAGGCACGCGCGGAAGCGGCCTCGGTCTGGCCATCGCCAGCAATATCGCCAGGCAGATGGACGCGACCGTGTGCCTGCGTTCCCCCCTTTCGGAATCAGGCAGGGGGTTTGGCGTCCGCATTGCTTTTCCTGACCCTGACGTGATGCAATCACCTGGTGAAGCCTGAGACCGCGCGTCCAGTTTCGCTTCTCTTGTCAAATACGGTATCAGGTGACGAAAACGCCGATAACTCCGGTGGTGTGTCATCGGCGCGCCGTGGGGGAATGAAGCGCGCGGAAACGGTATTTGCCGCATGCCATTTTACAATGGAGACACCATCGGCAAGGATGTTTGTCATCCACGGCGCATGCCAGTGTCTCCGGTATCGCTCCGCAGGCTCACGCGCCAAGGGTGATCGGCAGGTTGCGTTCCCGCCTGCCGGTCGCATGGAAAATGGCATTGGCGATGGCGGCGGCCGTCCCGCACATGCCGATTTCCCCCACGCCCTTGACGCCCAGCGGGCTGACCTCATCATCATGCTCATTCACGAACAGCACGTCCATGTCTGGAATGTCGGCATGGGCCGGAATGTGGTACTCGGCAAAATTGTGGTTCATGAACTGGCCGACGCGCTCATCCATCAGGGAGTCCTCATGCAGTGCCATGCCGGTCGCCATCACCATGGCGCCGCGTATCTGGCTTGCGGCGGTTTTCGGGTTCATGATCCGCCCGGCGGCAACGGCATTGACCAGACGCGTCACGCGCACGGTGCCCAGTTCAGGGTCCACGCGTACCTCGCAGAAAACCGCGCTGTGCGTGAAACGGGCCTTGCGCATCTGGCTGATTTTTCCCCTTAGTCCCGGTTTCGCGGTCTCCTCGGCTTCAAGAACATCCTGCCCGGTCAGCGACAGGGCATCAGACAGGGACAGGCTGTCCTGCGCATTTTCGTTCATGCCATGCAATGCGCCGCCTTCCAGCTTCACGCTGTCCTGTCGTGCCCATGATGGCGCATTTTTGCATCTGGCCAGCGCCGCGAACAGTTTCGTGCGCAGGCTGTGGCACGCAAGCCAGACCGCCGCACCGGCAGAGGCAGCCGTCCATGACCCGCCTTCCGTCGGGCATTCGGGCAGGGCGGAATCCCCCAGTTCGATATCGATCCGGTCCAGCGGCATGCCGAACGCCTCCGCCGCGGTCTGCGCCAGTATGGTATAGGTCCCGGTGCCAATGTCGGAAGCCGCCGTGGCAATATGCAGCCGTCCATCCTGACCCAGCCGGGCACGGGCGGAAGTGGGGGAGAACATGGCATCCCATATGCCCGTCGCCATGCCCCAGCCGACCAGTTCCCTGCCATCACGCATGCTGCCGGGGATCATGGAACGGTCATGCCAGCCGAAATGCTGTGCGCCCTGGGCCATTGCGTCTCGCAGCGCCTTGCTGGTCAGGGGCATGTCATGCATGGCGTCAATATCGGAATAATTGTGCAGACGGAATGCCAGCGGGTCCATGCCGCAGGCATAGGCCATCTCATCAATGGCCATTTCCAGCAGGTTGACGCCGGTTGCCGCACCCGGTGCGCGCATGTCGCTGGACGTATAGGTGTCACGCGGTGCGACCTTGTAATCAGCCGTGGCGTTCGGGCATCTGTAATTGATCAGTCCCCAGATGACGATGTTTTCCATATTGTGCTCGAAGCGCGACGTATCGGTCACGCCTTTGACAATCATGGACTGCAGGGTGCCGTCCCGGCTGGCGCCAAGGGCGATGTCCATGACGGCTTCGGGGCGGAAGGCGTGAGTGAACATCTGCGGTCGTGTCAGGGTCACGCGCACCGCCCGTTTCAGCATTTTTGCGGCCAGCGTGGCAAGGAAGACATTGTACACCGCCCGCAGGCCCGAACCGAATGCGCCGCCTACATAGGGATTGCGCACACGCACCTGATCCTTTGACAGGGAAAGGGCGCTTGCCAGATAGGCCTGCACCGCCTGCGGGCCCTGTGTCTTGTCCCAGACCGTGAACGTGCCGTCATCTTCCACGATGACGGTCGTGGCGTGCATTTCCATCGGGTTGTGGTGTTCGGGCGCCAGATGATAGCGACCCTCGGTTTTTACCGCGCTCAGCGCATAGGCTGCGGCAGCGTCGCCGCGGGGTTTGGGCGGCACGTAATTGCTGCGTGTTTTCGATGGCATGTATTTCTGGTGCAGGGCAACTTCGAAATTCGCATTGTGCGGCCATCGTTCATAATCGACCCTGACCAGCATGGCCGCTTCACGCGCAGCCTCGAATGTTTCGGCAAAGACGACGGCGACGGGTTGCCCGTTGAAGTGGATTTCACCGTCATGCAGCGGCCTGTAGGGCGCACCAGGTACGCCCAGGCCGTCCATGTACGATTTTTCGAACAATGCGGCATGGGGACGGTTGAGGTGGGTCATGATTTCGATCACGCCGGGAATCTGTCGCGCCTCGGCGTCGTGAATGGTTTCAATCCGTCCGCGTGCGATGGGGCTGTTGACAACGACGCCATACAGCATGCCCGGTGGGTGAGGCTCTGCGGCGTATTTCGCCTGACCGGTGACTTTCGCAACACCATCGATCCGCGAGACAGGCTGCCCGATATGCGTGGATATGACGTTCATGGCTACGTATCCTTCAGCGAATGGCCTTGTCGGTCTGGGATTGCGGCGTGCCGACTGCGGCCTGCCACAGCGCGCGTTCAATCACGCGCGGGGCCAGCCTGATCTTGGCGGCGTTGTCACGGTCCGCCACGGCCCCATGCAGAAGCCGTTCGGCAACATCGCGAAACAGCGAATGCGAGGGTGGCTGACCGTTCAGCAGTGCTTCGGCTTCCGGCACGCACCACGGTTTTGTTCCCACGCCACCCAGCGCGATGCTGCCGCGCCTGATCCGGCCATCTTCCATCTGCAGCCCCACGGCTACCGAGACGATTGCAAACGCAAAGGACTGCCGGTCACGGATCTTGAGATAGGTATGATGCGGCCCGAACGGTGCGGGAGGCAGGTCGATGGCGGTCACGATTTCACCCGGTTGCAGGACATTGTCGCGCCATGGCGTATCACCGGGCAGGCGATGGTAGTCACGCACGCTGACCGTGCGTTCACCCTGCGGACCATGCAGGTTGACCGTGGCGTTGAGTGCTGCGAGGGCTATGCACATGTCGGACGGGAAGGTGGCGATACAGGCGTCACTGGTGCCCAGAACGGCCATGATCCGGTTGCGCCCGCCGCGTGCGGCGCATCCCGTGCCGGGCGAACGCTTGTTGCATGCCATGGCGGGATCATAAAAGTAGTGGCAGCGCGTCCTCTGGTTCAGGTTGCCGCCATTGGTGGCCATATTGCGGATCTGCGGGCTGGCCCCCGCCAGAATGGCCGAGGCGAGCAGGGGATACCTGCCTGTTACAAGGGGATGGGCCGCCGTATCGGCATTGGTGACCAGCGCGCCAAGACGCAGGCCGCCATCGGGCCGGTCTGTTATATCGCGCATTGGCAGGGACTTGATATCGACCACATGGGCGGGCCGTTCGACATCCGATTTCATAAGGTCGATCAGGTTTGTCCCACCTGCAAGAAAGCGCACGGATTCCGCACCCTGACAGGCTTCATCGAGAGCGGAGGGCCGGGAATACGAAAAACTTCTCATGCCGCCTCTCCCGCATGATTGCCGCGCTGCTGGGCCACAATCCGTTCAATGGCGTCGATGATGCCGTTATAGGCGCCGCAGCGGCACAGGTTGCCGCTCATGAATTCGCGGATTTCCGCTCGGGAATGAATATGACCTTCTTCCAGCAGGGCGATGGCCGACATGATCTGCCCCGGCGTGCAGTAGCCGCACTGGAAGGCATCCGTGTCGATGAAGGCCTGCTGCATCGGGTGTAACCGGCCGTTCTGGCTGATTCCCTCAATGGTCATGACTGCGGCATCCGGGATCGAGACGGCAAGGATGAGACAGCTTTTGACCCGCTTTCCATCAACCAGAACGGTGCATGCGCCACATTGTCCGTGATCGCATCCTTTTTTTGTACCTATCAGGCCAAGCCGTTCCCGCAGCAGGTCGAGTAACGTGACGGACGGCGGCAGATCGGCAGCATAGCCCTGGCCATTGATCTGGAGGCGACACGGCACGGCGACAGACACATGGGTCATGGGAAATCGCTCCGGCGGATACCTGGATTTTTCTGGGTCAGTGCAGGGTTTAAGGGATCAGCACGCCGCCGGTTGCGCCTGCGGGTACGAAAATGGATGTATAAAATTTCGGGGATGACGTCTGGGTGTCAATTATCGCCATACAGAACAGCCCCATATGAATATGCATAAATTAAATATTGGAATTTTTCATAAAATCATTTTCGTGAATGATATTTCCCGTCTGCCTATGGAAACATATGACACAGACATGGGTATAGTCTTATGCCATGCAGGTAAATACAGGCATCGTATCCTCCCGGTATGCTCGCCGTATTCACGGCTGTATGTCAGATATCTCTTCCTGCATTGCAATGCCCTGACCTGCACCCAGGAGGGTATGGTAATAATTATGATTTAAAATCATTCAGAATGACTTCAAAATGAAATATTCCCAATATGTTTTCATATTTTTATTTTCAGGAATATAATATTTTTCTCAAAATTTTTGAAACTGTATTCAGGCCCGGCGGTTTGTCCTGGGGCGGTCGGATGAACGATCGTCCCCAATCAGAAATAAAGGAATGGAAAAATGGCAAATCAGGGCGGTAGCCATGAACAGCACGTCAAGGCCGGCGAACAGAGCCACAAGAACACCGGCACATCGCATGGCGAGAAAAACGAGGGTACCCACAGCACCGGCACCCGGGGCGGCACGCATGAACAGCATGTCAAGGCTGGCGAGCAGAGCCACAAGAACACAGGCACGTCGCATGCCGGAAAAGACGAGGGTACCCATAGTACCGGCACCCGGGGCGGCACGCATGAACAGCATGTCAAGGCTGGCCAGCAGAGCCATAAAAACACCTGACATCCTGTTGGATACCGGGGGCGTCAGCGATCTGCTGCCGTCCCCCGGAATCTGAATGCTCCGGTCAACGCATTGACGACCGTGCGCCGATCAGGCGAGCGGTATCTTTTCGAAAATGGAGAAAATCAATGGGCCTGTTTTCAAAACCGATCAAAACCCTTGATGACCTGTTCGTGCATACCCTTCAGGACATCTATTATGCCGAAAACCAGATCGTCAAGAATCTGCCCACCATGGCCGAAAAGGCCGCTGAACCGGAACTGAAAGCCGCGTTTCAGGATCATCTGACGGAAACACGGGAGCATGTACGCAGGCTCGAACAGGTCTTCCAGATGCATGGCCAGCCCGTTAAGGGGGTGACGTGCCAGGCGATGGACGGAATCCTTACCGAAGCAAAAGACATCATCAGCGATTGTGACGACCCTGCGATCCGTGACGCCGCCATGCTTTCGGCAGCCCAGGCGGTCGAGCATTATGAAATAATACCAACCATTGTTTGGCCTGACTCACGGGGTACCCATCGGTTTAAAAATGTGATTCATAGGATGCAGACCATTCTCTGAAGGAGGCATTCTGGATGGGCAGCCCTCTATCCCTGCGTGACGATCATGATAGTTCGGAGTTGCGACGCCTTGCGCGCAGAAGCCGGCATGCGGGTCAGTCGCGTCGCCTGTTGGCGCTTGCGGCGATTTATGATGGCGCCTCGCGCGGCGAGGCGGCCCTGCTTGCGGGGACAGACCGTCAGAGTATCCGTGACTGGGTGCTGCGTTTCAATGCGGATGGCCCGGATGGCCTTGTGGATCGTCATGGCGGGGGACAGAAAGCCCGCCTGACACAG
>NZ_CADP01000078.1 GCF_000285295.1 Komagataeibacter europaeus LMG 18890 | reverse complement strand
CGTGAACCCGTTTCTCAGAAAGGGGTCGTTTTTGGCTGCCTGTCCCCCTTCCGAAGGGGTCACTTTTCCATGCCGCTTAACACGCAGGGCGCTCACGCCGTCCTCATTGTGGATCAGGCCGCATGGCATACCAGTCAGAAGCTGGATGTTCCCTACAATATCACCATTCTCCCGCTGCCTCCCCGGGCTCCTGAACTGAACCCGGTGGAAAATCTCTGGCAGTTCCTGCGCAATACATGGCTCTCAAACAGGATCTTCAGAACCTATGACGATATCGTTGATATCGCCTGCCATGCCTGGAACCAGCTCGTCAATCAACCATGGCGCATCATGTCAATCGGACTGCGCAATTGGGCTCATGGGTTATAGCAATCAACGGTTGGTATGAGCCTGCTCCATGACGCGACCGAGGCCATTGTTGTGATCAATGAAAAAAATGATGTCATTTTTTTCAACACCGGCGCGGAAAAGCTGTGGGGTTATACGCAGGACGAGGTTCTTGGCCATAACGTCAGGATGCTGGTGCCGGATTTTGCCCGGCAGGGACATGATGGCTACATCACCCGTAACCGCGAGACGGATATCAACGTCATTGTCGGCACGTCGCGGGAAATCATATTCGAAAACAGGCATGGCGATTACATCACGGGCGAACTGACGCTGTCATCAAGCCCGATCGGCCCGAAGGGTGAAAAATACTACCTGGCGTCCATCAAGGCCGTAACGGAAGAAAACCACCGCAAGAAACTGCTGGACCTGCAGAATACGGTCTTCCAGTCCCTTTCGACCGAAATGCAGATCCAGGATGTGGCTGATCTTATCTGTCGCGAGGTTGAAAATTTTGTTCCCGATACCGTCGCCATCCTGGTCCTGATTGATGAAGAACATCGCCTGCGCGTCCTGTCCGGTCCCGGCCTGCCCCGACGTTACGCCGCGGCGCTGGAGAACGTGACCCTGTCCGATGCGGACATCATGGCCCTGTCCAATGACCTGGACGAGGCCGCGACAGTCGTGTGGGACAGTTACAAATCCCTTGGGGTGTCGCTTGGCCTTCATAATTGCTGGGCATCCGCCATCAAGGCAGGCAGTGGGAAGATATCGGGAATATTCGCCCTGTTTTCACGCAACCTGAATAAAGTCAGCGACTGGCCCCGGAAAATCGTGGCAGGCTGCGTGCCGTTCTGCAGCGTGCTGATCGAACAGTATGATGCTCGGCATCATATTTCCCAACTGGCGAATTATGATCCCCTGACGGGTTTCCTCAACCGGACCGCCATCCACAAGGTCCTGAAAACCCAGGAGGGCAAGCCGGGCGATAACCATTTCGCGGTGCTGATGCTCAATCTGGACCGTTTCCGCGATATTAACGATGCGCTGGGACATGCGAACGGGGACGATTTCCTGAAGGCCGTGGCCATACGGATCAAAAGCCTGTGTCGTAGCCATTATATCCTCAGCCGGGCAGGCGGGGATGAATTCGTCATCATCCTGCCTGACACCAGGGCCGCCAATGCAACGGCATTTGCCGAAACGCTGATCGCGGGGATGGAGGAACCCATCGAAATCGGGGGCAATTTCCTTGCGGCCTCGGTTAGTGTGGGGATCAGCATGTTTCCTGAAAACGGGCCGGACAGTGAATCCCTGATCGGCCATGCCGAAGCCGCAATGCGTCTTGCCAAGAAGGAAGCGCGGGGCACATTCCGCGTCGCAACACCGGAAGACCATGCCGCGGCGCAGGATCGTCTTGTCCTTGGGTCCGCCCTGCGTGAATCCCTGGCCAAGGGATTGCTGAACCTGCATTACCAGCCGCAGATCGAGGCAAAGACAGGGGGCCTGTACGGGGTGGAAGCCCTGTCACGGTGGCATCATCCACATCTGGGTAATATTTTCCCGTCGCGCTTCATCGCGGTGGCGGAAGATACCGGGCAGATCGAGGCGATCGGTGCCTGGTGTCTGGAAGAAGCCTGTCGCCAGATTGTCGCATGGGACCATGATGGCGTCGTGATTCCGGCTGTATCGGTCAATCTGTCCGCGGGACATTTCCGCAAGCGTCAGTTGCCTGAAATGATTTCCAACCTGCTGACGCGCTTCGGTATCGCACCGACGCGGTTGACGGTAGAAATAACCGAAAGCGTCATGATGGACGAAAACAAGGATACGATGGACGTGCTGCATGCCATCCGGAACCTGAATGTCGGTCTGTCCATGGATGATTTCGGCACGGGTTATTCATCCCTGTCGCGCCTGACCCGTCTGCCGCTGACGGAAATCAAGATTGACCGCAGCTTCATCATGAATCTGGAACATGATGCAAATGCGCAGGCCGTGACCACCGCCGTCATTGGTATCGGTAACCGTCTGGGCATGACAGTTGTTACTGAAGGGGTTGAAACCGAAGCGCAGTACGAACTTCTGGAAAGCCTGCATTGTGATGTCATGCAGGGCTACCTGTTCGCGAAGCCCATGGCACCCAGGGATCTTGAAACGTGGTTCAGGCAGCCACGCAAAATCATGCCAGCGATGCGCAAGGCATTGAGCAAGAAGCAGAGTTCAGGTCAGGCCAAATCAAAGTAATAAAAGTTTCTGGCTGCCGTATCTTTTCAAAAAGGCAGCGTTCGCTGAAGCCTTCTGAAAAAAAGCCTTACCAACAATTTTTACGACAGGGCAGTCTTCAGGAGGTAACTGGTGCAGATAGGGAAGCAGATATTTCATCTGCTTCCCTGATTGGCCTACATTGTCATGTATTCGCAGAATACGTGCCTGTTCAGGCTGTAAGGCGCGGCATATCGGTTACGGCCGTATTGTTCTTTTCAACGGCATAGGGACCACCTGCCAGAATTTCGATGCAGAGCAGGCGCATGGAGGTAGCGCGATGCACGCCCAGATGCAGGGATGACTGCCCATCCGTCCATCGGCAGGGAACGTTGCGTGGCGCGTACCAGCCATCGTACCATCCTGCCGGTGCATTTTGTGCAAGATGGGCTGTGATGGCACGCGTGGTATTGCCCTCGAACAGTTTGATGTCCTTGACCAGCACTCCCAGTTGGCGGCGATCATCCACATACGGGCCGATTGTATCCGATGGGCGGGCGGTACGGGACATGATGCGCACGTCCTGCACGCCGGGTGGAATCATGAAAAAGACAAACCCGTTGGCCGCGCGTATCTGGTGGATGACGGCATTCGTTTCCGTCAGCAGGTAAAGTGCGGGATCGTCAGTCAGGACAGGGGCTTTGGATACGTTTTCGCGGCCTGCCGCAATCGCCCGTGCCTCGATCTGGCGAAAAAGGGGTTCGGCAAAATCAGGGCTGACATCAAGGGGGGCCGCGGCATCATGTGCCCAGTCACGCACCTTCTCGCCAATGCGGATGACATTGCCATCCTGCTGGAAGGCACGGCGGTTGCCGGTATCAAGATAGCTTTCCGTCAGCATGCCATCGGCCATGATGACAGAATGCTCTTCCGTTTCGATGTGATGGTAGTCATAGGACGTGATGGAACGGTCATGGAAGATCGACCGCCCGTTGACCAGCATGCGGGCAGGGATGAACCGGCCATCAAAAAACAGGCAATGTTCGGCCGTTATCAACATGTCCTTGCAGGGCACGCCGTCGGCAATGGCGTTCTGCAGGATACGCACGGGGTATCCCGCTTCGTCATCGGGCATGCCTGCACGGACATGTGCCCGCGCCTTGCCTGTCCATGTCACCCTGCGCGGGACCAGTTGACCATCCACCAGCGCCAGGACTTCATCATTTTCCCGGAGATCCTCTACCGCAACCGCGCCAGACGGGGTGGAGATCATCGAACCCGGCAGGAAACAGACCAGCACGCCAGTATCCCCCGTGCTGTTGACGGGGGTGGTGCTGATATACAGGTTTCCATCCTTGGTTGTCTGAAAGAGGTTGTGCTGTGTCGCGTAATCGTAAAAATCACCCTGAACCTGAATGGTCTGGCCGGTAGTCGTGACGATATTGGTGCTGTCGCCGGACTGCGATACGGAGGCAATGGCCGTCGCATCAGGAATTTCTATGGTTGCGCCCGACTGGTCAAAGCCGGTGATGCTGGGGAATTCCAGAATGGATACATTGGACCCGGGCGTGATGACCAGCGTTCCGCCACCCGTCCCGAAATTGACCGTTGATCCCCCCAGGGCTGCGATGGCATCGGCCCCCTGGACCTGATTGATCATCAGTGTACCACCATTCTCGATATTGTAGGTGGTGCCGGACAGGGCGGAAATGGCATCTTCACCCGCCAGGGTAACCGTTCCCCCGTTCGCGGTAATCGTGGTGCCGGTCAGGGCGGATACAAGGGACCCGTCGGTTCCGGTCAGTGTTACATGCGCCCCGTCTTCCGACGTGACGGAATAGGGGCTCAGCAGACCGATGACGGTCGGGGCGAAGGAAAGGGTCGCATTGACATTGCTTCCTTCAAATGTGGCGCTGCCGCCGCCTACTCCCGCGACGCCCGCTACCCACAATGCCGGAGCGAGAACATAATCACCGCTGCTATCGACGTTGTTTCCGTATGCATAAAGAATTTTCGTATCAGCCATTTTTATTTATCCTTATTGTGTTCAAATATTCATTTTAAAATTGCGATAACGGATTTTTATTTTGATAAATAACATGACTGGCGCCTTTTTTCTGGAACGGTTCAAGCCGGGAAGTCCATAAAATCTGAATTCGCAGTCTATTTTATAAAAATGATCAATCCGTAAACGAACGGTCAGCGTCTGGTGCCGTGGACCTGAAAAAATACGCGCCCGTTTTGGGAAAGGCGGGTGGTCCTGCGTCATGTTTCATATGTGTTTGTGCCGCCGGATGGATGGAAGGGGCTGATCCATCAGGAGCGCGCCCAGGCCTGTTCCTGTTCCGCAATGATACGGATCCTGCGGTGCAGGGTGGACCGGCTGACACCCAGCATGCGGGCGGCGACCGCCACCTTGCCGCGTGCGCTGGCCAGTGCCGTATGGATGGCCATGGTCTGGGCTTCGCGCAGTGGCGCGGTCGGGGCGGGGATGGCCGTGTCATCAAGCAGGCACAGGCTGACATCCGCCAGGGGGGGAATGCCCATCTGCGCACGCGCGGCATGGGTCGCCCCCACCACGTGCCGGTCGCGGTCCAGCGCGACCAGCGGAACGGATGCACCCACCGCATTGCCCAGCAGCATGATGGCGTGGCCGCGATATCGGTCCATGAAACAGGCCTGTTCGATCTGCTGCGCGGCCTGCAGCAGGTTCGATGCGATTAGTATGCCCAGGCTGCCATCAGGCGATGGATGGAACGAACTGGCATTGAGCGCGCCCGCCATCCGGCCCGATGCGTCATAAACCGGCGTCGCAATCCCCGCCAGCCCATGCAGGCCGC
The DNA here is from genome assembly GCF_000285295.1 of Komagataeibacter europaeus LMG 18890. GTDB lineage: Bacteria > Pseudomonadota > Alphaproteobacteria > Acetobacterales > Acetobacteraceae > Komagataeibacter > Komagataeibacter europaeus. The sequence goes on along the minus strand of NZ_CADP01000078.1, from coordinate 8,928 downwards.
TGCGCCAGTGCTGGTTGCGGTGCACGCTTATGCTGCGCCGTTCGGCCAGGCAGGTGCCGATGCCGTTTGTCCCGGCATGGCGTTCGTCCCACACCGCGCCGGGCCAGAAATGCCACCGGCGGCAACCGCGCCGGAGGGGGCTGGTCGCCTGATGTGTCAGCACGATGCCATCCATATCTGATAGCATGACAGTATAACCGACCGGGGCAAGGGCCGTATGCAGCCGTTCCATTTCCGGCCCTGCAAAATATAGCAGCCTGCCCATGCGCAGGCATGCCTGCCGCAGTTCCGCGCCCGACAATACATCCGGCAGGGTGGCGGTCGTGGGGTCGAGGCCGTACTCATGCCGGCAGCGCTGCCATGAGGCCTCAAGCCCCGTCTGGAGCGTATCCATGGCGGGAAAGGCGGAAGCAGGACGCAAAAAGCTGGGGCCATGCAGCATGCTGTTTCTTTGCGTTCAGTGTTTCAGGGATGCTGGCGGATAAACACCTGCCTGAGTGTCGCGGTTTCGCGACACTTCGTACGCGCCGCGTCACATGGGCGTGAAGGGGGCGCGGTGCATCCTTGTCCACAATGGCGCAATGCGTGTGTGCTGCACACAGCCCGGCGGCATGCACAGGCGCAGTGCTGCGGGACCAGAAAAAAACAGGGGAAATAACCATGCAAATAGCGCGTGAAACGCTGCTGCGCTCCTACCGGGCCATGCGGACCATCCGCATGTTCGAAGAGCGCCTGCATGTTGAATTCGCCACGGGGGAAATACCCGGTTTCGTTCATCTGTATTGTGGTGAGGAAGCATCCGCCGTGGGCGTGTGCGCCAACCTGACGGATAACGACACCATAGCCAGCACCCATCGCGGCCACGGCCACTGCATTGCCAAGGGCGTGGGTGTCGCGGGCATGATGGCCGAAATCTATGGCCGCAGTACCGGGGTATGCCGTGGCAAGGGCGGTTCGATGCATATTGCCGACCTGGCATGCGGCATGCTGGGGGCGAACGGGATCGTGGGCGGCGGGCCGCCGCTGATCTGTGGCGCGGCGCTGTCGCACAAGACCCTGCGCGACGGTGGGGTGGCCGTGGCGTTCTATGGCGATGGCGCGTCGAACGAGGGATCGACGCTGGAAAGCCTCAACCTGGCGTCCGTATGGAACCTGCCCGCCGTCTTCGTGGTGGAAGATAACGGCTATGGCGAGGCCACCGGCGCGTCCTATGCCTGCGCTGGCACGCAGGGGGCGCGGGCAGCGGGATTTGGCATGCCCTATATCGAATGTGACGGGTCGGACTACTTCGCTGTCCATCAGGCGGCGGGTGAGGCGATTGCCCATGCGCGCGAAGGCAAGGGGCCGGTCATGCTGCATGTCCACCTGGCGCGCTGGTACGGACATTTTGAAGGCGATGCCATGACCTACCGCGCGGCGGATGAAGTGGCGATCGCCAAACGCGACCATGACTGTCTCAAGCTGTTCCGCACGCGCGTGACGGAGGCCGGTCTGTTTGAAGGCAGCGAACTCGATGAGGTCGACGCCGCCGTCGCGGATGAAATCGAGGCCGCCGTGGTGCAGGCCAAGGACGACCCGCTGCCGCAATCCGCCGACCTGCTTGCGGATGTGTACGTCCGTTACTGACCCCTATCCCCAACGAGGCTGCCTGAAAAACCGGACCGGGAAACATCCTGCAATCATAAGGGAGTTTCTGGTGAAGCTTTTTTGGAAAACGGCGATATCCGGAAACTTTCATTTTTTATCGGCAAGCCGTTTTCAAGCGGCCTCCAGTGCATGGAAGAAATGAACCATGAGCAAGAAAAGCTTTCGACAGGCGATCAATGAAGCCCTGCGGCAGGAAATGCGCCGGGATCCCACCGTCATCCTGATGGGTGAAGATGTCGCGGGCGGGCGTGGTGGATCGGCTGGCGTAAAGGACGCATGGGGCGGCGTGCTGGGCGTGACCAAGGGATTGCTGGAGGAATTTGGCGACACCCGTGTTCTGGACACCCCCATTACCGAGGCATCATATATCGGGGCCGCCGCAGGCGCCGCCGTGACCGGACTGCGGCCGGTGGCGGAACTGATGTTTGTCGATTTCGTCGGCTGCTGCCTTGACCAGATCATGAACCAGGCGGCCAAGTTCCGGTACATGTTTGGTGGCAAGGCCCGCACGCCGCTGGTGATCCGCGCCATGTTCGGCGCGGGCTTCAATGCCGCCGCCCAGCACAGTCAGGCGCTGTATCCGCTGTTTACCCATATTCCCGGCCTGAAGGTCGTGATACCGTCCTCACCCTATGAAGCCAAGGGGCTGCTGATTTCAGCCATCCGCGATGATGATCCCGTCATTTTCCTTGAAAACAAGGTGATGTATGATGAGGAGGAAGACGTGCCGGATGAACCCTATGCCATCCCGTTTGGCGAAGCCAACCTGACGCGGGAAGGGCGGGATGTCACCATCGTCGCCTTTGGCCGCATGGTCGGGCTGGCCAACCAGGCGGCCGACCGGCTGGAAAGGAAGGGGATCAGTTGCACGGTCATTGACCCGCGTACGACCTCCCCGCTGGATCGCGACACCATTTTGGAATGCGTGGCCGATACCGGGCGACTGGTGATCGTTGATGAATCCAGCCCACGGTGCAACATGGCCACCGATATCGCGGCCATTGTGGCGGAGGAAGCGTTCGATACCCTGCGCGCCCCGATCCGTCGGGTGGTGCCGCCGCATACGCCGGTTCCCTTCGCCACCGTTCTGGAAACGCTGTACCTGCCCAGCGTGGACAGGATCGAGGCCGCCGTGAACGCCATCATGGCCCACCGCGTAGTGGAGAAAGTCTGACATGACCCATGACATAACCCCCATCACCATGCCCAAATTCGGGCTGGCCATGACCGAAGGCAAGATTGCCGGGTGGATGGTCGAACCGGATACGGCCATAAAAACCGGCGACGAACTGGTTGATATCGAAACCAGCAAGATCACCAATGCCTTTGAAAGTCCCGTTACCGGCACGCTGCGGCGGCAGGTCGCAGGCAACGGGGAAATGCTGCCCGTGGGCGCATTGATTGGCGTGGTGGCCGATCCGGCGGTGCCCGATACGGATATTGACGCCTTCATTACCCGCTTCCAGGCTGAATTTGCCGCATCAGCCGATGCGCAGTCGGATAGCGCGCCGGCTGATGAACCGGTCATGATGACGGTGGGTGGTCATACCCTGCGCGTGCATGAACGTGGGGAAGGCGATGGCACGCCCCTGCTGCTGATCCACGGGTTTGGCGGTGACCTGAAAAACTGGATGCTCAACCACGCGGCCCTTGCGCACGGGCGGCGCGTCATTGCCTTTGACCTGCCGGGACATGGCGAATCATCAAAGGATGTCGGGCCAGGCACGCTGGCATTCTTCGCTGATGTTACGGCGCAGCTTCTGGCGCAGCTTAAAATCGAACAGGCGCATGTCATGGGGCATTCGCTGGGTGGTGGTATTGCGCTGACACTGGCGCAGGCCGCGCCGCAGAGCGTGGCCTCGCTGGTGCTGGTGGCGCCCGCCGGGCTTGGGCCGCAGATCAATATGACTTTCATCAACGGCTTTATCGAGGCCGATCGCGTGCGCGCGGTGCAGGATGTGCTGAAATACCTCGTGCATGACAAATCGCTGATCGGGCGGCGCATGTCTGATGACGTGCTGCGCTACAAACGGCTGGATGGGGTGCAGGCTGCCCTGCGTACGGTTGCGGATGCCTGTTTCCCGGGCGGCCATCAGGGCGATGACCTGCGCCCCGTGCTGGCGGCGGTGGATGTTCCGGTAACGGTGATATGGGGCCGGGAGGATGAAATCCTGCCCGTGACACAGGCTGATGGCCTGTCCATTGCCGTTGAACGGCACATCCTGCCCGATATCGGGCACATGCCCCAGCTTGAAAGCGCAGGCAAGGTCAATGAAATGGTGGAGGAATTCATGAAGTCGAAAGTCGTCGCCACGTAAGGACAAAAATCTGCATACAGGCTGCAGTCAGCGTCATATAATCAAATAAAGAGAATAAAAGTTTTTGGGTGCCGCCTTTTTTCAAAAAGGCGGCATTCCTGTATGTTCTGTTTTTGAAATGATACTGCAGGCATTATCATGAATTGCCGGATATTCCACACAGCCGATCCGGAAATATTCCTTCAGGCGGGGAACTGTTACGTATAAAAAACGATAGTGGATATGGTTCCCTTTTCACCTGTAATGTTTCGTATTACGAAAAATTTTCCGTGATTGCAGGTCACCAGAAGGTGTGCCGCCCGGACTTGCCACGCCACCCCCAATGTGTATTCACTTGGAGCATAACAAAGCGGCAAAGCAAGAACAGCCAGACTGGAAAACCAGTTACGGCGCGGGAATAATAATAATGTTTGTCGGAATTGATCTGGGCACGTCCGCCCTGAAGGCCGTTCTGGTTGACGGCAACCAGCATGTAATAGGCAGCCATTCATATCCGTTGCGTGTCAGTTCCCCCAGGCCGGGCTGGAATGAACAGGCGCCGCAGGACTGGTGGACGGCGCTGCTGGGCGCCATGGACGCGCTGGCAGCAGCGCACCCGGCCGAAATGGCGCAGGTTAAGGGCATGGGCCTGTCCGGTCAGCAGCATGGCGCGGTCCTGCTGGGGCGGGAAGGTGACGTGCTGCGTCCGTGCATCCTGTGGAATGACGTGCGCGCGGTGGCGCAGTGCGCGGAATTTGAACGCAGGTTTCCCCAGAGCCGTGAAATATGCGGCAACATCGCCATGCCGGGCTTTACCGCGCCCAAGCTGTTATGGGTGGCGGAACATGAACCGGCGGTCTTCGCCGCCACCCGCCATGTCCTGCTGCCCAAGGCATGGCTGCGTTACCGCATGACCGGCGACATGATCGAGGACATGTCGGATGCAGCGGGTTCGCTGTGGCTGGATGTGGGGCGCCGCTGCTGGTCCGATAATGCGCTGGCGGCGACCGGGTTGCGGCGTGATGACATGCCAGCCCTGGTGGAAGGCACGGCACCGGCTGGCGTGCTGGATGCGGCGCTGGCCCGCCGGTGGGGGATGAAAGCGCGCCCCGTCATGGCGGGGGGCGCGGGCGATAATGCCGCGGGCGCCGTGGGGCTGGGGGCGGTCAGGGCAGGGTCGTCTTTCCTGTCGCTGGGGACATCGGGTGTGCTGTGGGTGACAACCGACCGGTTCCGGCCGCATCCACAGGGCGGGATCCATGCTTTCTGCCATGCCGTGCCCGATACGTGGCACCAGATGGGGGTGACGCTGTCGGCTGCGTCTTCGCTGGCGTGGTGGGCGCGCACGACCGGCATGGCGGAGCCCGACCTGCTGGCGGAACTGCCCGCGCGTGTGACGTGGCCATCGCCTGTTGTATTCCTGCCTTATCTGTCGGGTGAGCGGACACCTTATAATGACGGGCGGATCCGTGGCATGTTTGCCGGCCTGTCCCACAATACCACTCGCGCGGACATGACGCAGGCCGTGCTGGAAGGTGTCGCCTTTTCCTTCCGTGACGTGGTGGATGCGCTGGCGGATGCCGGTTCCATCGTGACGCAGGCGGACGTGATCGGTGGCGGATCCAACAGCCGCACATGGGTTTCCATCCTGTCCAGTGTCACGGGGCTGTCGCTGCATCGGCTGGCGCATGGGGAACAGGGGGGTGCATTTGGCGCCGCCCGCCTGGCCCGCATCGCCGTCACGGGGGAAGCGGTGGACGCCGTGTGCCTGCCACGGCAGCGCGAGGAAACACTGGATCCCGATCCCGAACTGGCCCGCGCCTATGCCGCGCCACTGGCGTTTTACCGCAGGCTTTATCCTGCCCTTCGTTCCGCAATGGATGCACAGGCCACCTGAATGGGTGCCGTGTCACGCCTGTGGCATGTCCCGACCGGGGAAAAGGCTGTTATAGCCTGTAACGACCATGTCGCCCATATCGGCATGAACAGGGGAACGGAGAGCATTATGAAAACAGGCCTATTCAACAGGACATTATACAGCGCATGTGCAGCCGCCGTGCTGGGGCTTCTGCCCCCCGTGGCGGCGGTTGCGCGCGATAGCGTGGACCATGGTGCGGCCCCGTCGGGCAATATCAGCGTTGTCGCGCGTTTTTACGACATGCAGCCATCGGGCATCGCAGCCCTGCCTGATGGGCGTATTGTACTGGCTTTCCCGCGCAGCGCCGCCGACCATAAGGGACCGCGTCTGGGCGTGCTGAACAAAGGCAAGGCCATCGCCTTTCCCGATGAGGCGACGCAGGCGCGTTTTGTCTCCCCCCTTGGCATGACGGTGGATACAACCGGTCGGCTGTGGATCGTGGATGAAGGGATCGTTGCCGGACAGAAGACACCGGCCGCCCCGTCGCTGATCGGGCTGGATGGACATACCGGGCAGATCGTGGCGACCATACCGCTGGGCGCTGGTGCGACACGGTCTGACAGCCATGTCAATGACGTGCGTGTGGACATGACGCATGGCGCGCAGGGCACCGCCTATGTCAGTGATACCTCGCTTATGGATCATCCGGCGATCATCGTGGTCGACATCGCAACCGGACATGCGCGGCGGGTGCTGGAAAACGCCCCATCGACCCGTGCGGAGCCGGGCTTCGCCATGGAACTGGACGGTCAGATGCTGCGTTATGACATGGCGCACCCGGCCATGGGACAGGGGGGCATTGATGGCGTGACGCTCAGCACGGATTCAAGCCGCCTGTACTGGCAGCCCCTGTCCAGCCGCAGGCTTTACAGCGCGCCCACGGCCCTTCTGGCCGACCCTGCCGTCAAGCCTGCGCAACTGGAACGCGCCGTGCGTGACGAAGGGGAGGATTCCGTGGTCGATGGCATGGCCACTGGCCCGGACAATACCCTGTACCTGACGGATATCGAACGCCACGCGGTGCTGCGCCGGACGGCGGACGGCCATCTGTCCGTTGTCGCGCATGATCCGCGCCTGATCGCCCCCGATGGACTGACCCTGAAGGACGACGCCCTGTGGCTGACGGTCGCCCAGTGGGGACGGCTGCCCGTGTTCCATGACGGTCACGACATGGAAGAGCGGCCATGGCTGGTGGTGCGCATTCCCCTGAAATAAGCCTGAAGGGCAAGCTGGAAAGAACGCATAATAATGGCGCATGACAGGCAGACCGCCCATGGATCCGGTATCGTGAACCTGATTGCGGGGGTCGCCGCCACGGGCGGCCTCCTGTTCGGGTATGATACCGGCATCATTTCCGCAGCCCTGCTGCAGATCACCGCCGATTTCACCCTGGGCACACTGGGACAGCAGATCGTGACATCCGCCATCGTGGCCGGGGCGCTGGGGGGCTGCCTTGTGGCGGCCCCGCTGTCGGACCGGCTGGGACGGCGCTACATGATCATGTTCGCGGCCCTTGTGTTCATTGTCGGCACGCTGGTCGCGTCCCTGTCGCCCGGGGTAGTGGTGCTGGTCTGCGCACGGTTCATACTCGGGCTGGCGGTGGGCATGTGTTCGCAGATCGTGCCGGTCTATATCGCGGAGATCGCCCCACGTGAAAAACGCGGGCAGATGGTGGTCCTGTTCCAGCTTGCGGTTGTGTCTGGCATCCTTGTGTCCTTTATCGCGGGGTACCTGTGTCGGAATCAGTCATGGCGGCTGATGTTCGGGCTTGGCATCGTGCCTGCCATCATCCTGTTTGTCGGCATGTCGGTCCTGCCACGCAGTCCGCGCTGGCTGGCCATGAAGGGAAACCTTGAAGGTGCGTTCGAGGTGCTGCAGCGCCTGCGCAGCGACCCGCAGGCCGCGCGGACGGAACTGGATTCCATTGTCGCCATGCACGATGAACAGGCCCCGTGGTCCGCGCTGCTGCAGCCATGGGTGCGCCCGGCGGTGATTGCATCGGTCGGGGTGGCGTTGTTCTGCCAGATTACGGGTATCAATGCGGTGCTGTATTATGCACCGACCATTTTCGCAGGTGTCGGCTTCGGGCAGGCTTCGGCCCTGCTGACCTCGATTGCCATCGGGGTCGCCATGGTGCTGTCCACCGCGTTTGGCAGTTGGGCAGTAGATGCATGGGGACGGCGCAGGCTGCTGCTGCGGCTTATTCCCGGTGCCGTTGTCTCCCTTATGGTGCTGGCAACAATGTTTGCCATCGGGTCAACCCATGGCATCAATACATGGATAACGGCGGCAGCCGTGGTCTGTTACGCCATATTCAATGTGGGCAGCCTGTCTGTCGCCATATGGCTGGTGGGGGCGGAGGTCTATCCCCTGTCGTGCCGCAGCAAGGGCATGAGCCTGGTGGCGGCGACGCACTGGACGGCGGACCTGCTGATTTCCCTGACCACGCTGTCGCTGGTGCAGGCGCTGGGGGCAGCAGGTACGTTCTGGATGTATGCCGCAATCAACCTGATCGCATTTGCATTTGTATGGCGTTATGTGCCCGAAACGCGCGGACGGTCACTGGAAGAAATCGAAGCGGCGCTTAAGGCGGGCACGTTCAACAGCCTGACCTGATACGCTGTTTGAAGATGAATAATAAACATATAGAGGTTTCCGGTTGTCGTCTTTTAGCAGTCTGTCGGGTTGGCCATTTTGAGGGTTATAAGGTCGAGGCTGACCCGGCTTATGCCGCCTGAAGCCGTGCCATTCTTTTGCAGTTATATGCGAGTGCAACGAGGGTCCATTCGGTCGTGACTTTTGCAAGGCCACGCAGGCTGAACCTTCTGAACCCCATGATGCTTTTGATAATTCCAAAGACCGGTTCAACGGTCTGTTTTCGTAGTCTGTAAACATCTCCGGCTTCTGTGGTTTCCAGCCTGTCCTTCATGGCAAGCCGCCAGGGTTCGGTTATCCGGCGTGGCTCCCTGCTTTCAGGAAGTGGCCGGAAATCATATGGCCTGCGGGCACAGGGCCGTCCAATGGCGACCAGCGGATCGATGCCTTTTTTCCGCAGGTCCCGGACCG
>NZ_CADP01000079.1 GCF_000285295.1 Komagataeibacter europaeus LMG 18890 | reverse complement strand
GATCTTTCTCCTCGTTCATGCCGCCGACATCCAGGACCGTGATGGGGCGGTTGATGTTCTGGCGGCAATACGCAGGCGCTTTCCCTGGCTGCGCCACATCTTTGCTGATGGCGGCTATGCTGGCAACAAATTGCGATCCGCGCTCGCCTCCATGGGAAAATGGACGGTCGAAATCATCAGGCGGTCCGATACGGCGAAGGGCTTTCAGATCTTGCCTCGCCGCTGGGTGGTTGAACGGACATTCGCCTGGCTGGGACGGTGCAGGCGGCTCGCCAAAGATTGGGAAAAGTCCATTGCTTCCTCAACCGCATGGACATTGATCGCCTCGATCCGCATGCTCACACGACGGACAGCAAGGCATTGTCAAGCTTGGAAAACTTTCGGATCGGGCTCTGATACCCATCTGCCGCGACGGTACGCGTCCCTGCTTCCGCCCGGCACCGGAATGCAGGAGACGCGCCATGCAGCAGGCGACCACACTTCCCGCCATCCGCAACCCTTCATCCCCCGGTCAGGACAGTCCATGGCATGATGTCATGCCACTGGCGGATCTGGCGGATGCCGCCCCACGCCGCATGCAGGTGAGCGGCCGGTCCTTTCTGGTCGTGCGGCAGGGGGAGCAGGTACGGGCTTTTGCCGCGACCTGCCCGCACAAGGGCGCACCGCTGGAACAGGGTACGCTATGCGCGGGCAAACTGGTCTGTCCTTGGCACAAGGCCGTTTTTGACCTGAATGACGGCAGCCTGATCGAACCACTGGCGCTGGATCCGTTGCCCCGTTATCCCACGCGACTGGTGGACGGACGGATCCAGATCCAGCCTGTTGCCCTGCCCCTGGCCGCACCTGTCCCGACTGGCGCCGACCAGGGCGTGGTGATTGTTGGCGCGGGTGCGGCTGGTGTCACAGCGGCCGTATCCCTGCGCGAATTCGGCTTTGCAGGCCGGATCACCCTGATTGGCGACGAGACAGCGCCACCTTATGACCGCACCGCCCTGACCAAGACGGTTCTGGCGGAAAAGGAGGAGGGCAACCGCGCACCTCCCCTGCGTCCGGCCGGTTTTTACGAGACCCATGGCATAGACCGGGTGGTGGCGCGGGTCACGGCGTTCGATCCCGCCAGCCGCACGGTGGAACTGTCGGATGGACGGAAACTGACTGGCGATCATGTCGTGCTGGCGCCCGGTGCTGCGCCACGCATGCTTGATGTGCCGGGCCATGACCTGCCCGACGTCTTCACGCTGCGCAGCCAGGCGGACGCGCAGGCGATACTGGCGACACGCAACATCACGGACCGGCACGTAGTGGTATGCGGCGGCAGTTTTATCGGGATGGAGGCCGCGGCATCCCTGAGCCAGGCCGGTGCGAAGGTCACGGTCGTATCCGCCACCGCCGTTCCGTTTGAAAAGGCGCTGGGCCATGAAATTGGCCTGCGCCTGCGCAGGCTGCATCAGGAAAAGGGGGGCACCTACATTGGCGGCCACCGCGTCACCGCCATTGCGGAACGGGGTGGCAAACGGCAGATCACGCTGGATAATGGCCGTATCCTGCTGGCCGATATGGTGGTGGTCGGTCTGGGGGTGCGTCCGGCCACCGGGTTCGTGCCCGCACTGGCCACGGCCCCCGATGGCGGCATTGACGTGGATGGCGCGATGCAGGCGGCCCCGCATGTCTATGCCGTGGGTGATATTGCGCGTTTTGTGCACCAGGGCCGGCGCATGCGGATCGAACACTGGCGCACGGCACAGATACACGGTCGCGTCGCGGCGCGAGCCATTATGAAACAGCCCGGCCGGTTTGAGGAAATCCCGTGGTTCTGGACCCTGCAGTTTGGCAGGAAGCTGGAATATGTCGGGTATCAGGAACCCTTTGACCGTGTCACCATCGACGGGGATCTAGACGCTTTCAATTTCATGGCCACCCAGTGGAATGGCGCACGCCGTGTGGGCGTGATTACCGCTGGCAGGCCACGGGAAACGGGGGAACTGGTATTGCGTCGCACGCTGTAACGCGCCGTTTCCCGCACTGGCTGGATGGCGCGGAACAGGCTACCCTGCCCCACAGCCTACAGTCTTGTGCGGGGGAAACAGGTAATGACGGCATCCATCACGCCGCAACGGTCATGCCGGCGTATCATTCCGGTTCTGGTGACGGTATTCAGCGTAATGGGAGGAAACCATCCCGGCATGTCGCGCGATCTGCCTGTCCCGACCGTGACGACTGATGCGACAGGATCGACCTGCGCGGCATTGCATGCACGGCCGGATGTGCAGATATCGCTTCTGTTCGGCCTGCGCCGCCCCCATGGTGGCCGCGTTACCAGGCGGGAATGGGACAGTTTCATGCGCGATACCCTGACCCCGCGCTTTCCTGCCGGACTGTCGGTATTACGGGCGGAAGGACAGTGGCAGGATCGCGAAAGCGGACGGATCGGGCATGAACCCGGACGGATCGTATGGATCGTGACCCCACCCGCCCCCGATCTGGCTGATCGGCTTGACGCCATCCGCCAGGCCTACCGCACCCGCTTCCAGCAGCAGGCCGTAGGCGTGGTCATGACGGCAGGCTGTGCCGCCTTCTGACGGCCTGCCGGGAAGACGCGTCAGATACCGCCGGAAATGGGCAGGTTGACCCCGGTCATATAGCTGGAATCATCACTGAGCAGGAACGCCACCACACCGGGAATTTCGTTGATGTTGCCATAACGGCGCATGGGAATGCTGCCGATCATCTGCTGCGCCACTTCCTTGGGGTCGGTGGAGAAATACTGGCTTCCAGCCTTTGCCTGCAGTTCCACCTGCCGGTCCCACATGAAACCCGGTCCCATAAAGGCGGGGCTTATGGCATTGACGCGGATGTTGTAGGGGGCAAGATCCTTCGCCGCGACTTCGGTCAGGCCAATGATGGCGAATTTGGATGCGCCATAGGCCGCCATGTTGGGCGGTCCCTGCACGCCCGCCATGCTGGCCGTATTGACGATACGGCCGAATTTGCGCGCAACCATGTGCCGCGACACATGCCTGAGCACATGGAACGCGCCAACCACGTTGATCTGCATGACACGGGCGAAATCCGCCTCCGGATAATCCTGCACCGGCGCGAAGGCCCCCTGATAGCCCGCATTGTTGAACAGGAAGTCGATCTGACCCAGTTCCGCCACCACGGTTTCGACCGTCTGGCGGACCTGTTCGCTGTCCGTCACGTCACAGGTATAGATGTTGATGCGCACTTCATGTTCAAGCAGCGAGGCGCGTGCCTGTTCCAGCTTGGCGGCATCGACATCCAGCAGCGCCAGATCGGCGCCCTGGCTGGCCAGACGGCCTGCCGTCGCAAGGCCGATATTACCCGCCGCACCTGTTACGACAGCCACTTTTCCTGAAAACGGATGGGGAACACCAGACATATATGTTTCCTTGATCACAAAGGGCCCGGATTGAAAAGAAAGGACAGCACGCCCGTCCTGCCCTGCCGGCACCGGACGTTGCAACGTCTTTGTGACCTAGCCGGTTCAATATGGTCCGGCTACAGGAAAATGTGAATGGGACCTGATCATGAAACCCCGCATTCAGGGTTGCGACTGGATCTGGCAGGTATGGTCCTGCAGTTCTTCCCCCGATGCACGGTCGCCATGCACAAGATCGACATGGTCATCAAGAATCACGAAACCCTGCCGTCCATCAGCCTGCCTGATACCCGCGATCACCAGCGTATGCCGTCCCATTTCCCGCGCGGGGTCGGCCATGTCCCGCGCCAGCAGCGCAAAAGGCCGCACGCCCGACAGGTCGGGCGTATCGACCAGACGGGCACGATAGGCATGGCCATACAGCGGCAGGGCAGCCCATCGCGCGCCCAGATGCGGCAGCGCATGCTGCAACGCCGCGCGGACATCGGGACGGATGCAGTCAACATGAATATGAAGCTGATTCTGGCTGCGCCCGTAGACCGAGTTTATGGCCAGGGACATGTCCTCCCCCGGCAGGGCGTGGGACAGCCTGCGGTTGACGCGCGCCGTCTGCCGCCAGGCATAGGCAACGTAATCCGGCGCATCCCCACGCATAATGGCGGGATCTTCCATGCCTGTAATGCGTCGTGTCGGGATCAGCAGGTACTGCCCCGTCCCGACACGGTCCTTCAGCACGGCATAACCGGCATGTGTATCGGTTTCCTCACACGGGTTGCCATCTGCATGCGCCACGCACTGTTCATGCACGATATGCCATAACGCATCGGGGGAATGCCCGCCCGCCACCAGGCGGGCACAGACCAGCACCCCCGCCAGCAGGCCCGCGCCCCACAGCATCCGTTTCATGCACAGGCCCCCTCAACCCGCCTGCTGGCGTTCCCACCGCCTGACCAGGGGCAGCAGCAGGGCAAAGACCAGTGTGGCAAGCGCCGCAAGGCCGGTCAGGGACCGGAACAGGTCACCGTAGATCCCCAATGTCCGCGCGGCGTCCATGCGGGTCGGATCGGGTACATCGACCGCCGCCATGTTGGCGACAAGGCTGCCGACATACATGGCGAACCCGATCAGCACATAATAACACCCCACCATGAAGGCGCTGATACGCGCGGGCACGTAACGGGCGATTGCCGCAAGGCCAAGGCCGCTGATCATCAGTTCCCCCAGTGAAAGTGGGCCATATCCCACCAGCATCACCCACGGCGAGACAAGGGGCGACGCCGACAGGGCCGCGCTGCCCCACCATATCAGGAACGACAGGGTCACACACCCGAAACCGATGATGAATTTGACCGCAATACCCATGTCGATATGCCGCCGCCCCAACGCACCATAGAGCGCGACCAGCAATGGCGTGCCCGCCATGATCCATAACGGGTTGAAACCCTGGAACTGCCCCGCCGAAAGTGAAAACAGGTGCACGCCCCCCAGCATGAAATCCTTGCCGACATTACGCAGGGCGAACAGGGTGAGCGATGTCACCATCTGCTGGTAGAAAATGAAATACAGCGCTACCTCGAACGTCAGCAGGTACATGATCTTCAGTCCCGGGCGCTCCGCCGCACCCGCACGCCTGTACACCATGACCCACGCAAGCAGGATCAGGATGCCGGACGCAACGACAAGTCCCCCCTGAATGGAGGTGGATGCAAAAACACGCGCCGCCAGTTCGACAGCAGCCCCCGTTCCCGCAATTACCGCCAGCACGCGCCACGCCGGCACGGGACGGAAATCAGGGTCCGTTCCGGTACGGGCCAGCCGCGCACGACGCAGGAAGTAACAGCCCGTACCCAGCCCGAGCCCCACGGCACAGGACACGAACGCCGCCCCCCAGCCATAGGCCTGCTGCAACCATGGTGTCAGGAACAGGGAAAATGTCGAACCGACATTGATCGCCATGTAATAGATCGTGAAGGCCACATCCAGCTTCTGGTCCTGCCCACGGTATATGATGGTCACCATGTTGCACGAATTGGGCTTGAACAGGCCGTTGCCGACCACGATCACCCCCATGGCGAGATAGAGCGCGCGCGCACTGCCCCCCGCTGTCCCCAGCAGCAGATACCCCAGGGCAAGGACAATGCCGCCGGCCACCATCGTCCGCCGCGATCCCGTGACCCGGTCGCCCAGCCACCCGCCCGCCACGGGTGCCGCATAGGTCAGGGCGGAAAAACTGCCCCACAACATGTTGGCCTGCGTATCGTGCAGGCCCAGTTTCTGGACCATGTACAGCAGCAGGATCGCCTGCATGCCGTAAAAGCCGAACCGTTCCCATGTTTCCATGGCCAGCACGACGCCAAACGCCGCGGAACGGTCCGCGCGGGACAGTGTGGCGTCGGGATCATGCATCCAGCCTGACCTCAGGGCAGTACGGGCAGCCAGACGGCGGAAGGATGGTCGGGGTCATGATAGATGTCCTGTGTCGCCGCGACATAATCCTGCGGGCGCGCCTGAAGGATGCTGGGCACGAATTTCTGCGGGTTGCGGTCATATAGCGGGAACAGGCTGGACTGGATCTGGACCATGATCCGGTGCCCCGGCTGAAAGACGTGGTTGATGACCGGCAGGGTGAAGCGGTAGCGCTCCACCTGACCGGGGGTAATGGCGGTCGGGTGCGCGAAGTCATGGCGGTACCGCCCACGGAAGATATCCATGGATACCGGCAGTTCATACCCCCCATTTCGGGGCGGTCGGCGGTGGTGGGCGGGTTGACGTCGATCACCTTCACCACCCAGTCCGCATCCGACCCGGTGGTGGCGGCATACAGGTCCGCCACCGGCACGCCACTGACCCGGACGGGCGTGGTCAGGACCGGGGTTTCATAGGTCAGGACATCGGGACGGCTTTCGGCCGATCGCTGGTCCTGCGCCAGCCATGTCTTCCAGCGGTCCCCATCGGTTACAAAGGAAAAGGGCCGGGCCAGGAACGGTACCGGATGCTGCGGGTCGGACACATAACGGTCCGATGCCTGCGCACCCTGTCCGGGCTTATGGGTGGACAGTCCGTGATCCGCCTGCACGAACAGGGGCTGGAGCGGATGCGCGCACTGCCCGTCACAGGCCTGCGGCCAGTGGTCGATGTAATCCCACCGGTTCTGCCCGGTATTGTAGAGGATGGCCTGCGGCAGGTGGACCGCCGGCGCGTTGGCGCGCAAATACTGGTCAAAGAACGGGCGCAGCACGTCGTGGCGGAACTGCGACGCCGTATCGCCATTCCAGTGCAATGGCCCCAGGGATGAGCCATCGTAATTGACCTGGCTATGCCGCCACGGCCCCATGACCATGACATTGGGGACCGTGGGATGGGTGGCCTGCACCGCCTGCCATGCATGGATCGCGCCCCACATGTCTTCCTGGTCCCACAGCCCATCCACCCATAATGTCGGGATGGTCAGCCTGTGGCGCGCCAGAAGCTGATCAAGGGCCTGCTGCTGCCAGAACGCATCGTAATCCGGGTGGGCCAGCATACGCTGCCACCATGGGAACTGATCCAGACCCGCATCATGCGCGAACTGTTCCGCCGACCCGGCGGACAGGAAATTGCTGTAATCGTCCTGACCCACACGCGGGATGGTATGGCCTTCGCCGCGTTCGGTCATCTGTTCGGGAAAATAATCAAGGCCGCCCTGGCGGAACGCACCGTAATGGTACCAGTCATCGCCCATCCAGCCATCGACCATGGGGCTTTCAGGGGCAGTGACCTTCAGCGCGGGATGCGGGTCCAGCAGGGCCATGACCACCGTGAACCCTTCATAGGACGAGCCGAGCATCCCCACCCGCCCGTTTCCCTGCGGCACGTTATGGACCAGCCATTCAATGGTGTCCCATGCATCCGTCGTCTCGTCCGTGCGGGTCGGGTTCAGCGGGCCACGCGGGGGACGGGTCATGACATAGTCCCCTTCCGATCCGTATTTGCCGCGGATGTCCTGAAATACGCGGATATAGCCTGCCTCGACAAACGCATCATCACCCTGCGGCAGGATGGAACGGATATCGGGCGCATCCGTAATGCGGTTCACCCGTTCGGACGCATGGTAGGGCGTGCGGGTCAGCAGCAGGGGCGCGTTCGTGGCGTCACGCGGAATGACAATGACCGTATGCAGCTTCACCCCATCGCGCATCGGGATCATGACATCGCGCTTGATGTAATTGCGCGCGCTGGTGGGAAAGGTCACATGGGCGGGGATGTCGCTGCCGGTCTGCACGCTCAGCGCGGACGGATCGGCCGCCTGCGGGGCAGCCCCCGCGTCCCGTGCCGCATGGGCCTGTCCCGCCGGTGCGCCCGACGCCATGGTGGCGAGCATGATCGCAAGGGAAGGTACATGCCGCCAGGAAAGTCGTTTCACGTCAATTCCACTCCACTACCGCCAAGCGCGGTCCTGTTTGTTACCGGTTGATAACAATAAGTGAGGGCGGAAACAGTTGTAAACACACACAATGACGGGAATACGCGGCAGGCGGCTGCCATCAGGCATTCATCAGGGCCAGCCCCTCCGCGACCGAGACGAATTCATTGCCCATGTCCACGCGCTCCGCCCCGAAACGCCGGTTGAACAGGTCACGCACGGCGGGCACGAACGATGTGCCCCCCGTCAGGAAGACGCGGTCAATGGCCGTGGCGGGCAGTTCCGCCCGTTCCAGCGCCAGCCCCACGGCATCATCAAACTGCTTCAGGTCGGGTGCGATCCAGCCTTCGAATTCAGCACGCGTGATTTCCCGGTTTATATGCACGTCACGGTGGTCATAGCGCAGGACCGTGCGCCCGGCGGTGGACAGGTCCCGTTTCGCCGCCCCCACCGCGCGATACAGCGCCTGCCCCTGCTGTTCATCAATGATGCGCATCAGGGCATGGAGCCTGTCGGGTTCGGACGCGGTGCGGGCGACATCGGCGATGTTACGCAGGGTCTGGGGGGTGCGCATCAGCGCCAGGCGGTGCCAGCGCCCAAGGCTTGCATACCATTCGGCCGGAACCGGCAGCGGCTGCCCGCCCATGACGCGATAGGTGGCATGGCGGCCCAGTTCGGGTGCAATGACATTGTCGATAATACGGTAATCGAACTGGTCGCCCGCAATGCCGACACCGGCATATCCCAGCGGGGTGGCGTTGCGCAGGTTGGCCGGGTCAAAGCGCAGGATGGAAAAGTCACTCGTGCCGCCGCCAAAATCTCCCACCAGCACGGTCGCGGGCGCATCCAGCCGCCGGGCGAAATGCCAGCCCGCGGCCTCGGGTTCCAGCGCCACGTCGACATGATGGAAGCCCGCCGCACGGAAGCTGTCACGCAGGCGCTGTTCACCCAGCGCATCATCGGGCCGTTCACCCGCGAAATGCACGGGGCGGCCCACCGTTGCGGTGACATCGGCCGGGTCAACGTCGATCGTGCGCATGAGGCATGCCAGGAAACTGGCGATCAGCATTTCCAGCGTCATGACCTGTCCCATAAGCCGGGTCTGGCGGAAAGACGCCTGCGCCAGATAGGATTTCATGGACATGATCAGCCGACTGTCCGCCGGGTCTTCCAGATAGGCATCGATCGCCGCCGCCCCGATCGCCTCCTGCAGGGATGACCGCCCCGGCATGCCTTCCTCACGCCACAGGCACAGCAGCGACCGGCATGTTTCGGATGGGGGATGATGGGGAAAGGAAAAACGCGCGGGCGTGGGCCGCCCCTGCGCATCCAGCACGACCACGACGGTATTGGTCGTGCCGAAATCTATACCGAGCCGCACGCTCCGGTTGGATCCGATGGAAGACATACCGTCTCAATAGGCATGTGCCTGCTGCATGTCCATCCATCCGGTCCTGTTTTGCACGCCGTGCCCGGTTCAGGAACCGGACGGACGGCCCGTAATGAGCCACAGCATGAGTGCCGGCAGGAAAAAATACAGCCCCGTGGCCGCCACCAGCCATGGCATGAGGAACACCACATCCGTATGCAGCACGAAACGGCAGACCAGGTTCGCTATTCCCAGCATCGCGACGACACACGCGAAGGCGCCCGCGTTCATCAGCAATGTCCGGTCTCCGTTCATCTGCCGGAGTTTCTGTTCCATCATGTGACCTCGCCTTTTCACCACCCGTAAGCCATGTCCCGCGCATGGGAATGCCTGCCTGCTGTACCCCAGGACCGGCCGTGTTGGAAGCCACCCGCCACGTCGGGGCGCCGTCCGCAGCCACGGGCCGTAACGGGGCGGGGTCGTGGGCACCAGTATTTTCCTTTTTCTGCATGTTGTTTAGTGCTGATCAATAACGACAGAAGGAAACTGTCTTGCATGGCGCGTTTTCCCGTCCGTCGCACCCGTCATATCCGCTACGGTGCATCATACGCGACGCGTCCGGCGGCAGGACGACCTTCAGGGGCAGATCGCCAGAGCGGGCATGCAGATGCTGCATGTATTCTTGCACGGTGGCACAGCGGGGCATTGCATTTTCAACGCAGCGTATCCGGCATTCCCCAGCGGTACGTCCTGCCCCTGCATGGAGCATGGAGCCAGGCGCACATCACCGTACGGACACGGTCCGTGACTGGCCCTTCGTCCTCCTCATCGGGTTCCAGCGGTTCGACCAGCGTGTCCTTGTCAGGGTCGATGGGTTCGTCCTCATCATAATCGGGAAAATGTTTTTCCGGCCGGTCCAGTGGTTCCTTCTCATCTGGTTCACCATGATCGGGATCATCCACGGGTGGCGGCATGTTTGCGGGCGGGCGCGCCGGAACGGAATTCCACGGGGACGCCATTATCTGTCTGCTGAACATGGCATGTTTTCCTGAATGGTTCCCCATGCAACGGGCATGATGAAGGCAGGTTGCGGCGACACGGAAGACATTTTCCGGCAGGATTATCCAACCGGCCTCCGCAAATTATCTCCCCTTTGCCGCATAACAGGGATTTTGCGTATTTTTTCGGGTTATATGCAAAAATATGGCCGCTCCATATCACCAAACCGGCTTGTGCTTCATGGAAATTACACATAAACAATTGCAACTACCCGACATAAATCACTTAATTTTTTAGTATAATTTAGATGCAAAACGAGCAGGAACGGATAGACAGGCGCCCCCGACGCGGCGGCCGGACTGCATATACCCCAGACCCGCAACCATTGGACCATGAAGCCCCCCATCATGCATCTGACTGAATCGATCAACCTGCTTTATGTGCTGTCTGGCCTCGGGGTCGGCTTTCTTGTTGGCATGACCGGCGTTGGGGGCGGGTCACTCATGACCCCGCTGCTCATATTGCTGTTCAAAGTCCATCCACAGTCTGCCGTGGGCACGGACCTGCTGTATGCGGCCCTGACCAAGACGGTGGGCACATTGGTGCATGGCCGTAGCCAGTCGGTGGAATGGTGCGTGGTGGGGCGGCTGGCGCTGGGCAGCATACCCGCCACCCTGCTTACGATCGCAGCCCTGCACTGGGCGGGCAGTCCGTCGGCGCAGGTGACACATGTGATTTCGGTGGCGCTGGGCATAGCGCTGCTGATCACGGCCCCCAGTGTGCTGTTCCGCCACCGCCTGCAGATGCTGTCGCGACAGAAGGCCGGCAGCGTTTCCCCCGCCATGACCGGCCAGTTGACCACGTTGCTGGGTGCGGTGCTGGGTGTCATGGTCACGCTGTCTTCGGTCGGTGCGGGGGCCATTGGCATGGCGGCGCTGATCTTTCTGTATCCCACGCTGGAAATCCGCCGGCTGGTGGGCTCCGACATTGCCCATGCCGTGCCCCTTACGGCCATCGCGGGCATGGGGCACTGGTGGATCGGGGATATTGATATCCCGCTGCTGACTTCGCTGCTGTGCGGATCCATTCCGGGCATCATACTGGGCAGCCTGTGCATCGGGCTTGTTCCCGACCGGGTGCAGCGCATTATACTGGCCGCGATCCTTGTTACAGTTGGCCTGAAGGTTATCTGAGGGCCTGCGCCACGCATGGTGCCCCCAGCACCTTGCGCTTCGGGCACCATCCATTACCCTACCGCAACCATAACAGGCGGAAGGCAGGGTAATGGCATACGGAAAGCTGGCGATCATCCTGACCTGTGCAGGGTGCTGTGCGGTCATCGGGGCGCAGGCGGCCCCTGCGCCGGCCGCAACGGACATGCGACAGGTCTTCGCCCCGCTGTCCCTGCCTGACGCGCCCAACCGCTACAATTCGGGTTCCGGCCTGCCGGGGCCGGATTACTGGCAGAACCGGGCAGATTACATGATCCATGCCCGTATCGATACATCCACCCATGTCCTGTCGGGTGAGGAAACGCTGACCTACACCAATAACAGCCCCGACAGCCTTGATACGCTGTGGCTGCAACTGGACCAGAACATCTATCGGCCCCATTCCCGCGCGGGCTTCGCCAATCCCGAACGCCATCCCCATACGACAGAGAGCATGGTGATCGATTCCGTCGCCATCATGCGCCACGGGCACGAAATCCCACTGCCGCCGCGCATATCCGATACCCGCATGCAGCTTGTCCTGCCTGATATGGCGTTAACACATGGACAGAAGGTCCGGATCCGCATCCGCTGGCATTACACTGTTCCCGGCCCATGGGGCGGCCGCACGGCGGTGACACCCGCCCGGGATGGCGAAATGTACGAAATCGCGCAGTGGTATCCCCGCATGTGCGTTTATGACAGTCATCGGGGATGGGACACGCTGCCCTATCTGGGGCAGGAGTTCTATCTGGAATACGGCGATTTTGATTACAGCGTCACGGTGCCGTGGAATTTCACGGTGGTCGGTTCCGGCGCGCTGCTCAACCCGGGTGACGTCCTGACCCGGACCGAACGCGCCCGTCTGGCGCAGGCAGCCCGCAGCGACCGGACCGTCATGATCCGCACGGCGCACGACGTGACGGACCCGACAAGCCATGCGGCCCGCACGGGGGAAAAGACATGGCGTTTCCATATGGAAAATACGCGTGATGTCTCCTTTGCCGCCTCCCCTGCCTTTTTGTGGGATGCGGCGCGCATTGACCTGCCCCCCGTGCATCCGGCACCGGGCAGGAAGCCCGTGCCACGTCTGGCCATCTCGGTTTACCCGCGTGAAGGCAGCGGGCCGCAGGCGTGGGACCGTTCCACCGAATATGTCAAGCATGCCATTGAATACTTTTCCAACCAGTGGTTCCCCTATCCTTGGCCCAATGCCGTCAATGTGGGGGGCCACGGGGCGGGCATGGAATATCCCGGCATTGTCTTTGACGGATGGGAAGACCAGAACGATACGCTGTTCTGGATCACCACGCATGAACTGGGCCATGACTGGTTCCCGATGATCGTGGGCAGTAATGAACGGCGTGACGCATTCATGGATGAAGGATTCAATACCTTCATCGACGCCTATGCTTCCCGGCATTTCAACCATGGGGAATACGCGCCCAAGCATGACGCGGAATTTGCGCCCCTGACCGGCAGGCCCGCCGACGACATCATTGCGGTGCTGAAAGACCCGAAGGCACCGCCCCTTATGACACCTGCGGAACTGGTGCCAGAAGAATACCGGCATCCGGTCACGTATTTCAAAAGCGCGTACGGGTTGATGCTGCTGCGCGAACAGATACTGGGGCCGGAACGGTTTGATACCGCCTTCCGCCGTTATATCCAGGCATGGGCATACCATCACCCGACCCCGTCGGATTTCTTCCGGCTGATGGAAAGTGAAGCCGGGGAAGATCTGGGCTGGTTCTGGCGTGGCTGGTATTTTGAAAACGACTGGCCGGATTACGGTATATCCGGCCTGTCCCATGTCAATAATGATGCCCGCCAGGGTACACAGGTCCGTATACGCACGAAGGGCAGGCTCATGCTGCCTGTCACATTACGGCTGGAATATGTTGACGGCACGCATCTCGATCAGGTCATCCCGACGGAAAGCTGGCACCTGACCAATACCGTGACTGCGACCTTCCCCGGCGGTCCGGCTGTCGACAGGGTCATCCTTGATCCCGACCATATCCTGCCCGACCCGGACCGCAGCGATAACATACGCCGTCTGAAATAAGACGGCGCATGACCAGACGGGCACGATGATACAACATTCTGCTGACCGAATATTTGTTTCCCGACCGGCTTATTGCACGCGCCACAAACATGACATGGCCAGACGGTAATTAGAGACTGTTTGAAAACAAATCATTGATAAAAAATAATAACAGCTTTTTGGTTGCCACCTTTTTTTTCAAAACGGCGGCATTCTTCGAAGCTTTAAAAAAAAGCTTCACCAAAAACTTCTTTATGATTGCTGAATGTTTCCCGGGCTAACTTTTCAAACAGGCTCTTACAGCCCGATCCGAAAGTTTTTCAAGTTTGACAATGCCTTGCTGTCCGTCGTGTGAGCATGCGGATCGAGGCGATCAATGTCCATGCGGTTGAGGACGCAATGGATTGTTCCCAATCTTTGGCGAGCCGCCTGCACCGTCCCAGCCAGGCGAATGTCCGTTCAACCACCCAGCGGCGCGGCAGGATCTGAAAGCCTTTCACCGTATCGGACCGCCTGATGATTTCGACCGTCCATTTTCCCATGGAGGCGAGCGCGGATCGCAATTTCTCGCCAGCATAGCCGCCATCAGCGAAGATGTGGCGCAGCCAGGGAAAGCGCCTGCGTATTGCCGCCAGGACATCAACGGCCCCATCACGATCCTGGATATCGGCGGCATGAACGAGGAGAAAGATCAGGAAGCCGCAGGTATCAGTCACGATATGGCGCTTGCGGCCCTTGACCTTCTT
>NZ_CADP01000080.1 GCF_000285295.1 Komagataeibacter europaeus LMG 18890 | reverse complement strand
CACTGGCCCGCGCTACTCAAAACTCGGTGGCCGCGTGGTCTATCGGGTGGATGAGTTGCAGGCCTGGGTCGAGAGCGGGGCACGCGCCCACACCTCCGACACGACTGCCGGCACCGTATCGGCGGCCGCGCGGCAAAGCCCGCTGATCCCGCCGACACCGGCGACCTCACGCGGGAACCGCCGCTGATGTCCCCGACCAGCAGAGCGCGCTCCGAGCGCGAGCAACTGGAACTCTTCCATGCCATAGCAGGAGATTTCGCGCCTCGTGATGCCCAGGATCTGATGGCGTTTCCGTTCTTCAGCCTCGCCAAGTCCCCTCGCATGGTCCCGATCGATTACCGGACCCCGGACGTCACCATCCGGGTTGAGGCGTCAGCCGAACATGGCATGGCCACGATCTGGGATGCTGATGTGCTGATCTGGGCCGCCAGCCATCTTGTTGCCGCACGCGACGCCGGTCGGCGCACGTCGCGGTTGATGGTGGCCAGCCCGCGCGAGATCCTGACCTTCATCGGCCGGGGCGACAGCGCGCGGGATTATGAGCGGCTGGAAGCGGCGTTCGATCGGCTGCAATCCACCACGATCAAGACCTCGCTCCGGCAGACCGGGAAGGGCCAACTGCACCGCTTTTCCTGGATCAACGAATGGAAGCGGCACACCGCGCGGGAAGGGCGCACCCGTGTGATCGAACTGATCCTGCCCGACTGGTTCTACCAGGCCGTGCTCGATGACGCGCTCGTGCTGACCATCGATCCGGCCTATTTTAGCCTCACAGGTGGTCTGGAGCGCTGGCTCTATCGCATCGTGCGCAAGCATGGCGGTCGCCAGCGTGCGGGCTGGGCCTTCGGCCTGCGCCATCTCTACGAAAAATCCGCCAGTCTTTCCCCCTATCGCCGCTTTGCCTTCGAACTTCGCGAGATGGCGAAGCGGCAGCCCTTTCCCGGCTATCGGCTGTCGGTGCGCCCCGACCGCAACGGTAACGACACACTGGCCTTCGCGCCTGCCAAACTATCCACAGGGGGCTGTGGACAAGCTGTGAATCCATCCGTGCTATCAGTTGTGGATTTATCCGTGCCATCACTGCCACGGCATCCGTGCTATCGTTTGCGGAAAACGCCGAATCACGACGTTGAATCAAATGGTTATGATGCCCTTAACTTAGAATCTAACTTAAAAGAGTCTAACTTTAAGGATGTTGGCACCCCGCCCGATCTGCGGATAACCCCCGGAGAAGGGCCATGATCGTGGCCTTCCTCAACCAGAAGGGCGGCGTCGGCAAGACGACGCTGGCGCTGCATCTCGCTGGCCAATGGGCTCGGGAAGGCCAGCGCGTGACGGTCATCGACGCCGACCCGCAGGGCTCGGCGCTGGACTGGTCGGCACAGCGGGCGCGGGAGGGACTGCCCCGGCTGTTCGGCGTGATCGGGCTGGCACGCGACACACTCCACCACGAGGCGCCCCAACTGGCTCAGGGGGTGGATCACGTCGTCATCGACGGTCCTCCGCGCGTGGCGGCGCTGCTGCGCTCCGCCCTGCTGGCCGCCGATCTGGTGCTGATCCCCGCCCAGCCCTCGCCGTTCGACGGCTGGGCCTCGGCCGAGATGTTGCGGCTGCTGGAGGACGCGCGCCTCTTTCGTCCCGGCCTGCTCGCCCGCTTCGTGCTCAATCGTTGCGCCGCGCGCACGGTCATCGCCCGCGAGACCCGGTTGGCGCTCGCCGGGCATGAACCGGCGGCATTGTTGGCACGGATCGGCCAGCGGGTCGCTTTCGCCGATGCTGCGCGTTCCGGCCGCCTGGTGTGCGATCTTCGTCCGCAGGGGATCGCAGCCCGTGAAATCGTCGCCCTGACGGCCGAGATCGGGGGGCTGGTGTCATGACCCTGCTGACCGGCGACAGCACGCTCCTGATGCCCTGGCACGGCCCCTACGATATGATCCTGGCCGACCCGCCCTATGGCGATACATCGCTTACCTGGGGCCGGCAGGTGGTGGACTGGCCCGGTAAGGCTCTTGCCGCTCTGAAACCCAGCGGCTCGCTCTGGGTGTTCGGTTCGCTGCGGAGCTTTCTCGCATCCAACGCGGCATTCCGGAACGCAGGCTGGAAATATGCTCAGGAACTGGTCTGGGAGAAGCAGAACGGTTCCAGCTTCCATGCCGATCGGTTCCGGCGCGTCCATGAACTGATCGTCCAGTTCTATCGCGACGATACGCCCTGGCGTGCCGTCTACAACGTGGTTCCGACCACGCCCGACGCGCGGGCACGCACGGTACGACGGAAACACCGGCCGCCCCACATGGGCCGGATCGATGCCGGTCATTACGTCAGCGAGGACGGTGGCCCGCGCCTGATGCGCTCCGTAATTCCGGTCCGCAATGCGCATGGCCGCGCCATCCATCCCATCGAAAAGCCGGTAGCCCTGCTGGAGATCCTGATCCGCACGAGCTGCCCACCGGGTGGCCTGGTGGGCGACTGGTTCGCCGGCTCGGGCGCGGCCGGTGTTGCCTGCCGATTGGCTGGTCGGCGCTATGTCGGCTGCGAGATCGATCCCGTCATGGCGCAGAAGGCGCGCGACCGCATCGCCTCGGTGCTGCCGCTCGGCGAAGGAACTGCGCCATGACAGGGCGTCGCACGTTTCCCGGCTTCGCATCGCGCCCCGCCGACCCGGAGCGCTGGGTCAAGGCGCCGGACAAGCCTGCGGCTGCCAACCGTTTTACCGCCCGGCTGACCATCGACGTCACGCCGGCGCTGCGCGCGCGGCTCAAGGTCGCGGCGTTCCAGCGCGGCATCACGGTCGCCGACATGCTGCGCGCGCTGCTGGCCCGCGAGTTCCCCGATACTGCTGGAGATGTGCCATGACCGACACCCTCGCTCATGTCGAACTGACCTGGATCGAGAAGCGCATCGAGCACTGGATCCGCTTCGGCTCTGTCGCCCATGAGCAGATTCTCGATCGTCGGCGGCGGATACTGAGCTTTCCGCCGGACACCGTGTTCGCGTTCCTGCGCTGGGCGGCGAACGATTACGGCACGGTGGTGTCCTGCATCGACATCGTGCGCGTCACCCATCCCGGCGAGCCCTATCAGACAGTACCGTTCGTGCGTCCCGGCGGCGAGAGCCTGCTGCGTCAGAGCGGCTGGCCGAAGGTCCGGTTGGTGCTCGAAGCCGTCGATCGTATCGAAGCGATCGGCATCGATCCCGTCGACGTGGCGCCCGAGCACTGGCGGCATCTGCACAACCGGATGCTTTCCGGGCAGGCGTCACGTCCCTACACGCGCGACCGCCATCAGGCTTGGCTGCGCCGGAGGGCGGTGTCATGATGCGCCTTGGCTGGTTCTTCACCACGTATTTCGCAATACTCGGTGTTGGCACATCAGTGGCGATCCATCCGGCGCCCCGGCTGATCTGGAACGCCACCGCCAGCATACCGGTCGGACTGTATCGCCTGCAATCGGTGCGCATCTTGCATGTCGGAGACCTGATCGCGATCCGACCCCCGACAGACATTGCCACGATGCTGGCGCACGGTGGCTATCTGCCGCTCGGTGTGCCGCTGCTCAAGCCGGTCGCCGCACTGCCGGGACAACGGGTCTGTCGCACTGGTGCTGCCGTCACGGTCGACGGGAAGGTGCTCGGCGATGCGCTGGCCCGCGATCATCGCGGCCGTTCGCTGCCGGTCTGGCAAGGCTGCCGGCATGTCCTGCCTGGCCAGATCTTCGTCATGAATCCGGCGGTCCCGACCAGTCTCGACGGTCGCTATTTCGGCGTCCTGCCGGTCGACACCGTGCTCGGCCGCGCGCAGCCGCTGTGGCTCGCGCCGTCACCGATTTCTCTCAACCTCAAGCAGAAATGAGGCTGACATGGCTCAGATCGGAACTTTTACGCGCACGGCTGACGGCTTCGCCGGTCGCCTGCGCACGCTCGCCCTCGACGTCGAACTGACAATCGTGCCGGCGACATCGTCGGACGCCGAGCATGCGCCCGATTATCGCGTCCATCTCGGTGACGCTGACGCCGGACCGGAGATCGGCGCTGGCTGGAAACGTACCGGCGAGAAGGCGGGCACTTACCTCGCGCTGGTTCTCGACGACCCCATGCTGGCGCAGCCGATCCGCGCTAACCTGTTCCAGTCCGATCGTCAGGGGCGTGCCTTTCATCTGGTCTGGAACCGCCCGGTGAAGCGCGATGACCTGCGGTAAATCGGTGCTCCGGCTGTTCAATGTTGTGCTTCCGGTCGTCGTGTCCATGACTATACCGAGGCATGTCGCGGTTGCCGATCCATACGCCGACATGATCGCGGAAGCGGCCATGCGCGCGCAGATTCCAGCCTCATGGATTGCTGCCGTCCTGCATACCGAGAGCCGGGGTGATGCGCATGCCGTGTCGTCGGCGGGTGCTATGGGGCTCATGCAGGTGATGCCCGGAACATGGGCCAGCCTGCGCACGTCGCTCGGCCTCGGCGACGATCCGTTCGACCCGCATGACAACATCCTGGCTGGTGCGACCTATCTGCGCTGGATGCGGGACCGCTACGGCGAGGCCGGGTTTCTCGCCGCCTATAATGCCGGTCCCGCGCGCTATGACGAGCATCTCGCGACCGGCCGGCCGCTCCCTGTCGAGACGCGGAACTACGTCGCGTCGGTCAGCGCTCGGCTCGCTCTTCCGCTCGCTGACGACATCACGATCGGCGCGCCGTTGGCACGATCCTGGCAGGAGTCCTCCCTCTTTCCGGCGTCATTCCTGCGCACGGAAAATGCTCCTCGGCATGTCGAGAGCGCACACGATCCGGCACATCCCGCCGACGCCCGCCCAACCGACTGGACGGCGCTCGCACCGCAGTCAGCCGGGCTGTTCATCGCGTCAGGGCTTGGGGAGGCGCGCCGATGATTCCCGTTCCGGTCCATCGGGCGCTGGCGGGCTATGGGTGCTTTGGGGATGGGGTGCTGGGGGGAGGCAGGCAACGGAGGGAAAGACGGCAAGGTAAAAGCAGCGCCCGTGCGGGGCTGCATGTGGTTGGTTTGATTGGGGAATTTGTCCTCTCACCGCGCACCGCCTGCGGCTGTCCGTGCATTTTTCCTCATGTTTTCAACGATCCGGGCGCGGTCAGGCGCGCATCGAAGCGGAGAGCGGGCCATGCCGACGCGCGATGATGGCCTGACTGTCCGGCCCGGACGCATCCAGCATGGCAATCAGGGCGCACGACCGAAATCCTTCGTCGGTGAGGTCATGCGGGCCGCGAAGAAGGCCGGTCATACCGGCACCCGGTTAGGAGCGAAGGGCAGGGGAGGCGGTGGCGGTTCCCGTTTCGGGCGCGGCCGGCGTGCGGCACTCTCCATGCGGTTGCGCAGCAATGCCCGTCGGGTCGTGGTCAAGGCGCGGGTCGTCCGCCAGCAGGGTGCGCGGTTTCGGTCAGCACCACTCGCCCGGCACATCGCCTATCTCAGGCGCGAGGGCGTCACTCGCGACGGGGCCAGGGCCCATCTGTTCGATGTCGGGTCTGATGAGGCGGACAGCAAGGCCTTCGCGGAACGCTGCGAAGACGACCGTCACCATTTTCGCTTCATCGTCTCGCCCGAGGACGCAGCACGGATGGAGGATCTGCGGGGCTTCGCGCGGGAGTTGATGCAGGACATGGAGCGCGACCTCGGCACCAAGCTGGACTGGGTCGGGGTGGATCACTGGAACACTGACAATCCGCATGTCCACATCCTGGTGCGCGGCGTGGCCGACGACGGCAAGGATCTGGTCATCAGCCGCGCTTATATCAGCCAGGGCCTGCGCGACCGCGCCGCCGAACGGGTGACGTTGGAACTTGGCCCGCGCAGTGAACAGGAAATCCGCACCGCGCTGGAAACCGAGATCGGCGCTGACCGCTGGACCAGTCTCGATCGCGCGTTGCAGGACATCAACGACGAGCGCGGCGGCATCGTCGATCTGCGACCGGGCGCGGGTGCTGAAGACCCGGAACTGCGCCGCCTGCTGGTGGGCCGGGCGAGCAAGCTGGAAGGGCTTGGTCTTGCCGAACCGGTCGGGGTGGCCCGCTGGACCCTCAAGCCGGGGCTGGAGGCGACGCTGCGCGATCTTTCCATCCGGGGCGACATCATCAAAACCATGCACCGCGCCATGTCCGGCGGTGGGACAGAGCCCGACATCGCGGGTTTCGCGATCCACGGTGAGAAGCTGGCCGATCCGATCGTTGGCCGGCTGGTCGAGCGCGGGCTAGACGACGAACTGAAGGGTTCGGGCTACGCGGTGATCGCCGGCACCGACGGGCGCACGCATCATCTCCGCTTCCCCGATCTGGATCTGACCGGCGATGCGAAGCCGGGCGCGATCGTCGAGACCCGCACCTGGGAGGATGCCAAGGGCACGCAGCGCCTGTCGCTCGCCACGCGCTCGGATTTCACGCTGGCCGAGCAGGTGACGGCGCCCGGCGCGACCTGGCTCGATCGCCAGTTGCTCGCCAAAGATTCGGCGCTGGCCAATGCGGGCTTCGGGGCCGAGGTCCGCGAGGCGAGGGCGCAGCGGATCGATCATCTCGCCTCCGAGGGGCTGGCCCGGCGGCAGGGCGAGCGCGTGGTGTTCGCACCCGACCTGCTCGGCACCCTGCGCCAGCGTGATCTCGATCAGGCGGCCGCCAGATTGGCGGCGCAGACTGGTCTGCAACACCGGCCCGCGAAGGAAGACGAGATTGTCTCGGGGGTTTATCGCCAGCGGGTCAACCTGTCCTCGGGTCGGTTTGCGATGGTCGACGATGGGCTGGGGTTCCAGCTCGTGCCGTGGCGCCCGGCGCTGGAGCAGAAGCTCGGACGGCAGGTTTCCGGCACCCTGTCGCCGGGTGGGTCGGTGGACTGGAATCTCGGGCGCAAGCGCGGGCTCGGGATTTGATGTTGGCTGGCCCGCCTGCAGGTTTTCGGCTGACAAAGCGGGTGCTTCATAAGTATGATGAAGTATGCTCGCTTGAAAGGAGCCGTCTCATGTCCACAATCGAACGTATGACCATCACCGTGCCGTCCGAGATGGCCGCGATCCTGCGCCAGTCCGTCGATGGGGGCGAATATGCCTCGACCAGCGAGGTGGTGCGCGAGGCATTGCGCGAGTGGATGCGCCGCCGCGATACCGACCGACGTGATCTCGACGCCCTGCGGGAGGCGATCCGGCTTGGCGATGAGAGCGGGTCGAGCATCCCGGCCGAAACCGTCTTCGCCGAATTGCGCGACGTGATCGCTCGGCGTCGCGCGCAGGGATGAAACGGCTTGGCTTCGCTCCGGCCGCGCGCGCCGACCTTCTGGAGATCGCGCTCTACATCGCCGAGGACAATCCCGAGCGGGCCATGAGTTTCGTGGCCGAACTGGAGGCGAAGGCCGCCACCGCGGCGCAGCTTCCGGGGAGCTTTCCGGCGCGCGATGAGATCAGTCCCGGATTGAGGGTCATTGTTCACGGCCGCTACCTGCTGTTCTACCGTGAACTGGCCGACGAGGTGCGCATCGTCCGTGTGCTTCATGGCGCACGGGATCTGCCGCAGATATTCGACTCGTAAAGTCAGTGGTTTCCTTGGGATCGCGGGCAGCGGCCTTCGCTGACGATGAACTTCGCCGCCATCACGATGATCAGAACGTGGAGGCGATCATCAGGCGGAGGCATTTTTACCGTACCGGCTTCTTCTCCACATGCGACGACAAGGCAATCGGAGTTTCTCAGCATGACAGGGCGAAATAAGGTGCCATCGACCTGTTATCCGGCCACTCGTCAAGATGAGCGCACGCTTGTCGAGTTGCTGGAACAGGGCGAGCGAAGCGGCGTCAGCAAGCGCACGATTCTCGATATTTTTGCCGCCGTGCAGGCGGACAGGCAGGCCGTCCGTTTATTGTCCGCGCCTATCCGGCGGCCCGAGACGTCATAATTAGACCTTGAACGCTGGCGAAGCGAGCCGTTTGGTCGGTTCCTGTCATGAACCAGACCAAGATCCTCTGGGGATCGGTGTTTGCCGTCAGCACCGTGATCCTCGCTTTCACCTGGACTGCTACCCAGTGGACCGCCTGGCATCTCGGCTTCCAGCCGCAGCTTGGCGCTCCGTGGGTCACGCTGCTCGGCTGGCCGGTCTATTATCCGCCTGAGTTCTTCTGGTGGTGGTTCGCCTACGACGCCTACGCCCCGGACATCTTCACCATGGGCGGTTACATTGCGGCATCGGGCGGGATTGCCGCCGTCATCGTCGCGATTACGATGTCAGTCTGGCGTGCTCGCGAGAAGATGCGTGCCACCACCTACGGCTCGGCGCACTGGGCGGACCCGCGCGAGATCCGCCGCGCCGGATTGCTCGCGCTCGATGGCGTGGTGCTGGGCCGCTCGGCTGATGCCTATCTGCGTCATGACGGGCCGGAGCATGTATTGTGCTTCGCACCGACCCGCTCGGGCAAGGGCGTCGGTCTGGTGGTGCCAACGCTGCTGACTTGGCCGGGTGCAGCCATCGTCCATGACATCAAGGGCGAGAACTGGACGCTGACTGCCGGCTGGCGCGCCCGCTTCGGCCGGGTGCTGCTATTCGATCCGACCAATTTGGCCAGTGCCGCCTACAATCCGTTGCTGGAGGTCCGGCGCGGCGAGCGCGAGGTCCGCGACGTGCAGAATATTGCCGACGTGCTGGTCGATCCCGAGGGCGCCCTTGAGAAGCGCAACCATTGGGAGAAGACCAGCCACGCCCTGCTGGTCGGCACCATCCTGCATGTCCTTTACGCGGAGGAGGACAAGACCCTAGCCGGGGTCGCCAATTTCCTCTCTGATCCGAAACGCGCGATCGAGACCACGCTGCGCGCTATGATGACCACTCCCCATCTCGGGGCGAAAGGCGTGCATCCGGTGGTGGCCAGTTCTGCGCGGGAACTGCTCAACAAGAGCGATAATGAACGTTCCGGCGTGCTCTCCACCGCCATGTCGTTCCTCGGCCTGTATCGCGATCCGGTCGTGGCACATGTGACCCGGCGCTGCGACTGGCGGATCCGCGATCTCGTGGCCGGCACCCATCCGGCCACGCTGTACCTGGTGGTGCCGCCCTCGGATATCAGCCGCACCAAGCCGATGGTCCGCCTGGTGCTGAATCAGATCGGCCGCCGGCTGACCGAGGAACTGGAAGCGAAGCGGCGGCATCGCCTGCTGCTGATGCTCGATGAATTCCCGGCGCTGGGGCGGCTGGATTTCTTCGAGAGTGCGCTGGCTTTTATGGCGGGTTATGGGATCAAGAGCTTCCTGATCGGGCAGAGCCTGAATCAGATCGAGAAAGCCTATGGCCAGAACAATTCGATCCTCGACAACTGTCATGTCCGGGTCAGCTTCGCGACCAACGACGAACGGACCGCCAAACGGGTGTCCGACGCGCTCGGGACGGCCACCGAAATTCGTGACGCCAAGAACTATGCCGGGCATCGGCTGTCGCCATGGCTCGGGCATCTGATGGTGACACGCCATGAGACCGCGCGACCGCTGCTGACGCCCGGCGAGATCATGCAGCTTCCTCCTGACGAGGAACTGGTGCTGGTGTCCGGCTGCCCGCCGGTCAGGGCGCGCAAGGCGCGGTATTTCGAGGATGCCGAATTGAGCGCGCGTATCCTCCCGCCACCCCGGTTTGAGCCGCCATCGTCTCCGGAGGGAACACCGCCCATCGGACCGCAGCCGCCGGGGGACTGGGCCGATGTGGTCCAGCCACCTCCTGCCAGCAATGGAGATGATGATCCCGCCAATGCCGGCATCCGCCGTGAGCCGGAGCTGCCGGAACAGGAAGAGGTGGTGCAGGCGCCGAGAAAGCCCGTCCATGAGTTCGATCCGCCGGAGGATGAGTCCGCGGACGACGCCATACGGGCGCAGACCCTGCAACGCGGCGAGCGGACTCTCGCGCGGCAGGTGTCGCTCGATCCTGGCGATCGGATGGGGCTGTGACAGCTATGCGGATCAAGCACACGATTCGGCTCCCCGCCGATCTCAGTGTCAGACTTGCCGATTACGCTGCCCGCAAGAAAGTGCCGCAGGCTTTGATCGTGGAAACAGCGCTGGCATCGTTCCTGTCGCCGGATGGCCCGGAACGGTTGGAGGCGGCGTTGGCCCGGCGGCTGGACCGGGTGACGCGGCAGTTGGAGCGCATGGAGCGACGGGTCACGATTTCGAACGAATCTCTGGCCGTTTTCGTCCGGTTCTGGCTGACCAGCATGCCGCCGTTGCCAGATGCGGCCCTTGCTGCGGCGCAGAGCAAGGGACGGGAGCGCTACGACGGGTTCATCGAGGCAGTCGGGCGCAGGCTGGCCAGAGGGAAGACGCTGGACGACGAGGTGAGGCTGGACGTGGGGCCAGGTGAGCAGGGGCAGGATGCCCCCGACCCGAAAGACAATCCTGTAACGTGATGTCTGGGTTGGGGGGGGAAAGCGGAATGCCGGTTATCGGCAAGCGAGAACGAAAACAGCCATTCCTTGCGCTGATGTTCATGACGGCTACCGACCAAGACCCGGTCGTTCCCATTTGCCATCATGAACATCCGTTTCTGACAGAAGCTGCCGATGGAATTGTCGGAGATGGATCGTCAGAACGGCACCCCAATCTCAACCGTTCAGTTTCCGTCGTCGCGACCCCATCCTTGCCACTTTATTCGGTTCTGAACTGCGACATGGCTTCGCGCTAAGCGAGGCCACTTGATCAAGATGGCGAATAGAGTGAAAGGTAACCTAGGCGATTGGTCTGTAGGGATGAGGAGAGAATATGGAATACCTGAAGCAGATTGCGGAATTCCCATCACTAGTCATTGGCCCAGCTGTAGTCGCTTCATTATTTTCTGGATTGTTCCTTCTATGGATTGCCTATTTAAATCGGAGGGCGACCACCGCGGACGTTGAACGTAAGATTGAGTTTGAGCGCGAACTCAATGACGCTAAGTTCGGGCACGAAAACGACAAAGCACTGACCGACAGAGCGTGGGCTGATTATGGGATCAGGCGAGATGTCTACCTAGAGCTGGCGGAGCATGTTGGGAGTCTCTATGGTAAGACGACGACCAGAGAGGAAAAGGCGAGATTTCACATAGCGGCCCGGAAGGTTCGCGTTGTCGGTAGTGATGAAGTAGTCTTGGCACTAAATGCCTTCACAGCATCGATCAAAAATTCACAAGGGCCGGAAGCGCACGAGCTTCGGCTCCGTGATCTTATGAACGCCATCCGCATTGACATTCGCACATTGAACGAGAAGCCCCCGCAGGGCACGACGCTGGACGCTAGTGCCTTTCCAATTGAAAGCTGATCTCCAGCTGTAAATGTTCACGCTAAATGGCCGGTTTTTGATCACGGTATATGGCAAACTGCGGCAGCAATGCGGGGGTGAGCAGAATGTCCGCTGTTTTGCGGTAAGCTTAGAAATTATTCTTTCAAAATAGGTATTTCACAATGTGGAATAAATTCTTTTATACGCACACAATCCATGCAAAATTACCTACCCCAACAGAGGATAGAGTAAAATGCGCGCTTTTTTATCACATTCATCAAAAGATAAAGGTTATGTAGAAAGAGTCGCAAAACTTCTTAAGCCTGGAACGTTTGAATTAGATTCAACGACATTCGATGCGGGACGGCTCAACTCCTTCGTGATTTCCGAAGCCTTAAAGCGGTCAGATCTATTCTGCTTATTTCTTTCAGAAGATTCAGTAGAATCTCCCTACGTAAAATTCGAAACTTTGTTTGGAATGGAACAATTTTCAAAAGGGAATATTGATAGATTTATAGTAATTTGCATCGATCAGAACTCTTTTGATCACGTCGATGACAACATAAAACTTTTCTCTATTGTTAGGCGTACAATTTCCATTGAAGCATCTTCGTGGTTAATTCAAGGGACACTTCTTTCAGCCGCTTCTAGTGATACGAAGTTATCTCATCCTTTTATTGGACGCGAAACTGCTCTGAGAGAACTTGAGATACAGGTGACGGCTCCTGACCGGCCTCCACAAAAAGCGCTTTATGTTTCCGGAAACTTCGGTGCAGGCCGTCGTGCTTTGGTACGAAAATTTTTCCAAAATCAATACCCACAAGTTGGAAGCAGCTTCCCTACAATAACAATAGAAGAACTCGATGGCCTTGATGAAATATATCGTAAGGTAATTAGTGCTATTCGTCCAAGCGCAACCGCTCATGAATTATCAGCTTACATCCGAACAATTGATCCGCCGGACATTAAGGAGAAAATTCGTCAAATCGCTTCGTTATTTAATTCACTACTTTCTTCCAGAGAGTGCTGTTTTGTCTTGGATGCTGGTGGAATTCTCAGTGATGATGGTGCGTTTCTTGCCGACATTGATACGATCGTAAATTCTCTACAAGATCGTCCCTTTCCACCTATCTCGTTCATATCTCCTAGAATGGTACCATTGAGGAGCCGGAGAGAAGCAAAGGATGTATCTTACTATGCGATAAAGTCACTGTCGCAGGAAGACTCTGTCCGACTGGCAAAACGTTTACTCCGAGATAAAGCAATTTCCGTTACAGAAGAACAAGTCTCCGATTTCGTCGAATTATCTGATAGGCATCCATATAATTTTTATGCCATTATGGAAGAAATTAACGAACAGGGCCTTTCTAGCTTTCTTGCAAATCCAAGAGGTTTTGTAGAATGGAAACATCGCCGCTATTCTGATTACTTAAGTAAAATTCAAATCAGCGACATAGATGCATCATTGTTAGGCGTCCTGAAAATTCTTCCCACACTTGATTTCACGGCAATAGTTGAGGCTTTGGAAAACGACGCATCTGAATTATCGGACGCTTTACAACGCCTTATCCAGCTTCATATTATTGAACATTCTGGTGATGCATTTTCTATTTCCCCACCTATACGAATTGCCGTGGAAAAAGATAAGCGTATAAGAATACCTGAGGAAAAAAGGAAGGAAATATTAGGAAAGCTTGCAGAGTCTTTATCTCTTCGACTCGATGAGGGAACGGCCCCAATCACATTGATTGACACAGCAGTTATTTCATCAATAGAGGCCGAAAAGGACACATATGCGGCGATATTTATGCTTCCTTCTCATTACGTTTTTTTATGCAAACGACATTATGATCAAAAACATTATTCGGAATGTATTAGACTTTCCAAAGAAGCCTTAAAAGATATTAGTCGTTTATCGAGAACTGCGATGGTCACGGCTTGTAGATTTATGTGTTTAGCCGCTGCTCGTATGGGTGATGCCGCAACTTTTAACCATGGAATTAAAATTTTAATCCGCGATTCAGGAGATGGTTGGATAAAAAGTAACATCGCTTTTCTTCGTGGATTTAATGAAAGAATAAAAGGACACCTAGCTACTGCTGAACAATATTTCCGAGAGGCCATCCAGCTATCTCCCGGGAATTATTCGACTGCCCGGGAGCTTTCAGCGATTTGTTTGGCTCGTAATAATCTGCCTGACGCAGAGCGGTTCGCTAGAGAAGTTCATGATATTACATCAAGTAGCGTTTATATTCTTGATATATTAATTGCAGTTCTTACACGAAAATTGCGGGAAACAGTCAAGAGAAGTGGAGAAGTCCACGAATTAATGGGAGTGCTCAAACAAGTTGGTGATGAAGGCGGTCATTCATTCTATACTACACGCCTTGCAGAGATTGAGTTTTTTGGGGGAGATAAACAACTAGCTCGGAGGCTTGCCGAAAAAGCTATTGTTCGCACACCAAACATCTTCGAACCTCGTCGCATCTATGCCGAAATTCTTTTGTCAGAAGGTAATTTGACTAGGGCCTGTTAGATCTTAAAATACTTCCTATATTGTATGGATTGAAGAAGGAGACGGAACAGGCACTTTCACTGATGAGACATGGGCGATCTGGGAACCGCTGATTGAGGCGGTTCGGCCAAGGGGCAAGACACCGCCCCATGATCTGCGGCGTACGATAGCAGCGATCTTCTGGCGTCATGAGAATGGTGCGAAATGGCGAAGTATCCCCGCTGAGCTGGGTCCGTGGTGGCGGGCGGCGCAGCTTTTCATCCGCTGGGCGAAACTGGGGGTGTGGGAACGCCTGCTCGAACTGGTTCAGGACCACCACGGAGTGGAGCTGGGCATGACTTTTCTGGATGGCACGAACATCAGGGCTCACCAC
>NZ_CADP01000081.1 GCF_000285295.1 Komagataeibacter europaeus LMG 18890 | reverse complement strand
ACGGACCGTCTGGACGGGCTTTACGATGAACCCCGGCCGGGGACACCACGCTCGATCGGCGACGGGGAAATCGCGGAGACGATCCGCCGGACACTGGAAGAAACCCCGCGCGGTGCTACGCATTGGTCGCTGCGCTCGATGGCACAGGCCGTGGGATATGCACCGTCAACGATCCATCGCATCTGGAAAGCGTTCGGGTTACAGCCGCATCGAACAGAGACCTTCAAACTGTCGAACGACCCCCTCTTCGTGGAGAAGGTCCGCGACATCGTTGGTCTGTATATGGCACCGCCGGAGCGTGCGCTGGTACTGTGCGTGGATGAGAAGAGCCAGATCCAGGCGCTGGATCGCAGCCAGCCCATGCTCCCGATGCGGCCCGGCCAGGTCGAGCGGCGGACACATGACTATACCCGCCACGGTACGACCTCACTGTTCGCAGCTCTCGACATTGCCACCGGCACCATCATTGGAAAGTGTTATCCGAAGCACCGATCCACGGAATTCCGCAAATTCCTTGACCAGATCGAAACCAATGTGCCGACTGACCTCGATATCCATCTGGTGATGGATAACTATGCCACCCACAAGACGAAGCTGATCCGTGACTGGTTGGCCAGGCGCCCGCGCTGGCACGTTCATTTTACGCCGACCGGGGCCTCATGGATCAATCAGGTGGAGCGGTTTTTCGCTCTCGTCACTGAAAAGCAGATCAGGCGCGGCATTCACCGTTCGACCGAAGCCCTGGAGGCCGACATCAGGGCTTTCATCGCCGTCCATAACGAACAGCCCAAGCCCTTCAAATGGACCAGATCCGCCGACGACATCCTGCAGGCCGTCAAGCGATTCTGCCTCCGTACTACCAAAATCAGCGAAACTTCAGAATCAGGACACTAGCACATGAACCCCTGTGGTCAGCGGAACATCTTGATACCGCCATGATCCGCGCGGCCATGTCCACCCCGCGTCGGGGGGATTTTCATCCCGATCCGCGCATTGCGCTAGGTGAACGTGCGGAACTGGAGGATTATGTCCGATCCGGCTTTGACCGGGGACATATGAGCCCATCGGGCGACATGCCCGACGAACAGACACAGGAAGAGACGTTCCTGCTGTCCAATATCGTACCGCAACGCGCCGCACTGAACCGGGGCAGGTGGGAAGAAATCGAATCGGCCGTGCGCAGGCTGACCCTGCGTGAAGGGGAACTGTATGTCGTGACCGGCCCCGCCTTCCATGGCGCCACCCTGTCGGCCATCGGGACGGATCGCGTGCTGGTGCCGACCTCGACATGGAAGGCCATATACGACCCGCGCCGTGAACAGACGGGGGTTTACGTATGCCATAATGTCGCCCGCGCGCCCGGCTGCAGTCATGTTAGCGTGGCGGAACTGACGCATGTTACCGGAATCGACCCCTTTCCCGCCCTGCCCGCACGCCTGAAGCAGGCCTGCATGGCACTGCCGTTGGGCACGACAGGCACGACACGCGCCCGCACGCACACCCGCACACACAGGGCGACCCGTTACCACCGCCGCCGCAGCCGGCATATCTATTACCGGTGGTGACCGGCCCCTTTCTTTTCGCAGGAGACAGATCATGACCGCCCATCACCCGACCGGCACCGACGCGCAGGTCCCCTTTGCCGATAACAGCGCCAGCCGCACCATTGGCGGCATGACGGTGGAAAACGGCACCGACAGCATTGCCTTTTACGGCCAGACGGATCTGAGCCGTGACAGGACCGGACTGGAACGCGCGCGCGCGCTGCTGGCGTTCATGCAGCAGGTCGTGACGACCCTGGAAGCACAAAAGAACCTGCCTGATGCCCTGCCCCCCCGCAAACCGGCCAAAGTCGCCAACCCCTTTGCCTGATACCGCGCGGACCCGGCACGCCTGATGCACAACGGGGCCGGCCCATTGCTGGACCGACCCCGTTGCAAAACCCGTATCCCGTGGCACGCCACGGGAAAAGCAGGATCAGCGCTTGCTGAACTGGAAGGAACGACGGGCCTTGGCGCGACCGTACTTCTTACGTTCAACAACACGCGAATCGCGCGTCAGGAAGCCAGCAGCCTTCAGGATGCTGCGCAGCGCGGGTTCATAATGGGTCAGCGCGCGGCTGATGCCATGACGGACCGCACCAGCCTGACCGGACAGACCGCCACCGACAACGGTGCAGTACACGTCAAACTGGTTGTAGCGATCAGCAACCAGGAACGGCTGGGTGATCAGCATGCGCAGCACGGGGCGTGCGAAATAGGTGCCGACCGGACGGCCATTGACGATGATGTCGCCCTTGCCCGGCTTGATCCACACGCGGGCCACGGCGTCCTTACGGCGGCCGGTGGCATAGGCACGGCCCTGCGCATCACGCTTGGCTTCGTAAACGGGTGCGGCTTCCTGCGAAGAGGTGACCTGGCCGGAAGCAACCGCTTCCTTGAGGTCGGCCAGCGTGCCTGTACGTTCTTGGGTTTCGGACATGTTGTTCAGCCCCCGACCTTCTGGGTGTTCACGGCGTTCTTGCGGTTCATTGACGCAACGTCGAGAACCTGCGGCTTCTGCCCTTCGTGCGGATGTTCGCTACCGGCATAGACATACAGGTGCTTCATCTGCGCGCGCTGCAGCGGACCACGGGTGATCATGCGCTCGACAGCCTTGCGCACGACATCACCGGGGTTCTTGCCGGTCAGACGCTGGGTGATGGTGCGTTCCTTGATCCCACCGGGATAGCCGGTGTGATAGTGGAACAGCTTCTGGTCCACCTTGTTGCCGGTCAGGCGAACCTTCTCGGCGTTGATGACGACAATGTTGTCGCCGCAATCAACATGGGGGGTGAACTGGGGCTTGTGCTTGCCGCGCAGGCGCTGGGCGATGATGGTCGCCAGACGGCCCAGGACGAGGCCCTCGGCGTCGATCAGGGTCCAGCCACGCGTCACCTCTGCGGGTTTCAGCGAAAGTGTGGTCTTCATGGATTCAGTGTTCCGTCCAGTAATGTAGCGGTAACAGGTGGCGCGTTATCATCCGTACGGGACACCAACGTCAAGCACATAATCCCGTACAGGCGGCATTTTTCCGCTAAAAAAACGCATGTGGTATCATGATACCGCATATCTTTCGGCCACTCCCCCGCCACTGGCGATTGCCCAAGGGGGCTGGAATGCGATAGCACTCAGTTCAAGGTCATTACGGATATCAGGCTCGTGAAGAAACTCTATCCCGCCATTCCCCTGCTTATACTTGTGCTGCTGGTTGGCAGCTGGGGGGTGCACCACTTTGCCCAACGCAGGCTGGAGGCCGGCATTGCCGACTTCCGGGCCTCCATCGGGCCCGACGCCACGTTCAGCTACGCCACGGCGCGGCCGCGCACGCTGGCGCGGGGGGCGCATTTCACCGCCGTCACCTACCACAACCCCGCCATGACGCTGATCGCGGCCGACGTGCGGCTGGGCGGGCTGACCGGCAATAACGTGCAGGGGGAGAAGATCGGCAGCCTGGTACTGCGCAACGTGAAGGTCATGACCACCTCCAACACCATATCGCTGGACCAGGTGGAACTGAGCAACCTCGTCCTGCCCAACACCGCGCGCGCGGCGGGCGACATGGCCCGCCCGCTGGGTTTCGAT
Organism: Komagataeibacter europaeus LMG 18890; assembly: GCF_000285295.1. Lineage (GTDB taxonomy): Bacteria > Pseudomonadota > Alphaproteobacteria > Acetobacterales > Acetobacteraceae > Komagataeibacter > Komagataeibacter europaeus. Next base: position 10,446 of record NZ_CADP01000081.1, on the reverse strand, counting down.
TCCCTGGTGCTGGACAAAGGGGCGTTCACCAACATGCACCTGGCCATTCCCGCCAGCCAGACGGACGTGACCATCGGGCGCATGACCGTCAGCCAGTACGGCATGGGCCGTTCGTCGCATCTGGACCTTGACCGGCTGGCCACGCAGATCAACCTGACACCCACGCGCCGCATTTCCGTCGAGCATATCGTGGTGGACGGCCCGGATTTCGCCAGCGAGGTCGCCAGCCTGATCCAGTCGGGGCATCTGGTCCATGAACGCCATCCGCAGACGATGGACCTGAAGAAGGTGGAAATCGACAGCACCCATCCCATGCTGCAGATCGACCACGTCACCACGTCGCGCTTTTCCACCGAAACCGAAGACAAGATGGATACGAAGCTGGACCACCTGACCCTGTGGGCCACCGGCACGGACAACCCGTCCATCCTCAACGCCTTCGGCTATGACCATTTCAGCGGCAACATCCACGCCAACAGCACCAGCGACCGCAGCGCGGGCCGTGTGCATCTGGAACCGCTGACCATCGAATCCCCCGACATGGGCAACCTGACCATGGTGTCCGAACTGGACCAGATCCCGTTTGACGACATGGCCATCATTCCCGAAACCGCGCGGATCGTCTCCGCCGCCATGACGTGGGACGACCTGTCGCTGGCCAATCACGTCGTGGCCGGCCTGGCCAAAAGCCGTGACATGGATGTGGACACCTACCGGCAGAACCTGCTGTCCACGCTCAGCACGTCCGATGATGCCTCGATGCGCGCCATGGGCCGCTTCCTGCAGTCGCCCCAGGACCATCCGCTGCAGATCGCCCTGCGCCCGATGAAGCCGGTCAACCTGATGATGCTGGGCGTTGCCCTGTCCATGGCGGGGGATCCGTCGGTCGCCGCCCCGCTGGGCCTGACCATTTCCACCCCCTGATGACCGATGCCCGGCCGGTGCATGTCATTGGCGCGACCGGCCGGTCGGGACTGGCATTGTACCATGCGCTGAAGGCTGCCGGGCGGCCCGTTGTGCCCGTCATGCGCAGCCTGTCCCGGTGGCAGGCGACGGGCATGGCGTATCCGGCCCGTGTGGCTGACCTGTGCGATGATGCCGGCCGCCTGCGCGCGGCGCTGGCTGATGCCACATCCATCGTCCTGACCGCCCATGCCCGCCATCTGCCCGCCGTGCTGGCGGCGGCCCCGCCACGGGCCCGGATCGTGGCGCTGGGCAGCACCCGTATCTTCACCCGCTGGCCCGACGCGCATGCGCGTGGCGTGATGGAAGGCGCACGGGCCTTTGCCCGGTCAGGCCGCCATGGCGTGCTGCTGCACCCGACCATGATCTATGGCGCGACGGGGGAGGATAATGTGCAGCGCCTTGCCGCCCTCATGCGCCGCCTGCCCATCCTGCCGCTGCCCGGTGGTGGCACGTCACGCATCCAGCCCATATGGCAGGATGATGTGACCCGCGCCATCCTTGCCGCCCTGGACCATCCATGGGATGGGCCGCACAGTCTGGTCATTGCGGGCGGCGATCAGCTTACCTATCGTGATTTCACCCGCCATGTCGCGATCGCGGCGGGGCTACGCCCCCGGCCTGTTGCATCCGTCCCCGGCTGGCTGCTGATGGCGGCGGCGCGAATCCACCTGCCCGGCCTGCCGCCCATTGCGCCAGCCGAAGTACGGCGCCTGATGGAAGACAAGATTTTCGACATTACGCCCATGCGCACGCTGCTGGGGCTTTCGCCCGTGCCGCTGGAGACGGGGCTGAAACATACGTTCGCACGGCCCGGTTGAAGCAACCTGCCGCCAGATATCGTATTCGGTATTGTCTGGAAAAGGGTTGGGGCGAACGACGGGAATCGAACCCGCGACGACCGGTACCACAAACCGGCGCTCTACCAACTGAGCTACGTCCGCCACAACTGGGCAGTGATTTATGAAATCCGTGCCGGTACGTCAACTACCCTTTTTGGATTTCCACAACATTCCCGGCGCACAGCCGTTCCCGTACGGATTGCAGCCGCTTTACGGCACCCGCGATCACCTCCGTCTTCTTGCAGAACGCAAAACGGACATAGCGGGCGGGGATATCCGTGCCCCTGCTGTCATAGAAAGCCGAGACCGGAATCGCGGCCACGCCCACATGGCGGATCATCTGCTGGCAGAACGCAACATCATCCCCCGCAAAGCCAAGCGGCGCGATATCGGCAATCAGGAAGTAGCTGCCATCCGATGGCAGCACCGACAGGCCCGCGCGCGACAGCCCGTCCGACAGCCGGTCGCGCGCACCGCGCATGCCTTCCGCCAGCTGGTGAAAATAGGCGGTATCCTTGTCCAGCCCCATGGCCACCGCACGCTGCAGGTTGGGCGCGACGGTGAACGTCAGCAACTGGTGCGCCTTCATCACAAGATCAGCCAGTGGGGCGGGAGCCGTGACGTAACCGACCTTCCACCCCGTCATGGAAAAGCTCTTGCCCGCGCTGCCGATGCGGATCGTGCGTTCACGCATGCCCGGCAGCGTCATGAGCGGCAGGTGCGCAATGGCGCCGAAGGTCAGGTGTTCATACACCTCGTCACACACCGCATAGGCATCATGGCGCGCGACAAGACCGGCGATGAATTCCAGTTCGTCGCGGGTGAACACCTTGCCGGTCGGGTTCATGGGCGTGTTCAGCAGGATCGCCTTGGTGTGCGGGCCGAAGGCCGCCGCCAGTTCCGCCCGCGGCAGGTCCCAGTGCGGCGGCGTTAGCCGCACCTTGCGCACGACCGCGCCCAGCATGTCCAGAACCGGCATGTAGGTGTCGTATAACGGTTCGAACACCACCACTTCATCGCCCCGGTTGACCAGCGCCATGAGGGAGGCGGTAATCGCCTCCGTAGCACCGCACGTCACCACCACTTCACGCGCGGGATCGACCGCGATTCCATAAAAGCGCGCATTCGACCGCGCCACGGCGGCCCGCAGTTCCGGCAGGCCCGCAAGCGGGGGATACTGGTTGCGCCCGTCCCGCAGGGCATCGGCCGCGGCATCCACCATATCGGCGGGGCCTTCGGTATCGGGAAAGCCCTGGCCAAGGTTGATGGCGTCATGTTTCACCGCCAGCGCGGAGATGACTGAAAAAATGGTGGTCGGCAGCCCCGAAAGCAGCGAGTTCGCGGGTTTCATCGTATCATCCTGTCCCGACGCGTGCATGAGGACGCGCGCGCGTGCGTGTTTTTTGCCTTATCATCCGATTGCCTGAAATCCAAAGCCATGCAACCCTGCCTGCGCCAGACAGACGGCACGCGGACCTTACGCCACGAGACGGAAGACAGACACAGCAGCATGAAAAAGATCGAGGCCATCATCAAGCCCTTCAAACTCGACGAGGTGAAGGAGGCCCTGCATGAAATCGGTCTGATGGGAATCACCGTCACGGAGGCCAAGGGCTTCGGGCGGCAGAAGGGCCATACGGAACTGTACCGTGGCGCGGAATACATCATCGACTTCCTGCCCAAGGTAAAGCTGGAAATCGTGTGCCCCGACGACATGACCGAGCGCGCGATAGAAGCCATCATGGCGGCCGCCCGCACGGGACGCATCGGCGATGGCAAGATATTTGTCACCCCCGTCACGGATGTCATCCGTATCCGCACAGGTGAGCGCGGCGCCGATGCGGTCTGAGGTCCGGGATGCAAACATGGGTCCCATGGCAGCACGCCTATCGACAGCCGCCTTCCGTTTCCGTAACCATAGCCGCCGCGCCGCATGGAACGGCACACCAAAGTCAGGACAGGTAAATTAACATGGCAAAAAAAGCACAGGCCCCGGCCGCGGCCTCCACGCCGTCACATTCCGCCAAGGCCATCGCGAAGGTCTTTGATATCATCAAGGAAAACGCGGTCGAGATGGTTGACCTGCGTTTCACCGATCCGCGTGGCAAGTGGCACCACACCACCCAGTACGTCACCACGATCGAGGAAGACACCTTCCGCGAAGGCTTCATGTTCGACGGTTCCTCCATCGCCGGATGGAAAGCCATCAACGAAAGCGACATGATCCTGCTGCCTGACCCGACCACCGCGGTTATGGACCCGTTCTCCGCCAAGCCGCAGCTGATCCTGATCTGTGATATTGTCGAACCGTCCACCGGGCAGTTCTACAACCGCGATCCGCGCGCGACCGCCAAGCTGGCCGAACAGTACCTGCAGTCCACCGGCCTGGGCGACACCGCCTTCTTCGGCCCCGAAGCCGAATTCTTTATCTTCGACAGCGTGCGTTTCGGCACCGGCCCGAACTTCGGCACCTACGAACTGGAAAGCATCGAAGGGCCTGGCGCCTCCCTGAAGGACTATCCCGAAGGCAACATGGGCCACCGCCCCGGCGTCAAGGGTGGCTACTTCCCCGTGGCCCCGGTTGACAGCGAAGGCGACCTGCGCGCCGAAATGCTGACCACCATGGGCGAGATGGGCCTGCCCATCGAAAAGCACCACCACGAAGTCGCACAGTCGCAGCACGAGCTGGGCACCAAGTTCGACACGCTGGTCCGCTCCGCCGACTTCATGCAGATCTACAAGTACTGCGTGCACAACGTCGCCCATTCCTACGGCAAGACGGCGACCTTCATGCCGAAGCCGATCTATGGCGACAACGGCTCGGGCATGCATGTCCACCAGTCCATCTGGCGCGACGGCAAGCCCACATTCGGCGGCAACGGCTATGCCGACCTGTCGGATGAGGCGCTTTACTATATCGGCGGCATCATCAAGCACGCCAAGGCGCTGAACGCCTTCACCAACCCGTCCACCAACTCCTACAAGCGCCTGATCCCCGGCTTCGAAGCACCCGTGCTGCTGGCGTACTCGGCCCGCAACCGTTCGGCTTCGTGCCGTATCCCGTACGCGACCAGCCCGAAGGCGAAGCGCGTCGAGGTGCGTTTCCCCGATCCGACCGCGAACCCCTACCTTGCCTTCGCCGCCATGCTGATGGCCGGCCTCGACGGGATCAAGAACAAGATCCACCCGGGCGATGCGATGGACAAGGACCTGTATGACCTGCCGCCGGAAGAACTGAAGCAGATCCCGACGGTTGCCGGTTCCCTGCGTGAAGCCCTGACGGCGCTGGAAGCGGACTACGAATTCCTGCTGGCCGGTGACGTGTTCACCAAGGACCATATCGAAAGCTACTGTGCCGTGAAGTGGGAAGAAGTCTACAAGTTCGAACACACGCCGCACCCCGCTGAATTCGAAATGTACTACTCCGTCTGATCACGGCTTCCCTCCGGGAAACCTGACAGGCAGAAAGCGCCGGGACCGGAATGGTTCCGGCGCTTTTTTCATGTCCGCGTCACGACCGCGCGCGGCGACGGGGCAACCGGGATGGTGTGCACACGTTTTCTCGATTCCCGGTCATGCACACTGGTCCTGCACACCATATCGCCTACACCTTGAGGCCCGCATGCCGCACGTACACGCCTCACGAGGACAGACATGACCCAAGCCATACCCGACACCATGCAGGCCGTTACCTTCAGCCAGCCCGGCGGCCCCGATTCCCTGTGCATTTCCACCCTGCCCGTGCCCCAGCCCGCCGGCGGGGACGTACTGGTCCGCGTGATGGCGGCGGGCGTCAACCGGCCCGACATCATGCAGCGCCAGGGACTGTATCCGCCACCGCCGGGGGCCAGTCCCCTGCTGGGGCTGGAAGTCGCGGGCGAAGTCGTGGCAACGGGGCCGGACGTGCCCGCCGACAGCTTCCCTGCCATTGGCGCGCGGGTCTGCGCGCTGGTCAATGGCGGGGGCTATGCCCAGTACTGCACCGTGCCCGCGGGCCAGTGCCTGCCGTGGCCCGCGGGCTTTGACGCCATCCATGCGGCTGCCCTGCCCGAAACCTTTTTCACCGTCTGGTCCAACCTGTTCATGACAGCGGGCCTGAAGCCGGGCGAAAGCGTGCTGGTGCATGGGGGCACCAGCGGCATCGGCACCACGACCATCCAGCTGGTGCGCGCCATGGGGGGCACGGTCTACGCCACGGCGGGCACGGACGACAAATGCACGCTGTGCACGACCCTGGGCGCGGCTGCCGCCATCAATTACCGGACCGAGGATTTTCCCCAGCGCATAAAGGCACTGACACAAGGGCAGGGGGTGGACGTCATCCTCGACATGATCGGGGGGGCGTATCTGGATGGCAACCTGCGTTCACTGGCGACGGCGGGCAGGCTGGTCATCATCGCCCTGCAGGGGGGGGCGAAGGCCGATGGCGTCAGTCTGGCGCGCATCATGACCCGCAGGCTGGTGGTAACCGGCAGTACGCTGCGCCCGCGCAGCACCGCATACAAGACCGCCATCGCCCGCCAGCTGGAAGAACGGGTGTGGCCATTGCTGGCGCAGCGGACCATCCGGCCCATCATCCATGCCACCTTCCCCTTTGCGCGGGTTGCCGATGCCCATAAACTCATGGAAAACGGAACGCATATGGGCAAGATCATGCTGGACCTGCAGCACCTGCCCATCGATATGACAGGACGATAGGGACATAGCTGGTGCTACTGAACGTCATTGAGCGCGGACCAGAACAGATTACCCCGGACACGGCCGGACGTCCCCCCATTGTCCTGCTGCATGGCCTGTTCGGGCGGGCGCGCAACCTTGGCTTTTTCCAGCGCCGGCTTGCCACAACCCGCCGCACGCTGGCCATCGACCTGCGCAATCATGGCGACAGCCAGCACGGGCTCATGGATTACTACACCATGGCCGCCGACCTGCTGGAAACGCTGGCCCACCACAATGCCCTGCCCGCGACCCTGGTGGGGCATTCCATGGGTGGCAAGGTCGCGATGACGCTGGCACTGACGCGGCCAGGCATGGTGCACAGCCTGCTGGTGGCCGACATCCCGCCCGCGCGCACCGGGCATGGTCAGTTCGCACTGGGTGAACAGATGCTGCGGGTGCCGTTTCCGCCGTTCCTCAACCGCGCGGGCGCGGACAGGCTGCTGCAGCACTACATTCCCAACACGGATGTCCGCGCACTCATGCTGCAGAACATCCGGGTGGGGGAAAATCCGGGCTGGTGCATCGGCCTGCGTGAAATCGTGGAATCGCTGCCCAATGTGGAAAACTGGCCCTACATACCCGAAGGCTATACCTATCCCGGCCCCACGCTATTCCTGGCGGGGGGGAATTCCCCCTATATCCGCCCCGAGCATTATGCCATCATGCGTCGGCTGTTTCCGTGCTACCGGCTGGAACTGATCGAACAGGCCGGGCACTGGCTGCATGTCGAAAACCCCGAAAGATTTGCGGAACTGCTGGAAAATTTCACTGAACGTTACTGAACCGACTTCCGTTACACATCCAGTCCTTGACAGACCCCCCATCCGCGTCGGTTATGCTGGCGATATAACAGGGCAGGCAGGTGCGCGGCCCCGGCAACAGACCAACATGGCGGAGACCCGTAGCCTTTCATGACGGTGACACTCAGTCCCTCCTCCCGGCGGCGCAATGCCGTGGAGCCCGTACTGATCCCACTCCGCACACAGCCCGGCGCCAGCCTGCCGCCTGATCCGGCAGGGGATCAGTACCAGCCGCCCGACCGCGAACGGCTGCTGGCGGGCGTGGCCGTGCCGCCGCCACCGGGATACCGCAAGCTGCGCCCCACCATGTCGGGCCTGATCCGCCCGGATACGGAGGAAACGCCCGGTCCCGGCCGGGCCATCGCCATATCGGGACTGCTGCACGCGGCCCTTCTGGCGACCATCCTGATTGAATCCGCCCACCACAGCCAGCACGGCTCCCCCAACGCCACGCAGTCGGAGCCACAGGTGGAAATGGTCTTTTCACCCCCCACCTCCAGCGGGATGCAGGGACAGTCCTCGCCCGACATGGCGGGCGGCCAGAACGCGCCGCGGCAGCAGCAGGACCAACCCGAACCCAGCGCGCAGGAAAAGACCCCCAACCCGCAGCAGAGCGACGAGGATTCCTCCCCCTCGCCCAACATGCCCACGCCGGAAGTGCCCGCCGCCCCACCGCTGAGCGACGCACCATCCGACCTGTCGGTACCGCAGTCCGAGCGGCAGGACACGTTCAATCCATCCATGCAGAGTTCGGGCCACGGCCACCACCCCGCACAGCAGTCGCGCAACCACTCATCCGCCACGGATTACAGGGCGCTGGAACATCCGCGCAACTGGTCGCTGTCGCAATCGCCCCTGCAGCGCCGCAGCCAGCGCGGGCGCGCGGGCGGCACGGGCAGCCCGATCGACCTGTCGCTTGGCCCACTGGTCAAGAATGGCCAGGTCAACGCCCCCTATTCCACCAATACGCAGATCAAGGGGGTCAGCGATGATTACGGCAGCGAACTCGACCGCTGGATCCGCAGCCATATGTACTACCCCGAGGAAGCGGCCCGCGCGGGCGAGGAAGGCCCGTCATCAGTGCATGTGGAACTTGACCGCGATGGCCATGTCACCAAGGTGCGCCTGACCGGGCAGTCGGGGTCGTACTACCTTGACGCCGCGACGGTGGGCATGTTCCGCAACGCGCAGCTGCCGCCGGTGCCGCCGGACATGCAGGGGGATACCTTCCCCATTGACCTGACCATCAACTACATCCTGATTCGCCGTTAGGCGCGTCAGGCAGACGGAGAGACCCGCCATGGATACAGCATCCCTCCTGCAGCAGGTCGGGCGTGACTTCCAGCCGTTCGATACGGCGGATGCCGCCGTGGCCCGCATTACCGAACTGTATGACCGTGCGGGCGAACTGGTCCGCCATGCCTTCACCACGCGCGACACGACGGGCCTTGCGGATGCGGTCTATCCCTATCTGGCCTTCATGCCGCAGGCCGCCCTGCCGCCCGATGGTCCCCGTCCCCCCTTTGACGTGGTGCTGGAACCGGGATTTTACGGCACCACCCTGACCCGGCCCGCGCTGTTTGCCGATTACTGGCGCGAACAGATCGAAAGCCTGCTGCGCCATTACAGAACGCCGGTCATGGTCGGGCTGTCGAACCAGCCGATCCCGCTGCCCTATGTGATGGAGGAAGCGGTCACGTCACTGACCGAATCCGACCTGGCATGGATCCAGTCGCATTTCGCGCTGCCGGACCTGCATGTCACTGATGATTCGATCGCCAACTGCGATTACATCCCGCGCCCCGGCGTGCCCCGCCCGCTGGCGCTGTTCACGGCGGCGCGCACCGATTACTCGCTGGCGCGGCTGCACCATTACACCGGCACCGCCCCACGCCATTTCCAACGCTTCATCCTGCTGACCAATTACCAGCGTTACGTGGATGCCTTCCGCGAATACGGGCATGCGCAGGTGGATGCGGGATCGGAATACACCACCTTTGTCGAACCGGGCGAGATCATCCACACCCGCGACACCCCGCATACGGCCACCCATGCGGGCCAGAGCCTGCCGCAGATGCCCGCCTACCACCTGTGCCGCCCCGATGGCGATGGCATCACGCTGATCAACATTGGCGTAGGCCCCGCCAATGCCAAGACCATTACCGACCACCTGGCGGTGCTGCGCCCGCACTGCTGGCTGATGGTGGGCCATTGCGCGGGACTGCGCCGCAGCCAGAAGCTGGGGGATTACGTGCTGGCGCATGGCTACCTGCGTGACGACCATGTGCTGGATGACGACCTGCCCCCATGGGTGCCCGTGCCCCCCATTGCCGAAGTGCAGATGGCGCTGCAGGATGTGACCGCGCGCGTGACCGGCCTGCATGATGCCGAAGTCAAGACACGCCTGCGCACCGGCACCGTCATGACGACGGACAACCGCAACTGGGAACTGCGGCTTGGCGCGCTGTTCACCCGCATCAACACATCCCGCGCCATTGCGGTGGACATGGAATCGGCCACCATCGCGGCCAACGGGTTCCGTTTCCGCGTGCCCTACGGCACGCTGCTATGCGTATCGGACAAGCCGCTGCATGGGGAACTGAAGCTGCGCGGCATGGCCAATGCCTTCTACCGTGAACGGGTGCGCCAGCATCTGGTGGTGGGAATCGAAACCATGCAGCAGTTGCGCGCGCAGGGCGTGGACCGCCTGCATTCACGCAAGCTGCGCGGGTTTGACGAACCGGCTTTCCGGTAATAACGGGACAGGGCAGTTGCCACGCCCTGTTGGGGGCAATACGGGTCTTGTGAACACGGCCCGACCACCATACGGGGCAGCAGGTTTTCCCGGACTGCTTTGTTTTCCGGGACAATTTCAAAAAATCTGCCTTTGAAACAAGTCCCGGAATCATAAGAGACTGTTTGAAAACAAGTGATTGATAAAAAATAATAAAAGTTTTTGGGCGCCACCTTTTTTCAAAAAGGTGGCGTTCTTTGAAGCTTTTTGAAAAAAGCTTCACCAAAAACTTCTTTATGATTGCTGAATGTTTTCCGGACTAACTTTTCAAACAGTCTCTAACAGCCTGTCGGGTTGGGCATTTTGCGGCTGATAACGCCGAGGCTGA
>NZ_CADP01000082.1 GCF_000285295.1 Komagataeibacter europaeus LMG 18890 | reverse complement strand
CCTCGTGCTCCCTGTCTGCAACCTGCACGGCATGCAGCTCCATCTCGCGGAGATTTCACGCACGGTCGCGCAGGGCGCTCACGCCGTCCTCATTGTGGATCAGGCCGCATGGCATACCAGTCAGAAGCTGGATGTTCCCTACAATATCACCATTCTCCCGCTGCCTCCCCGGGCTCCTGAACTGAACCCGGTGGAAAATCTCTGGCAGTTCCTGCGCAATACATGGCTCTCAAACAGGATCTTCAGAACCTATGACGATATCGTTGATATCGCCTGCCATGCCTGGAACCAGCTCGTCAATCAACCATGGCGCATCATGTCAATCGGACTGCGCAATTGGGCTCATGGGTTATAGCAATCAACGGTTGGTATTAAACACCGTGTTCTCTGCACGCCGGAGACGAGCCGCCGCCTCATGCTCCTGCCCAACAGCTTCAGCTATGGGGCCTTCGTTCTGATTGAAAATCGGAATTTGCAGAGAGGGATTTACCTCAAAGCGATTTGAAATATCCCAGTTATAGGCGGGACTGATGGTGACATCGGGATAGCGTCGGGAAACTTCGACCCGTAGAGCCTGTCGGGCGGCGTCATAAGACGCAAGAAGTTCCCGCAGATCCGCGCGTTGCATTACGGCTTGGTATCTCATGTCCTGTGAATCGCGGTATTCCATGAGGTCGGGACAGACATCAAATGCTTTTGTATCAAGAGCAATGGAATCAAGTGCTTCGGCAGGAACCCCGATTGCTCCTGCCAGAGCTGCCTTACGGACGGCATACTCGCGCCGCAGATCACTGACAGACAACTCGGCATGGATCATTTCCGTCCGTACCTGCGATATTTCGAGAGCGGATGCTCGCCCCTGATCAAAACGTGCCTGTTCCAGGGTAAAGAGTTCGCGTTTAGCTGCCGCAGTCTCTTCCACAAGCTTGAGGCGCCCGGATACAGCCCAGACGCCGAGAAGAGCAGACCGCGTGTCGCTGCGTAGTTTCCATGCAGTATTGATGACTTCCCATTGCGCGACGGCAGCCCGATATCTGGCTTCTTTGATACGGTGATAACGCCTGCCGAAAAATTCGATCAGTATTGACGCGCCGTAGCCGACGTAATGAGCCGATGGGCCACCCAGCACCGTGAAACTGGGATTGGGCAGTTGACCGGCTGTCTTGATTCCAGCGCGAGCCGTTTCCAGTTCAGCTTTAGCTACAAGGATATCGGGATGAAAATACAAGGTAGCAAGCGTCAGGCGAGTGATGCCCCATGCGTTTTCCTGACTCGATACGTTTGGTCCGAGAACTTTTGTAATGAATTCTTGCAATCCGGCATCCGTAAATTGACGGCTGGAAAATTTCTGGACATCTGATTCCGGCGAAATATTTGAGTGATCACTATTTGTACAGCCACAGAGCAGGGGAAAAATCAGGAGAATGAATGCCGCATTATAGCGTGTGCGTCTCCTTACCTGCTTAATATATTCTAGAGTATTATATGATTTATACATTGATATGTCGTGATATATCTGATTTGTTATCTGTTAGTTCTACTCTCGATTGTCGCATAATCTGCACACCTCCACTAATACCAAGCATCGCAAGGATGGCAGCTACCGCAATATCCGGCCACGCAGAACGAGTGCCAAACACGCCCAGAGCTGCCAGCACAACGGCAACATTTCCGATCGCATCATTACGAGAGCAGATCCATACAGAACGGCGGTTGGCATCACCTTTCCGGTGTGTCCATAATATGAGGGCACAGGCCAGATTGACCGCGAGGGCAAGCAGACCAATGCCGCCCATTGCGTCTGGGTGAGGCGGATGGTTGCTGTTCATTACTATCCACCCAGCATTGGCCATTACCCATAGCCCAGCCATGAACAGGGTCAGGCCTTTCAGAAAGGCCGCGCCAGCTCGCCATCGCAATGCCATTCCGGCAACACTGAGGCTTATTGCGTAGTTGGCGCTGTCGCCAAGGAAATCAATCGCGTCCGCCTGTACGGATGCAGATCCAACCGACACGCCAGCCCCAGCTTCAACGGCAAACATGCTGGCATTGAGAAAAAGCGCGATCAGGAGCGCTCTCCGCCATGATTTATTGATTGGTAGCGGCGTATCTGTGCATCCACCACAGCATCCTCCTGCCATCCAGCGCCTCCCTGACGAATCATCTGTTTTAATGTATGCTCCCTGTAGCAACTACAGGGTCAAGAGGCAGGGAATGCGATCGATTGGTGCCTTGGGGAAGGCGACGAATACCAAAGTCGAGACGATCCGCTATTACGAACGGATCGGTCTTCTGGCTCCGCCACAGCGGACCGATGGCAATTATCGCACTTATGATGATGAGGCACTCGCGAGACTGTCTTTTATTCGTCGATCTCGGGATCTGGGTTTTTCATTAGACCAGGTAAGAGCTCTATTATCCCTAACGGATCAGGGAACCCAGGATTGTAAGACAGTTGATAGAATTGCTCGTGACCATATGGCAGAAATTGAGCGCAAAATTGCGGATCTCATCGCATTGCGCCATGAACTTTCTACGATGATAGAATCATGCGGGGGAGGTAATATTTCAGAATGCCGAATTATTGAAGCACTTTCTCCGTTTGATAATTAGTTCTCCTGACTTTTTTCGCAGCCAGTCGATTCTGCATTTGACGGAAGATTACCCGAAATAGTTATACGGCCTCATCCTCACGTGTCAGAATCTGAAAAATCCTCATGGAAAATTCAAGGACTATACGTGCTCCCATGGTGGCAGTTTATGATCAGGCCAGTTCTGAAGCAGACATTCGGCTTCCCCCCCTTAACCGACTCAGGTATCGTGCCGTTCCACCTCAGATCCCACGTCCAGCCTCACCTCGTCGTCCAGCGTCGTCCCACGCGCCAACCTGCGTCCGACAGCCTCGACAAAGCCGTCATACCGCTCCCGCCCCTTGCTTTGCGCCGCAGCCAAAGCCGCATCGGGCAGTGGGGGAGTGCTGGTCAGCCAGAACCGCACGAACACGGCGAGCGATTCATTGGAGATCGTGACCCGTCGTTCCATCCGCTCCAGCTGCCGCGTCATCCGGTCCAGCCGCCGAGCGAGCGCCGCCTCCAGCCGCTCCGGCCCATCCGGCGACAGAAACGATGCCAGCGCCGTCTCCACAATCAGCGCCTGCGGCACCTTCTTGCGCGCGGCATAGTCGGCAAGCCTGACACTGAGATCGGCGGGTAGCCGGATCGTGTGCTTGATCCGCATGGCAGTCACAGCCCCATCCGATCGCCAGGATCGAGCGACACCTGCCGCGCAAGAGCCTGCTCCCCACGCCGAAGGGTCTGCGCCCGTGTGGCGTCGTCCTCGGGTTCGTCCTCCGGCGGATCGAACTCATGCACCGGCTTTCTCGGCGCCTGCACCACCTCCTCCTGTTCCGGCAATTCCGGCTCACGGCGGATGCCGGCATTGGCGGGATCATCATCCACATTCCCGGCAGGAGGCGGCTGGACCACATCAGCCCAGTCCCCTGGCGGCGGCGGTCCGATGGGGGGCGTTCCTTCCGGGGCCGGCGGCGGCTCGAACCGGGGTGGCGGCAGGATGCGCGCGGCCAGTTCGGCATCCTCGAAATAGCGCGCCTTGCGCGCCCGGATCGGCGGACAGCCCGAAACCAGCACCAGTTCCTCGTCTGGGGAAAGCTGCATGATTTCGCCGGGCGTGAGCAAAGGCCGCGCGGTTTCATGGCGCGTCACCATCAGGTGCCCGAGCCACGGCGACAGCCGATGCCCGGCGTAGTTCTTCGCGTCACGGATCTCGGTCGCTGTCCCCAACGCATCCGATACGCGCTTGGCGGTCCGCTCATCATTTGTGGCGAAGCTGACCCGGACATGGCAGTTGTCGAGGATCGAGTTGTTCTGGCCGTAGGCTTTCTCGATCTGGTTCAGGCTCTGGCCGATCAGGAAGCTCTTGATGCCATAGCCCGCCATGAAGGCGAGCGCACTTTCGAAGAAATCCAGCCGCCCGAGCGCCGGGAATTCATCGAGCATCAGCAGCAGCCGATGGCGTCGTTTCGCCTCCAGTTCCTCGGTCAGGCGGCGGCCGATCTGATTCAGCACCAGACGGACCAGCGGCTTGGTGCGGCTGATATCTGAGGGTGGGACCACCAGATACAGCGTTGCCGGGTGGCTGCCGGCGACGAGATCGCGGATGCGCCAGTCGCAGCGCCGCGTCACATGCGCCACCACCGGGTCGCGATAGAGGCCGAGAAACGACATGGCGGTGGACAGCACGCCGGAGCGTTCATTGTCGCTCTTGTTCAGCAGTTCCCGCGCCGAACTGGCAACCACGGGATGGACGCCCTTTTTGCCAAGATGCGGTGTGGTCATCATGGCACGCAATGTGGTCTCGATCGCCCGCTTCGGGTCGGAGAGGAAATTGGCGACCCCGGCCAGGGTCTTGTCCTCCTCGGCATAGAGGACATGCAGGATGGTGCCGACCAGCAGGGCGTGACTGGTCTTTTCCCAATGGTTCCGCTTCTCAAGGGCGCCTTCGGGATCGACCAGCACGTCGGCGATGTTCTGCACGTCGCGAACCTCGCGCTCGCCGCGCCGGACTTCCAGCAGCGGATTGTAGGCGGCACTGGAAAGGTTGGTCGGATCGAATAGCAGCACCGGCCCGAAGCGGGCGCGCCATCCGCCGGTCAGCGTCCAGTTCTCGCCCTTGATGTCATGGACGATGGCGGCACCCGGCCAGGTCAGCAGCGTCGGCACCACCAGCCCGACACCCTTGCCCGATCGGGTGGGGGCAAAGCACAGCACATGCTCCGGCCCATCATGACGGAGATAGGCATCGGCGGAGCGACCGAGCACCACGCCATCGGGGGCGAGCAGCCCGGCACGGCGCATCTCGCGGGGATCGGCCCAGTGTGCTGAACCATAGGTAGTGGCACGTTTTTTCTCGCGGGCGCGCCATACCGCCATCGTAATCGCGACGATGACGGCGGCGATCCCGCCCGACCCCGCGATGTAACCGCCGGTGGTGAAGATATCCGGGGCATAGGCGTCGTATGCAAACCACCACCAGAAGAATTCCGGAGGATAATAGACCGGCCAGCGGAACACCATGAACCACGGAGCGCCAAGCTGCGGCTGGAAACCGAGCCGCCACGCCGTCCACTGGGTCGCGGCCCAGGTAAAGGCGAGGATCACGGTGCCGACAGCAAACACCGATCCCCAGAGGATCCTGGTCTGGTTCATGACAGGAACCGACCAGACAGCTCGATTCTCCGATATTCAAGGTCTAATGACACCGCCTGGGGCCGCAGGACAGCAGCGGACAATAAACGGACGGCGCCCGTCCGCAGGGATTGAACGATGACCGACACCATCCGCCTGATCGACTCCATCGCCAGCTATCATGCCCATGTCTATTTCGACGGCGCGATGGAACGCGCGGCGGCGGAAAGGCTTCGCGCCGAGGTCGCCGAGCGCTTCGTGGTCCGGCTGGGTCGCTGGCACGAGGTTCCGGTCGGCCCACACACGTTGCCGATGTATCAGATCGCCTTCGAGACCGGGCTGTTCGCGACGCTCGTTCCTTGGCTGATACTCAATCACCGGGGCCTGAGCATCCTGATCCACCCGAATACGCGTTCTCCGCGCCGGGATCACATCAGCGACGGACTCTGGCTCGGGCAGCGTCGCGCCTTGCTGCCGAAGCGGCTACCGGAAGACTCGCCGAAGGCGGACGACGCAGGGGCTCCGAATACTGAACCGGCGGGTACGGCGCTGATCTGACGCCAGCCCAAAGCCAGGAGCGTGGCGGCGTTCTATTGGTTGCTTTGGTTGTCATGGTTTCCTATATTGCCATCACGAAGAGGACTCTGCCAGGAGGCGACAGGATGCCCACGACACCCGGTTCGGAAACACGCACCCGCGTTGCGGGAAGCCATACGAGAACCCGACTTCTCGGCGTGGGCAGCATCGTGACGGTGCCGGCCGGCCTGGAACTGGCTGCACGCAAGACAGCTCGAACGCGCGGACGTGCCAGCGCGAAGCCACAGGTGCTGGAATACGAGGTTCGGCCGCAAGCCGGTCGCTCTCCCTCCCGCGAGACCGCAACAGATGCCTATGCGGTCGGCCCATGGGGACTTGCCCTGTTACGCGGGAAACAGATCAGGGACGACGATCTTCGCCGTGCCGGTGGCGCCTATACGCTCGATCAGGTCAGGGAACTGCTCAGAGTCACCCGCCAGGCCATCGAGAAGAAAGTCCGCGAACAGGCGATCCTGGCGGTTCCGGGACCGAGCGGCGAGCGGCGCTATCCGGTCGCGCAGTTCACTGGGGATGGGGTCGTGTCGGGCCTGAAGCCGGTGCTCGCCGCCCTGCCAAGCGAAAGCGCATGGTTCCGTCTGAATTTCCTGGTTACGCCGCTCGCACAACTCGACGGGCAGACACCGATCGAAGCGCTGGGCGCTGGCAAGACCGAAGCGGTTGTGGAAGCCGCGCAGTCCATCGGCGTCCAGGGCGGCTGACCGCGTGCCGAACCAGCCCTGGCCGCCGGGAGACCTCGCCTCCCGGCAACCCCGCTGGCGCATTCTGCCCGCGGGCCATCCCCTGCATCGTTTTCACTCCCGCGCTCATGATCCGATTTATTTCGACCGTTCGCGCTCCGGGCGTCTCAACGCGCCGGACGGCTCTCATGGCGTTCTGTACACGGCGGAACAGCAGGCCGGCGCGTTCGCGGAGACGTTCCTGCGCGCGCCAGGCCGCACGCTGCTGCCGATCAATCTCATCGCCGCCAAGGCCTGCACCATACTGAGCGCCAATCGGGAACTGCGGCTGGTGGAGCTGCATGGCCCCGGACTGGCTGTGCTCGGCGCCACGGCGGAGGTCACATCATCCGGCCTGCCGTACGATCTGCCACACGCCTGGTCGAAAGCCGTTCACGACGCATGGTCCGATGCCGACGGCATCAGCTACCGCGCCCGCCATGACAACGATCAGATCTGTTTCGCCCTTTTCGACCGGACGGAGAGCGCGATTGCGATCGCCTCCCAGAGCGACAATCTCGATGCGGACTGGTTCTATGAACTGATGGAGATCTATGGCGTGGGACTGACGAACTGACCGGCAAGGTTTCAAATCCCGAGTCCCCGCTTCCGTCCGAAAGTCCAGTCCACCGCTCCACCCGGCGACAGGGTGCCGGAAACCTGCCGTCCGAGCTTCTGCTCCAGCGCCGGGCGCCACGGCACGAGCTGGAACCCCAGCCCATCGTCGACCATCGCAAACCGACCCGAGGACAGGTTGACCCGCTGGCGATAAACCCCCGAGACAATCTCGTCTTCCTTCGCGGGCCGGTGTTGCAGACCAGTCTGCGCCGCCAATCTGGCGGCCGCCTGATCGAGATCACGCTGGCGCAGGGTGCCGAGCAGGTCGGGTGCGAACACCACGCGCTCGCCCTGCCGCCGGGCCAGCCCCTCGGAGGCGAGATGATCGATCCGCTGCGCCCTCGCCTCGCGGACCTCGGCCCCGAAGCCCGCATTGGCCAGCGCCGAATCTTTGGCGAGCAACTGGCGATCGAGCCAGGTCGCGCCGGGCGCCGTCACCTGCTCGGCCAGCGTGAAATCCGAGCGCGTGGCGAGCGACAGGCGCTGCGTGCCCTTGGCATCCTCCCAGGTGCGGGTCTCGACGATCGCGCCCGGCTTCGCATCGCCGGTCAGATCCAGATCGGGGAAGCGGAGATGATGCGTGCGCCCGTCGGTGCCGGCGATCACCGCGTAGCCCGAACCCTTCAGTTCGTCGTCTAGCCCGCGCTCGACCAGCCGGCCAACGATCGGATCGGCCAGCTTCTCACCGTGGATCGCGAAACCCGCGATGTCGGGCTCTGTCCCACCGCCGGACATGGCGCGGTGCATGGTTTTGATGATGTCGCCCCGGATGGAAAGATCGCGCAGCGTCGCCTCCAGCCCCGGCTTGAGGGTCCAGCGGGCCACCCCGACCGGTTCGGCAAGACCAAGCCCTTCCAGCTTGCTCGCCCGGCCCACCAGCAGGCGGCGCAGTTCCGGGTCTTCAGCACCCGCGCCCGGTCGCAGATCGACGATGCCGCCGCGCTCGTCGTTGATGTCCTGCAACGCGCGATCGAGACTGGTCCAGCGGTCAGCGCCGATCTCGGTTTCCAGCGCGGTGCGGATTTCCTGTTCACTGCGCGGGCCAAGTTCCAACGTCACCCGTTCGGCGGCGCGGTCGCGCAGGCCCTGGCTGATATAAGCGCGGCTGATGACCAGATCCTTGCCGTCGTCGGCCACGCCGCGCACCAGGATGTGGACATGCGGATTGTCAGTGTTCCAGTGATCCACCCCGACCCAGTCCAGCTTGGTGCCGAGGTCGCGCTCCATGTCCTGCATCAACTCCCGCGCGAAGCCCCGCAGATCCTCCATCCGTGCTGCGTCCTCGGGCGAGACGATGAAGCGAAAATGGTGACGGTCGTCTTCGCAGCGTTCCGCGAAGGCCTTGCTGTCCGCCTCATCAGACCCGACATCGAACAGATGGGCCCTGGCCCCGTCGCGAGTGACGCCCTCGCGCCTGAGATAGGCGATGTGCCGGGCGAGTGGTGCTGACCGAAACCGCGCACCCTGCTGGCGGACGACCCGCGCCTTGACCACGACCCGACGGGCATTGCTGCGCAACCGCATGGAGAGTGCCGCACGCCGGCCGCGCCCGAAACGGGAACCGCCACCGCCTCCCCTGCCCTTCGCTCCTAACCGGGTGCCGGTATGACCGGCCTTCTTCGCGGCCCGCATGACCTCACCGACGAAGGATTTCGGTCGTGCGCCCTGATTGCCATGCTGGATGCGTCCGGGCCGGACAGTCAGGCCATCATCGCGCGTCGGCATGGCCCGCTCTCCGCTTCGATGCGCGCCTGACCGCGCCCGGATCGTTGAAAACATGAGGAAAAATGCACGGACAGCCGCAGGCGGTGCGCGGTGAGAGGACAAATTCCCCAATCAAACCAACCACATGCAGCCCCGCACGGGCGCTGCTTTTACCTTGCCGTCTTTCCCTCCGTTGCCTGCCTCCCCCCAGCACCCCATCCCCAAAGCACCCATAGCCCGCCAGCGCCCGATGGACCGGAACGGGAATCATCGGCGCGCCTCCCCAAGCCCTGACGCGATGAACAGCCCGGCTGACTGCGGTGCGAGCGCCGTCCAGTCGGTTGGGCGGGCGTCGGCGGGATGTGCCGGATCGTGTGCGCTCTCGACATGCCGAGGAGCATTTTCCGTGCGCAGGAATGACGCCGGAAAGAGGGAGGACTCCTGCCAGGATCGTGCCAACGGCGCGCCGATCGTGATGTCGTCAGCGAGCGGAAGAGCGAGCCGAGCGCTGACCGACGCGACGTAGTTCCGCGTCTCGACAGGGAGCGGCCGGCCGGTCGCGAGATGCTCGTCATAGCGCGCGGGACCGGCATTATAGGCGGCGAGAAACCCGGCCTCGCCGTAGCGGTCCCGCATCCAGCGCAGATAGGTCGCACCAGCCAGGATGTTGTCATGCGGGTCGAACGGATCGTCGCCGAGGCCGAGCGACGTGCGCAGGCTGGCCCATGTTCCGGGCATCACCTGCATGAGCCCCATAGCACCCGCCGACGACACGGCATGCGCATCACCCCGGCTCTCGGTATGCAGGACGGCAGCAATCCATGAGGCTGGAATCTGCGCGCGCATGGCCGCTTCCGCGATCATGTCGGCGTATGGATCGGCAACCGCGACATGCCTCGGTATAGTCATGGACACGACGACCGGAAGCACAACATTGAACAGCCGGAGCACCGATTTACCGCAGGTCATCGCGCTTCACCGGGCGGTTCCAGACCAGATGAAAGGCACGCCCCTGACGATCGGACTGGAACAGGTTAGCGCGGATCGGCTGCGCCAGCATGGGGTCGTCGAGAACCAGCGCGAGGTAAGTGCCCGCCTTCTCGCCGGTACGTTTCCAGCCAGCGCCGATCTCCGGTCCGGCGTCAGCGTCACCGAGATGGACGCGATAATCGGGCGCATGCTCGGCGTCCGACGATGTCGCCGGCACGATTGTCAGTTCGACGTCGAGGGCGAGCGTGCGCAGGCGACCGGCGAAGCCGTCAGCCGTGCGCGTAAAAGTTCCGATCTGAGCCATGTCAGCCTCATTTCTGCTTGAGGTTGAGAGAAATCGGTGACGGCGCGAGCCACAGCGGCTGCGCGCGGCCGAGCACGGTGTCGACCGGCAGGACGCCGAAATAGCGACCGTCGAGACTGGTCGGGACCGCCGGATTCATGACGAAGATCTGGCCAGGCAGGACATGCCGGCAGCCTTGCCAGACCGGCAGCGAACGGCCGCGATGATCGCGGGCCAGCGCATCGCCGAGCACCTTCCCGTCGACCGTGACGGCAGCACCAGTGCGACAGACCCGTTGTCCCGGCAGTGCGGCGACCGGCTTGAGCAGCGGCACACCGAGCGGCAGATAGCCACCGTGCGCCAGCATCGTGGCAATGTCTGTCGGGGGTCGGATCGCGATCAGGTCTCCGACATGCAAGATGCGCACCGATTGCAGGCGATACAGTCCGACCGGTATGCTGGCGGTGGCGTTCCAGATCAGCCGGGGCGCCGGATGGATCGCCACTGATGTGCCAACACCGAGTATTGCGAAATACGTGGTGAAGAACCAGCCAAGGCGCATCATGACACCGCCCTCCGGCGCAGCCAAGCCTGATGGCGGTCGCGCGTGTAGGGACGTGACGCCTGCCCGGAAAGCATCCGGTTGTGCAGATGCCGCCAGTGCTCGGGCGCCACGTCGACGGGATCGATGCCGATCGCTTCGATACGATCGACGGCTTCGAGCACCAACCGGACCTTCGGCCAGCCGCTCTGACGCAGCAGGCTCTCGCCGCCGGGACGCACGAACGGTACTGTCTGATAGGGCTCGCCGGGATGGGTGACGCGCACGATGTCGATGCAGGACACCACCGTGCCGTAATCGTTCGCCGCCCAGCGCAGGAACGCGAACACGGTGTCCGGCGGAAAGCTCAGTATCCGCCGCCGACGATCGAGAATCTGCTCATGGGCGACAGAGCCGAAGCGGATCCAGTGCTCGATGCGCTTCTCGATCCAGGTCAGTTCGACATGAGCGAGGGTGTCGGTCATGGCACATCTCCAGCAGTATCGGGGAACTCGCGGGCCAGCAGCGCGCGCAGCATGTCGGCGACCGTGATGCCGCGCTGGAACGCCGCGACCTTGAGCCGCGCGCGCAGCGCCGGCGTGACGTCGATGGTCAGCCGGGCGGTAAAACGGTTGGCAGCCGCAGGCTTGTCCGGCGCCTTGACCCAGCGCTCCGGGTCGGCGGGGCGCGATGCGAAGCCGGGAAACGTGCGACGCCCTGTCATGGCGCAGTTCCTTCGCCGAGCGGCAGCACCGAGGCGATGCGGTCGCGCGCCTTCTGCGCCATGACGGGATCGATCTCGCAGCCGACATAGCGCCGACCAGCCAATCGGCAGGCAACACCGGCCGCGCCCGAGCCGGCGAACCAGTCGCCCACCAGGCCACCCGGTGGGCAGCTCGTGCGGATCAGGATCTCCAGCAGGGCTACCGGCTTTTCGATGGGATGGATGGCGCGGCCATGCGCATTGCGGACCGGAATTACGGAGCGCATCAGGCGCGGGCCACCGTCCTCGCTGACGTAATGACCGGCATCGATCCGGCCCATGTGGGGCGGCCGGTGTTTCCGTCGTACCGTGCGTGCCCGCGCGTCGGGCGTGGTCGGAACCACGTTGTAGACGGCACGCCAGGGCGTATCGTCGCGATAGAACTGGACGATCAGTTCATGGACGCGCCGGAACCGATCGGCATGGAAGCTGGAACCGTTCTGCTTCTCCCAGACCAGTTCCTGAGCATATTTCCAGCCTGCGTTCCGGAATGCCGCGTTGGATGCGAGAAAGCTCCGCAGCGAACCGAACACCCAGAGCGAGCCGCTGGGTTTCAGAGCGGCAAGAGCCTTACCGGGCCAGTCCACCACCTGCCGGCCCCAGGTAAGCGATGTATCGCCATAGGGCGGGTCGGCCAGGATCATATCGTAGGGGCCGTGCCAGGGCATCAGGAGCGTGCTGTCGCCGGTCAGCAGGGTCATGACACCAGCCCCCCGATCTCGGCCGTCAGGGCGACGATTTCACGGGCTGCGATCCCCTGCGGACGAAGATCGCACACCAGGCGGCCGGAACGCGCAGCATCGGCGAAAGCGACCCGCTGGCCGATCCGTGCCAACAATGCCGCCGGTTCATGCCCGGCGAGCGCCAACCGGGTCTCGCGGGCGATGACCGTGCGCGCGGCGCAACGATTGAGCACGAAGCGGGCGAGCAGGCCGGGACGAAAGAGGCGCGCGTCCTCCAGCAGCCGCAACATCTCGGCCGAGGCCCAGCCGTCGAACGGCGAGGGCTGGGCGGGGATCAGCACCAGATCGGCGGCCAGCAGGGCGGAGCGCAGCAGCGCCGCCACGCGCGGAGGACCGTCGATGACGACGTGATCCACCCCCTGAGCCAGTTGGGGCGCCTCGTGGTGGAGTGTGTCGCGTGCCAGCCCGATCACGCCGAACAGCCGGGGCAGTCCCTCCCGCGCCCGCTGTGCCGACCAGTCCAGCGCCGAGCCCTGCGGGTCGGCGTCGATGACCGTCACGCGCTGGCCTTCCCGAGCCCATTGGCCAGCGAGATGCAGCGCCAGCGTCGTCTTGCCGACGCCGCCCTTCTGGTTGAGGAAGGCCACGATCATGGCCCTTCTCCGGGGGTTATCCGCAGATCGGGCGGGGTGCCAACATCCTTAAAGTTAGACTCTTTTAAGTTAGATTCTAAGTTAAGGGCATCATAACCATTTGATTCAACGTCGTGATTCGGCGTTTTCCGCAAACGATAGCACGGATGCCGTGGCAGTGATGGCACGGATAAATCCACAACTGATAGCACGGATGGATTCACAGCTTGTCCACAGCCCCCTGTGGATAGTTTGGCAGGCGCGAAGGCCAGTGTGTCGTTACCGTTGCGGTCGGGGCGCACCGACAGCCGATAGCCGGGAAAGGGCTGCCGCTTCGCCATCTCGCGAAGTTCGAAGGCAAAGCGGCGATAGGGGGAAAGACTGGCGGATTTTTCGTAGAGATGGCGCAGGCCGAAGGCCCAGCCCGCACGCTGGCGACCGCCATGCTTGCGCACGATGCGATAGAGCCAGCGCTCCAGACCACCTGTGAGGCTAAAATAGGCCGGATCGATGGTCAGCACGAGCGCGTCATCGAGCACGGCCTGGTAGAACCAGTCGGGCAGGATCAGTTCGATCACACGGGTGCGCCCTTCCCGCGCGGTGTGCCGCTTCCATTCGTTGATCCAGGAAAAGCGGTGCAGTTGGCCCTTCCCGGTCTGCCGGAGCGAGGTCTTGATCGTGGTGGATTGCAGCCGATCGAACGCCGCTTCCAGCCGCTCATAATCCCGCGCGCTGTCGCCCCGGCCGATGAAGGTCAGGATCTCGCGCGGGCTGGCCACCATCAACCGCGACGTGCGCCGACCGGCGTCGCGTGCGGCAACAAGATGGCTGGCGGCCCAGATCAGCACATCAGCATCCCAGATCGTGGCCATGCCATGTTCGGCTGACGCCTCAACCCGGATGGTGACGTCCGGGGTCCGGTAATCGATCGGGACCATGCGAGGGGACTTG
The DNA here is from genome assembly GCF_000285295.1 of Komagataeibacter europaeus LMG 18890. Classification (GTDB taxonomy): domain Bacteria; phylum Pseudomonadota; class Alphaproteobacteria; order Acetobacterales; family Acetobacteraceae; genus Komagataeibacter; species Komagataeibacter europaeus. Next base: position 308 of record NZ_CADP01000082.1, on the reverse strand, counting down.
GCGAGGCTGAAGAACGGAAACGCCATCAGATCCTGGGCATCACGAGGCGCGAAATCTCCTGCTATGGCATGGAAGAGTTCCAGTTGCTCGCGCTCGGAGCGCGCTCTGCTGGTCGGGGACATCAGCGGCGGTTCCCGCGTGAGGTCGCCGGTGTCGGCGGGATCAGCGGGCTTTGCCGCGCGGCCGCCGATACGGTGCCGGCAGTCGTGTCGGAGGTGTGGGCGCGTGCCCCGCTCTCGACCCAGGCCTGCAACTCATCCACCCGATAGACCACGCGGCCACCGAGTTTTGAGTAGCGCGGGCCAGTG
>NZ_CADP01000083.1 GCF_000285295.1 Komagataeibacter europaeus LMG 18890 | reverse complement strand
CACAAATCGGTGACTCTCGCGGCCGAGTTCGCGCCGACCGAGGCCGAGAGGGCAACCATCTGGCACGCTATTGATCGGGCAAACGACGCCACCATGCTCTATGTCGCGCGGGAAATCGGCTTCGCGCGGCGCGGTCATGGGGGCGAAGATGGTGCCGACCCGGGCGAGGTCACCTGGGTGTCATTCCGGCATGATACCGCGCGCCCGACGGTCGAGGCGCGTGACGCGCGGACAGGCCAGACCTATTTGATCGATACGCCAGCAGGCGGCGATCCCCATGCCCATATCCATAACGCCCTGTTCAATGTCGTGGTCACGGAAAAGGGGCATGTGGGGTCGCTTGACACGAAGCGGCTGCGATCGCGCGTTCATGAATTCGGGGCATATTTTCAGGCGCAGCTCGCTGATGAACTGCGCCGGATCGGCATTGCCCAGCGATACGACGCGAACGAGCAGGCGACGGTCATCTCGGCCGTGCCGCCGGATATATCGGATTTCTTCAGCAAGGGACGACGGAACGTCATCAGGGCGGCCAAGGAGTACGCCGCGGCGGAAGGAGCGGACTGGGCGCATATGCCGATCAAACGCAAGCGCCGCATCCTGTCCATGGCCGGCCTGGCAGCCCGGCTGGACAAGAACGAAGGCACAAGCGACCATGAGATATGGCGAGAACAGGCCAGGCGTCTTGGCTGGGAGGAAAAAAGTCTGCTTGGCGCGCCAGTAGCGCCTGCGGGCACCAGGGAACAGCGATACGATATTGCCTGCCGTTTCGCTGTGCGCCATCTCGCGAGGGAGTTTGAAACAGCCGCCGTGATCGATCACGACAAGCTCAGAACGTATGCGGCCCGGGGTCTGATCGGCACCGGTATCGAAGGCGGCGTGAAGGACATTGATCATGTCGTGGCCCTTATTGAACAGCGTGGTCTTGAACTCGGCGGGGAACGGGTCTCGCTGATTCAGGAAATGCGCGGCGACAGGCTGAGGGTGACGAATTCCGCGCAGATCGTCATTGAAGAAAACCTCGCGATTCAGGCGGCTCGTGCTTCAGGAGACCGAAGCGGGGCGCTGTCGGACCGCCAGATCACAGAAGCGATCGGACGATCGCCGCTCGACTTCGCAAGCGAACATGGAAAGACGCAGAAGGCTGCGATTTACGCTCTCGGCCGGGGCGGTGCGCTCTCCATGCTCACCGGCGTCGCGGGCTCCGGGAAAACGGCCCTCCTGTCTCCGCTGGTCGATGCGTGGAAACATGATACGCGTTATGACAAGAACGGTCGCAGGGTTCTCGGAATTGCCAATGCCTGGCGTCAGGCGGACGCATTACGTGAGGCTGGCATCTTTGACACGAGCGCGATGCTGCCTTTCCTGGCGCGGCTGGAGCGCGGTGACGTCGATGTGGACCGGAATACGGTGCTGGTGATTGACGAGGTCGGCCAGGTCGGTCCACGCCAGATGCTTCGTCTGTTACAGTTGCAGCGCGATACCGGCTGCACGATCAAGGCGCTGGGTGACCATGAGCAGGCGCAGAATATCGAGGCTGGGGACTCCATCGAGATGCTGCGTCGGGTCCTGGACCCGGAAGACATGCCGGAGCTTCTGTCCAGTGTCCGGCAGCTATCAGCGAGAAATCGCCAGATTGCTGATTTGTTTCGTGGCGCGGAGCCCGAAGAGAGCGATCTGGAAGCCCACGAGTTCAGGGGGGCTGCGGCCAACGCGCATACGGACGAGGAAAATGATGACGACGTCCGTAACAGGTTTCATCTGAAGGAAGTGCGGGATGCGATCGATATGAAACGGGCGGATGGCACGATCCGTCTGGTCGGCGGCGATCATGAGGAAGTCCTGCAGGATATTGCCCGACTGTATGTCACGCGTCGCGATGCACTGGTGGCCGAGGGGGCCGGGCCGCAGCGAGGCCGGGCCAAGACGATCAGCATGTCGGCGCTGACCAATCAGGATGCTGCCGATCTGAGTCGTGCAGTCCGTAAAATCCTGCAGGAGCGCGGCGAGATCTCGACGCATGAAATCACCGTGCAGGCTATTGATCAGCGCGGCGAAACCTATGATCTCGCGATCGCTACGGGCGACCGGCTTCGGCTGTATCGTCGGACATGGGGCAGCGTGGATGGAAAGGGCGGCACAGTCGGAAATAACGGCGATGTGGTGGAAGTTCTGGCCCATGGCGATGCGGGGCTTCGCGTCCGCACGAAGGACGGGCTTGTTGCTGATGTTGAATGGCGGCGGTTTCGTGATGCGAAGACTGGTCGGGTAATGCTGGGGTTCGGACATGCCATGACGATTGATGCTGCACAGGGGCTTACTTCAGATGAGCACATCAACGCCCTGCCGCGCGGCACGGAACTGGCGACGGGATTTACCTCATACGTCGCCGAAAGCCGGGCGCGTGGCACAACATGGACCATGATCTCCGATGGCGCGACGTTTGAGGCGGTCCGGAACCAGAGGGCGCTCGGGGATATGACGCCCATCACCAGTGACGATCTGTGGAATCACGTGGCAAAGAAAATGGCGCATAAACCATATAAATCATTGGGCACGGATCTGGTTGCCCGAACCCGCAAGGCCCGGGATGCGAGGATTCGCGAACTGATCGCGCTTGGGCGCACGCAGGAGACACTGATGAAGTCAGGTCGCCCATATGGCAGGGAGATTATTCTGAAGACCCAGGCGCGGCAGGCCGAGCGCTTGCATAAGGCGCGTCTAGCCGAGATCGACGCCAGGTTGCAGGTCATGATCAGGAACGCACCAGCGGTCATGACGGGTGCGGAGCAGATGCTTCGGAGCCAACGGGCCGCTCAGGTGCTGGGCAGGCGTCCCCATGTGCCATATGCGTCGCCAGGCGCCGCCAGCTAGAGCGTCCGGCTTTCTGCTGTTCTCACCCGGATTTGGATCCTGCCGACCGTGTGCCATACCGCGACAACATCTCAGATCTGACGCACGCTTTGGTCATTTGCGCAACGAAGTCGGCTGGGTATCGTTAGGCAGGCGGGGAGCAGCAGATAGCAGGCCAATGATGGATGATGTGTCTTTCCGGGGAGATCCTGATCCGTTCGACTGTTGGTTGAAGAACGAATTGCGTGTTCGGTTCAATGATGTTGTGCGTGAAACGATCCCTGAAAGTCTTCTGCGCATTATTGGCGCGACTGAAGCTTCCGGGCATGTTCACGCCTTAAGACATTCCTGGACCGAGGAGGAAGCTGTGTCTGAATGTTTTTCTGACACCGGCTCCAGATGATCTCGTGTTGCAGATATGGCGTCTTGATGCTGGGTGGGCAACAGGTAACAGGATTGCGGTTGAAAGCAAGAAGTGTTGACGGTCAGATAAAATACAGATGAGCGGGCACAGGATCCTATAGATATCTGCTCAAGAGCATACCTGTTCTGCAAGCTGCCAGATCTACGAAAACATCAGGGACTATTCCCAATAGCGGTGTTATATACAGGGCCACATTTTTTTCGTCTGTTTAGGTGATGGACAATGCCCGAAGAACAACAAAGACAGCTGGCGCTGACCGTGGAAATCATAACCGCTTATGTATCGGGAAATAAAATATCGTCGGATGAACTTATCAGGCTGATTGGGGCTGTTTACAATTCATTGTCCGTCTCGACTGCTTTGGGAGTGAAAGAACAGAGACCTGCCGTTCCCATCAAGCGGTCCGTATTTCCAGATTATATCATATGCCTTGAAGATGGGAAAAAGCTGAAAATGCTCAAACGGCATCTGCAGGCGTCCTATGGCATGACGCCTGAAGAATATCGGCGGAAATGGGGACTTCCGTCTCATTACCCTATGGTCGCTCCTAATTACACAATACGCAGATCGGAACTTGCACGAGAGATTGGACTGGGGCGGGATATAACGTCCACTGCCACCAAATCTGGTGATGAGGGCACGACAGAACCTGCATTGTCTGATAGGCCGCAAGGAAGGCGCCGGGGTGGAAAGAAGGCGGTCCACTAAAAGCGGAACGCGCCATCGGACCGGGCGGCGCGGCGATCTCTTGGCTCAGAACCGCAGCAATATACGAAGGTAGAACTTCTTCGCTACGCAGTAGGGTACCGACTGCGGCTGCTCCTGTTTGACCGGACCATGATCCCGTTCGGGGCGTTACGTCGATAAATCCGGACGAAAGATGCCTTTTGTACAATCCAGGTTGCGGATCACGATCCTAAGCCCTTGGGTTATATACCTTGTAGAAGAATTCAGTTCTCAGTGAAAATCCACAGGCGATGACTACAAAGTTGTGCTCTCACGAGGGCAGTCTGCCTTTTCCGCTCTGAAAATCCTTTTGCGGATCCCATGTCTGATAACGGACAACTTTCTATTTATCACGGGGGGGGGCATGCGTAATCATTCAGAGAATGAACGTCTCAGCGCCTCAGAGATAGCGTTCCAAAGTTTGAACTTTTCGATCATGGGATATTCTTTCTGAATCTTGCCGCTGGGTATGAAACGAGTATCCCGTAATGACCTGATGATGCGGTCGGCATCCATATCCGGCATTTCAACAAGTTCCTTGAGTGCCTGCCGGGCATTATGGTGCGACCGGAGATATATGGCTTCCTCTTTCATGTGGTGCTTGATGGTCATCTCTAGCGCAGCGCTGAGATAGATAACGTGGGGGGCGAAATTGATATAGCGCCAGGCCGGTCTCGCCAGATCGTGGTTCGAGAAGTCGAGATTGGATTTTATCCCATCAGGATAGGTCTTCATGTCACGATCGAAAGAGACATGATCCGTGATCTGTCTCATCAGGGGTTTTGAAACCCTGTCTAGAATCTGGTCGTAGTTTCGCCTGCTCGTCGGGTCTCCAATGATGGTAGCTGAGATGGGAAGGATGATCTGGTCAGGGATGGCGCCATCCCGTCTGAGAACGTCATTTATCAGGAATCGGTGGACACGGCCGTTCCCGTCAGAAAGAGGATGGATGTAGACGAACCCGAAGGCGGCCACGGCGCTACGCATGACAGAAGACTGTCCTTCAGTCCTGTCGAGGAAAATTTTTAATCCTTCAAGCATTTCCGCTACGTCTTCTGCGGGAGGCGCGAGGTAATGAACAACATTCTCGTACCTCATCGTGTATTCTCCAACGAATACCGGTGACAGGCGCAAGCCAAAATGCTCGGTTATTGTGACATCACCGAGAATGTTGCGTTGTAATTCGGCAAGGTCAGTATCTGTCAGCGGGACTGCCCCATGCCCGGTTCTCGTGGCGAGTACGTGGCTGAAGCGCTGGATCCGGTCAAGTTGATGCTCCTCGCCTTCAATGGTAAAACTTGCCTTGCTTTCACGATTTGTCAGCCACACTGCGGCCCGGGCAAGCATGCTCTCGCCGAATTCCTGCACCAGTTCATCATAGCCGGCAGATACGTCCATCTCCGCAGCCATTTTGAGTTGACTGGAAAGCGGGATAAAGGGACAAAAAAAGGGATTCCCGGGCATGTTGTCACGGATGCGCCATCTGCTGACGTTGCTCATCTTGTCTGGAGAAGCTGTTACCTGAAAAGATGCGTCCAGTGCGGGGACGTAGTTGCCACCAAGGTCGACTGGCGGCACAAGCATTTGTCCTGTGACGAATTCGTAGAGAAACGATGCCCGTCTGGCATATTGTCCGGTCGGTGCACTGTTTATCCACTCCTGGACAAAACTTGGTCCGGCCTTCGCAAAGACGCGCGCCAGCAACTCAAGGCTGGTGGGTTCGTGTCGCAGATGAAACTGCAGATGCGCGGCTGCGGTGTCGGCCGGACGCATGTTTTCGGGATACGTCTCGATGCTGTATAAATTATGATGACTGCTCGACCGGCGACTTCCAAGCTGGCTTTTGACAGCCAGTCCGCCGAATGGCTCTGCATCATATTTCAGCGCAAGCCACATGCCGCCGATCGGGTCTGCCATTGGAATTAAATTCCTGCTGAGTTGTCCAAAACCGTTTATTGATGCTTAAAATTGCATATAAACGGTGTCTTGTGTAAAAAAACATATATGGACAGCCGTGGCCACGCGTATGCTTTCCTCACGTCGCCTTTGTGATCAATAATTCCCATTCGCTGAAGCGCCGCATGATCAGCCTGTCTGCTTCTGGTGTCCGTTGATATGGTTCCGGCAGGGTTCGGTTGCGTTGACAGAGTCTGGAGCCCCATCAAGTCGGATTAAAGGCATTGTCTGGCGTGATCAGGACAGTGTCGCGCCTTTTCTGGCGGGCGGAAAGGCTGGAATCCGGCTTCCCGTTGTTGCATCCCATGACCACCATTCACCCGCTCCGAAGGTCGCGTCGTAGTAACTTTCTTTCCTGGCTCGTCTGGCGGCATAGGCCTCGTCCATGCGGCCGAAAACTTCCATTGGATATCCGGCATTCCGCACAGTGTCCTGCAGGATGAAATCGGGGAAAACGAGATCCCGTTCCGCATCGAAACGCAGTGGTTTTTCGAATGCGCGTCCCGCTGCCACGAGGGCATCGGCCACCGCCAGTTCATGACTGCTTTCGAAAGGAAGCATGCTGCGAGAGACCGTCATCAGGGCACCGGTCCTGACTTCCGCCTGGATCCAGCCCCTCCACCGGCTATTGGGTGCTCCGATGTTTCGTGCCGTCACATAGAGCAACGCTACAACGTATGTCTGCCGCGCCGCTTCGGGCAGGGCGAGGGTGGCTGCCGCCAGTTGGTGCGACCGGACAAGACGGTTCCTCTCAGCTGCAGGCACTGTCACAAAGCAGCGGTAACCGTCGCGCTGACCGCTCAGGGTCATGGTGAAATTACCCCTGGGATCTGGTTCCAGAGCCTCCACGAACCCGATCAGGAACAGATGGTTTTCCTTTCCTTCCGTCCTGACAATGGCGTGGAGACGCCGTCCGAACCTTTCGTGCCCTGGGGCGACAGCGCACAGAAGATCGGAGATCAGTCTGCCCTGCGCCCGGATCCGGGTCCCTGCAGAGGCGATCCGGCCCAGGGCAGCCGTCGGTGTGCGGTGTCCGGCAAATTGCGGTCGCCATTCGGTCAGCCCCGCCCGCTCCCACAGGAGATGGAGCAGCCCGAGAGGCGTCATTCGGCGCTGTCGCGCCTGTCCGGGCCGATCTGAAGCAGGCAGCGGCGTGTCATCGACTACCCGGGGTGGCCCCTTGCGGCGCAGGCCGATCGACAGGGTCACAGCGACATCCCCATCCTCGCCCTCGCGAATGACGCTCTTTACATAGCTGGCGCGCCCACTTTTTTCTGGATCAGGCTTGTAGAAGGGGCATGTCTTTTCATGCAGCGGCCCTTCATTTGGCCAGACGGCGAGGTGATAACTGTGACTGTCCGCCCGGTAACGGATCTGTAGAGGCAATGCGGCACCGCGATGCTGGCACAGGCATCGCGCCTTGTCAGAACGGTCCGCGCTCCGGCTCTCATCATATTTTGCCTTCAGGCGGCGTTCCCAGCGCTCCGGGTCAGTCCGGCGCCATTCGAGCAGGAACCTTTCTCCGCCGGGAAGGATGATGATCGTGCCGGTCATGCTGCTGTTTTTTCGCGCAGTATCCTGATCTGGGCGAGGATTTCCTTCTCGGTCATCCCGGTGCTGGCAGCGCCGTCCGTCGGCGTGCCTTTTGTCATCGCGTCCCTGACACCCATTATAAGAAACGCCTGACGCCGGGCTACACCAGGCTGCCGGTCCACGCGGCGTTCAATGGCTTCAAGGCGTCCAAGCAGGTGACCGTCGATGGGAGGTATGGTGCGGGGCGGTGTCTGAAAACCGGGTTTAGGGATGGCGGCAGCATCACGCAGCATATAGGAAAATGGTGTCAGCATGTCTGTTCCGGCTGCGCGTTCATTCTCTTCATCGTCATTGGCGGTAGCGACCCGGCGTGGTGCGGCGGCGACTGCTGCACCAATCTGTGCAAAATTGCGCAGGATGTCTTGAGACCCTGAACCGAGACGGTCGACTGCTTCCTGGAGTGCGCGAACATCCGGCTCGTCGTGTAATGTGGTCAGCTCAGACTGAAACAGGCCGCCTTCGATCGTCGCGAGGAGGGCGAGTAACTGCTGGTCCGGGGGGACCCGATTCAGGTCCAGCGGCGCTGCAAGCATGACCGGCTGGGCCATGCGGATCGCGCCAGACCGCCCATTGACGGCGGCAAAGAACGTCTTCGAGTGGACAATGCGACCGGCATACATCGTTATGGCCTCGCCTTCGATGAGTGACTGAAGGTCTGCCCAGGGGATACGGGCGACTTCCCGGACTTCGGCACCCCGTCCTTCCCGGTAACTGCCAGCGGAGTTGCCTTCGAAATGCGTGGCCTGACTGACCTCGATCCGATCGGACTGCTTTTCGATCCACTCGCGCGTGCGCATGGCATCCTGCAGACGCATGGCGTGGGTGAGGTTGGCATTGCCGAGCAGGGTAAAGGCTTTGTCGCCGATGCGTGTCGTGAGACCCGGAAGATCCTGAAATCCCAGCCAGAACATGCAGTTCAGACCGCGTCCCATGGCCAGCTGTCGGTCCATGCCGTCCGTGACGTAGGCGGAGAGTTCGTCGTAGAAGAAATGGAACGGCGCGTCGCCGCTGCCCGCCTTGAGCTTGAAGACCTGCTCGGCGGGGCCATCGAGGCGGGCGCCAAGAAGCTGGGCCATGACGCCGCGTCCGGCTGCGACTACGATCTTGCCCAGTCCAGCCAGCGTATCCGATGAATTCTCCAGCGCGGGCAGCGTGACGACGAGAATGCGGCGGTTCAGCACCACATCGCGCATGTCGATATCGGGGGTCTGGGCGCGGAAGATATGCCCGAGACTGACGCCAAGCTGCGTGAAGACCCGGGTGAAATACATCTTGGCGTAGCCATGCTGCTCGCTCGGTTTGTTTTCTTTCTGCTCATTCCACGCCAGCGAGGAATCATACCCCGGCAGTTCGCCCAGATAGGCCTGGGCTGGATAGAGGATATCGTCGGGAATTTCGGGCACGCTGATCTCGATGGGGTGATCGGAGCCGGGATTGCGGATCAGGAATACGCGATGCCGGGCCAGCGTGCCGATCCAGCGCAGTTCCATGGCGTAGCGCATGGTCTCGATGTTGATCGGCACGCCGTGGGTGTCGCGCATCCAGGTCAGCACCGGCGCGATCGTGCCGGCAAGGCCGACAGCACGATCCCGAAAAACACCGTTGGCGTCGTTGCTCGACGGCTCACCAAGCTGGCTGACCAGCATTTCACGGATGGCGTCGGCATTGCCGGTCGCAAACGGATTGAACGTATTGGACTGGCGGATGCCGCTTGCGGTTAGAAAGTTGAGATTGAGCACCTGGTCATCCAGCCCGAAGCGGCGGGCAAGCGCCAGCACATCGCCGTGGACCGTGTTGTCACCCTTGCCGTCAATCAGGATAAACCCGGATCCATGCGCAAGCGGATTGGCGAGCAGGGAGATGGCGGATGTCGTTTTGCCCGCACCGGTCGTGCCTGGCACGGCGGCGTGCTGGCGTCCCGCGTCGGATGAAAGCCAGAGTTGCTGGCCGGTCAGTCCGTCCGTTCCAAGATATATGATGCCTGCCGCCGCCCGCGGCCGACGGGTTTTGGGATCAAGATCGTGTTTATCCTTCAGTCCGCAATACCGGGGCAGATGAAAAGGCAACACGGGTTGGCGGGTCATGACCCAGAGCGTCAGGCAGAGGGCGAGGGGAAAGGTGATCCCGACGATCGCGGGAGCCAGCACGCTGAGCCCTGCCAGCATCATGAGAGCAAACCCGGAACTGCTGGATTGCAACTCTTCGGCGATCCGGACCGTGAAGGGACGCGTATCGCGATAGGTAGCGCCGTGTTTCAGTTGCTGGTGGACCTGCGGTCCGCCGATCTCGCGCTTCACCATGCCTCAGTCTTCCAGCCCAAAAGGAGATTTTCCCGTGCCGATCGTATGCGGTACGGGCGCTGTTGGTGCCGTGGGGGAAACCGGCGCCGTCGGCGCTGTCTGCGCGCCACCTGGGGGGTGCGGATAAATGACGACGGGCCGCTGCGTCATGATGCGTCGTGCGGCATCAATTTCCGCGCTCGCCGGGTGACCGTCGGGATTGCCGACCACATTCCCGTCGACCGGCATGTGCTCGCCCGGGACATAGGTTGAGCGGACCCCTGGCGCGCCTTCGTCCGTCATGGGCGCGCCGGAGAGTGGGGGTAGAATTGCAGGCGGCCGTAGCATGCCAGCGGGCCCCGTGTCGGGAACAGTGCGGTCGGAAACCATGGCCTGACGTGTGCCGATGATCAGGATGGCGGCCAGTCCTCCAGCGATGAGCGCGGGCAACGCTTTTTTCAGGCGCCAGTGCCGTGATGCTTCCGGTGCCGGTAAAGTCGGGACCGCGCTGCTCGTCTCCATCTGCCCGAAATCAGATCCGAGATGGAGATGGAGGGGCTGTAAGCCTGTCCCGTCGAGTTCAATGGTGATGGGAGCCCGGCCATCAGCGTGCAGGATGATACGGGTCATGGGAAGATCCTTGTGCTTCGGGCATCGGGCGCAGGATGGCGAGTGCGTTCTCAACCGCAGGGATGTAGATCGGACGCTGGTAGCGTCGTTCTTCGCTCCAGTGCGCACGCGCGCCGGCGGCCTCGATGCGGGGATTGGGATGAAGGTCTTCGGCCGGGATTTCAGCAGGAAAGCCGAGTGAGTGCAGCGCGTACCACAATGATCGGTCGATGAGCTTCACGATGGCGAATGAGGAGGGGGCGAGCACGCCCGCCTGACGCCGGGCTTCGTGCAGCAGGGTCATGAGCGCGGTCACGCTCCATCCGCTGCGCTCGCAGACCGTATCGATACAGTTTGTGATTTCCTTGTCCTGCAGGGCAGAGCGGGCGCTTCGCACAACGGACTCTGGCACCGTGAGTGGCGCTAGCGGACCACGGGGACCATCAAGGCCAGCGTCGGCCAGGCCGGCAGAGAGTTCACCAAGCAGGGCGAGGGCTTCCCGGCGCCTCTGGAGGTAGTGCATCGCAAAGGCAACGAGAAGCACCTGTTCGACAGGGGATGCGGCGTTGATGCTGGACCAGTGGCGGCCCAACTGGCGTGTGAACGCCTCGAGCGCGCCGGTTTCACTGTAGCGGTCCTGTGCATCGACAGCGAAGCGCGCGCCCCATTCGGCACGTGTCAGGGCCGGGTCTGCGGGCAGGGGATTACCATCCGTGGGCGTTACAAGCCTGTCCAGTCGGCGTCGGACGAAGCCTTTCAGTGTCGGAAACATTTCTGCCTGCACTGCGATCAGACCTTCCAGATCGAGCGCCTTTGCAAAACGGCCGGGGGCAGCACACCACATGCATAAGCCGCCCATGAGGGCAATCACGATGGCCACCGGCCATTTCAGGGCATTGCCCAGGATCGCAAGTCCATAATAAAGCTGGATCGCCCGCACCAGGTCCGGTCGATATTGCGCGGCCTGCAACTGGAACCGCAGGCGCATCAGGTCGGGATCGGACGTATGCAGCAGGTTGATCTGCCCCAGCATGACCCGCAGATAGAAGGCCGTGATCTGCGTATGCCACAGGCTCCAGGCCATGTAGCTGAACAGCAGGACCCCGACGATGATGATGATCGAGGAAAAGAGCAGATAGTCATCGCTGGATGACCATGGGACGCGGCTCGTGCTCATGAGTGATCGTCCCTGCGGTTTCTGGCCATCATCGTGAGGGCGATGTCGTAGAAACGCCGGAGATACGCATCGCCGTAGCGTGGGGTATGGGAATGGTAGAAGGCCACGGCCTGCCAGAGGTCACCGTGTGCTTCGTGCATCGCCTGACCAAGGATCCAGGCGCCTGCCTCGATATTGGCGCACGAACTGTCGCGCAGGGCCGCATATGTTTGCGCGGGCGTGCTGTGCCATCGCCTCGCGATGCGATCGACCCATGTCGTGTTGACCTGCATCGGCCCGAGATCCGCCGTGCCGTTACTGTTCGGGCTGACCATTCCGGGACGGCCGGCCTCGACATAGAGGAGGACGAGCAGCACGCCACGGGGCACACCGGAGATTTTTGCCGAAGCCTCCAGACAGGCTGCAATCTGGCGGCCATCTTCTTGGATGCTCGCGGCGCGGGCGGTCGTGCTGGGGGCAAAAAAGGGAAATACCCCGAGTGCCGCCAGAGCGAGGCGGGGGATCATGTCGCCCCCTGCAGGGTCGGCGTGACATCGGCAATCCGGCCATGGGCTTCGCCCCAGAAGTCGATCAGATGATTGAGGACCAG
>NZ_CADP01000084.1 GCF_000285295.1 Komagataeibacter europaeus LMG 18890 | reverse complement strand
GGTATCCACTGGAGTGCTGACACGAGACTGACGAAGCCAAGATATGATTCCTTGGTTTTGTCATATCGGGTGGCAACGCGTCGCCAGTTCTTGAGTTTGTTGAACAGGCGCTCGACGAGATTGCGCCAGCGATATTTGGTTTTATCATGAGGTACAGGATTGCGACGGTTGCTTTTGCTCGGGATGACGGCTTCGATTTCGGCCTTGGCAAGTTCCTCGCGAATGAGGTCGGCATCGTAACCTTTGTCTGCCAGTAACGCCTCGATCTTGTCAGCGATCATGCGGAACAGCGGGCCGAAACCCTGAATATCGTGGGTCTGTCCCGGCGTCAGGACAAAACCGAGAGGGCGTCCCCTGGCGTCGCATCGGGCGTGCAGTTTGGTGGTGAAACCACCGCGCGATCGGCCAAGCGCCTCGGTTTCCTGTGTCCCTTTTTTATACCGATAGCACAATGATGTGCCCGGACCACCGTGCTGTCGATCATGTCGGCAGTGGTATCCCGCTCGACCATTTCAGCCAAGGTTTCGAGCATCGCATCGAACACGCCTGTCGTCACCCATCGTCGGTAGCGTCGGAACACGCTGTTCCACTTGCCATAATCATCAGGCAGGTGGCGCCACTGCGATCCGGTTCGGGCAATCCACATCATGCCTTCGAAATACAGACGATTGTCTTGCGCAGGACGGCAGCCACGACCCCTCTCAGGCGGAAGCAGCGCCCCGATGATGGCCCATTCCTCGTCCGAAAGCCCAATTCGCTCGCCCAACAACGCCTCCAAAAGGCAGCTTTGAATCAATCATGGACGTTACTGTCAACCTTTGTCCACGAAACCTAAATCAGATTATCAATATGGCAGATGCAGAGCTTAAAGATTATGCCTTGCTATATACATCTGATCATGCAGAAATCATCAATGTTGGCCATGGGCTTCAATATGGTGGTTATGCTCAATATAGGGTTCCAGTATTCATGCTGGATAAAAGTAAAAAATATTGCCAGATGGCCGAAGAAATGCGAAATAATGATGGTTACTATACCGAAGTTATGAATAAATTCATTTTGCTTGATATGATGGGATATACCGTAAATCCAGATTCTATTTCAGATGTCAGAATTCATGATCATGTCCTGCATTCGGATAGCATGACTTACGACTATAAAAACCTTCCTACTGAAAAAGACAGAAAATAATACAGGATGACAACGGGAAACCATTTTCGATCCAAGTGTCTGACCGAAAATGCATTGAGTGATTTCAGTCGGCTATGATTCATGGCCATGTGACAACATGATGAGGTCATGATGGCCGGACTGAAATCACACCGTACGCAGTACCGGCGCGGTGACCTGCGTATCTCCTGATCGCCCGACTGATGCCACGCAGGCGGCGTCTGGACCGCCTCCCCGCGCACGGATGCTGCGGCGCGTCGTCTCGCGGCCATTCTTTTTACTGTCTGGCTCGGTCGCTACCGTCGCCTCAGCAGGGGGGAGGCGATGATTTCATCCCCCCCGACCGATCATCGCCCATGTCCGCAGGGTTGTGCGGAAAATCGTTCAGGTCGCTTTTTGAACCAGGCCTTTAGGGAAGGAAGCTACGACATCTGGTGCAAGGAATACGTGCCGCGCTTAGAAGCCCCGCATCGGCCCCCGGCTGTAGTGCAGCAGCATGGACCCCACGGCGGCCATGTGCGTGCCAGCTCCCAGAACGACCATCACATGCCACAGCGCGTTGGAAAACGGCATGTTTTCACGCATGTAGAACACAACGCCGATACAGAAGAACACCAGCCCCAGCACGATCAGGAAAAAGACAGGTGTCGGCAGCGTCCAGACCAACGGATCGGGGCACAGGAAGAAAACCCACGCAACACACAGATAGGGCACGACGTGAAAGCGGCGTGACCACGTGAAGAAACACATCTTGGCCAGCACCCCCGTCCCGGCCATGGCCCATAACAGGGCGCAGAACCACACGCTGCCCCTGCCATGGCCACCCAGCAGGATGAAAGGCGTATAGGTCGCGGCGATGGCGACGAAGATCACGGACTGGTCAACACGCTGCAGCCCGCCCTTGAGCCAGCATGACGGGCAGAAATTATAGGCTGCCGAAGACAGGCACGTCGCCAGTATCGCCCCGCAGTACAGCAGCGTCACCCCGGTTTCCAGCCCCGAATGGGACAGCATGGCGGTACGCACCAGCCACAGCACGCCATACCCCAACCCCGCCACGCCAATGATATGCACCAGCAGGTCAACGGCCCGTTCGGACAGGGAATAGATGGGAAAGCGTGTGCGGGTATTCATGGCGGCGGAAAATACTCCTTATTTTTCCGCAGGTTCGATCCCATATAATGAATAAGTCTGTTTCTATATATGCAAAAAAGATCATGCATGCGTGAGGCGTCCCAACAGGCCGCATCAGTCACCTGTTCCATCACGTCGCCTGCGGATCATGCAGTCCACGCCACCTGATGGGGCGGTCGATCCGTATCCGGATTCTGGCCAAGGAATTGTTCCACAACAACCCGTTAATGGGAAAACACCAAAAAGCGTCTGGCCATGGTCTTTATTTTTAAAGCGGCCTTTATCGTAAGGGGATGTTTGACAGGCCTGCGTTCGGGACATCCTGCAGGAAGCTTCGGGACGCGCCGCCTTTCTGAAAAAAGGGGACGCCGGGAAGCCTGCCATTTATCAATTTGAACGGTCGGTAGAAAAGCGAACCGGGGAATACCGGATACATGCCCGACATTCCCCGGTTCCCGCCCTTAGCGGGCCGTGCGCTCGCCCTTGACGTGGTTGCACAGGGTCTTGATTTCAGCTGCCGTGATGCCTTCGGGGTTGTGCTGCGCCTTCCTGGCGATTTCATGTTCGGCCTCGGTGGCGCGGCCATGTTCCTTGGCGACGTGCTGGCCCAGTGCGATCACTTCTTCCTTGGTCAGCAGCTTGGGTTCCTTCTGGCCCTTGTCCGCCAGCTTGTGCATGTGTTCGCGTGCGGCGGCGGTGGGTTTGTCGGTCATTATGGGCAATCCTGTCTGAATGATGCGCGGTATGCGCGTGCATGGATGATATAACGCATGACAGGGCAGGAACACCAACAGGGTACACATGCCCTTGCGTCATATTTCACATATCTGGTCAGCCACCCTGCGGCATAAAAGGGGACCACCAGAAGGGACAGACATGCCAGACCCCATTTCCCACGCCCCCGACAGCGCGCTTGCGCGTCTTGCCCCGACCATGACGCTGACGGACCGGCAGCAGGCGCTGAAGGCGGAGGTCATGGCCTTCTGCCGCGCCCACCGGGGGGATGACCATGCGCTGTTCATCATCGAAGGGGACGCGGGCACGGGAAAGAGCCTGCTGCTCAATTCCCTGTTCACCGCCATACAGGATGCGGCAAGGGGACGGGACCCGCACGACCCGCTGCATGGCAGCCGCAACTGGCTGCTGGTCAACCACCCGGAAATGATCAAGCTGTACCGCAACATTTCCGAAACCGAATCCTGCCTGCGCAAGAAGGATTTCGAACGCCCGACCACCTTCATCAACCAGATGTCGGCACATGACGGCCGCGCCGACATCGTACTGGTGGATGAGGCACACCTGCTGCTGACCCGCAGCGACCCCTACAACCGGTTCCGGCAGGATAACCAGCTGGCGGAAATCATCCGCCATGCCCATGTCGTGGTCATCATATTCGACGCGTATCAGGTGCTGAAGTTCAAGAGCCTGTGGAACGACGCCACGCTGGCCCGGCTTGTGGCGGGCTATCCGGTGGTGACCCGCAGGCTGGACCAGCAGTTCCGCGTGCATGCCCATGCGGATGTCATGGCGTGGATCCATGCGCTGCGCGATGGCAGGCTATTGCCCCTGCCGGCCCCGCAGCCCTTTGACTTCCGCATCTTTGACGATGCGCAGGCCATGTATGAAGACATAAGGCAGCGCAACACGCAGTACGGCCTGTGCCGCATGCTGGCGACGTATGATTATCCCTATACCCTGAACGGGCATGACCATTTCATTACCGAGGGACGCTTTCACCTGCGCTGGGACCGCGCCATGCCACAGGCGCGGCTGCCATGGGCGGAACGGCCGGATACGATTGATGAAGTGGGATCGGTCTATACCATACAGGGGTTCGACCTGAATTACGCGGGTGTCATCCTTGGCCCCTCCGTGACCTATGACCCGGCTGCCGACCGGATCGTGATCGACCCGTCACGGTACGAGGACCGTGCCGCCTTTACCGGACGGGACGGGGTGGCCGACCCGCAGGCGGTGATGGAACGCATCATCCTCAATTCCATCAACGTGCTCATGACACGGGGGGTGAGGGGGCTGTACATCTACGCCAGCGATCCGCGCCTGCATGCCCGCCTGGCGGCATTGTGGAAGGCCCGTGCGTGACCGTTCCGGCAGCACGGGCATGTGCCGCCGGCCAGATGGTGGCGTAATGGCTGTCCGTGGGGGCAGGGGATCGGGTGGGGTGTGTTATAACGCAGGGAGCGCCGCCTTTCGGGGAAAAGGCGGCACGCGGACACTGTTGTCCTGAACGGCCTGTCAGCCGCGCTGGCCCAGGCGCTGCAGGTACGGCAGGATTTCGGGGCCGGATTCAATGGCATGACCCAGTACGGTTTCAACCAGCGTGGCCAGTTTCGCCGCATCAAGGCCGGCAAGGGTCACGCTGAGGTCATGCTTCTGGGAATCGGACAGGCCGGGGGCCTGGATGATGCGCCGTTCAATGGCCGCCTTCATGGCGTCCGTGGTGAAGGGCATGTCGATGATCTGGTCTTTGCTCATGGCCGTCATTCCTGATTGGATAAGGTAATGGGGCCATCGTACGGGTTGCCGGTTTCCCGGCAACCTCCATGCGCGCGATGCGGTTATGCGTTTGTCATCATGAATGGGGCGTGGGGTATTCAGCCCTGTTCGGACCGGTCCATGCTCGCCATGCGGTGCAGGCGGGCCGTCTGGGAAAAGCCCCGCATTTCCTGCGCGATCCCCTGGCGTTCCAGCCGCCGCAGGCCCGTGGCGTAGCCGATTTCCTGTTTCAGTTGGCCCAGCAGCATGTTGGTGCGACCGCTAAGCATCGTCTTGAAACGATCCATGTCAGACCTTTCGTCCATTGGAAAGAATGCTGCGCCATGCGCATGTCAGACAACAGCATGACGCATGTGCGCATGCAACAATTAATGCATACCTGACAGACATTTAATGCATGATGGCAACCGCCATGCCCGGTCAGATGACCCGCCCGGCCATGCCCGCGCCCGGATTTTGCGCGCGTACCCGTCGCCATCGCGTGTCCGGTACCCACGGGGCGGGTGGCTGGCATGCGGGGCGGTTCCATGTCATTATTTTATCGAAATGATAATTTTGGAAAGTACCTGATTGATGCGCAAAGTCATGGCCCTGCTTGCCTTTACGGCCCTTCCGGCCCTGCTTCCCCCTA
Organism: Komagataeibacter europaeus LMG 18890; assembly: GCF_000285295.1. Classification (GTDB taxonomy): domain Bacteria; phylum Pseudomonadota; class Alphaproteobacteria; order Acetobacterales; family Acetobacteraceae; genus Komagataeibacter; species Komagataeibacter europaeus. The sequence goes on along the minus strand of NZ_CADP01000084.1, from coordinate 6,249 downwards.
TGGCGCACGCCGATGTGGTGCCGCACCCGCAGGCCGATGCCCAGGCGCTGGATCTTGCGGAAAAGGCGATTGCGCTGCGTTCGGTCGCCGGGCCGGGCGACAGGACGGCGGACGTGGCCAGGCTGTTCAGCAAGGCGCTGGTGGCCGGTGGCTTTTCCAAAAAGGACATCCAGATCGTCCCGGTCGGCAAAACCATGTACATGACCGCCACGTGGCATGGCACCGACCCGTCGCTCAGGCCGCTGGTGGTGCTGGGCCACATGGACGTGGTGGAGGCGAAACCCGCCGACTGGAAGCGTGATCCCTTTACCCCGGTGGTGGAGAATGGCTACCTGTTCGGCCGCGGGGCCACGGACATGAAGCTGGATGACACGCTGGCGATTGCCTCCCTCATCGAATTGCGGCGCGAGGGCTACAGGCCGAAGCGGACGATCATCCTCGCCTTCTCCGGTGATGAGGAAACGGACATGCGCAGCGGCGCGGCGCTGGCGGACAAACTGTCCGATGCGGGCATGGTGCTGAATGTCGATGGCGCCGATGGCGTGCTGAATGAACAGACCGGCAAGCCGGAATATTTCGCATGGGCGGCGGCGGAAAAGACCTATGCCGATTATGAACTGACGGTCACCAACCCCGGTGGTCATTCGTCCGAACCCCGCGCGGACAACGCGATTGCCGAACTGTCCGCGGCCCTGTCGCGTATCCAGAAATACCAGTTCAAACCGGAGGAAAACGACATCACCCGCGCCTATTTCGAAGGGGCGGCCAAGCTGGAACCGGGCAGGCTGGGTGCGGCGATGAAGGCGTTCGCCGCCAACCCGGCGGATAAAAAGGCGATTGCGACCCTGTCGGTCGATCCGTCCATGGTGGGCAAGATCGGCACGACCTGCGTCGCCACGATGGTGAACGGGGGCCATGCGCTCAATGCCCTGCCGCAGCGGGCGACGGCCAATATCAACTGCCGTATCTTCCCCGGCCATTCCAAGGCCGACATCCAGGCCGAACTGCAGAAGGTGGTTGCGGACCCGAACGTGCAGGTGCGTGATGTCTCGGCCGGGTCGGTCGCGACCGATGCCTCCCCCATGAACCCGGGATTCATTGATGCGGTCACCAAGGCGATTCATGGCGTCTATCCCGGCCTGCCGGTCATCCCGTCCATGGAGGCGGGGGCGTCGGACAACATGTGGTTCCGCAGCCACAACGTGCCCAGCTATGAAGCCAGCCCGCTGTTCATCAAGCCGTCGGAAAACTTCATGCATGGCCTGAACGAACGCACGCCGGTGGCCGCCATCGGGCCGGGGGTGGACTTCCTGCTGTCCATCATTCCCGACCTGTCCAACTGAGGGCGCATTTCACGATAGCGGAGGTTTCCGGGCGCAGCCTTCTTGCAAGAAGGCTGCGTTTTCCGAAGCGTTCCGAAAAAAGCTTTCCCGGCAGACGTCTTTGCGGCCTGCCTGATACCTGAAGCGGGCCCTGCCCGGTGAAGGCAATGCGCGCCTGCGCCCCGGTGATGGCTAACCTGCATGGGGCAGGGGGCAGGCCCGCCATGTTTCTGATAGGGCTGGAACCATGTTCCGAACCATGCAGGAAGCCGTCATGCCGACAACAGTTCTCCATTCGCCCGATGATGTGCGCCAGCTGCTTGCCAGTGGCGATGCGGTCGTGATCGATGTGCGCGACCGGAAGGATTTCGACGCGGGCCATATTCCGGGCGCGGTCAACATGCCCGACATCTTCACCTATCTGGCGGAAACAACGCATGATGGCCTGCACACGCTGCAGCAGACATTCGCCAACCTGTTTGCCGATTACGGACTGGATGGAAAAAAGACCGCCATCGTTTACGAAGACGCCCTGCATACCCGCTATGGCGCGTCATGCCGGGGGTACTGGATCCTCAGCTACCTTGGCTATCCCGCTGTCGGCATCCTGGATGGCGGGCTGAACGCCTGGCGCAAGGAAGGCGGGGCGCTAACGACCGAAACCGTCACGCCCGCGCGCACCACATTCCCGCTGCGGATCAACAGCGCCCTCATGGCCACGTACGAGGACGTGCGCGCCGCCCTGGGCTCATCCACGGTCAGGCTGCTGGACAACCGTGACCGGGTGGAATGGCTGGGTGAAAGCTCGTCGCCCTACGGCGTGGATTTCGCCCCGCGCAAGGGACGCATACCGGGCGCGGTGTGGATCGAGTGGTATGACTTCATGAAAGTGACCGACAACCATGCCGCCTTCCGTGGCGCGGACGAAATCCGCGCCCTTGCCGCCAGTCGCGGCCTGCGGCCCGATGATGACATCATCATCTACTGTTTCAAGGGCGCGCGGGCGGCCAATACCTATGTCGCGCTGGCATCCGCCGGTTTCAGCCGGCTGCGGATCTACATGGGATCGTGGAACGAATGGTCCCGTAACCCGGCCCTGCCGATCGAGGACGGCCTGCCCAGGGCCGCCGCCCCGTATCGCGGCAACTGATCATGTCGGGAACGGATCGGGCCGTGTGTTTTCTTTTACGGCAACGAAGATACGTGAGGCCCGATCCGTAGGATGCCCCACGGCGCAAAAGAAGTTTCTGGCAAAAAGGCAGCGCCCGGAGACTTCCGTTCCTTATTTGTCAATGCGTTGTTTCGCGGCTGTCGGACCCGGCCCATGTCGGGCTGGCGACAGGGCTGGCGGCGCGGGGTGCGCGACTGGTCAGCAGGTACCACGCAACCGCCCCCAGCACGATGGCCCCCCCACCCATGACCGTCCCGGTCGGGCGTTCGCCATAGAAGAACCAGACCCATAACGGGGCCAGGGCAACATCAAGCATCGAGATGAACCCGGCCTCGCCCGAGGAAATCAGCCGCCCGCCCTTCAGCAGCAGCATATACGCCACCCCCATCGTCAGGGTGCCGAACAGGGCGCAGGCCAGCATGGACCGGAACGGCGGGATACCCGGTTGCATGAAGGGAATGGCCACCAGCATGCAGATCCCCGACATCAGGGTGATGATGATGGTCATGTCCAGCGACGGATACCGCTTCACCTGCACCAGTTGCGTTGCGAAACCGGTTGTCATGACCACGGCGGCGCCAAGGCCCAGCAGGTCGCGCGGGCTTGCCGCGGCCCGGCCCATGATGGCGATGCCCGCGATCGCGATGCTGCCCGCCACAAGGAAACGTGCCGTGACCCGTTCGCGCAGCCAGATGAAGGCAATGCCCGTGGTGATGAAGGGCAGGGCGGCATAGATGATCATGACATTGGCCACCGTCGTCATCCGCAGGGCCATGACATAACAGATGGCCGACACCACCGACACGGCCACGGCAAAAACTCCCGGCCACCCCTGCCGCATGATGACCCGCCCCAGTTCGCCCCGGTACAGCACCACGGCCGCCCCGCCGAGCGTCACGAAGGAAAAGAACGAACGCCACGCCACGATGGTCCATGTGTCCAGATGGCTCATCCGCACGAACAGGCCCGCCGTACTCCACAGCGCGGCGGACAGTGCGACAAGGAAAATGCCGACAGTGCGGCTGTGAAGGCGATCCATGGCGGCTCCGCTGGGATGACGGCGCGCCACGTATATCCGATGATCATGGGGACGGCCATTGCCAAATCGGAACATTTGGGCATGCCAACCCTGCTGCGACAGCATGCATTCCGGGCGGGTGGATGCATGTGGACCTGTGACGGTTTTATGCCGGTCAGGCCGTGATGATGCCACGCCTGCCTGAAAGGCGAGGGCGCTGATGCCGCCCGGATATGAATGGCGTCGGCGTGGAGTGTAGAAGCCATTGATGGACGGGAAGATGGCGGCAACAGCCTGACGGCGGGTTGGCAGGCGCACGGACATGTCGGGCAACCGGGGAATGTTGGTGCCGGTCACGACGTGGCCTTTTTCAGAACAGGCTGCGGTAGGGACGTCGCCGCCAGCGGCGCGCCGTTACTGCACATCAATGCTGGAAGCGGTATAGGCGGATCCTGACCTATGTTCGACGCCTGCAGGCTGCGCGGAGAAGTTCGTGCCGTTTGCCCTCATGCCGGCGTAGGTTCCGAACATGACGACTGACCCCTGATGCAGGGCCTGTATGCCGTAGGTCGTATTATCGGTGATAATGGCGGAAGCGCCAGTCACGCGGCCGCCATCGGCCACAATCCCGCCCTGGATATTCCTATGGATGTTACATGTATCCACGCTGGCATAACCGCCGTTCGTGGCGTTGACGCCGATGTTGTAGCCCGAAATGTTGCAACCGGTGAACTCTGCCGAGGAATTTCCGGTAATCCACGCCCCCTGTCCCGATGCCGGGATGAGCGACCCGGTGAGCGTGACATGATGCGCCCAGATATGGCCACCGGTCAGGCCCACGACACCTGTTATGAGCGACTTTGAGCCGGTGGACCCGTCGATGTAGAGCGAACCGCCACGCTCGGCATCATAGTTGGATCCAAGAGTATTGTCGGGATGGGTATAATCGCTGGCGTCGGTTGCCGAACACGGCGTGCAGACGATTACGCCGCCGCCGCGCGCCATGGCGTTGACGTCCCCTGCGAGCGACATGGCGACACCACCCTGTGGCGCATCGATCCCGCCATTATTATCCGCGACCATACTGTAATACAGGCCGTGAATGATGACGTGGGACCCTATGACTATATTTGATCCAGCCCCGTAGGCCGCGATTCCTGCACCGTAACTCTGGCTGTTCCAGACGTGTCGACCATATCTGTCAGTCGATGCCAGCGCACCCGTGCCGTCAGTGGGTGACTGGATTGTCATGCCATTGATCAGGCCGATTTTCCCGCCATTATAGGCTGCAAATCCCCCCAGATTGTTGCCCTTTGTCTTGGTGAAATTCAGGACAACCTTATCCGGTGCGGCCGTATCGCCAACTATGTGGACATGCTCGGTTTTCGTGACGTTGGTGAAAAACTGATTGTCGAGATTGTAGATGCCATCGCCAATACTGATCGTCAGGATCGCGGCATTGAGAAAATTGGCGTTCAGGGCCGCATTCCACGCATCAAGGGGGTTTTTATAGGCACATCCCGACCTACATACGGTCCATGTCGTATTTGTGGTTATGAACCATGTTTTCGGGCTGTAATACCGATCAACCCAGAATGTGTTGGGAATGGCGGTGCCCGCTGCCCCTGGCCTGTCCGACGGGGCAGATATCTCGACGCCCCCCTTCAGCGTGGGAGAAACGGCCGTGCCATTCTGCACGTCCATCTTCTTCCCGATCCATGTGGAAACGCTGTCAGCCGTGTCGGCAGACCGGACAATATTATTCGGGTTCCCTGCAGTCCGATACGACTGCCCGTCCGGCACCGACTGCGCAAACGCATATGCGGGCAGAAGGGACAGCACGGCAGGAAGAAAAATGTTTTTCATGCGATATCTCCACCAAAATCGCTGACGAATTCGGTTTGCGTCGTCGTTAGGGTGCGGGTCTGGCCGCCCTGCGTCTGACGTGCGGCACCTGACTGGGTTGCGCACTGTGGCGCGTGCATCATCGGCATACGATACATCAGCAGGGAAATAATTCACCGTGACGCTTCCGGCCTTCACGCGCCAGACAAGGGCCGAACGGGTCGTAGGCCGGTTCGTCTGCGCGCAGGAAATCCGCCACCGCGTATTTGGGCGCTGCCATGGCTCGCGCCGCGCAGCTTATGGTGCCCGCGTTGGCGCCCGTGATCGGCCTGCTGGCGCCAATCGCTTCCACCCGGTCGTCCGGGTTGATGGTGCCGCCGGGGCGGGACAGGCGGACGAACATGTCTGTCAGGGCTTCGGCGATCAGTGTCCGGTTGGCGGTCGTGTTGCTGGCGCGCCCGGATGCGTGATCACGAAATCCGTTGGCTGCGTGATCTGATCAAGATGAAATGGTCAGATTACGACGGGAAGGGGATTTATGTTGTCCGGTTCAAGACCAGTACACGCATCTGGATCCCCCTGCATGAACAGGAAAGGCAGTTGCTGGATACCATGCCCCGCCATAATGCCGGGACGATCCTGACCAGGGCAGATGATGGTCAGTCGATATATGGGTGAAGCAAGCCAGAAACGTCGGGCACAGAGCGCCGCAACAAAGGTCACCCGTTATCGTTTAGAGCAGGAGAATGCTAAACAGGGAATTGCGGATTGCTAAAACAACTCGCGACGGGGGCGGATGATGACCCCGGAAAAGTCTGAAAATGTAAGGAAAATCAATCCTAACGCAGATGGTAGCGGTGGACGGATTTGAACCGCCGACCAAGGGATTATGA
>NZ_CADP01000085.1 GCF_000285295.1 Komagataeibacter europaeus LMG 18890 | reverse complement strand
TAGGTTTCGTGGACAAAGGTTGACAGTAACGTCCATGATTGATTCAAAGCTGCCTTTTGGAGGCGTTGTTGGGCGAGCGAATTGGGCTTTCGGACGAGGAATGGGCCATCATCGGGGCGCTGCTTCCGCCTGAGAGGGGTCGTGGCTGCCGTCCTGCGCAAGACAATCGTCTGTATTTCGAAGGCATGATGTGGATTGCCCGAACCGGATCGCAGTGGCGCCACCTGCCTGATGATTATGGCAAGTGGAACAGCGTGTTCCGACGCTACCGACGATGGGTGACGACAGGCGTGTTCGATGCGATGCTCGAAACCTTGGCTGAAATGGTCGAGCGGGATACCACTGCCGACATGATCGACAGCACGGTGGTCCGGGCACATCATTGTGCTATCGGTATAAAAAAGGGACACAGGAAACCGAGGCGCTTGGCCGATCGCGCGGTGGTTTCACCACCAAACTGCACGCCCGATGCGACGCCAGGGGACGCCCTCTCGGTTTTGTCCTGACGCCGGGACAGACCCACGATATTCAGGGTTTCGGCCCGCTGTTCCGCATGATCGCTGACAAGATCGAGGCGTTACTGGCAGACAAAGGTTACGATGCCGACCTCATTCGCGAGGAACTTGCCAAGGCCGAAATCGAAGCCGTCATCCCGAGCAAAAGCAACCGTCGCAATCCTGTACCTCATGATAAAACCAAATATCGCTGGCGCAATCTCGTCGAGCGCCTGTTCAACAAACTCAAGAACTGGCGACGCGTTGCCACCCGATATGACAAAACCAAGGAATCATATCTTGGCTTCGTCAGTCTCGTGTCAGCACTCCAGTGGATACCATTTGTCCACGAAACCTAGCACTACAGTTGCAGTTTGGTTTCCGGCCTAGAAAGATGAAGAATTTGCGGTTTTTCTCGATGTAGACCGTCTGAAATTCGAGCTTTCTGGAAAGCACGGAAACCATGAACAATTAACGAACAAAACAAACTGCAACTGTAGTGCTAGTGGCGTACCGGGCAGGAATGTCACCATCCGCACGATCCGCTCATCACCCGCGCAATCGCGCCATACGGCATGCGGCATATGAGGGGCCAGCAGTTCCGGCACGGCCAGCGTCGGGTCTTCCGCCCCAAGGTAGCGCAGGACGCTGTCCTGCAGGTCCAGCACGTCCGGTCGTTCCGCACAATGGGCGATTTTCAGCACATAATCCCCGCCCCGTGCGGATCGGAGGCAGAAATTCCTGTCGCGCTCTCCCGGCAGGCGTGACAGCACGCCGGTCATGCCAAACATGTCATGCGCGATCCGTGTGGCGTCCTCGACCGATACGGGGCGCGATGGCTGTTCAAGCAGGGTCAGCGCCGCTTCAAAATCGGACCCGGCTTTCCCCATGCCGGTGGAAGATACAGTCGCGCCCATCGGGTGCCCCCTGTTCACATGTAGTCCGTTGACGTCACCAGACGGGTCAAGGCAGGCGTCGAGCGCCTCCGCCCCGCCTTCCGAGGCATAACCGGAATTCCCGATCCCGCCAAAGGGGATTTCCGGCAGGGACTGGCCTGTATGGTTGATGATCAGCCCCCATGCGCACCATATCACGCAGACGCGCCGCACCCGCCCCCGTGCAGGCATGGATTGAGATCATGTTCGACCGTATCAGGAACCGGCATCATGTCGCCACACGCCATGACAGCTTCCCGACCGTCCTCTTCCCCATCTGCCGCGCCGCCACCGTCATGTTCGGGCTATGGTCCTAAACTTGGCGTACTGGACACCGTACATCCGCCTGCAATAACTGGCAGGCGACTACCGCCTGCATATCATGCCCTTGCGTGTTTCAATTTCCCATTCCAGACTGGACGCAATATGACGCCGCCCCTTCTTGAACGCCGCCAGCAGTTACTCAGTCCGTCTTACCGACTGTTCTATGAAGAACCGCTCCATCTGGCATCGGGCCAGGGGGCGTGGCTGACCGACGTGCATGGCCGCCGCTTTCTGGACGCCTATAACAATGTTGTCCCGGCCGGGCACTGCCACCCGCGTATTGTGGCCGCCATCGTGGCCCAGACGGAACGGCTGAACACGCATACGCGTTACCTGCATGATACCATCGTGGACTATGCGGATGCGCTGCTTGCGACCTTCCCCTTCCCCGCGCAGGCAACATTTACGTGCTCGGGCAGCGAGGCCAATGACCTGGCCATCCGGATTGCCCGCCATGCAACCGGTGGCGAAGGCGTAATCATAACCGAAAACGCCTACCATGGCGTGACTTCCGCAACAGCCGCGATTTCTCCCTCCCTTGGCAAAGGCGTCAATCTGGGAATGCATGTCCGCACGGTTCCCGCCCCTGTCGCGGGCACGGATTTTGCCGCGGGGGTCAGATCCGCCATCGCGGACCTGCAACGCCATGGTATCCGGCCCGCCCTTCTGGTGGTGGATACGCTGTTCTCCTCCGATGGGATATTTTCTGATCCCGCCGGGTTCCTGGCGCCTGCGGTTGAAGCTGCCCACGAAGCCGGCGCGCTGTTCCTTGCCGATGAAGTGCAGCCAGGTTTCGGGCGGACCGGTTCCCATATGTGGGGCTTTGAACGGCATGGTATCGTGCCGGACATGGTTTCAATGGGCAAGCCCATGGGGAACGGCTACCCGGTTGCGGGTCTTGTATGCCAACCGGAAGTGATCCGGGATTTCGGGGCCAGTATCCGTTATTTCAATACGTTTGGCGGCAACCCGGTCGCCATGGCCGCAGCGCTGGCGACACTGCGTGTAATTCAGGACGAGCACCTGATGGAAAACGCCCATACAGTCGGTGCCTACCTCCGGGCGCAACTGACCCGACACCCGGGCATTCATGATGTCCGTGGGGTGGGACTTTTCATGGGTGCCGAACTGAGGGACGGGACCATTGCTTCACGGGTTGTCAATGAAATGCGTGTGCGCGGCGTGCTCATCAGTTCTTCCGGCCCGGCCGGAAATGTCCTGAAAATCCGTCCGCCTCTCATATTTTCCCGTGAACAGGCGGATATCCTGAACAACACGCTAGGGGCCGTCCTTGAAATGGTCCTGGCGGATGGATGACAGGTCGCTTTCCATGCCTGCTTTTTTACCAGCCATGTATTGATGATGGTTGGAACAGACAGGGATGACTGGACGGCAAAGTCGTGACGAAGTTTTTGAAACCATTACAATCAGGGTTCTTCGCCTATCCTCTACAGATTGGCCGTGAACTGAATGCCCATTACGGCTGCATCCCGGAATGTTGTGGTCGCACCGGGATGCTGCAAATATTGGAAGTCAAACTGCATCGTTGTCGAATTGCGCAGCACATGCGTGCTATAGAAAGCTTCATAGACATTTTCCCAACGCTGAACGCCCCATACCGGCCCCCACTGGTTGGCAAGGTAGGGCAGACCTAACGCGCGGGACGATTCCTGTTGCCGGGAAACGGTGCGGCTCATGTCCATATGCTGGAACATGGCCCCGATCTGGTCCTCCCTACGGTGCCATGGAGATCCCGTCTCCACCAATCCGATCCATTCATGGTCACGCATGGCCACGACATTGCCCTGCGAATAACCCACGCCGCCAACCGCCAGCAATCCCTCCGCCACGCCCGGGCCATTCCGTACCAGCATCTGGTCAAACATGAACCATGCCGTGCTCATGCCCGCTTCGTAACGGCGCGGCTGCCCCGTCAACTGGAAGGAATTGCCATGAATATCGGCATAAAGATTTGGATAGCGTGAATTATCGTACCACGCGCCAATCTTGTAATTTCCGCGCAGGGCATGTTTGCCAAACCACGGCATCCAGCCCACCTCGACCTGAGACGAGACCTTGCCCAACCCGCTCTGGGCCAGCGCCCAGCCTGAAATGCCACCGTTATAGGCATGGGGCGAAACGGCGAAGATCCCGCCCATGACATAGACTTTCTTGGCAGGAAAGGTCCGCACCACCCCACCGAGATTACCCGAAGGCCAGTCCCGCCCACCGGGAACATATTTACCCGGCGCAAAATTGCTGCACACGGACACGTTCATAAAGGAACAGGCCACGTAATCATATGCAAAGAAACTGCCGGTCGGAATATCCCCGGCGGAAACAACAATCCGTTTGCGCAGGAATGTCTTTTCAGCATACATCGCAACCAGATGTGCGACGACATTACCGCGCCCTCCATATATCTGTTCAGGGTTCGTAACCGAATCACCAAGATTATAGCCAAAGTTGCGCCCATGCCCGTTGATGACGAGAAGATGGGTCCATAACCCGCTAACCCCCGCAAGACGCTGCCAGTCGATATCAAGTTCGGCCGCGACCTGGCCAGCCAGCACGTCCGAACGCGTGCGCCCGCCACGCACATTGCCCATGTATTCTTCATTGACCGCGACGTTGAGATACAGGCCGCGCCGGTTCAGCCATTTCCGTGTGCCGAACCAGTCACCAAACAGATGCGGCGCGCCGTGCAGGGTGGGCACCTGCGGGTCCACCACAGCGTTACCCCATCCTTCGAGCGGAAAGGCATGGGCGGAGTATGGTTCCAGGACAACCGGCAGGGACTTGGAGGTTTCGCTCTGGGCAAATCCTTCGTCTGCGTAGATCAGAGATACAAAAATCAGGACTGTAAATATGAGTATCTTCGACACGGGGAAATCATTCTGAAGTTTCCCCACGTTTTCATGGTCTATGAAATATATTTCAAACAATAAAAAATAATAAATTGGTAATATATTGGAAAATATAATAATAATGCTGTGAGTTCCCGAATTCATGATCTTCGGCAAACACGAACTGATCCGCTCACGCGGTCGTTCCCTACTGCAAACATACATTGTTTTGTAGAGAAAGCCGCCGGGGCCTGTTGACCTTGTCCCCTGAAATGCCCTCGGATTGAAGCAAGGCCTGTCCACCGGAGACGGACGATGAAGAGAACACGCTCTACGCAAGATCAGGTCATCGGCATCCTGAAGGAACATCAGGCGGCCGGCACGGCTGCGGGTCTGTGCCACAGGCACGGGATCAGCGATATGATCTTCTACATCTGGCGGTCGGAAAAGGGCGATGGGCACACGCCTGCCAATGATGCTGTCCGATGGGCCGAACCAGTGCTTGAACCTGGATTTCATGCCGGACGCGCAGGACAGCGGATGGCGGTTCCGCATGCGGTCGTTCAGAACGGATCTTATGAAATATTGATTGCCGCTCTGCTACCGGCAGCATTTCCTGCTGTATCCGGATCGCCGCAGACCACGATCTGCTGACGACCCGGCAGTGCTCTCAGAATTCCAGCGAGAGGGTGAAGTGATAGACGCGCGGCAACCCGGCATACAGGGTAGAGGCCGCACCAGACGTGCCGCTGGGCGCACCGGTATAGACTGATGCCCAGTACCGTTCGTTCGTGGCGTTGCTGACGCCAAAGCGCGCAACCCACGGGAATTTGGAAACGTGGAAGGCGTAACGTGTACCCAGGTCCAGCGTAGTGTAGGAACCGGTATGCAGCGTATTGGTAATGTTGGCCGCACGGTTGCCCATGTAATGGACACTGGCATTGAACGCCCAGCCCGAGGCAAACGCACCTAGCGAGGCCGGAAGGCGGTAGTCCAGCAGCAGGTTGGCCTGCAGCGGGGCCGCACCCACGATTTCCTTGTTGTTGTAGGTGGCGGTCTTGCTGTTGACCAGTTCCGCATCCAGCCAGGTCATGCCGGCGAGTACGGACAGGTTGGGCAGGACTTCGCCCGAAATCTGGGCTTCCACGCCATAATTGCGCTGCGTCCCGCCATATTCATAGGTCTGGCAGCTCTTGCCGTTAGTACAGATATTGCTGGCCGTGGGCACATACATCGCATAAGGCGAGGTCATGCGGAAACCCGCAATATTGAACTGCATCTTCTGGTAACGCACCTTGTACCCGACTTCATATTCCTCGGAATGCGAGACCGGCAACGCTATGTTCGGATTGGTATAGGCGGCGTTATTGGGCGTAACAGGCCCCGCCTCTGCCGACCGGCCATAGGTGAAATACAGGGTCTGGTTCTGGGTCGGCTTGTATATGACGCTGGCCGTCGGGCTGAACGTCGCGTCGGCTTCAAACGTTTTCTGAAGCGGGGTTTTATAACTGGTCGTGCCTTCCTGACTGATCCAGCTCCAGGCCAGCGTTCCCATGACCGACCAGTGCTTGTTGATCCGCATCGTGTCGCCAATGATGAAGGACTGGCTCATGATGCTGCTGGATTTATAGCGACCGCTATAATAGGGCTGCGTACCGTTGGTGGGTGCCTTACCATACATGTTGTATGTACCCAGCTGCTGGGCGCTGGTCACGGCCGTGGTCGGATTATAATTCCCCATCATGTAGCCATTGGTGCCAATGACCAGGTCATGCGTAAGCGGACCGGTACGGACACGACCGTTGAAATACGCCATGTTACTGCCCACGCGGAAATCATCCGCCGTCGTGGTCGCCGTGGCCTTGGAGGTATAAAAGCCTTCATACCCCTGGGTGGCGCTCAATGTATCGCTTATGCCAAAGGACTGGCGCTTGGCGTCCTGGTACAGCCCGCCCAGCGTGAAGCTCCAGTCCCTGTTGATCTGGTGCTTGATCTTGGCCAGGAAGGTATTGGTCTCCATGTTGTACCCGCTCCAGTCAGGAGCCATGCGCCGGCTCAGATCCGGGGCCTCGGGCAACTGGCCGCCAATGCCGGTGGGATTGGTGGCGGTGCCGGCGGTGATGCCAAAGCCGGGTGCCATGCCGCGTTCGTCATAGGTATAGTGGCTGGCATCCAGTTCGAGGACCGTCTTGGAATCGAAATGGATATCGAAATCGGCGCTGACCATCTCACGCCGGATCCAACTGCCGGGCGCATAGGCCGAACCATTGGCATGCAGCATGTTCAGGCGGTAGCCAAACCAGCCCTTCTTGCCGACACGACCGGAAATATCGCCATTGACCGTAGGCGTGCCGATGGAATCCACGCCAACCGAAAGCCGTTCGGTGCGCCGGTTGGTCGGACGCTTTAGGGTATATTCAAACACGCCAGCCGGGTTTTCCGGTCCGTACATCGCCCCGGCCAGACCGTTGAGGACCTGCAGGTTGTCAACCCATTCCGCCGGATACGGGGTGGTGGACACCACGTTCAGCCCGTCGAGGCGGGAGTTGGAAATCACGTCCGCCTCGAACCCACGCGACTGCGGGCGGGACGTATTGGGGTCACCGCGGATTTCCAGCTGCACGGAAGGCAGGTACTGCGCCATGTCGTTGACGTTTCGCAGTTGCTGGTTCACCACGACATCATGCGGGACACCCATGACGGAATATGGTGTATCCAGCGTGTCCCGGTTGCCCAGCGGGCCGAGATAGATGTTCTTGTTCATATATTTGGCGCCGGTACCGTCTGCCGCATGGTGGCCGTGAACGGTTATCGTTTCGCCATTGGATCCGTCGAGTATTCCGGCGATGGGCGCGCCTGTACCTGATGTTGCGGCTGACGATGTCTGGGCTACCTGCGTTTTTGCCGATGGCGTGGCACGGGATGGGGGAGCCGGCTTTTTTACGGTGACCGACCCATCAGGTGCGTTCACCGACGCGGAAACTGGCGAGGCCGCCAGCGCGGTCGTCGCCAGCAGAAACATGCCTGACGTTCCGGTGATGAAAAACGCACTATAACAACTTCGCATAACATTTGTCCATTATATGAATAAACGACGTATATAGAGTTCTTCCATTCACAGGCTGGGCTTGTCTATATATATTCGTATCCATACATATGTTTGCGTATATATAGTCAGCAGGTGTTGCCGGAATAAGACAGCTATGCCGAATGCATGGGGAGCACGAGCGACGCCAACTCAGAAGGGATTATCACGCGGACATTTGTACATGCGGCCGAATAACTGGGCTGGTGACTTCAATGTCTGGAAATGAAAACCACTTTTGACAGCGCTACTGTCGAAATTTTTTCTAAAAACCTGGAGACAGAACGGTTCTGAAAACAGAACTGGCCAACCCATCGTCAGGCTGCTGTTGTCATTTTCCAGTATATCAATAACTTTTATAATTCATATCGATGCCACTCATATCTAGGCAGTATCAACCCCCTCACTTTTTAGGCGGGAGTGACATAATCATTTCCTGACCGGCACAAAACCGTCACAAGTTCAGGCATACGCAGAAGCCGCGACACGCTTCTGAATAAACAGCGGAACAATCCATTCGTTGTCTGCCCGAAGTGCAGACGCCCGTCCTTCCAGCGTCTCGTCAACATACACCCCGTCATTAATGAAATACTGTATTATGGTTATTCATGGATTTGGCGCTCACTATAAAATGCAACTGTAGCGCCAGGAAACATCTTCAAGCCCCCGCATGATCAGTCGATATCCCAACCAGATTTCTTATTTAATGTTTTTATAGATACCGGAAATCAATCGCCATTGCTGAATATTATCCTGTTAAGTTATTTATGTTGTAAATATACCGTGACATACCGAAAAGTGTTGCTTTATTGCAACGTGCTGACATCGGAACGATATGGCGGGCATTTTTTCCTAGATATTCATTACGGCCCGTTAATATCGTAAACGATAGAAGAATCGCGGGGCATCATGAACAGACGCACTTCTCTTTTAATTACGACCATCTGCTCTTTGGTCTCTTACGGGGCCGTCGCCGCCACACCTAACGGCAATTCTGTCACAGAGGAACAGAAGCAGAAGACAAGTACGGTTCACACGCAGCATCATGCGGCCACGGCACAGACCCACGCACGTGCCTCGCAGACCCTGAAGCATGATGACAGCGGGGGCGTGAACAGTTCCGGCGTAGAAACAATCAATGTTTCTACTGGCACGCACTCGGTCAACCGCAAGGCCCGTGACAGCATGAGCCCGGTCTCGGTGATTGGTGCAGCGGCCCTGCGTCGGTCCGGCCAGATGAACCTGGCCGATGCGCTGACGCGCACCAATGCCTCGATCAATGTCAGCGCCATGGGCGCGGATGCGGGGGCCCTGACATCCGCCATCCGCATGCGTGGCCTGAACCCGAACGAAGTGCTGGTGCTCGTTGATGGCAAGCGTCGTCATACCACGGCCAACCTGTATGCGGATTCCGGTCCGGAATCAGGCTCCACCCCCGTTGACCTGAACATGATCCCCGCCAACGCCATCGATCATATCGAAGTGCTGGAAGATGGCGCGGCCGCCATGTATGGCTCGGACGCAATCGCGGGCGTGGTCAACATCATCACCAAGAAGCAGGATCACGGCCTGAACCTGAGCGGCCAGACCGGTGCGAACGCCTATAACGGGGATGGCTGGAACTATCAGCTCAATGCCGATGGCGGCATGAAGCTGGGTCAGGATGGTTTCCTGCATATCAGCGGGCAGATGTACCATACGGACCATTTCGTGGCCAACAATGCGCGTGACCACCGGCTGCTTGGCTCCCAGCCCGCCGACGCCAGCACCGCGAGCTACACGGGCGTGAATGCCGGCAAGATTTCGGATCGCTCCAACAAGATCATGAGTACGCCGGAAGAAACGCGTGAAAACCTGGCGATCGAATGGGGCAAGCAGTTTACGCCCGGCATCAATTTCTACGGGCTGATTACCTATGCCCATCGTCATGCGGAAGCTTATGAAAACTACCGTACTCCCACGGTAGGCGACTCCTGCGCAGCCTGTGCCTCCATCGCGCCCTTCGGTTTTTCACCGCTGGAAACCATGGAAGAAAACGATTTTGCCGCCACGTTGGGCCTGAAGGGTGATAACTTCATGGGCTTCAACTGGGATATCAGCTCCACTTACGGTGAAGATATCGACAAGATCGGTAACAAGAACACCCTTAACACCGCCTATGTGACCGAATACGGCTCCAGCCCCCGCACGGCGCGGGCCGAAACCTACAGCATGACGCAGTGGACCAACAACGTTGATTTCCGACGTCATTTCAATATCGGGAACGCCGTTCCGATGACGCTGGCCTTCGGCGCCGAAGAACGGATGGAATCCTACAATATTACCGCTGGTGAACCGGTTTCCTACACCAGTGGTGGCACGCAGGGTTATGCGGGTATCTCACCGGGGTCGGCTGGTACGTGGTACCGTGACATCTGGGCGTGGTACATGGATGGCGATTTTCGCCTGACCAAGAAGTGGGAACTCGATTTCGCCGGTCGCCTGGAACATTACACCGACGTGGGCAACACGGAAAACGGCAAGATTTCAACGCGCTACAACTTCAATAAGCGTATCGCCATCCGTGGCACCATCAGCACGGGTTTCCGTGCCCCGACACTGGCTGAATCGCACTTCAGCGCCGTCAACGTCTCGCCCACGGGTGCAAGCGGCCTGCTTGCAGCGGATTCCGCGGCGGCCCAGGCGATTGGCGCGACCAAGCTGAAACCCGAACGCTCGACCAGTGTCAGCGGTGGCATCGTGCTGGAACCCGTCGATGGTTTCCATGTGGAAGCTGACGTCTACCAGATCAACCTGCGTGACCGTATCGTTCAGGATACCAACTTCGGCGGTTCGACCCCTTACGGCAACACGACCGAAGGCTACGTCGCGGCTCAGGCCATTGCCCAGCTGGCTTCCCTGCCAACCGGCTTCTCCGGTTATAATGACGTATATGCCGACTACTTCACCAACGGTGCCAGCACCCGCACGCAGGGCGTGGACATCAAGGCAGATTACCTGTTCCACTTCCATAAATACGGCAACCTGGCGCTGTCGATGTCCATTGACCTCAACCGCACCCGCCTGCACCATAACGGTTCGAACCTGAACCTGGCGGACATTGCCTCGATCACCTCGGACAATCCCCGCAGCAAAATCATCCTGAACGCATATTACACTTACAAAAACTGGGACTTCAACATTCGCCAGACCCGCTATGGCCAGACCAGCGACATGGTGCAGTACCAGGATTGGGGTCCTGCGGCCCTGCAGTACTCCAACAACGCCCTTCAGCAGTTCATCAACACGCCGCACTGGATGACCGATATCGAAATCGGTGTGCGTTTCCAGAAAAACTGGCACTTTGCCGTCGGCGCGAACGATGTGTTCAATGTTCGTCCCCGCATGATGTCCCAGGAACTGAACGCCCTTGGTGCGATGCCGTATGATGAGAATTCGGCGCAGATTCCCATCACGGGCGGCTATTACTATGGTCGTCTCAACGCCAACTTCTGATCATGTTTAAGAGCCTGAATCAGAAAGCGGTTTGATTGATTTTTCGCAGAACTCTGCGGATATGGGCAATCATCAACCACGCGTGGGATGAAGAGATTGTTGCCTCGACATCCTTCGTGAGGCGACGGCAGCGTCCGAGCCATGCAAAGCTACGCTCCACGATCCAGCGTTTGGGCAGGACGACGAAGCCTTCGGCCCGATCGCTACGCTTGACGATCTCGATCGTCCATCGGCCGAGTTCAGCCAGCGCACCACGCAACTTCTCGCCAGCATATCCCCCGTCACCGATCAGATGGCGAAGCCAGGGAAACAATGAGCGTATCCTGACCGCTACCAGCGGCGCACCATCACGATCCTGAATGTCGGCGGGATG
>NZ_CADP01000086.1 GCF_000285295.1 Komagataeibacter europaeus LMG 18890 | reverse complement strand
AAGCTTGAAGAGCTCCGCCTAACGACCGCAGGCCGGCTCGCAAACTGTATCGCCTTATGCTGCGTGGTGGCCTGGCGTATCTCATGGATAACAATGCTCAGGCGTGAATTACCAGGGACGTCGCCTTCTACCGTTTTTACAGATGTGGAACGCCAAATACTCGAACAGTTCACACCCATACGCAAACTCAGCACTTCACCAGACCTGGATTTTTACATCCGGGCAGTCGCCAGACTGGGTGGTTACCTTGATCGCGCTTCCGATGCTCCGCCCGGAACAACTGTTATCTGGAGAGGAATGTCTCGCCTGGCAGATATCGTTACAGGTGCTCTCTCCTATCAAATTACAGAAGAAAAAATTTATGGGTAACTGCAAGACCACCACCACCCTTACGCCCGATCCGCAGGGACAGTGGCGGCTGGATGGCACGAAATATTATTCCACCGGCACGCTTTATGCGTCGTGGATTGTCGCGATCGCAACCGATGGCACCGACCGCATCCAGCTTGTCGTACCGGCCGACGCGCCCGGCGTGACCCGCGTCGATGACTGGGATGGTTTTGGCCAGCGCCTGACCGGCAGCGGCACGACGCATTTCAAAAACGTTGCAGTGCCCGACGATTACATCATCAACCGCACGCCACTTTCCGAATTTCCCACCAACGAATATTTCACCACCTATTACCAGCTTTTCCACCTTGCCACGCTGGCGGGGATCGGGCGGGCCATCGTGCGCGATGCGGTGGCCTTCGTGCGCCCGCGCACACGTACATTCGGCGTTCCGGGACAGGTGGCCCAACGCCATGACCCGCTGGTGCAAGGGGTGGTAGGACGCCTGTCCGCCCTGTCGTTTTCAGCCGATACGCTGGTGGACAGGGTGGCATGGGCGCTGGAAGCGGTCTTCCCCCAGTGGGCGGCGGGACATGAAAGCGGCCCAGCCTTCGATACCGCGCAGGTACAGGCCTATCAGGCACAGCAGATCGTGGCAGGCCAGGTGCTGGAAGCGGCCACGCTGCTGTTTGAAGTGGGCGGGGCCTCCGCCACCAGCACCTCACGGCGGCTGGACCGTCACTGGCGCAACGCCCGCACGCTGGCGTCGCATAACCCGCTGGTCCAGCGGCAGCGCGAACTGGGTGACCTTGTGCTGAACGGCACGGCATTCGGTTCGCGCTGGCGCGATCGCGCCGGGGCTGCCGCCCCGTCCGTCTCCACCAGTGCGCAACAGGAACACGCGGCATGACAACGCAGCCCAGACAGTTGCACGTCAACCTGTTCGAAATGGCCTGCGTCAGCCATATCGTGCACGGCATGTGGCGTGCGCCGGATAACAACCGGCACCGGTTCGGGGAAATGGCGTACTGGCTGGAAGTCGCGAAACTGGCGGAAGAAGGCCTGTTTGACGCGATCTTCCTGGCGGATGTCATCGGCACCTATGACCGCTTTGGCGATGGCACGGCCGCTGCCCTGCGCGAAGGGTTGCAGATCCCCAACCTTGATCCCCTCATGCTGGTGCCCGCCATGGCGGCGGTGACGAAAAATATCGGCTTTGGCGTCACGTTTTCCACGACGTACGAACCGCCCTTCGCCTTCGCCCGGCGCATGGCTACGCTTGACCTGCTGACCGAAGGCCGCGTGGGGTGGAACATCGTCACATCCTACCTGCGCAGCGCGGCCCGCAATTTCGGCATGGAGGACGAAATTCCCCATGACCAGCGTTACGCCATCGCGGATGAATACCTCGATGTCCTGTACAAGCTATGGGAGGGCAGCTGGGATGATGATGCCGTCGTCAATGATGTCGCATCCGGCATTTACGCCAATCCCGATGCCGTAAGGCCCATCAACCATGACGGACGGCACTTCCGCGTGGCGGGGCCGCACCTCGTCTCGCCCTGGCGGCAGCGCACGCCGGTTCTGTTCCAGGCAACCGGGTCGCCAGCGGGGCTGGAATTCGCCGCCCGCCATGCGGAGGTCGTGTTCATTGGCGGCCAGACGACGGAAGCCGTGCGTGAAAACATTGCCCGCACGCGCGCACGTGCACGCGCGCACGGCCGTAATGGCGATGATATCCGTTTTATTGTCATGGCGGGCATCATTGCCGACACGACGCAGCATCTGGCGGAAAAGAAGCTGGAAAAATACCGCCAGTATTACAGTGTCGAGGGCGCGCTGATCCATGCACAGGCGGAAATCGACCTGCGCCGCTACCCCGAAGATGCGCATATTGGCGACATCCTGAAACGTGAGGGCGTGCCATTTGGCAATATGGGCCGACGTTTCCACCCCGAACAGACGGTAGGCAGCGCGCTGCGCCAGATCGCATCGTTTGACGAAGGGCGCTTCTTTGTCGTGGGAACACCTGACAGGATCGCCGATGAAATCGAACGCTGGCTGGATGTTGACGGGATCGATGGCATCAACCTGCGCCAGTACCACACATTCGAGACCGCGCGCGACTTCATTGACCTGGTCGTGCCCGAACTGCAGCGGCGCGGGCGCTACCGCACGGCCTACACCCCGCGTGAGACCCTGCGCGAACGCCTGTTCACGCCGGGCCAGCCCCATCTGCCCAACCGTCATTTCGGCAGCCGGTACCGTGATCCCGCAGCGCTGCATGCACCGGCTGAACCCCTTTTTCCCCATGAAACATTTTCCAGGGCGTCCTGAACATGTCTTACGAAATTCCTGACAGGATCAATGTCCTGTGGTTCCTGCCCACCCATGGCGACAGCCGCTACCTCGGCACGCAGAAGGGCGGCCGCCCGGTTGACCTGCCGTACCTGCAGCAGGTGGCAAAGGCCGCCGATACGCTGGGGTATTACGGTGTCCTGATCCCGACGGGGCGCAGTTGCGAGGATAGCTGGGTCGTCGCTTCCGCCCTGGCGCCGGTAACCGAGCGGCTGCGTTACCTGATTGCGGTACGGCCGGGGCTGCTGTCACCCACGCTTGCCGCGCGCATGACCGCCACGCTGGACCGTTTTTCCAACGGGCGGCTGCTGATCAATATCGTAACCGGCGGCGACCCGGCGGAAAACGCAGGCGACGGCCTGTTTGCCGACCATGCCACGCGCTACGAAATCACGGACGAATTCCTTGATATCTACCGCGCGCTTCTACGCGGCGAGGACGTCAATTCTGAAGGAAAGCACTTTACCATAAAGGACGGTCGCCTGCTGTTCCCGCCATACCAGCATGATGGGCCACCGCTGTATTTTGGCGGATCATCGGAAGCCGCCGCCCGTGTCGCGGCCAAATCGATCGACAAATACCTGACATGGGGCGAACCCCCGGCACAGGTGGCGGAAAAGATCAGCCATGTGCGCAAGCTGGCCCATGCGCAGGGGCGCGAGGTGTCATTTGGCATCCGGCTGCATGTCATCGTGCGCGAAACGGCGGAAGAAGCATGGCATGAAGCCGACCGCCTGATCAGCCATCTGGACGACGCCACCATCGCAAAGGCCCAGAAGGTCTTTGCCCGCATGGATTCCGTGGGTCAGTCACGCATGAGCGCCCTGCACGGCGGCCGGCGCGACAGGCTGGAAATCAGCCCCAACCTGTGGGCGGGCGTGGGCCTGGTGCGCGGCGGGGCGGGGACCGCGCTGGTGGGCGATCCCGATACGGTGGCCGAGCGGATTGATGAATATCGCAGGCTGGGGATCGATACGTTCATTTTCTCCGGCTATCCGCATCTGGAAGAAGCCTACCAGTTCGGTGAACTCGTACTGCCCAACCTGCCGACCGCGCACCCCGTGCGCGGGGCGTCGGACCTGAACAACATGGGGCCGTTTGGCGAAACCATCGCGGGCGATCACCGCCCGACCCGCGCCGCCTGACGACAGGAACCGTGCCATGCCCGTTTCCCCCCATATTCCCCATATCGCCATTATCGGCGGCGGGTTCAGCGGTGCGGCGCTGGCGTGGCACCTTGCGCGCGACACCAGCACGCCCGGACGCATTACCGTGTTCGAACCGCGCCCCTTCCTTGGCGCAGGTCTGGCCTATGGCGCGACTGACCCGCAGCACCGGGTGAATGTGCCCGCATCGCGCATGAGCATCGATACCAGCCAGCCCGATGACTTTGTCAGCTGGATCCGGCAGACGGATGCGCTGGCCAATGATCCGGCCGCCTTCAGGCCGAATGGCAGCGCCTTTCCCGCCCGCGCCGTATTTGGCCGCTATGTAGCCGACCGCCTGGCCCCGGCACTGCATTCGGGCGCGGTGACGCACCTGCGGCACAGGGTAACCGGCGTGCAGGCGTCACCTGATGGCAACTGGATCATTACGGATGCCACAGGTCACGTCATGGGGGCTGATATTGTGGTCATCGCCACCAGCCATCCCGCGCCACGGCCACCGGAACTGCTGCGCGACCTGCACCTGCCTGCCGGGCATCACCCCGTTCTGGTCACCAATCCATGGCAGGCCGGTGCGCTGGAGGACATTGCGCCGTCTGACCGTGTCCTGATCGTTGGTACGGGGCTGAGCATGGCGGATGTCATCGTCACACTGACGGCACGCGGGCATGATGGCAAGATCACCGCCATTTCCCGGCGCGGGCAGCGTTCGCATGGACATGCGGCACATGCCGTTGACCCGGTGGGGCAATTCGTCGCCCCGCCATCGCGCACGGTGGGCCATCTGCTACGCCGCGTGCGTCATGCGCTGGCGGCCCGTCCCGACCAGCCATGGCAGGCCGTGTTTGACCGGCTGCGCGAACAGGCGCCCGATATATGGGCCGCCCTGCCATTGCCCGAACGCAGGCGGCTGATCCGGCACCTGCGACCGTTCTGGGATACGCATCGTTTCCGTATCGCGCCACAGGTGGAAGACGTGCTGCATGCACGCGAGCGTGCCGGCACGCTGGACATCATGGCCGGACGGCTGGCAGCCGTACAGGTGGCGCGGGAACGTTTTGTCACGACCCTTCGCCATGGCGACACCGTGCGGGACGAAACGTATGACGCCATCATCACCACGACGGGACCGGCGCATGGCGCAATCATCCATACCGTGCCGTACCTGCGCGAACTGGCCGCTGCCGGTCTGGTGGAAATGGATGCAACCGGGCTTGGCCTGCATGTCGACGCACTGGGGCGTGCCTGCGTTGGCAGCAGGCATGCAGGAACCCTGTTTGTCGCGGGACCACTGGCGCGCGGGCGTTTCGGGGAACTGATGGGCCTGCCCGAAGTCACGCGTCATGCCGAAAAGCTGGCTGTCATCATAAGCGCGCTGTCAGCGTCGCTTCCCATTGTCCATTACCCTAAAGAAGAACGGGCGACGACATGACCACATTGGCGCAGACCCACCATGACCGTCCCGTCGTGCGCGATGCGGATGACATATCCGCCCTTGTAAATGCGGGCCCGCGGGCGGGCAGCCATGCACGCATGGTTGTAGCCCTGGCACTGGGGGGCGTGTTTCTTGATGCCTATGACCTGACCACCCTGTCATGGGGCATTTCGGATGTACAGGCGCATTTTGGCCTGTCCGCGTTCCAGACGGGGCTGGTGGCCGCCGCGCTGAATGCCGGAACCATCGTGGGCAGTATTGCGGGCGGATGGCTGACGGACCGCATCGGGCGGTACGCCGTGTTCATGGCCGATATGGTGTGTTTTGTCATCGCGGCCCTGGTGGCGGGGCTTGCACCCACGGCCGGTATCCTGATCGCGGCGCGTTTCGCCATGGGGTTCGGGGTAGGCATGGACCTGCCGGTGGCGATGGCGTTCCTGTCGGAATTCTCGCGGCTGGAGGGACGGGGCAGCAAGGCGGCCCATGCGGCGGCATGGTGCCCGACATGGTATGCGGCGTCATCCGCCTGCTTCGTGATCGTGTTTGCCCTGTCTTACGTGCTGCCAGCAGGCCATCCAGACTGGCTGTGGCGGGCATCGCTGGCGTTTGGCGCGGTCCCCGCTCTGGTCATCATTCTGGTGCGCGGGCGGTACATGAGTGAATCCCCCGTATGGATCGCCCGCCGGGGTGACCTGCAGCAGGCGGCTGACATCCTGCGCCGGTCGTACGGAATTGACCCGGTCGTCCGTGCCGTGCCGGGACAGGTGCCGGTGGCCATGCAGGTCGATCCATGGCGGCTGTTACGGCGGCCGCTGCTGCAGCGCGGGCTGATGGTGGTCAGCATGACGCTGATCAGCAGCATGTCCTACAATATCATCATATTTGGCCTGCCCACGCTGCTGGTATCCATCATGCATGCCAGCCCGGTGCAGGTCGTGGTGATTTCCATCATCCTCAACCTGGCCGTGGCCTTTCCCGGCGGGCTGCTGGGCGTGCGTCTGGCGCGCAGTGTACGCTCCCGGCCCGTTATCCTGGCGGGGTATCTCATGCAGGTGGCGGGGGTCGGGGCGCTGGCCCTGACCGGCGTGCCGCATGGGACGACGGGTATCATCGTAGCCCTGGCCGGTTTTGCCGCCTTCCTGTTCGCGCAGGGGTTCGGGCCGGGCTGCCAGCTTATGGTCTATCCCACCCTGAGCTACCCCACCGAACTGCGCGGACTGGGCATAGGTATCGCACGGCTGGTATCCGGCATTGGCGGCACGCTTATCCTGCTGTCCTTCCCATGGATGAATGCACATCTTGGTCCCGCTCTGTTCTGGGTGGTGCTGATGGCGCCGCTGGCGGGTGTGGTGATCGCCTTTTTCTCGCGCTGGGATGTGTTCGGCTACGACCCCGACATGGACCCCGCATTGCGCCAGCAGGCCCCGCCCGTGCGGCGGGACACGGTTCCCGATGCGACCGACCTGCTGTTTTCCACTGATATCAGGAACTGATTGACCATGAACAATGTCATTGCACCGTTTGGCTATAACGCATCTGATGAAGCGGCAGTCAGTGTCGATACGTTTCGCAACGGCATGGCGGCGTTGCCGGGTGCAGTTACGGTCGTGACGACGGACGGCCCCCATGGACCACACGGGTTTACGGCGTCGGCGGTATGCAGCGTGTCGGATACGCCGCCAACGCTGCTGGTGTGCATCAACCGCACTACAAGCGCGCATCCCTATATTCTGAAACATGGTGTGCTGGCCATCAATGTCCTGCATGAGGCGCAGCACGAACTGTCCAATACCTTCAGCAGTCGGTCGCGGTCCATGGCGGAGCGTTTCGCGGCAGGAAAATGGCATGCGGGCCTGACCGGTGCGCCGGTGCTGGATGATGCGCTGGTCAGCTTTGACTGCCGTATCCGTGAAATCCGTGATGTAGGGACGCATACGATCGTCATTGCGCATGTGGTTGATGTCACCGTAGGCAATGATGATGTCCGCCCGGCCCTTGTCTGGTTTAACCGACAGTACAGTCGCGTCACTCCCAAATAAAAATAAAATTTTCCGGGTGCTGCCTTTATTTAAAAAGGCGACGCCTCCTGAAGCTTTTTGAAAAAAGCTTCACCAAAAAACCCCTTTACAATTTGCGGAATGTTTCATGGACAATATTTTGGAACGGTCCTCGGAGAGTTTTCTTTCAGGAAACAGTAAAATGTGTACACGATAAGAACTGATGAAATGAAGAAAAAACATTCACAAAATAATCATGCGCATGCATGCATCCATGGAATCATTCCCAATGACACGGATATCCGCACGCCCCCCATCTGACAGATATCTTTCCCGATCCCGCTTCCTGTCGCATCGGACGACAATGGTGGTCGGCTCCTCGCTGCTGGGTTTTGCGCCTGGCGCGTTCGCGGCGGACACCGTGGCTTCGTCGCCCGCACCACACAGTCATGAAACGCAGCATGTCCGGCCCACGCGGCAGAACGTGACACCCGCTGCGCCCGATCGGGCAGCCCCTTCGCCTGCACGGCCGGAAGTCATTTCCGTCTCGCGCCATCGCCTGTCGCCCGCATCGCGGGCGGAGTCACGCCTGGCATCCATTCCCGGCGCAACCAGCGTGATCGACGCGCAGAAAGTGCTGAAGGGCCGTAACTTCACCAATGCGGATGCCCTGTCATTCCAGCCGGGCGTATTCGCGCAGTCCTCGGGCGGGGGCGATGGCATACGCCTGTCAATTCGTGGGTCGGGCATTGCCACCGGCACCAATTACTTCCGCTCTGGCCTGCTTATGATGTTTGACGGGCTGCCAGTCACCACACCCGCTGGCACGCCCTATGAACTGTTTGAACCGCTGGGCCTGCGTTATACCGAGGTACTGCGCGGGGCGAATGCTTTCGACTATGGCGGCATGCAGCTTGGCGGCGCGCTGAATTACGTGTCCATGACCGGATATGATGCACAGCGTTATCAGGCCCGTGTCGAAGCGGGCAGCTTCGGCTACGTCAAGGAACAACTCAGTTCCGGCGGCGTGTTTGGCAAGTTTGATTATTATATCAGCGCCACCAATTCATATCGCGGCGGCTATCAGGACAATACAAAGGCAACCAGTTTCGGACTGAATGCCAATTTTGGCTACCGTTTCAATGACCGTGTATCAACACGGGCATTTTTCCGCTACCGGCAGACCGATAACGGCTATCCCGGCTACCTGACGCGCGACCAGATCCTGTCCAACCCCAGACAGGCGCAGTCACCGTATTATGCATGGGGGGCACACCGCATCCAGCCCGGCACGAAATATTACGGATCCATGACCACCATACGCATTGATGACAGGTCAAAGATCGAAGTCGGTGGCAATTATCAGGATGCGCCGATTGATATCCAGAATACCGCATCATCCCAGATATGGGGATACAAGACGATTGCCGGCGTACTGAATTACGACCGGCATGATGTGCTGGCAGGCCACAGGAGCGACACGCAGTTCGGTATCCTGAGCTATACCGATATCGAGGCATGGCAGCGCAACCGCATTCGCGTCAGCAGTGTATTCGGTGGCGTGCCGGACGGTACGTTGCTGCGTAATGTAAAATATGGCGGCACGGAAAACTATTTCCATCTGCGCAACAATACCGAGGTCGCGCATAACCTGTGGCTGACAGCGGCAGGTGCGGTGGCCTTCATCAAACGCACGTCGGATGTCACCTATCCCAACCGCAGTGACCTGCACACAGCTTCGGTCAATTTCATTCCACGTGGCGGGTTCCGTTATATTCCGGACAAGCATGTGGAGATATACGGCAATGTCAGCCGCAGCCTGCAGCCGCCCAATGACTGGAACTACAATTATGCCGGCAATTACTATAACGCGGCCAGTTATCCGTTACAGGCTGCGGCGGGGGAGAATTCCACATCCGGTCGCCTGCGTAACCAGACCGCGACCACGTTTGAAATCGGGACGACGGGCCATTATTTCCATAATAAATGGAGCCTGAGTTACTATCATTCCTCGGTCCATAATGAATTGCTGACGGTGACAACACCAGCATCCCTTGCCGCAGGCACATCGATTTACGGTAATGCCTCGCCCACCATGCATCAGGGTGTCGAGATTTCACTGGAAACCGAACTGCTGAAATGGGCAGGTAATACGCTGTCGCTGCGGCAGGCCTATACATATCAGGACTTCCGCTACAAGCATGATGCCGTTTTTGGCAATAACCATCTGCCCGGAATCCCTGAACATTTCTATCAGGGTGAAATCCATCTGGATATGCGCAACGGGTTTTACGCCAGTTTCAATGCGCAGGTTTCGTCCAGGGTGGGCGCGTCCTATGACATGACGTATTTCGCACCCTCCTACCACATCTATAACGCCAATATCGGTTATTCCTGGCCGCACAAGCATCGTGAAGTTTTCATAAGCTTCAACAACCTTGCCAATACACATTACGCGGCCATTGTCGTGCCCGGTTACCAGGCTGCGGGCAAGCAGCTGTCGGTCATGCAGCCGGGTGATGGTTTTGGCGTGTTCGTCGGCGCATCGATCGGGTTTGACTGAATACGGTACAGTTCTGAACGGATATGCTGAAATGAAAGAAATTCGCCTCAATGCATTTGACATGAACTGCGTGTCCCATCAGGCCAGTGGCCTGTGGCGGCACCCACGTGACCGATCGGACCAGTACCATACCCTGCAATACTGGACAGATCTGGCTTGCACACTGGAACGCGGTCTGTTCGATGCCCTGTTTCTGGCAGATGTACTGGGTATTTATGATGTATATGGCGCATCACCCGATGCGGCATTGCGCAATGCCGCACAGGTTCCGGTCAATGATCCCGCCATGCTGATTTCGGCCATGGCGTCAGTAACGCGTAATCTGGGCTTTGGCCTGACAGCAACCCTGTCCTACGAACATCCGTTTCCCTTTGCGCGGCGCATGTCCACGCTGGATCATCTGACACAGGGACGCATCGGGTGGAATATCGTCACGGGCTACCTGAACAGCGCAGCAAAAAGCACGGGCAGGGCACAGCAGTCGTCCCATGACGTACGCTATGAAATGGCGGATGAATACATGCAGATCGTCTATGGACTATGGGAAGGCAGCTGGGCCGATGATGCCGTGCGGCGCGACCGTATCAGCGGGGTATTTACCGATCCATCGAAAGTCCATCGCATTCGTCATGATGGGAAATACTTCACGGTGGATGCCATTCACCTGTCCGAACCCTCCCCCCAGCGCACGCCGGTTCTGTTTCAGGCCGGCGCATCCCGCCGGGGGCAGCAGTTTGCGGGCATGCATGCCGAATGCGTTTTTATTGCCGGGCCATCAAAGGAAATCATCCATAAAACGGTTGCCAGCATACGTAAACAGGCCATGATGCAGGGACGTCGCAGCGATGAACCACTGATTTTTTCCTTGCTGACAATCGTGACTGCACCAACACGCGAAGAAGCATTGGCAAAATACGAAGACTATAGACAGTACATAAGTCTGGAAGGGGCATTGACGCTATTATCGGGATGGACCGGCATTGATTTTGCGCAATACCACCATGATGAACCGGTACGGCATGTGCGCAATGATGCCATCAATTCCGCCATTGATTCCCTGACCATTCTCAATCCGGACAAGATCTGGACAGTGGGCGAACTGGCCCGCCATGCGGCAATCGGGGGAATGGGGATCACAATTGTCGGCAGCCCCACCGAAGTAGCCGACCAGATGGAAGCGTGGATGGAAGAAACCGGAATTGACGGATTCAACTTGGCCTATGCCGTAGCACCGGAAACGTTTGAGGATATTGTGGATCTCATCATCCCCGAACTACAGAAACGCGGACGGTACAAGACGGCCTATCAAAAGGGGACATTACGGCAGAAACTGTTTGGTCGTGGTGACAGACTCGACAGCACGCATGTCTCAGAGCCTGAATCAGAAAGCGGTTTGATTGATTTTTCGCAGAA
>NZ_CADP01000087.1 GCF_000285295.1 Komagataeibacter europaeus LMG 18890 | reverse complement strand
GTCAGGATCGAACTGGACGCGGCACTGCCCATTTTTGCTGCGACTGCCGCGCGCCATTGGCCGACCGTGGTGGTTGAACTGATATTGTTCCCCGACATTGCCGTGCCCGATATGTAGGACGACATGAGACTGCTGTCGTCGGCCGTCGCGATTTCAGCACCCGCGCTCGGGCCAAAGTTATAATAGGCCCGGGCATCAAGGGCCGTCGGGTTACTGATGCCGCTGTGCTGCAGACTGGTCGCGGCATCCTTGAGATACTGCGCCGCAGCCACCGCCTGCGTCGCCGGGTCCTGCTGGCCTGCCGTGCCGCTGGTGATGGATGAGGCCAGCGAGGGGTCTGCGGCCAGTGCCTCTCCAAGGGTCTGGCTGTAGGTCCCGTTGCTCATCTGGAACGCGCCGGTGATCGTACTGCCGTTTCCGGCCGTGTAGAGGTTCTGGCAGCCGGATTCCACCACGCAGGTCGCGGCAAGCGCTGATGGATTGACGCCCAGCGCCTCGGCGTTCTGGGCTGCCGCATAGCCCCATGACTGCTGGTATAGGGTCTCGAGCGCATCGCTGTCGGACGTGCCTGCTGTCGTTGTCTCGGTGACGGCGCCGCTTCCGCTGGTGGCCTGGGCTGTCCCCGTCGTGTCCGGGGTCCAGCCACCGAGCCCCGGTTCCTGATAGGTTGCGTTGACATGTGTCGGGAGGCCGCCGGGCACGTTTACTGTCTGTGCGTGCCCGATGGGGGGCATGACGAAGCCGCACGTCACAAGGACCACGGTCGCTTGCGCCGTGCGGCGGCATGGAAAGGGGAGCCGGATCACCTTGGCCTCCTGTTGCGAGGCGGACAGGATCGGCCAGCATCATGCGACCTGTGTCAGTACTTCGTACGGCGTTTCGGTTCCGGCCGTGAGCGTGCCCGTTGTGGACACGCTCACGGCATCCGTCCGAGCGCAAATCCCGCTATCAGGACGATGGAGCTGTAGCCCAGGATGCGAAAGGCCGTCTCTAGGTTGTACCGTCTGGTCATGGCCGTGGCCTGGCTCTCGATGGCGCCCCTTAATCCTTTCGTCATATCCGCCGTGATCGTGAGGAGTTTCTTCTCGACCAGTTTTTCGTTGATGGTGCGCAGCGTGTGCACGGCTTCAATCCCGTCGCGCAACTGCTCGCGGATGACCACGGTATCGTCGGCGAGTGCCCTGCGCTGCTGCTCTGCGATCAGCCTGGCTTCCGTGACGGAACGGATCGACGCGCGTCGTGCCTCTATGGCCAGCATGCCAATCTGGTCCAGCGTGACAATCAGCGCGGAGATCACTTCCGCTTCGGGTGCGATCGGGCGGGAAATCCACTGATTGGCAACCCGCCGCAGGTTATCGACGTGCTCGGCAAACGCACGATCCGCGTCTTCGATTTCGTTCGGCGCTGTCATCACACACCAACCCCCATAACTTCTGGCAGGCCTGCGGGCATCCACGGCAGATAATCGGGGCCAAGTGCTGCAAGAAACTTCGGCACGTCGCGCCTCAGCCACCGGCTGACGCGACACCGGTCGAAAAACGAACTTGTCGGAAAGCCGTGGACCGGCCTGTTCGCCGCAAAGTCCATGAAAGACTGCCCTCGGTCCGAGACACGCTTTATCCCGTCAAGCGCAGGAAACACCCCGTAGACAGCCCCGCGGCCAAGTGCGCCCTCGATTGCGGGATATTGGAGGATATGCCGGATTTCCTCTGAAGCATCGACGCGCCCGCTAAGCAGGGCCTCGTTAATGACAATGACGGTGTTCTTGGGAATAAAGCCCCGGTTTGCCTGCAGGTCTTCAAGATAGTCGATATCGGCATGTTCCGAGCCGATCATGAAAACCGTGACAAGATTGATCCCGAGTTCCTCAAGCTGTGCAACGAGCGGGGAGGCCTTTACCAGTTCATGAACCGCCGTCCAGCCGCCACCGATGTCAAGAATCGCGTCGTTCTGGGTTTCCACCAGCTGCTCGATCCTCTGTTCCAGCCAGGCCGCCTGTCCCTTGGCCGTTATGGTCGCAGGTTCCAGGACGTAATCACCCAGAGAGGCGATAGTATTGGACTTGTTGAGTGAATCCGTATTCCAGATTTCCGGGTGGCCTCCCTGCTGCTGGGTCAGTTCCGTGAGGACCTTGAGGAATGTCGTTTTTCCAACCCTCTGGCGTCCGATTGCCATCATGAGGGTCGGTTGCGCCTTTACGGTCTCTTTCGCTGCGGTCTTCGGTTCGCGTGCCGTCATGTTT
Organism: Komagataeibacter europaeus LMG 18890; assembly: GCF_000285295.1. Lineage (GTDB taxonomy): Bacteria > Pseudomonadota > Alphaproteobacteria > Acetobacterales > Acetobacteraceae > Komagataeibacter > Komagataeibacter europaeus. Next base: position 8,771 of record NZ_CADP01000087.1, on the reverse strand, counting down.
CATTCCTGATGAAAGCCGGGTTCCTGCAACCGTCGCCGGTTTTCCAGATCCCGAATGATCTCTTCGGCCCGTGCGCGACCCCGGCGACGGATTTCTTCCTCGTCCAGGTCTGCTACTGACGCCTCGGGAATGGTCGTTGGTAATGATGCGACCTGGGATGGCTTTTTTTGGAGGGAAGCAATTTCTGCCGGCACGGCTGCTTCGGCAAGAGATAGGCTTCCGTGTTTCCCGTCAATGATATCGGGTTTCCAGTCTTTAGACTGTCGACTGGGCAGGAGCTGCTTCTGGTTTTTTCGGACGATATCGTGGGATCGCCCGGCATGGGCACGCCGGACTCGAGCCCATGTCTTGGCGGCCGTCTTGCGGGTGATTTCCTTGTTCTCGACCGTTCCGGTTATCCCATCCTCGTGTGCGATCTCGATGAAGATATCCCAAGCGCGGATTGTCTGACGCGCTTCCGAGATGTCCTCGAAATTCTCCATCATCCAGCGGTAAAGTGGCGAGACTTTCTGTCCTTGCCGACCACGAATTTTTTCTCCGGCCACGCGTCGGATGAAACGGTTTCCGCCTGTCTGTGAGTCCATTTCCGTCACGTCGTTTCTCCTGCAGGCCGTGTCAGTGGCTGTACCGGTGTGAGGTAATCGCTGCGTGGACGTCGGGTGGCGCATTTTTGGTCCCGGTACGAACCCTTTATGAACCCCCACTGGACCCATTTCAACGACGTCTTGGCACCTGCCCGGGGTGGGACCGGTACCACCTTTGGAACCGGGTCGGACCCGGCCTGATAGAGGCTCTTCATACACCATTGCACCGTTGGTGCGGGCGGCTACGCCGCCAGGAGTGGGCAAGCGGGAAAGGGTATAAGCAATGCTTAGACCCTTGCGGATGACGCGGATGCCGCTGAGCACGTTTTCCATGAGAGGTCGCATGCTTCCCGCGCACAATCTTCTCAGGAAAAGGGGAGACATGATATGCCAGACACCACCATCAGGAGGCCGCGAGCCAGGAAGCCGGTCAGTGATCCGGTTCAACCTATTCTGCATAAGAGCGAACGAGACTATCTAACGTTCGAAGATACCCGGATATCAGTTCGGGAAGTCACCGGAAGGCGATGGATCTCGGCCCGGGAGATTTGCTGCATATTGGGCCTCAGCAATCCTTCTGCGACAGTCAGACGGCTCGATGATGATGAATATTGCCGCATCAGCGTGGTGACCGCAGGAGGGATGCAGGAACAGCTCTTCGTCAGTGAAAGCGGAGCCAATCACCTGACGTTCATTTCTCGAAAGCCTATTGCCAAACGGGTTCGGCGCTGGATTACCGGAGAGGTGATGCCACAGATCAGTCGAACTGGCGCCTATATCCCCGGTGGAGGCCCCGGAAGTGCCGTGCAACTCACGATCACCAGTACCCAGATGGATCTTCTCAGGCGCCTTTCGCGGCCTGGTCCTCACATGGTTTTTGTGATGCCGGGACAGGAGCCATACATTGAGGAGGTTGATCCTCACCAATTCATCCGCGACCTGGATCGTCACGACGTGGAAGGGCTGGTTCACGCCATGAACCTGATCGGGTCGGTCTGGAGCATATGCCGCAAAATCGACGGGGCGATGTATTGCTCCCCCGTCCTGCAGAGTGGTATCGGTCGCCAGCTTGATGACGCCATTCGCATCGGGGTGGACCTGTCCCGCAGCGTCATCCTGCCCGCCCGAGAGAAATCATAAATCCGCTACGGTTGTGATTCGATCTCTCCGTGTTCCCTTAACTGAAAGAGACAGCGCTGATGAAAAGTACCGATCTGATTGACCGTATTGCCGAAGCCACGGGTGGCACGAAGGCCGATGCGAAGACCGCTCTTGAGACCGTCATAGCCTCTATCGTTCAGGCTGCAGAGGTCGGCGACGAGGTATCGCTGCCCGGCTTTGGCAAGTTCACCGTCCGGCACACCGCCGCCCGCACGGGTCGCAACCCGGCGACCGGTGCCGAGATGCAGATACCAGCCTCGCGCAAGCTGGTTTTCGCGCCGGCCAAGGCCGTCAAGGACGCGCTCGCCGGAGCTGATCAAAAGAAGGCCTGAACGGTCGCATGATTCCGCGTCACGCTTCCCGTGGTTCTGACATGGGAGGTGATGACGATGAGCGAGACGGCCAGGAGACCTGACATAACAGCAGGCCAGGACGACGACATCCGGGAACGGCTTCGAATGATCGAAGACAAGCTGTCTCTGATCATTGAAATTCTCTCCCCGAAAGAATCTGATGGTCCGACACTTGATGAAATCCTTGGCCGACTGGTAACACTGATCGCCGCGCAGAGCCCTCTTCTCAGGCGCATCGATCTTACGACTGGCAGGATCCTCGACATTCAGGAGGGCCGGACGCCCCGCACCTCATCGCCCGAGGAAAAGGACGGAACTGGCGTCTGATGATGACGTTCCGGAAAATTTCGGCTGAGAGCACCGGTCGCTTGATCACCGCCTATTTCACCCAAGAGCTATCGGATCCGGAACATGATTTCCGAACCCTGCCAGGAAAGGTTTCTGATGCGGACGGTGCCCGACTGACCAGTTATTATACTGGGCGCGATGGCCGCGCCTCGTGGCGGCCGGACATGAAGCCGGAGATCGCGGCGGTTCTCGGGATCGATCCCACTATACCGCCGAAAAACGGGCAGCTAAATCGCCTGTTCGAGGCAAAGCGGGCTGATGATGGCGAGGACTGGTCAAAGAATGCCCGCAAGATCAGTGCCTATGATCTGACCCTGGCGCCGCACAAATCGGTGACTCTCGCGGCCGAGTTCGCGCCGACCGAGGCCGAGAGGGCAACCATCTGGCACGCTATTGATCGGGCAAACGACGCCACCATGCTCTATGTCGCGCGGGAAATCGGCTTCGCGCGGCGCGGTCATGGGGGCGAAGATGGTGCCGACCCGGGCGAGGTCACCTGGGTGTCATTCCGGCATGATACCGCGCGCCCGACGGTCGAGGCGCGTGACGCGCGGACAGGCCAGACCTATTTGATCGATACGCCAGCAGGCGGCGATCCCCATGCCCATATCCATAACGCCCTGTTCAATGTCGTGGTCACGGAAAAGGGGCATGTGGGGTCGCTTGACACGAAGCGGCTGCGATCGCGCGTTCATGAATTCGGGGCATATTTTCAGGCGCAGCTCGCTGATGAACTGCGCCGGATCGGCATTGCCCAGCGATACGACGCGAACGAGCAGGCGACGGTCATCTCGGCCGTGCCGCCGGATATATCGGATTTCTTCAGCAAGGGACGACGGAACGTCATCAGGGCGGCCAAGGAGTACGCCGCGGCGGAAGGAGCGGACTGGGCGCATATGCCGATCAAACGCAAGCGCCGCATCCTGTCCATGGCCGGCCTGGCAGCCCGGCTGGACAAGAACGAAGGCACAAGCGACCATGAGATATGGCGAGAACAGGCCAGGCGTCTTGGCTGGGAGGAAAAAAGTCTGCTTGGCGCGCCAGTAGCGCCTGCGGGCACCAGGGAACAGCGATACGATATTGCCTGCCGTTTCGCTGTGCGCCATCTCGCGAGGGAGTTTGAAACAGCCGCCGTGATCGATCACGACAAGCTCAGAACGTATGCGGCCCGGGGTCTGATCGGCACCGGTATCGAAGGCGGCGTGAAGGACATTGATCATGTCGTGGCCCTTATTGAACAGCGTGGTCTTGAACTCGGCGGGGAACGGGTCTCGCTGATTCAGGAAATGCGCGGCGACAGGCTGAGGGTGACGAATTCCGCGCAGATCGTCATTGAAGAAAACCTCGCGATTCAGGCGGCTCGTGCTTCAGGAGACCGAAGCGGGGCGCTGTCGGACCGCCAGATCACAGAAGCGATCGGACGATCGCCGCTCGACTTCGCAAGCGAACATGGAAAGACGCAGAAGGCTGCGATTTACGCTCTCGGCCGGGGCGGTGCGCTCTCCATGCTCACCGGCGTCGCGGGCTCCGGGAAAACGGCCCTCCTGTCTCCGCTGGTCGATGCGTGGAAACATGATACGCGTTATGACAAGAACGGTCGCAGGGTTCTCGGAATTGCCAATGCCTGGCGTCAGGCGGACGCATTACGTGAGGCTGGCATCTTTGACACGAGCGCGATGCTGCCTTTCCTGGCGCGGCTGGAGCGCGGTGACGTCGATGTGGACCGGAATACGGTGCTGGTGATTGACGAGGTCGGCCAGGTCGGTCCACGCCAGATGCTTCGTCTGTTACAGTTGCAGCGCGATACCGGCTGCACGATCAAGGCGCTGGGTGACCATGAGCAGGCGCAGAATATCGAGGCTGGGGACTCCATCGAGATGCTGCGTCGGGTCCTGGACCCGGAAGACATGCCGGAGCTTCTGTCCAGTGTCCGGCAGCTATCAGCGAGAAATCGCCAGATTGCTGATTTGTTTCGTGGCGCGGAGCCCGAAGAGAGCGATCTGGAAGCCCACGAGTTCAGGGGGGCTGCGGCCAACGCGCATACGGACGAGGAAAATGATGACGACGTCCGTAACAGGTTTCATCTGAAGGAAGTGCGGGATGCGATCGATATGAAACGGGCGGATGGCACGATCCGTCTGGTCGGCGGCGATCATGAGGAAGTCCTGCAGGATATTGCCCGACTGTATGTCACGCGTCGCGATGCACTGGTGGCCGAGGGGGCCGGGCCGCAGCGAGGCCGGGCCAAGACGATCAGCATGTCGGCGCTGACCAATCAGGATGCTGCCGATCTGAGTCGTGCAGTCCGTAAAATCCTGCAGGAGCGCGGCGAGATCTCGACGCATGAAATCACCGTGCAGGCTATTGATCAGCGCGGCGAAACCTATGATCTCGCGATCGCTACGGGCGACCGGCTTCGGCTGTATCGTCGGACATGGGGCAGCGTGGATGGAAAGGGCGGCACAGTCGGAAATAACGGCGATGTGGTGGAAGTTCTGGCCCATGGCGATGCGGGGCTTCGCGTCCGCACGAAGGACGGGCTTGTTGCTGATGTTGAATGGCGGCGGTTTCGTGATGCGAAGACTGGTCGGGTAATGCTGGGGTTCGGACATGCCATGACGATTGATGCTGCACAGGGGCTTACTTCAGATGAGCACATCAACGCCCTGCCGCGCGGCACGGAACTGGCGACGGGATTTACCTCATACGTCGCCGAAAGCCGGGCGCGTGGCACAACATGGACCATGATCTCCGATGGCGCGACGTTTGAGGCGGTCCGGAACCAGAGGGCGCTCGGGGATATGACGCCCATCACCAGTGACGATCTGTGGAATCACGTGGCAAAGAAAATGGCGCATAAACCATATAAATCATTGGGCACGGATCTGGTTGCCCGAACCCGCAAGGCCCGGGATGCGAGGATTCGCGAACTGATCGCGCTTGGGCGCACGCAGGAGACACTGATGAAGTCAGGTCGCCCATATGGCAGGGAGATTATTCTGAAGACCCAGGCGCGGCAGGCCGAGCGCTTGCATAAGGCGCGTCTAGCCGAGATCGACGCCAGGTTGCAGGTCATGATCAGGAACGCACCAGCGGTCATGACGGGTGCGGAGCAGATGCTTCGGAGCCAACGGGCCGCTCAGGTGCTGGGCAGGCGTCCCCATGTGCCATATGCGTCGCCAGGCGCCGCCAGCTAGAGCGTCCGGCTTTCTGCTGTTCTCACCCGGATTTGGATCCTGCCGACCGTGTGCCATACCGCGACAACATCTCAGATCTGACGCACGCTTTGGTCATTTGCGCAACGAAGTCGGCTGGGTATCGTTAGGCAGGCGGGGAGCAGCAGATAGCAGGCCAATGATGGATGATGTGTCTTTCCGGGGAGATCCTGATCCGTTCGACTGTTGGTTGAAGAACGAATTGCGTGTTCGGTTCAATGATGTTGTGCGTGAAACGATCCCTGAAAGTCTTCTGCGCATTATTGGCGCGACTGAAGCTTCCGGGCATGTTCACGCCTTAAGACATTCCTGGACCGAGGAGGAAGCTGTGTCTGAATGTTTTTCTGACACCGGCTCCAGATGATCTCGTGTTGCAGATATGGCGTCTTGATGCTGGGTGGGCAACAGGTAACAGGATTGCGGTTGAAAGCAAGAAGTGTTGACGGTCAGATAAAATACAGATGAGCGGGCACAGGATCCTATAGATATCTGCTCAAGAGCATACCTGTTCTGCAAGCTGCCAGATCTACGAAAACATCAGGGACTATTCCCAATAGCGGTGTTATATACAGGGCCACATTTTTTTCGTCTGTTTAGGTGATGGACAATGCCCGAAGAACAACAAAGACAGCTGGCGCTGACCGTGGAAATCATAACCGCTTATGTATCGGGAAATAAAATATCGTCGGATGAACTTATCAGGCTGATTGGGGCTGTTTACAATTCATTGTCCGTCTCGACTGCTTTGGGAGTGAAAGAACAGAGACCTGCCGTTCCCATCAAGCGGTCCGTATTTCCAGATTATATCATATGCCTTGAAGATGGGAAAAAGCTGAAAATGCTCAAACGGCATCTGCAGGCGTCCTATGGCATGACGCCTGAAGAATATCGGCGGAAATGGGGACTTCCGTCTCATTACCCTATGGTCGCTCCTAATTACACAATACGCAGATCGGAACTTGCACGAGAGATTGGACTGGGGCGGGATATAACGTCCACTGCCACCAAATCTGGTGATGAGGGCACGACAGAACCTGCATTGTCTGATAGGCCGCAAGGAAGGCGCCGGGGTGGAAAGAAGGCGGTCCACTAAAAGCGGAACGCGCCATCGGACCGGGCGGCGCGGCGATCTCTTGGCTCAGAACCGCAGCAATATACGAAGGTAGAACTTCTTCGCTACGCAGTAGGGTACCGACTGCGGCTGCTCCTGTTTGACCGGACCATGATCCCGTTCGGGGCGTTACGTCGATAAATCCGGACGAAAGATGCCTTTTGTACAATCCAGGTTGCGGATCACGATCCTAAGCCCTTGGGTTATATACCTTGTAGAAGAATTCAGTTCTCAGTGAAAATCCACAGGCGATGACTACAAAGTTGTGCTCTCACGAGGGCAGTCTGCCTTTTCCGCTCTGAAAATCCTTTTGCGGATCCCATGTCTGATAACGGACAACTTTCTATTTATCACGGGGGGGGGCATGCGTAATCATTCAGAGAATGAACGTCTCAGCGCCTCAGAGATAGCGTTCCAAAGTTTGAACTTTTCGATCATGGGATATTCTTTCTGAATCTTGCCGCTGGGTATGAAACGAGTATCCCGTAATGACCTGATGATGCGGTCGGCATCCATATCCGGCATTTCAACAAGTTCCTTGAGTGCCTGCCGGGCATTATGGTGCGACCGGAGATATATGGCTTCCTCTTTCATGTGGTGCTTGATGGTCATCTCTAGCGCAGCGCTGAGATAGATAACGTGGGGGGCGAAATTGATATAGCGCCAGGCCGGTCTCGCCAGATCGTGGTTCGAGAAGTCGAGATTGGATTTTATCCCATCAGGATAGGTCTTCATGTCACGATCGAAAGAGACATGATCCGTGATCTGTCTCATCAGGGGTTTTGAAACCCTGTCTAGAATCTGGTCGTAGTTTCGCCTGCTCGTCGGGTCTCCAATGATGGTAGCTGAGATGGGAAGGATGATCTGGTCAGGGATGGCGCCATCCCGTCTGAGAACGTCATTTATCAGGAATCGGTGGACACGGCCGTTCCCGTCAGAAAGAGGATGGATGTAGACGAACCCGAAGGCGGCCACGGCGCTACGCATGACAGAAGACTGTCCTTCAGTCCTGTCGAGGAAAATTTTTAATCCTTCAAGCATTTCCGCTACGTCTTCTGCGGGAGGCGCGAGGTAATGAACAACATTCTCGTACCTCATCGTGTATTCTCCAACGAATACCGGTGACAGGCGCAAGCCAAAATGCTCGGTTATTGTGACATCACCGAGAATGTTGCGTTGTAATTCGGCAAGGTCAGTATCTGTCAGCGGGACTGCCCCATGCCCGGTTCTCGTGGCGAGTACGTGGCTGAAGCGCTGGATCCGGTCAAGTTGATGCTCCTCGCCTTCAATGGTAAAACTTGCCTTGCTTTCACGATTTGTCAGCCACACTGCGGCCCGGGCAAGCATGCTCTCGCCGAATTCCTGCACCAGTTCATCATAGCCGGCAGATACGTCCATCTCCGCAGCCATTTTGAGTTGACTGGAAAGCGGGATAAAGGGACAAAAAAAGGGATTCCCGGGCATGTTGTCACGGATGCGCCATCTGCTGACGTTGCTCATCTTGTCTGGAGAAGCTGTTACCTGAAAAGATGCGTCCAGTGCGGGGACGTAGTTGCCACCAAGGTCGACTGGCGGCACAAGCATTTGTCCTGTGACGAATTCGTAGAGAAACGATGCCCGTCTGGCATATTGTCCGGTCGGTGCACTGTTTATCCACTCCTGGACAAAACTTGGTCCGGCCTTCGCAAAGACGCGCGCCAGCAACTCAAGGCTGGTGGGTTCGTGTCGCAGATGAAACTGCAGATGCGCGGCTGCGGTGTCGGCCGGACGCATGTTTTCGGGATACGTCTCGATGCTGTATAAATTATGATGACTGCTCGACCGGCGACTTCCAAGCTGGCTTTTGACAGCCAGTCCGCCGAATGGCTCTGCATCATATTTCAGCGCAAGCCACATGCCGCCGATCGGGTCTGCCATTGGAATTAAATTCCTGCTGAGTTGTCCAAAACCGTTTATTGATGCTTAAAATTGCATATAAACGGTGTCTTGTGTAAAAAAA
>NZ_CADP01000088.1 GCF_000285295.1 Komagataeibacter europaeus LMG 18890 | reverse complement strand
AAGCTTGAAGAGCTCCGCCTAACGACCGCAGGCCGGCTCGCAAACTGTATCGCCTTATGCTGCGTGGTGGCCTGGCGTATCTCATGGATAACAATGCTCAGGCGTGAATTACCAGGGACGTCGCCTTCTACCGTTTTTACAGATGTGGAACGCCAAATACTCGAACAGTTCACACCCATACGCAAACTCAGCACTTCACCAGACCTGGATTTTTACATCCGGGCAGTCGCCAGACTGGGTGGTTACCTTGATCGCGCTTCCGATGCTCCGCCCGGAACAACTGTTATCTGGAGAGGAATGTCTCGCCTGGCAGATATCGTTACAGGTGCTCTCTCCTATCAAATTACAGAAGAAAAAATTTATGGGTAACTGCAAGTCGGTCATCAGCATCCAGACAAACCGTGACACCAGCACCACCGCCACGATGCCCGCCACCGGGCGGAACACGTCCTGCGCCACCCATGGCGTGCCCATATGACGCAGCACGATGGCATGCAGCGAAATACCGATCAGCACGAAGACAAGGGATTCCAGCACGAACACCAGCACTTCCCATACCGCCGCCCAGCGCAGGCGTTCGTCGGCGCTGAACACGTCATGCTGCCGCCAGCCCAGAACCAGCCCGGCCACGACCGTGGTGATGACGCCCGACGCCCCGACCTGCTCCCGGCCACCCATGGCAGCAGCAGCGTCATGGTGATGCTGAGAATACGGTCACGCACCCGTGCCAGCAGCCTGATCCAGACCCATGCCAGCGCACAGCCCAGCACCAGTCCACCCAGCGCCAGGAAGAAAAACGTGACCGTGGCGTGCACGGCCCCGAAACTGCCGGTCATGACAGCAACCGTGGCAAAACGGTAGATCACCAGACTGGCCGCGTCATCCAGCAGGCTTTCGCCTTCCAGCAGCGTCGTCATCCGTTCAGGCAGGGGTACGTGCTTGAGCACCGCCTTCGCCGCCACCGCATCGGGCGGGGCGACGATCGCGCCAAGGGCAACGCAGGCCGCCCACGGCATGAACGGAATCAGCCAGCGCGTCGCGACAGCCACGGCCAGCGTGGTGAACGCAACCCCGCCCACCGCCAGCTGCAGTATGCCCAGAAGATGCGTCCGGAATGCATGCCAGACGGAAAAATACGCCCCCGCCAGCAGAAGCGGTGGCAGGAATACGATCAGCACCAGATCGGGATCGATCCCGATCACCGGCACGCCGGGCACCAGCGCAATGGCGATCCCCCCCAGTACCAGTGCGGCCGCGGGTGGCAGGCGCAGCTTGCGCGCCACCAGTTCCAGCCCCACGATCAGGACGATCAGCAGCAGGATGAATTCAAACCGCCCTACATTGGACATGCGCGCCATACCTGTCAGGTTGCCGGGCATTCGCCATGGCCCCTGTCCGTAACGCGTCACGACGGGGTCGGTGCCCTACGCTGATGCCGCGGGGGTAATGTATACTGTAATAAAACATGACCCGCACGGGTTCCGCGCCCCGGTATGGCGCGACGCAGGCGATCATACGTCCCGCCCGTGGCGGCCGGCAGGGGACTGCGCCCATGCCCGGACGCGCCACCACAAACGGCGCGGTCTGTTTTTTCCAAATACAGTATTGCCCGAAACAGTTCTCCCGACGTTCCATCCCTTTGCATGTTTTTCATTATGGAATCGGAATTGATATTTTAAAAATACAATAAAAGACGTGGAATGTGCATGCAACGCAGCCCCGACAGGCACGTTCATGACAGGCTGTCGGCAATCCGGCCCACGTGACTGCCGCCATGCCCGTACAAGCTGACATGACCCCTACACCACCCCCGTATTCCCCGCACAGAGGAGGACAGAGGATGGGTGCATCCCAAAAACCCGCACAGCCGGGCCAGCCCATGCCGTCCGACAGGACGCAACCGACCGCCACGCCCGATACGCCGGGACATTTCCCGCGCAACGGAACCCCCATGCCGCAGCCCCCCCGCGCGGCGCCGCCCCGTCCGCCCGACGCGGCGCCAGAAACCATATTGCGCGGGCCCACGCCCCCTGCGCCACGGCCAAGGAAAAGCCTTTTCCGAAAATGAACGCCAGCACAGGCGGCCGCCTGCCCGCAGGCGCGGATGTGCATGAAACTGGAGCAGAATATGGACGGGACCACCACCTTCCCACAGCCCGACCGTGCATTCTGGCCTAAACGGCACCCATGGCTGGCACGCCTGCTGGGCCGGGTACCGCCACCCATATGGGAAGACGACTTCGCCCCGCTGAAAAGCGAGATCTTTGGCATGGAACGGCTGGAAGCCCATGCCCGCAGCCTTGCCGCCGCCCAGACCGTCGTCCCCCACGGGCATGGCCGTGAGTACGGCCGGCCGCTGTCACGCCGGCTGGCTGAAAACGGGGCCTTCCTGCGCGCCGCCGACGCGCGGATCGCGCAGGATATCCAGAACGGGAAACAGCTTACCCCTGCGGCCCAGTGGCTGGCGGACAATTACGCGCTGGTGGACATGCAGATACGCGAGACGGATCTGGACCTGCCCGCCGGTTATTACGCGCGCCTGCCCAAGCTGGCCAATGGCCCCTTTGCCGGACTGCCCCGGGTCTTTGGCGTGACATGGGCGCTGGTCGCCCATACCGACAGCAACCTGCAGCCTGAAATCCTGTATAATTACCTGCTGGCATACCAGAGCGTGACGCCCCTTACGATCGGGGAACTGTGGGCCGTCTCGATCACACTGCGGATCGTGCTGATCGAGAACCTGCGCCGGGTTGTCGGCGCGATCATGGACAATAACGCCAGCAGGCGCGCGGCCGACCAGCTGGCCGACCAGCTTGATGCCTACCGCAAGGGCACGCAGGCCGCCATGTCCGGCTTTCTGGCCGCTGTTGACCCGCGTATCCTCAACTATGCGTTTACGGCGCAGCTTGCCCACCGTTCGCGTGGGCTGGACCCCGAAAAGGATCCCGCCCTTGTCTGGCTGGAGCAGCGTCTGGCGGACCGGGGCACCACCATTGACAATGCAGTGCGCGATGACCTGCATGAACAGGGCACGTTCAACGCCACCATACGCAACATCATCACCAGCCTGCGACTGATCGCGGGTTTTGACTGGACCGAGGCGTTCGGGCGCATCTGCCTCATCGACCGGCTTTTTGCCGAGTATGACAGCTTTACACAGGCCGATTTCGCCAGCCGGGACCTGTATCGCAAGGCCATAGAGGATCTGGCCCGCGGCAGCACCCTGACCGAAATGGCCATAGCCGGACAGGCGGTAGCCATGGCGCGCGCCGCACAGGCCACGGGCACGGATGACCCACGCCGCGCCGATCCGGGCTATTACCTGCTCATGGCCGGACGGCCCGCGCTGGAAGCCGCCATCCATTTCCGGCCCACCCTGCCGCGCCGGATGGTAAGGGGGTTCTGCGCATACGGGATCGCGGCCTACAGTCTCGTGGTCACGCTGCTGACCATGCTGTTCATCGCCATTCCGCTGTGGCTGACATGGCAGACCGGCATGAATACCGCGTGGCTGCTGCCCCTGCTGGCCTTCGTACCGGTTTCGGAGGCAGCAGTCGCCTGCGTCAACCGCCTGGCGCTGGAGGCGGTGCATGCCACCACCCTGCCGAGTCTGGAATTCCGGCACGGCATTCCTGCGCACCTGCGCACCATGGTGGTCGTGCCCGCGCTGCTGACGACGGAAAAAACCGTGGCCGAACTGCTGGCCCGCCTGGAGGTCCATTACCTGACCGTGCGGGATGACGCGGTGCATTTCGCGCTGCTGACCGACTGGACCGACCATGACAGCGCCGATGCGCCAGATGACCAGCGCCTGCTGGCGCTGGCGCGCGCGGGTATGGAACGCCTCAACCAGAAATACGGGCACGGCCCGCATGGCATGCGCTTCTACCTGCTGCACCGCAGGCGCGTATGGTGCGAAAGCGAACGGGCGTGGATGGGGTGGGAGCGCAAGCGCGGCAAGCTGCATGAACTCAACCACCTGCTGCGCGGGGCCGTGGACACGACCTTCCTGCCCCCTGCCCATGCCCTGCCCGCGGACATACGCTATGTCATCACGCTGGATGCCGATACGCGCCTGCCGCTGGAAACCGTGTGCCGCCTGATTGGCAAGATCGCCCATCCCCTCAACACGCCCCGCTTTGATCCGGTATCGGGGCGGGTGCATGAAGGCTACGCGATCCTGCAGCCACGGGTGACGCCATCACTGCCCGTGGGCCACCAGAGCACACTGTTCCAGCGCATTTTCGCCAGCGCCAGCGGTATCGACGCCTATTCCGCCGCCGTGTCCGACCTGTATCAGGACATGTTTGGCGAAGGATCATACGCAGGCAAGGGCATATACGATATCGATGCCTTCGAGGCGGCACTGGCCCGGCGGGTGCCGGATTCCACCATGCTCAGCCATGACCTGTTCGAAGGCATTTTCGCCCGTGCCGGTCTGGTGACGGATATCGAGGTAGTGGAGGAATTCCCCACCGACTACCTTGTCGCGGCCCAGCGGCTGCATCGCTGGACACGGGGCGACTGGCAGTTGCTGCCTTGGATCGTATCCAGCCTGCCGCCACGCAGCGTGCCCGTCCGTGCCCGGCTTTCGGGCATCGCGCGGTGGAAGATGCTGGACAACCTGCGCCGCACGCTGTGCATGCCACTGGCGCTGGCGACACTTGTGGCGGGATGGCTGCTGCCGTTCCATGCCGCCGTGGTCTGGACAACCTTCATCCTGCTGGCGCTGGCGCTGCCCGCGTTCCTGCCGGTGCTGCCCGATATCGTGCCCCGGCGGGAATGGATAACGCTGCGCAGCTACCTCAGCGTAATCGGTGCGAAAAGCGCCGAGGCAGCGGTGATGACTTTCCTGACCATCACCTTCCTTGCCCATCAGGCCGTCATCATGACGGATGCGATCATCCGCACGCTGGTCCGCGTGCTCATCACGCGCCGTCACCTGCTGCAATGGGTGCCCGCCGCCCAGATCGCGGGGCTCATGCGCTCGGGCCTTGCGGGATATTACGGACGGATGGCCACCGCCCCCCTGCTGGGTGGGGGCTGCGTCATGGCCACGGTCATCTGGGCGCCATGGAGCCTGTTCATGTCCGTGCCCGTTGCGACACTGTGGGCGCTTTCGCCCGCCGTGGCGATGTGGGCCAGCCGCACGCCGGTCGTTGCCGTGCGTTCGCGCCCCTCGCGCACTGATATCCGCATCCTGCGCATGACCGCGCGCCGGACGTGGCGTTTCTTTGAAACCTTTACCACGCCTGCGGACCACATGCTGCCGCCGGACAATTTTCAGGAAGACCCGGCCCCCGTCCTGGCCCGGCGCACGTCGCCCACCAATATCGGCCTGTATCTGCTGTGCTGCGCCAGTGCGCGGGATTTTGGCTGGATCGGCCTGGCCGATGCCGTGGCCCGGCTGGAAGCGACCTTTGCCACGCTGGAAACCATGGCGCGCTACCGGGGGCATTTCTACAACTGGTATGCCACCGATGACCTGCGCCCGCTTGATCCGGTCTATATTTCCAGTGTTGACAGCGGCAATCTGGCTGGCCACCTCATCGCGCTGTCCAGCGCGTGCCAGCGGTGGCTGGAAAGCGGTCCGGAAATCGATACATGGCGCGAGGGCGTCACGGATGCGCTTAATATCGCCATAGCCGACCTGACCTTCCACAACGGCAGGCGCGTGACCCATGCACCGGCACAGCGCCAGTTGCTGCGGCTGCTGACGGGACTGAAGAATGCCGTCCTGTCCGCTGGCGCCAGCCGGTCGATGGCGGCCCTGTCCGCCCTGCACCGTCAGGCCGGCGCGGTCCTGGATCACGTGGCGACGATGCCTGCCCCGTCATCGGGTCAGGACGGACAGGACGCTGCTGAACAGACGTTCTGGGCCGCCGCCCCGATGCGCACGCTGGAAAGCCACCTGCGCGACCTTGACACGGACCTGTACGCAACGCTGGGCGCACGGCTGGACACCGTGGCGCAGAAGGCGCGGCGCATGGCGCAGGACATGGATTTCGCCTTCCTGTGCAACCCGTCGCGCAAGCTGCTGTCCATCGGCTACCTTGTGGCCGAAGATACGCAGGACGCCAACTGCTACGACCTGCTGGCGTCCGAGGCGCGGCTGGCGGTGTTCTTCGCCATTGCCAAGGGCGACATGCCCGCCCATGACTGGTTCCGCCTTGGCCGGTCCATCACACCGGTGGGCAGCGGGGCGGCGCTGGTTTCGTGGTCAGGGTCCATGTTCGAGTACCTCATGCCATCTCTGGTCATGCGGGCCCCCATGGGCAGCCTGCTGGAACAGACCAACAGGCTGATCGTGCAGCGCCAGATCGCCTATGGACAGGACCGCGACATTCCGTGGGGCATATCGGAATCCGCTTATAATGCGCGCGATCTCGACTACACCTACCAGTATTCCAATTTCGGCATTCCCGGACTGGGGCTGAAACGGGGGCTGGGGCTGGATACGGTGGTCGCCCCCTACGCCACCATGCTGGCCGCCATGATCGACCCGCAGAAAGCGGTGGCCAACCTGCATACACTAGAAAGAACCGGGGCGCTGGGGCGGTACGGCCTGTATGAAGCGCTGGACTATACCCCCGACCGCGTGCCCGACGACCAGCGCGTCGCGATCATCCGCGCCTACATGGCCCATCATCAGGGCATGTCCATCCTTGCGGTGGCCGATACGGTCATGAATGGCATCATGCGCGCGCGCTTCCATGATGACCCGGTCATTGCCTCGGCCGAACTGCTGCTGCAGGAACGCGCGCCCCGCACCGGCGCCGTCGCCCGCCCCCTGCCGTCCGAGGACGATACCCATGCCCCCGTTCCCACCCTGGCAACCCCTGCGGGGCGTTACGTGGACCGCGCCGACATGGGTGGCCCGGTCACGCACCTACTGTCCAACGGGCGTTACACGGTCATGCTGACGGCGGCGGGATCGGGCTACAGCCGGTGGCAGGGGCAGGCAATCACGCGCTGGCGCGAGGATGCAACACGGGATGAATACGGTCAGTACCTGTACATCCGCAACCGCAGGACAGGCCGCCTGTGGTCAGCAGGGCTGCAACCCACCGACACCATCCCCGATGAATATGCCGTGGTCTTTCATGAAGACCGCGCCGAATTCGCCCGCCGTGACGGGACGGTCACCACCACGCTGGACGTACTGGTATCAGCCGAGGACGATGCGGAAGCGCGACAGGTCTCGGTCTTCAACGCGGGCGGCGAGACGCTGGATATCGATATCACGTCCTGTGCCGAACTGGCGCTGCTGGCGCAGAATGCCGATCTTGCCCATCCCGCCTTTACCAAGCTGTTCGTGCAGACCGAATATATTCCCCAGTCCCGCGCCCTGATCGCCACGCGCCGCAGGCGCACGGGAGACGAGCCGGAAATATGGGTCGCCCATCTGGTCCTGTGTGACGGTCCCATCGAGATCGAGACGGACCGCGCCCGCTTCATCGGCCGCAGGCATAACGCACGCCATCCCGCCGCCATGGCCACGCATGCCCCCCTGTCCGGCACGACCGGGACGGTGCTGGACGCGCTCCTCGCCATCCGCGCGCGGGCATCCATCCGCCCCGGCGCCATGGCGCGCGTCACGTTCTGGACCATGGTCGCCCCCAGCCGTGCGGCCCTGCTGGACCTGATCGACACGCATCAGGACCATGCCGCATTCGATCGCGTGCGCACGCTGGCGTGGACGCAGGCGCAGGTGCAGTTGCGCCACCTGGATGTCTCCCCCGCCATGGCGGATCTGTTCCAGCGGCTGGCGGGGCACATCGTGTTCGCAACGCCCAGCCTGCGGGCCACCTCCGCACAGATCGCACGTGGGGCTGGCGCGCAGCCGCTGTTGTGGGAACAGGGCATTTCGGGCGACCTGCCGATTGTCGTGCTGCGCGTGCGCGAAAATTCCGGCACGGACATCGTGCGCGTCCTGCTGCTGGCGCATGAATATTTCCGGCTCAAGCAACTGGCGGTGGATCTTGTCATCCTTAACGAACACCCGTCTTCCTACCTGCAGGACCTGCAGGCATCGCTGGACCAGCTTGTCCGCGCGGCCCCCCGCACGGCAGGGACCGCGGGATCCGTGCGCGTGCTGCGCGCCGACCTGATTACGCCCGCCGTGCGCCACCTGATCATATCGGTGGCCCGCGTGGTGCTGGATGCGGACCACACGCTGACAGCACAGCTTGACCAGGGGGAAAGGCCACGGACGCGACAGTTCCCGCCTGCCCCGCCCGCGGTCCCGCCGCCGCCTTCGGGATCTGACGTGCCGCCGGTGCCCGAACTGGAACTGTTCAACGGCCATGGCGGCTTTGCCAGAAACGGACAGGAATACGTGATCGTTCTTGGTCCCGGCCAGACCACGCCCGCGCCATGGATCAACGTGATCACCAATGACACATTCGGCTTCCAGGTCTCGGCCGAAGGCAGCGGCTATACGTGGTCGGGCAATAGCCGCGAACACCAGATCACGCCATGGTCGAACGACCCGGTCAGTGACCACGCGGGCGAAGTCTTCTATTTCCGTGACGAGGACACCGGTGCCCTGTGGTGTCCCACCGCCGCCACCCGGCGTGACGCCACGGCCACCTATGTCACCCGCCACGGACGCGGCCATACGCGCCTGGAGCGCGTGGCGCATGGGATCGCCAGTTGCCTGCTGCAGTACGTGCCGGTATCGGACCCGGTCAAGATCACGCGCATACAGCTGCATAACCAGTCGGACCAGCCGCGCACCCTGTCCGTCACCGCCTATGTTGAATGGGTGCTGGGGGCGGCACGCAGTACGGCCGCCCCCTTTGTCATGACCGAACATGACGGGGAAACCGGTGCGCTGTTCGCCCGTAACCGCTGGAATGCCACATATGCGGACCGCGTCGCCTTTGCCGATATCGGCGGCTACCTGACCGCCACTTCCGGTGACCGCGCGGCCTTCATCGGTCCCAACGGCACCATGGACCATCCCCTTGCCTTCACCCATGCCGGTGGCGTGCAGGGGGCGACGGGGGCCGGGCTGGACCCGTGCGGCGTGGTGCAGACCATGGTGACCCTGCCACCGGGTGGACGGGCGGAAATCATGTTCCTGCTGGGTGAAGGCATGGATGCCGAGCACGCCCGCAGCCTGATTGCCCAGTACCGCACCGCCAATCCTGACCATGTGCTGGCAGCCGTCACGCAGCACTGGGACACGGTAACGGGTGCGATACAGGTCCGGACCCCTGACCGCACGATGGACATCATGCTCAACGGCTGGCTGCTGTACCAGTCACTGGCCAGCCGGGTGCAGGCACGGGCCGGGTTTTACCAGGCCAGCGGGGCATACGGCTTCCGTGACCAGCTGCAGGACGGCATGGCGCTGACCCTGTCCTGTCCCGCCCGCGTGCGCGCGCACCTGCTGCGCGCCGCGTCCCGGCAGTTTGTCGAAGGGGATGTGCAGCACTGGTGGCTGCCCAACACGGGCGCGGGCGTGCGGACCCATATTTCCGATGACTGCGCGTGGCTGGCGCACACGGTGGCGCATTATGTCGCGACATCCGGCGATACGGGCGTGCTGGATGAACGCATCCCCTTCCTGCAGGCGCCCGAACTGCCCATTACCGAGCATGACCGTTTCATAATCCCCGCGATTTCAGAGCAGAGCGGCACACTGTTCGAACATTGCGCCCGCGCGCTGGATCACAGCCTTGCTGTCGGCGCGCACGGCCTGCCGCTCATGGGCACGGGTGACTGGAACGACGGCATGAACCGCGTGGGCGAACAGGGGCGTGGCGAAAGCGTATGGCTGGGCTGGTTCCTGCATGACGCGCTGATGACCTTCATCCCGCTGGCGCGCGCACGCGGCGATGATGCCCGCGCGCAGGCGTGGCAGGACCACGCCAGCGCCCTTGCCACGGCGCTGGAAGCCACATGGGATGGCGACTGGTACCTGCGTGCCTATTTTGACGATGGCACGCCCCTTGGTTCCCACGCCAGCACGGAATGCCAGATCGACGCAATTTCACAGTCATGGTCCGTGCTGTCCGGTGTCGCACTGCCCGAACGGGCGGAACATGCCATGCGATCGGCCATGGCGCGGCTTGTCCGGCCTGATGAGGGGCTGGTCCTTGTCCTGACGCCGCCATTTGACGCCATCGGTCCCGATCCGGGCTATATCCGCAGCTACCCACCCGGCATACGCGAAAATGGCGGCCAGTACACCCATGCCGCCCTGTGGACCACCATGGCCATGGCGGTACTGGGCGACGGCGATCGCGCCCACGGCCTGTTCCATATGCTGAACCCGATCAACCACACGGGCAAACCCGAAGGCGTGGCCCGTTACAGGCTGGAACCCTATGTGGTCGCGGCCGACATCTATTTACGCCCGCCCCATGTGGGCCGGGGGGGATGGTCGTGGTATACCGGATCGGCCGGGTGGATGCAGCGCGTGGGGACCGAAACCATCCTCGGCCTGCGCATTCATGGCACGCAACTTCTGGTCGCCCCGTGTATCCCCCATGAATGGCCCGGGTTCACGGCAACGGTACGCTGGCGCACGGCAACCTATCATATTACCGTAAACAATCCTGACCAAGTCTGCCGTGGCATAATACCAACCATTGTTTGGCCTGACTCACGGGGTACCCATCGGTTTAAAAATGTGATTCATAGGATGCAGACCATTCTCTGAAGGAGGCATTCTGGATGGGCAGCCCTCTATCCCTGCGTGACGATCATGATAGTTCGGAGTTGCGACGCCTTGCGCGCAGAAGCCGGCATGCGGGTCAGTCGCGTCGCCTGTTGGCGCTTGCGGCGATTTATGATGGCGCCTCGCGCGGCGAGGCGGCCCTGCTTGCGGGGACAGACCGTCAGAGTATCCGTGACTGGGTGCTGCGTTTCAATGCGGATGGCCCGGATGGCCTTGTGGATCGTCATGGCGGGGGACAGAAAGCCCGCCTGACACAGGAGATGCTGT
>NZ_CADP01000089.1 GCF_000285295.1 Komagataeibacter europaeus LMG 18890 | reverse complement strand
GCACTCGGCAAGGCGGCAGGCCTGGTGTTGCCGTTTACCGGCACGGCCAGCATGCAACTGCATATCGAGGAAATCTCACGCTGCGTCGCACGCGGAGCGCATGCCGTCGTCCTGCTCGATCGTGCCGGCTGGCATACGACACCCAAACTCAGACTGCCGCGCAACGTCAGCCTGATCTTCCTGCCGTCCCGTGCTCCCGAACTAAACCCGGTCGAGAATATCTGGCAGTTCCTGCGCGCCAACTGGCTGGCCAATACCGTCTTCGACGGCATCGAGCACATCATCGACGCTGCCTGTTCCGCTTGGAATAATCTTGCCGCCTTGCCTGACACCATTCGATCCATCGGTCTTAGAAAGTGGGCTCACACAGGTCAGTGCCCATAACCGTTGGTATAAGGGCAAAAGAGAAGGAGGAAGTGTGATGAAGCACGTTCGCACGGTGCTTATGGCCGGTGCGGCCATGAGTATCATGGCTGTTTCCGGCAACGCCCATGCCCAGGTGCTTACGTCCGACATAAAGACCCAGCTTAATACGGACCTTAGCTACCTTGAAGCGGCCAAGCAGTACCTTATGCAAGGTGAGCAGTATTATCAGCAGGGCGAGCAGTATTACATGCAGGGCGAGCAATTCGCACAAGAATTGCAGAACGCGCAGGGCCTTGAAAATATGCTGGGGCTTTCGGGGTTTAATCTCGATAATTACCAGTCATTCAATAACGGCGTCATGGAATTAAACCCGCTCTATTCCATAGATCCGTTTGAAAACTTTGTTTCGCGTGCCCGCAGCCTCCTATCGGACAGCTACTATCTGCCTGGCACTGGCAACAGTGCCCAATACCAGATTGGCAGCATCTTTGGCATGTCTTCCGCTTCGCCGTCTGACGGCGGGTATGATCGCATGAACCGGGATACCAACCAGGTCATGCAGTATTCCAATGCCCTCACGGCTGTAGATCGGGAGCGCCAGGACACCGCTGCGTTGATGCAGGATCAGGACGAGCGGGCCAATGACCTGACAGACAATGATCTTGGGGCGGCCACCCAGCAGCTTGTGGTGCAGAGCAGCACGCAGATGCACCAGAACGATATGGCCTTACGGCTGCAACAGGTCACGGCAGACAATGAACTGCAAACGAAGATTGAACGGCTCGAAATCGAAAACACCATAGCCGAAAAAAATCTGCAATCCCTGCAACGGGTGCAGGCTTTCACGGAGAGCAGCCAATGAAAAATACCCTGAAAGCCGTTTCTCTTGTTGTGCTGGGAGCCGTTGCCATCGGGGGCGCGGGCCGGAGTGCCCATGCTCAAGGCGTGCCGTATATCGACCCGGCGTGGAAAGCCACGGAAACGGAGATGAAGGCAGAGCAAAGGAGCCGATGCCGTGAACATCACCTGACGATTATTCGTGAAATGAACTGCCGAAAGGAAGTGTTCGCGGAATATCGGAATGGCGGCAACATGCCGGGCACAATGGCCTACGTGCAGAAGCACTATGGCAGCATGTCAGTCAGTGACTTGAACGCACAGATCAAGCGCCTGAATGGCCTGTATGGGCGGGTGCGCATGGTAGGCTCATACCCTGCCGAAACGGGCGAAATCACGTATGAAATGGTCCAGTTGGACGTTAATTTCATTCGACAGCTTATCAATGCAAAAGGTGGCCTGCCGCCCTTGCTGGATCTTAGCAAGGGAGGGCAGTAGTTCGATGCGCCGGAATCTTGTAATCCTATCGGCTCTAATCGGGGTCGGCATTTGCTATGCAGGGCAGGCACACGCTGCAATTACCCAGACTGATTTGAGTACGCCGGGCTTTATGACCTCGCATATCCAGGCAGCCCTACTCAACATTCAGACGCGAGTTACGGAAACGCTGGGATCAAGTTACGATATATCAAGTTCAAGTACTTATACATCATGGTGTAGGGCAATACTATTAGGCGCGTGGGTCTGCAAGCTGGTAGAAACTACCGGGAGAATGGCAGTATTCAACGATCCATATGTTGGCATCATTAATGTTCTGATTACCGGAATTATTGTGACTGCCCTTTACTCCACTTATGGAGGGTGGACATATGGTATCGTTAATGGCGGCCAATATCTAGGACTGCTAGTGCAGAAACAAGCTATGGGCGACAGTGGCATCATGCAGCCTGCCCAATATATTCTTGCAGTATGGGCGAAGTTTCAGTTTGTGGATGGGAACTTGTTTAGCATGGGATTGGCCGCCTTTGCTTGTAACTGCATGTTCATGTTGTTTGAGATCATTCTATTTGCTGCGGCTTTGTTCTGCTGTATCTGGCCTGCACTGGTTGCGGCGGTTGCCGTTATCGTCGGTCCATTGGCTTTTGTATTTGTTTTTCATGAGTCAGTCAGTTTTGTATTCAACGGATGGCTTAAAATGCTCTTTTGGGCGTCGCTATTTGCGTTCGTTTCGAGGGTATGTATCGTTATTATCTGCCTGTTATTCGCGGCAGTATTTGACTATCAGGCAGATTTTGGTGGTCTTGGAAAAGGTCTGGTTACGTTGGACTCCAACGATACCCTTAGCTTTCTTATTCTGTCTGCTATGGCCCTTTGTTCTTTGGCTCTACTGTTTTTTGCGGGCGTCCTCACCTCGATGTTGACTGGTTCACAGAACATCGACGCTTCGCAAATGGTTGCCAAAGGCGGCAAGGCAGCGGGTGCGGCAATTATGAGTGCCATCGCCCTGTAACACATGAGGCTCACCATGTTTCAATCAGTTATCAGATCAGTGACGCGGGCAAGAATGACCGCGAAACCCGTCGAAATGCCGCCTGATGGCGGCGTAATCGACACGGAAACGCACGAACAGATCCAGATATTGCGAGGCAAGCGCAGCCAGCGGGAATTGGCCACGGCTAAGGCCGAACTCAATTTCTGGCGGCTTTCAACCTTCGGTCTGATCGGTGCGCTGATTATTTCCGGCTTAGGGTGGCGGCGTGCGGACGATCGCTATGCCAATGACGTACGGATCGCGTGGGTAAAGGTGCAGCCAGATGGCCGCAGCGATGCACAGCTTTGGAGTGATGGCGGAAATCCAAACAGGTTTTTTGAGCCGTTCATTAACACGGCGCTTATCAATTTTGTGGAGCATCGCTATCGGCATATTCGCAGCACCATTGTTTCCGATTACGGGCTGGCGGCATTGTTCATGTCGCCCACGTTGCGTCGGGAATGGCTGGCAGACGGCGCAGCCGCGAAGGAAGCAACCGACTTTGAAGCAAATGGCAATGGTGGAGAGTATTCCATCGTCATTAAGGCCATAGATCACAGCACAATGGTAAATCCCGATGCCGCGAACCGTAGTTCGATTATCGTAGATTCTACTGTGTATGTAACACAGCATTATTTGGACGGCACACGACCCGACGAACAGAAGATTGTCAAACTGACATGGCGACTGGTACCGCTCGCACAATTACAACACGACTGGCAGCAGTTGAAGGAAAACGGCCCTGGCGTCGAGATCCTTTCCAGCCACATCGTTACTGCGCTTTCACAGGAACATTAATGCCATGAAAAAGTTTGTTATTGCTATCGGATTGCTCATGGCATCCACGGCTTATAGCCATGCGCAGTCTCCCCGCCTGACAGACCAGCAGAAAGCGGCCATGTCCGGCACGGTCCCTAATCCGTATGCGGCTCCTGCCCCTGCCCCTGCCCCCGCTCCTGCCCCTGTGGGTGCCCCGCAGCAGACCGGGGCAGCAGATGCCCCGATCAATACGGTGAAAGCCTGTACGCCGCTCCTGATGCCGCAGGGCATCACGCGGGAATTTAACGCATCGGTGAATGTATCGGCTCACCTGATTTTCCCGCTGCCTCTTGCCCATGCGATGATTTCCACGAAACTGTGGACAGAAGAACACCACGGCAATGATCTGTGGGTCCGTCCTAATCAGGATACCAATATGGCCGACAAGGTTGGCCTATCGGTGTCGATGGTCGATGGACGCAGATACGACTTCACGGTGCAGAGCGTTCCCAATTCCACGCCCTGCTACCTGGTCGTGCCGTATCCTTTCCTCTCTCCCAATGCGAGTTCGCTAACGCCCGAACAGCTTGCCCAGGCGCAGCAGGCCGCCGAGGAAGCACGCAAGCAGAAAGCCGCTGCCGCTGCCGCGTGGCGTGCGTCCGAGGCAAAGCGGCACGCTGACGAACAGGCTGCATATCAGAAGCAGTTTGACGCCATGCGGTCGCAGGTTATTCAGCAGGCCGAAGACCGCATTAAGCAGTTTCAGCATTCCCTCCATACTGCCTACACATGGAAAAACCACCGGCTCATTCCGTCTGTCTATGACGATGGGGAAACCACCTATGTCCGCGTCTATCAGAGCGGATACGGCGTGCCGGTTATCACTGGTTCTCATGATGGTCAGGACGTGGCGGTACAGTCCGATTACGACGATATGACGGGTATCTATGTGATTCCGGGCCTGTATGACCGTATTAACGTCAGGCTAGGGACCAACCGTATCCGTATCGTGCGGGGTGGCTGACCATGACCACGGAACCGAACAACGAGCAGCAGCCCAACACCGCGCGGATTCATCGTCCAGCATCTTTGGTGAAGCTAAAGGATAAGCTGAAAGCTACAGATCACACCAAGAAGATCATGGTTGTTGGCCTGTCCGCTGTGGCGTTGCTCATGCTTATCATCGTGATTCATGGCCCCAATAAGCGCCATCACGACCAGCAGGCGCAGCCCAAACCCATTGAACAGAACAATTCCGCGTTCGACCTGAAAGCCTACCAGCAGCAGGTGCAGGAAGAAGAAAGGGAACGGGCGGCGCACGCGGCACAAGAAGCCATTGCCAATCCACAGGGGAAGCCACAAGGCCAAGGCCAAGGAACCGG
Organism: Komagataeibacter europaeus LMG 18890; assembly: GCF_000285295.1. Classification (GTDB taxonomy): domain Bacteria; phylum Pseudomonadota; class Alphaproteobacteria; order Acetobacterales; family Acetobacteraceae; genus Komagataeibacter; species Komagataeibacter europaeus. The sequence continues at coordinate 5,992 of NZ_CADP01000089.1, read as the reverse complement.
CGTGGTCCAGGTCGGACCTAATGAAGATCAGTCGGACATTAGCTATGTGAAGCAGGGCTGGAAGCAGACGCAAACCTGGGATCAGGGAATCAACACTCTACCCCCAGGCCAGCAGGCCAACAACGCCAACGGCGGCAACGGTAATGGGGCCGTTCCCCGCAACCGGCCAGCCACTTTTGACGACAGCTATGCGGCACAGCAGCGGGAAGCAAGCCGCATCCGACAGGCACAGCTACAGCAGAGATTAGAGGAAATCCGGCAGCGCCAGCAGGACATGCTTGCACGCCGGGAGCGGGAGGCAGCAGCACAATGAAACCGATAAAGAGCATTTTTGCTGCCCTCATGCTAATGCCTCTGCCTATTCCGGCTATGGCACAGATGGCCTTTCCCAGCGGCGCGATTGCATCCAAGCCGGTCCCTGCCGCCATGCTGGCCAACGGTGCCCGGCTCAAGGAAGGCATCGCCCGTCTTAATGCTCAATGGCAGGAGCAGACAGGCGAGCCACTTGTAACCGCAAGTGATCTTGCAGCAGGCGGGCAGACCAACAGCCAGGATGAACAGGCCCAGCAGGACGACGACGACGACGACGACGACCAGCCCGACACCAAAGCAGGAAAGAGGAAGGTTCGCCTTAAACAGCGGCTTGAGAAAGCATCACAAGATACGGACGATTTCACACCCGGCAAAATCGGAGACCGCTATAAAATCCCTGTGGGATATATGGCTACCGGCACGCTCGAAATGACTGCGAACAGCGATCATCCTGGTCCTTTCAAGGGAGAACTCACCCAGCCGATCCTTTCTATTGACAGGCAGCATGTGCTTTTCCCGGCAGGTTCCATCGTCACCGGGCAGATTATGGGGATCGGGGGTGGCACAAATTCGGTTATCAGCAACCGGATAACATTCGTGCCGCTCTACATCACCCGTCCTGATGGCGGATCAATGCGCATACGCGGGCAGAACGTGCTTGACCGCTTCGGTATCAACGGGGTGGGAGACAAGACGAACTATCATATTGCCCCCATGCTGGGGGCCGCTATCGGTCTGGCCGGATTGCAATCCATTCCGTCGATCCTATCCAACATCACACAGAAATCGAACACGTTTAATACGGTCGGTCAGGAAGGGGCCGAAGAAATCCAGCAAGGCGGACAGAATACCTTGCAGCAGTACATGAACCTGCGACCCACTACGACCGTGCGTGCGGGCCATGTCCCCATCCATATTTTTTTCAACCGTGAGCAGTTCGCGCCAGAGTGGCGGGCAACGGACAATTTTCAGCTTACCAATGTCTCGTACAAGGGGGCGACAAAATGAAACGCATCGCCCTTCTTTCCATATTTGCCCTGGCGGCCTGCGCTCACCAGAAGCCGGAGCCGCTGCCCACTGTCAGCAGCATGACCACTGTTACCCGGCTTGAGTATCCCAAAAGCGCAAAGACCGTACAGGAGGCCGCAGAATACATCCTGCGACCGACCGGGTATCATCTGGTAGTGGATTGCCCAAACTGTGGACCAGAGGCACGAGAAATAGCTGAAAAGCCGCCCTCGCCTTTGTCTTTGCGGCCAGAAATTACAACCATCGCGCGGGCTCTGATCCTTATTGGCGGATCGCGTACCGCTATCGTGGTGGATGCCGACCACCACGCTATTACATACACATGGGCAGGGTCGGCAGACACCTACCGTTGGGCAGGAGCCGCACGATGAAGAAGCGAGTTCTAATCGGCCTGCCGGTGCTGTTGGCATTGGCTGGGTGTGGAGAACAGACAGATCCACGCCTGCACCTGGAACCGGCCAACGAGGTTCACTTGGACCTCAACCCGGGTCGTATCCGAGCGGCAAACCTTTACGGGACGACGCCGCCGGTAACGCCCGTTGTAACCAGTCCAACCATTCCGGCCACGGGCGTAACCCAGCCCTCACCTTCTCTTTCGCCCCAAGAGTGCAAAAGCTAAGGCACGGGCGCTGCATGACAGATGAAGCCGCCCCCAGGGCGGCTTTTTTTTAGGGGAAATCCAATGTGGAAGGGTATGCCTGTGCTGGCGATAGCCAGCACCATCATATTCCTAACTGGACCGGCGCACGCCGGTTGCTATTCAGATCCTACGCCGCAGATCGTCAATGCCAAAATGCAGGCGGGTACGACGTTTCTATGCAATGGCCATTATAGCGTCTTGTATTCATCCATTACCCACGGCCCATTGTGGTCAGCCGAGAGGCTGACCAGTGAGAACGTCCGACTGGCGGCAGGCATCCAGCGGCAAGGGCAGTTTCAGCCAGATCCGCGTTTACCCTACGACCAAGATGCGACCCTAGAGGATTATCGCCGGTCTGGTTTCGATAGAGGCCACATGACCCCATCGGGAGACGAACCAGACAGGCAAACACAGGCGCAGACATTCTATCTTAGCAATATCGTGCCTCAAACCCCGGCGCTCAACCGGGGGATATGGGCCGGGGTGGAAATGGCCGTACGAGACCTGGCCTTGCAGGTCGGGGAACTGCTGATCGTAACCGGACCAGGCTATGACGCCGAGATTGACACGATTGGTCCTGACCATGTTTTCGTGCCTGCGTTTACGTGGAAGGCCGTATATCTGCCGACCAAGAAAGGTGGCGGGGCCTATGTATGCGCCAACGTGAATGAACGACCAGCCTGCTTTGTAGAAAGCCTGGCCGCCTTAACCGTGCAAGTGGGGATTGACCCTTTTCCCCAGGTGGCCGCAGCATCAAAAAAGCAGGTGTTTCCCTTGCCGAAGCCTGAACATTCTCCCTACACCCCGGATGGGGTGGTTTCCGAAGATATTGGGGAAATGAAAAAGGCTTTACGCGATTGGTTGCGTCAGTGGACGCGGCCCAGCCGGTAATTCCACCTTATTGCGTTACGTAAAGCACGATTGCACGCTTTACGTAAAGCGGGTAATATAGAGTCATGTCCGATCAAGAGATTACATACCTGCGTGACAATGTGGATTGCCGCACGCTCTTGGAACGTGATGGCTTTACGCTTTATCCGGGCGAAAGCAGCAACCACGTTTGGAAATACGTCCGTAAGTCAGGGGCAGACGGGCATCAAATCATCATCGTGAACAATCACGGACGAGGCTGGTTTGCGCCGCTGGAAAATCAGGTCAAGGGTGATGTGTTCGGCCTGGTGCAGTATCTTTACCGAGGGGAGAATTTCGGTCGGGCACGGGTGCGTTTACGCAAGCTGGCCGGAATTGCGCCCGCACTTCCCGCCGCCGTCCGTCCATCGGCCCCAGCGCAGAATGGTTTGAACCTGGTGGATCGGTGGAAGTCTCGGCAAATGCCAGATCCGCAATCTGCGGCTTGGCGCTATCTCACCAAAGAACGACGCCTGCCGGTAGCAACCGTGCGGCGGGCCGTCGATGCGGCTGTACTCGCGGAAGGGCCATACGGAACAATGTGGGCGGCTCATTGTGATGTTGAGCGAACCATGACCGGATGGGAAATGCGTGGTCCCAACATGAAATCCGCTTTCTGTAAGGGTGGGGAAAAGGCATTGTTCCGCTTCGCCTGGGCCGACAGTGGGTACACGCGCCTTGCTATCACAGAGGCGGCGATAGACAGCATGAGCCTGGCCACTTTGGAAGGTAAGAGATCCGACACGCTGTATGTATCTACTGGCGGTGGAATGGGGCCTCTTACCGCCCGTGTGATTTGTCAGCTAGGAGAGACCCTGCGGGACGTTGTAGCGGCGACCGACGCCAATGCAGCCGGAGACCGCTATGCAGCCATGATAGGGGATATGCTGAACGTGCCTGTTCGCCGCTTGCGGCCCCTACGTCATGCCGACTGGAACGATCAGTTAAAATCCCGTTAATGGTCGGTCTTGCGTTGGCTGTCTCTGCGTGCCCTTTGAACGGTTGAACGGCTGACGCCGAATAGCGTAGCAGCTTGGACCAGTGATAGGCGGCCTGCATCGACTTCCTGATTCATGTATGCGACCTGATCCCTGGTCAGGGCCGAAGGGCGGCCAAGTCGTTGCCCGCGTTCCCGCGCGGCCCTAAGCCCTGCCTGCGTTCGCTCTACGATCACGTTGCGCTCAAATTCGGCCATGACGGCCATAATCTGCAATACCGCCTTTCCCGTGGGACCGTTGGTATTATAAATCGGTTCTGTAATTGAGCGTAAAGCAACGCCTTTCTGTCCCAGCGTGTCAGTAAGTGTCACTAGGTCAATCAGGCTTCGCGTCAGTCTATCCAGACGCCAGACAATAATTTCATCGTGTTGACGCACGTAGTCTAGCAGGCGCTTTAGTTCGGATCGGCTCATATTCTTACCGCTTCCCGTGTCCTGAAAGATCCGCTCGCAGCCTTCTTTCTCTAGCGCCCTCAACTGCATATCTACATCCTGGCTTTCAGAACGAGAAATGCGGGCATAGCCAAATTTCATTTGAAGAATGTCCGCCCGAACCGCTGTAAGGGCGTCGGTCCTCTATCAAGAGAAGCCACATAATCAGCATGGAGTTTTTCACGAACATCCATGGCAATTACAGCGTAATCGCTCACCAGTTCTGCAAGTCGGTCTATGGTCGGAATCTCGTGTGATGCAGTGCCTACCCATAGTACAAGATCGTCGTCTTCGCCGTCTGCATCTGGATCGGCTACCTGGCCGAAATAGGTCTGCATAGGTGCATCCCATCCCACGGTGACGATCAAATCAGCATATTCTTTGTTGGGCGATAAATTGTATCTACTCATGGGAATTATTCTTTCTGCAACTTATTGATCCGTCCGGTGGGAGAACTGCAATGCAGCAAAAATTGCCACCACGGCAGCGGTAAGATTCAGCGCCTTCATCGCAGGCGAGGCCATCATGTGATTGACCTCAACAGCGCAGGCGAGGATTGCGACCGCAGTACACACGCCGAAGATGCTGGGGCATGTTTTGGTTTGCGTCGCCATTGTCTCGATGGTCGCTATGGTAATGCCGCCAAAGACACATGCCACGAGCGCGGTATAATTGTTCCATACCCCCACATAGAGGGCCAGCGCCGTGCCTGCCGTTGACGCCAGGAACAGAAAGCTAAGTATCGCTCGCCACGACATTATGGCCATGACAGATCCTTTCAAAAACGGTCGGTTTTGACACACTAGGAGATAGCTAGGAGAACCGTCATTAAAGATGTATCAAAAAATAGGGTCAAAAGTCGATCACTTTTGACTATATTTCTGACGCCGTAGGACGCTTCAAAAGCGGGCCTGATCCTGCCCGCCGTAAACCACAGACTATAAACAGGCTCCCTTGGCTGGACCCTATAGCCGCCTTTCCGCCTGTTTATAGTCTGCTCCGCTACGCTGCGCCCGGCTGACGCCGGGTGGATTACGGGGACAGGACCAGGAAGTATAACCGCCCCCCAATGCTAGGCCCCCCGAGGGGCCGTCGCCGGAATAAGTCTCATGAAAACATGCGATTGTTACCCATAACCGGGTCATATATTTATAGGATAATGACAGTCTTTAAGGAATAGATGATGGGCGAAGAACTATCCAAACGGTTGACCATGACAACGCAGATGGTGGCCGCGTATGTTTCACAAAACGAAATTGAGGCTCATGAACTACCAAGCCTGATCGGCAAGGTTTACGAGGCCATTTCTCCGAAGCAGGAACACGCACCAGACCAGCCAACACCTGCCGTCCCCATTAAGCGGTCGGTATTTCCAGATTACATTATCTGTCTTGAGGACGGCAGGAAGCTGAAAATGCTGAAACGCCATTTGCAGGCGACCTATGGCATGACGCCAACCGAATATCGGATAAAATGGGGGCTACCGGAGCATTACCCGATGGTTGCACCCAACTACGCGGCCCGCCGGTCGGAACTGGCCAAAGAACTTGGACTAGGGCGCGATATTACCTCACTCTCGGCACGTCAAAATGAGCAGCCGCAGCAACCTGCCAAACGCGGCAGGAAGAAAAAGGCCGTCTAATAAGTCATTGATATGCGTTACGTAAAGCAGG
>NZ_CADP01000090.1 GCF_000285295.1 Komagataeibacter europaeus LMG 18890 | reverse complement strand
CCTCGTGCTCCCTGTCTGCAACCTGCACGGCATGCAGCTCCATCTCGCGGAGATTTCACGCACGGTCGCGCAGGGCGCTCACGCCGTCCTCATTGTGGATCAGGCCGCATGGCATACCAGTCAGAAGCTGGATGTTCCCTACAATATCACCATTCTCCCGCTGCCTCCCCGGGCTCCTGAACTGAACCCGGTGGAAAATCTCTGGCAGTTCCTGCGCAATACATGGCTCTCAAACAGGATCTTCAGAACCTATGACGATATCGTTGATATCGCCTGCCATGCCTGGAACCAGCTCGTCAATCAACCATGGCGCATCATGTCAATCGGACTGCGCAATTGGGCTCATGGGTTATAGCAATCAACGGTTGGTATAAGGTTTTTTTATCAGGGCTGCTGTTGCTGGCGCGACAGCAGCCCTGAATGTTTGTGGCAAGTATTGCAGCGAATGGTGATATAACAGTCAGAATAATTGCTAAAATGCAACATGTCCCGATAAATGTATGGACAGCCCATATAGAGACGTCTGGAATGTAGGAATTCTGTTGCCTTGCCATTACGGGACCACAATAATACAACGATGTTATCTCTGCTTGTACATACATGTGGTTATGCAGCCGGCCCCGGGCCGGAAAAGTCAGCAGACACGGGCATGACGCGTGTTGCTGATGCAATCAGATATTTTCCTGTCATGATTTTTAAGGGGGCAGTATGCGCAGACGTTCGACTGGCTTGACTGTATGTATGATACTGTCATCAACATTCCTGACTAATGGACTGCGTCTGCACATGGCCCATGCGGCCGATGTCGTGCAAAAAAATCCTGTCAATGCAAAGGCGACGACTGCATCCGGTGGCGCGACGAAGGCTGCCAGGGCGGGGGGCACGACAGTCAATACGGGCATCAATGCCACCGGCGCGGGTGAACAGCTGCGTGTCACGCGCACGCGTTCGTATGGGGGCCTGATCCGTAACGAAACGGCGGCGAAATCGGTCAGTACCGTGTCCCATGATTATATTGCCAAGCAGGCGCCCGCGTCCAACCCGCTGGCGCTGGTGGCCATGTCACCGGGTGCGAACGTGTCCATGGGCGACCCGTTTGGTGTCAGTGATGAATCCGATATCAATGTCCGCGGCCTGAACCAGCAGGAAATTGGCTTCACCTTCGAAGGGGCGCCAATGAACGATCCGGATGACTATACCCCCAATTCGTCCGAATGGGTGGATAGCGAGAACATGGATAACGTCCAGCTGCAGCAGGGCGCCCCCAGCCTCGAAACCCCCACCACCACGTCATCTGGCGGCACCATGGCCGTCAAGATGCGCGGACCTAAGCATACCCGTGGCGGCGAATTCGATGTCAGCTACGGCACGCACCAGATGAACCGCCAGTTCATCCGGTATGACAGTGGGGATATCGCCAATACCGGTCTGCGGGCATTTGCGTCCTTTTCCGACCTGACCAGTCGCGCCTGGCGTGGTCCCGGGCGGAACAACCGCTGGCATGTGGACTACAAGCTGATCAAGGAATGGGGTGACGGGAATTACATTTCCCTGTCCGGTTCCTACAACAATGAACATACGGCGTGGTACAGCACCCCGACCCTGAGCGACTGGAACAAGTACGGGCTGAAGAACAACCCTGACGACATGCAGGGCAAATATACCTTTGGCAGTCCAAATTATTACAAATCCTATGCCACCAGCTGGACCGACTATTTCCTGAGCGCACCGTCACATTTCAAGCTGGCGCGTAACCTGACACTGGATGTAACACCCTATTATTACCATGGCAGCGGGAACTATCCCTTTGGCGTGACAACCGTTTCGACAACCGGGCCGTATTATAACGGAACGACAGCCAATTCTTCACCGCTTGCCGGGAATAATTATTCGGAAGATGGTCAGACCGCGGCAATCCAGAACTGGATTGGCGTGGAAAACTATACAGGATTCAACTCCACCCTGCATTACAAGGTGGCCAACCATGACCTCGTCTTCGGGTACTGGTATGGCTATACCGACATGCATGTTGATGAACCGCTCAGCGGGCTGGATGCGTCCGGCAATTCAACGGGCTACCTGCGGCAGCAGGATGGCACCACGCTGAATGAATGGTCCTATCACACCATTACCCAGACGAATGCGCTGTATATTGGCGATACCATGCATTTCCTGAACAGGAAGCTGACGCTGGATGTTGGCTTCAAGGAAGTCATGGCGGCACGAAATGGCACGCTGAACCAGCCTGGCCCCCAGTACAACGCCAATTATTATTCGGCACAGCCGCTGCCGCGCATGTCCATCAGCTACAAGTTCAACCCGAATATCATGGTATTCGGCAACGTGACGACCAGTTACCGCCTGCCGCTGGGTTCCGCTTTCTACAACCAGTATGACAGTCCGTGGGATGGCGGGATGTATCAGACCGCGAACAAGAAACTGCATGATGAATACAGCGTGTCGGAAGAAGTGGGTGCACGGTACCATGACAAGTGGATCACGGCATCGCTGACCCTGTTCAATTACAACTTCTCGCATCACCAGATTAACGAATACATCGGTAACGTGCCGTATTATCAGGATGCAGGCAGCATGACGACGCGCGGTTTCGATGGTGAACTGGCGCTGCATCCATGGCATCACATCACGCCTTACGGGTCGGTTGAATATCTGTATGCCCGTCAGGATTCCAACATTACAATGGATGGCGTGACCTATCACACGGCAGGCAAGATGGCGACTTCCGCGCCACGCTGGATGGCGGCAGCCGGCCTGCAATATGACGATGGTCGTTTCTTTGGCAGTGTGTCGCTGAAATATGTGGACAAGGAATATGGCACGTTCATGAACGATGAACAGATTTCCGGTCACAAGCAGGTTGACATGATGATCGGTGCCCGCGCGCCGGATATCGGCTTCCTCAAGGCGCCTTCACTGCGTCTGAACGTCATCAACCTGGCGGATCATCATTACCTGTCCGGTGTGTATAATACCGGGCCGGTCGCGGGCACCGCGCAGTACTACACGGCGCCGAACTTCGCGTGCCTGGGAACATTCAGCACGGGCTTCTGATCCGGTTGCGTTCCATGAAGGGGTCATGCCTGCGGGCATGGCCCCTTTTTTGTGGGTCTGGATAGGTTTTGACTATCCACCTGGTACGTTTTTTGTTGTTGTCCTATATGGGGTAAACATTACGATTTCAGTTATCTGAAATACATACATGATATCAGAAGCTGTTTGAAAAGTCAGATCAGGAAGCATCCTGCAATCATAAGGAGGTTTCTGCTGAAGCTTTTTTCGAAAAGGCGGAGGCTGGAAACTTTTACTGTTTCTTGTCAATCAATTGTTTTCAGATGGCTTCTTATCATGATTGTGACAAGGCAAGGTATGTAAATCGATGCGGCAGGCGTCCTTTCCTCGTGAATTTGACTATATCATTGTCGGGGGCGGATCCTCGGGGTGCGTGCTGGCCAATCGGTTGAGCGCCGATCCGCGTAATCAGGTCTGCCTGATTGAAGAAGGGGGCGGTGATAACACGCCCCGTATCCAGATCCCCGCCGGCACCCTGACCCTGTATAAAAGCCGCAAGCTGGCCTATCAGTTTTTCTCGGTGCCGCAGGCTGATCTGGATAACCGCCGCATCCATGTGCCGCGCGGCCGGGGTCTGGGTGGTTCCAGCATAATGAACAGCATGATCTATATCCGTGGCGACCGGTCGGATTATGATGGCTGGGCAGCACGGGGATGTGCCGGGTGGGACTATGCCTCGGTCCTGAAATATTTCATGAAATCGGAACATGACTGCCTTGGCCATGATCCCCGCTTTCATGGGACGCAGGGCGAACTGGATGTCACCGCCCCGCGTGAAGCCAATCCCCTGTCACGTCTGTTTATCGAAGCGGCCGAACAGGTCGGACAGAAGGAAAATCCCGATTTCAACGGCAGCGTCCTTGACGGTGTGGGGATTTACAATGTCACGCAGCGCGATGGAAAACGGTTGAGCGCCTATCGTGCATTTGTGCATCCCATACGCCACCGGCCGAACCTGCATGTCATGACAGGCATGACGGTCAGATCCCTGATTATCCGGCAGCACAGGATACTGGGGGTCAATGTGGTCTATGGCGGGCAACAGTTTGGCCTGTTCGCCCAACGGGAAACCGTACTGTCGGCGGGGGCCATTGGCTCCCCTGTCATCCTTATGGCATCGGGGATCGGGCGGGGAAATGACCTGGTGGGGGCGGGTCTGTCCGTGATCCATGAATTGCCGGGGGTGGGACAGAACCTGCAGGATCATCTGGACGGCCTGGTCACCGTGCGGTCGGATGAGGCGCGCAGCCTTGGCTTTTCATGGAAATCGTTGCCCGCCGTCCTGTCTTCCCCGCATAAATATGCCCTGTGGCGCAAAGGGTGGCTGACAACCAACTATGTCGAAGCAGGCGGCTTCGCCCGCACGCCACTGGCGGATGGCCTGCCGGATGTCCAGTTCCATTTCGTACCCGGATTCCGCAGCCATCGGGGGCGTCTGTTTGAAATGGGGCATGGGTTTGCCATCCATACCTGCGTGCTGCGTCCGCATAGCCGGGGAGAAATCCGTCTGGGCCGAAATGGGCCGCAGGATATCCAGATTGATTTCCGTTTCCTGCATGATCCCCGTGACGGGACGGTCCTGCGGGAAGGGATCCGTCTGGCGCGCCAGATCATACGCGCCCCGGCCTTTGACGGCATTCGTGGCCGCGAAATGGCGCCTGGCCCCGATGTGGTGACTGACGACGAACTGATGGCCTATATCAGGCGTAGCGCCAGTACGGTCTTCCACCCCGCAGGCACATGCCGGATGGGCATGGACGAAAATGCGGTGGTGACCCCGGACCTGAAATTACGGGGAATGGCGGGACTACGGATTGCCGATGCCTCGATCATGCCGACATTGGTCAGCGGCAATACCAATGCGCCCTGTATCATGATTGCTGAAAAAGCTGCCGATATGATCCTGTCAGACCGGCAACAGTAAACAGGCGGGAAGACCGGAGCGGATCGGGAATGCCCTCAATCCGCTGTGGCGGCAAGGCCGGCCGGGGCTGCGCGTGCCTGCCGCCCCGCTGCCCACCAGTACAGGGGCGTGGTGACAACAAGACCGACAATCCATGACAGGTCCACCCCATGCACCAGCCGCGCCATGGGCCCGGTGAACAGGGCATTGGACAGGAAGGGGATCTGGATCAGGATGCCGACAAAATAGCAGATGAAGGCCGGTTTGTTGTAGCGACCATAACGTCCGCCCGTCGGGTGGAAAAAGGCTTCGACATCATATTCACCCCGATGGATCAGGTAATAATCCGTCAGGTTGATCGCGGTCCACGGGATCATGACCGACATCAGCAGTTCAAGGAATTCGCTGTACAGCGTCATGAAGCTGCGGGCCATGAACACGGCCATAAGCAGTGCGATCGTCAGCAGCCCCGATGTAATGGCAAGGCGCAGCGCCTTCTGATGCCGGCGCGTGGAGACAAAGGTCTGGATGATTGTCAGGGTGGACAGGGCGCCGCAATAGACATTCATCGCGTTGGCCACGGCAATGCTGAGCGACAGGGCACACAGCACCGGCACGGCCGCGCCATGCAGCATCTGCCCCAGGGTCGCGACAATATTATGGCCACTGGCCAACTGGCCGATCATGGCCCCCAGCGCCATGGGCAGCACGGATCCCAGCACGGCGCCCCAGAAACAGGCATGGAACGCCTTGCGCTCCCCATCCGGGCCGGGAGGCAGGTAACGCGATGAATCGGATACATAGGGGGCATAGGCAATCTGCCACAGGGCGGCGGTTGAAATCGTGCCCAGCAGGCCACGCGTGCTGATATGGGCGTGGCTGGCCTGCAGCAGGTCCGTGCCATGTTCCCAACCGACAAGACACAGGCACAGCATGATGGCGACCCCGCACACCCATGTCATGATGCGTGCGGCCGTATGGATCATGCCATAACCGTAAATGGCGGGAATGACGGACAGCGCCTGAATGATCAGGATACCCCCCAGTCGGCTGAGATGCGGCACGATGAACTGCAGCCCTTCGCCACCCAGCACCAGGTTGGACGCGGCAAAGCCCACATACATGATGACGATCAGGGCCGTGATCGGCACGGCGCCGACAATGCCGAACTGGCCACGTGTCTGGACCATCTGCGGCACGCCAAGGCGCGGGCCCTGCGCTGCATGCAGCGCCATGAAGATGGCGCCGATCATGTTGCCGGCAATGATGGCGGCAAGGGCGGGCAGGAAAGGCAGGTCAAAGACACCTGTCGCCAGCGCCCCGGTCACGACCGTCAGCATCATCAGGTTGGAACCGAACCATATCGTAAACAGGTCACGGGGCCGTCCGTGGCGCTGGTCCAGCGGGATACGGTATATGGTCGCGGATTCGATTTTTGTCGGAACCGTCTCTGCCATCAGGAAATATACTCCGTAACGATATGGCGTTCCCTGTCGGGCAGGGGCTCTGGACCTATCGTAAGTGATGCATAGCGTTTGCTTGCATAACTTATTCTGTCTCAACGAAACAAAAAAATATATGCGATGCTGAAGTTAAGGGCAGTCCGCGCCCTGGCGCGCGGTTGTGGCCGCATCTGTCGCCACAGGAAAACATCATATCATTTCGGGTATGGATTGACAGGGCAAAATCGATATGCGCTAACTATTGATATATACAAGTGCATGCAAGGTGATCCGACGCTATGACCGAGACCTCCCCCCCCTGTAATGATCGCATGGCAAACGACCGCGTGATCCGCGCGCCCCATGGTTCCCGGTTGACAGCGCGTAGCTGGCAGACCGAAGGGGCCCTGCGCATGTTGATGAACAACCTTGACCCCGAAGTGGCCGAAAACCCGTCCGAACTGGTTGTATATGGGGGTATCGGCCGGGCAGCCCGCAACTGGTCCTGTTACGACCGTATCGTTGAATGTCTGCGTGGGCTGGAAGATGACCAGACGCTGCTGGTGCAGTCGGGCAAGCCTGCGGGCATCTTCCGTACCCATGCCGATGCGCCGCGGGTGCTGATCGCCAATTCCAACATCGTGCCGCATTGGGCGAACTGGGACAAATTCAACGAACTCGACCGGCTTGGCCTCATGATGTACGGCCAGATGACGGCCGGGTCATGGATTTACATCGGTTCGCAGGGGATCGTGCAAGGTACGTATGAAACCTTTGTTGAAATGGGCCGCCAGTACTATGGCGGCAACCTGACGGGCCGCTGGATCCTGACGGGTGGCCTTGGCGGCATGAGCGGGGCGCAGCCACTGGCCGCAGTCATGGCGGGTGCGTCCATGCTGGCGGTGGAATGCCAGCCCGGCCGTATCCAGAAACGGCTGGAGACCGGCTATCTGGACCGTCGGGTGGACAACCTTGACGAGGCGCTGGAACTGATTGCCGAAGCAAACCGCAGCGGCAAGCCCGTTTCGGTTGGCCTGCTGGGCAATGCGGCTGAAGTATTTCCCGAACTGGTGCGCCGTGGCATCCACCCCGATGCGGTGACGGACCAGACATCGGCGCATGATCCGCTCAATGGCTACCTGCCTGCGGGCTGGACGCTGGAACAGGCGGAAAAAATGCGCATTACCGACCCCGCAGCCGTGGAAAAGGCGGCAAAGGAGTCGATGCGCCTGCATGTCGAAGCCATGGTGGCGTTCCATAAGCTGGGTATCCCGACCTTCGATTACGGTAACAATATCCGCCAGATGGCGTATGAGGCCGGTTGTACGGACGCCTTTGCGTTCCCCGGTTTCGTGCCGGCCTATATCCGCCCGCTGTTCTGCCGTGGGATCGGCCCGTTCCGCTGGGCCGCGCTGTCCGGTGACCCCGAGGACATCTATCGCACGGACCAGAAGGTGAAGGAACTGCTGCCGGACGACCATCACCTGCATAACTGGCTGGATATGGCGCGTGAGAAAATCCAGTTCCAGGGCCTGCCGTCGCGTATCTGCTGGGTTGGCCTTGGGGACCGGCACCGTCTTGGCCTCGCATTCAATGAAATGGTGGCCAAGGGCGAACTGAAGGGGCCGATCGTGATTGGTCGTGACCATCTGGACAGTGGTTCCGTCGCCAGCCCCAACCGGGAAACGGAAGCCATGCGGGACGGCAGTGATGCCGTATCGGACTGGCCGCTGCTCAATGCGCTGCTGAATACGGCGTCGGGTGCGACGTGGGTTTCCCTGCATCATGGTGGGGGCGTGGGCATGGGCTTCTCCCAGCATGCCGGGATGGTGATCGTGGCGGACGGGAGCGAGGGCGCAACCCGGCGGCTTGAACGCGTGCTGTGGAATGACCCGGCTACCGGCGTGATGCGCCATGCGGATGCGGGCTACGACATCGCCGTTTCCTGTGCCAATGAAAAAGGGCTCGACCTGCCCATGATTACGCGAAAGAGCTGAAATTATGACAACAACAGACAGGCTGGTGCTGGAACCCGGTCAGCTGACACTGGCACAGATGCGCCAGTTCTACCTTGACGGGTCGGATGTCGCGCTGGCGGCGGGCGTGGTGGCGCACCTGCATGAAGCCGCGGCTTCCGTGACCCGGATCGTGGAACGGGGCGAGCCGGTTTACGGCGTCAATACCGGCTTTGGCAAACTTGCCAAGACACGTATCCCCGATGACAAACTGCGTGACCTGCAGCGCAACCTCGTGCTCAGCCACGCCGCAGGGATCGGGGAGCCGATGCCCGCGCGTATCGTGCGCCTGATCATGCTGCTGAAGGCAAATGGCCTGGCCCGTGGTTTTTCGGGTGTCCGGGCGGAAGTGGTCGAACTGCTGGTCACCATGCTCGAACGTGGTGTCGTGCCGGTCATCCCGTACAAGGGATCGGTCGGCGCATCCGGTGATCTGGCGCCGCTTGCGCATATGAGTGCCGTGATGATCGGGGAAGGCGAGGCCTTTATCAATGGCGAAAGGCATGCCGGGGCTGAGGCGATGTGCCTGGCCGGGCTGTCACCGCTGGAACTGGGGCCGAAGGAAGGCCTGGCACTGCTGAACGGCACGCAGGTTTCCACCGCGCTGGCGCTGGCGGCACTGTTTGACGCCGAACGCCTGCTGCAATGCGCCCTTGCGACTGGCGGCCTGACCCTTGACGCCGCGCGCGGCACGGATGCGCCATTCGACCCACGCCTGCATGAACTGCGTGGCCAGCGTGGCCAGATCGAATGCGCCAGCGTCTATCGGGCGCTTATGCACGGATCAGCCATTCGCGCGTCCCATGTCGAGGAAGACGAACGCGTGCAGGACCCGTACTGCCTGCGTTGCCAGCCGCAGGTCATGGGCGCATGTCTGGACAGCCTGCGCCATGCGGCGGGTATCCTGCTGCTGGAAGCGAACGCGGTTTCTGACAACCCCATTCATTTCGCCGATACGGATGAAATGATTTCCGGCGGCAACTTCCATGCGGAACCCGTGGCGATCGCATCTGACCTCATGGCGATTGCAGTATCGGAAATCGGGGCCATTGCCGAACGGCGCCTTGCCCTGCTGGTCGATGCGCAGATGAGCGGCCTGCCGCCGTTCCTGGTCAATGACAGTGGCCTGAATTCAGGCTTCATGATTGCACAGGTCACGGCTGCGGCCCTTGCGTCGGAAAACAAGACGCTGGCCCATCCCGCCAGTGTGGACAGCCTGCCGACGTCCGCCAATCAGGAAGATCACGTCAGCATGGCAACCTTCGCTGCCCGCCGGGTGACGGATATTGTCGATAATGTCCGTGTCATCCTCGCGGTGGAATATCTGGCGGCGGTTCAGGGCCTGGATTTCCTGGCGCCCCTGTCTTCGTCAAAGTCACTGGTCGCGGCGGCGCAGGTCCTGCGCGCGCATGTTCCGTTCTTTGAACAGGATCGCCTGTTCACGCCCGACATTGAAAAGGCGGCGGAACTGCTGGCGGATGGCAGTCTGGTCACAACCATTGGCCAGCATGTGGCGCTGCCGCAGGTCGGATAGGGCGGACATATCCCTTTCCCGGTCTTTATTATTGTAAAGTAATGGGTTAGGGATATTTCAGGTCATGACGTAACAAGGACGTGGAGAAAGACGGACGATGGAATTTTCAGGCATTGACGACCTGTGTCAGATGGCCAACCGTCGCCTGCCACGCCTGTTTCGTGATTATGTGAACGGGGGCGCGCATGGTGAAGTCGCCGTGCGCGCGAACCGACAGGCCTTTCTTGACTGGAAAATCATTCCGCGCTGCCTGCGCGATGTATCGCAGGTGGATATCGGGTCCACGTGGCTGGGCAGGTCCCGTGGGGCACCGTTCATGCTGGGGCCGGTCGGTTTCGCAGGGCATGATGCATGCCGGTGGGGACGTCATGGCGGCGCAGGCTGCTGCGCGGGCAGGTATTCCGTTGGCCTTTTCCACCTTCTCCATCGCTTCCATGGAAAAACTGTCCCGTGTGCCGGGCGTGGACCTGCTGGCGCAGATCTATGTCTTCAGGGATCGCGACCTGACGCGTGATACCAACCATTGTTTGGCCTGACTCACGGGGTACCCATCGGTTTAAAAATGTGATTCATAGGATGCAGACCATTCTCTGAAGGAGGCATTCTGGATGGGCAGCCCTCTATCCCTGCGTGACGATCATGATAGTTCGGAGTTGCGACGCCTTGCGCGCAGAAGCCGGCATGCGGGTCAGTCGCGTCGCCTGTTGGCGCTTGCGGCGATTTATGATGGCGCCTCGCGCGGCGAGGCGGCCCTGCTTGCGGGGACAGACCGTCAGAGTATCCGTGACTGGGTGCTGCGTTTCAATGCGGATGGCCCGGATGGCCTTGTGGATCGTCATGGCGGGGGACAGAAAGCCCGCCTGACACAGGAGATGCTGT
>NZ_CADP01000091.1 GCF_000285295.1 Komagataeibacter europaeus LMG 18890 | reverse complement strand
GATCTTTCTCCTCGTTCATGCCGCCGACATCCAGGACCGTGATGGGGCGGTTGATGTTCTGGCGGCAATACGCAGGCGCTTTCCCTGGCTGCGCCACATCTTTGCTGATGGCGGCTATGCTGGCAACAAATTGCGATCCGCGCTCGCCTCCATGGGAAAATGGACGGTCGAAATCATCAGGCGGTCCGATACGGCGAAGGGCTTTCAGATCTTGCCTCGCCGCTGGGTGGTTGAACGGACATTCGCCTGGCTGGGACGGTGCAGGCGGCTCGCCAAAGATTGGGAAAAGTCCATTGCTTCCTCAACCGCATGGACATTGATCGCCTCGATCCGCATGCTCACACGACGGACAGCAAGGCATTGTCAAGCTTGGAAAACTTTCGGATCGGGCTCTAATATTTTTATATAAATCGAAGAAAATCCTGATAACGGTGGCAAAGCCTCGCCCGTCGGCTTCCCTGCCTACCAGTTTCAGCATGACGGGCAAAAAATCATCCCTGAAATGGCGTGGCGGGACATATTATGTGCAATCCGTATTGCAGATATAAGTAAAGGAATCTGATCTGGAATAAGAATCGCGTACTGGACTGGTCCGATTCTCCGAACGTATTTTATTTCTACATATGTTCTATCCACGAATCTGAAAAATATATTCGATTCCTGCCTTATGTTATTTCTTGAGCGTGTGATCATGCACATATTTTTGTGTACTGCGCCTGTATGCAGGCCTGTCTCATCGCGTCCGGGCCGTCCGTACGCACTTGCATTTCCGATCCCTGCCTTCTGCTGAAAAACGGCAGGAAACCGCATATTTTTCGGCGTTGACATATCTTGTCACATTACCATAACAGCATATAAAAAATGTATGGCCATGCACAGGAAGAATAAATGTGCATCGAGAACTCGTGAATGGGCGAGGCTGGAATTAGACCCGGATTGGGACTTCAATGCAGGAACTGCCGCGCCAGACATGACGCACTGTTCCACGTGAATAAACCGCATGACTGAATCAACTTCATCCAGCCTGCGGGTTATACTGGAAATATGTCGGCGCATCGGTCCCTGTACTGTCATGGATGGCAGCAGGGTAATGGATCTCGGCACAGGTATGTGACGTACGTGGCATGCAAGCATGACCGGATGAATGCCGTCCGCTCATGCAGTTCCATGTAACGCCCGTAGCGAACAGGGTTGGCCGTGACAACGGAGGACGGTTTTCATGCGTTCATTATTTCCCTGTCCCGTATGGGCACCTGACGGTGCCGGCAATGCACGGGCGGATATTGATATCCTCTGCATCAATACAATCCGTACACTGGCTATGGATGCGGTGCAGAAAGCCAATTCCGGACACCCGGGCACGCCCATGGCGCTGGCCCCACCAGCCTATGCATTGTGGCGCGAGGTCCTGGATTATGATCCCGCCAATCCCCTGTGGCCCAATCGCGACCGCTTCGTGCTGTCGATCGGCCATGCCTCCATGCTGCTGTATTCGCTGATCTATCTTGCCGGTATCCGTGACGTGAAGGATGGCCGCGTACAGACGGACAGGCCCTCACTGACACTGGCGGATATCGAGCAGTTCCGCCAGCTTGATTCCCGCACCCCCGGCCACCCGGAATATGGTCACACCGCAGGCGTCGAGACCACGACTGGCCCGCTGGGGCAGGGATGTGGCAACTCCGTCGGCATGGCCATCGCCCAGAAATGGCTGGCCGCGCATTTCAACAAACCCGGTTTCGACCTGTTCACCTATCACACCTATACATTCTGCGGTGACGGCGACAACATGGAAGGCGTATCCAGCGAGGCCGCGTCCATCGCGGGCCACCTGAAGCTGGGTAACCTGACCTGGATCTATGACAGCAATCATATTTCCATCGAGGGCAATACCCGCATCGCCTTTACCGAAAGCGTGCATAAACGCTTCGAGGCCTATGGCTGGCATGTCCTTGAACTCAAGGAAGCAAACGACACGGGCGATTTCCGCCGCCTGCTGGCCGAAGCGAAGGCGGAAACATCCCGGCCGACGCTGATCATCGTGCATTCCATCATCGGCTGGGGTTCACCGCACAAGGCGGGCACCGCAGCGGCGCATGGCTCGCCCCTGGGGGTGGAGGAAATACGCGAAACCAAGAAATTCTACGGCTGGCCGGAAGACAAGAGTTTCTACGTGCCCAAGGGCGTGCCTGAACACTTCCGGCAGGGCATCGCCACACGCGGGGCCGCCGCCAGCAGGGCGTGGTACGACCTGCTGGCCCGCTACCGCACGGCACACCCCGACCTTGCGGCCGAACTGGACCTGGTCCTTGCGGGAAAGCTGCCCGAAGGCTGGGACCGCCAGATCAGTGATTTCCCTGCGGATGCGAAGGGGCTTGCCTCCCGCGCCAGTTCCGCGACCGTGCTCAATCAGGTGGCCGCCAGCTATCCGTGGATGATCGGCGGATCGGCCGACCTGTCGCCGTCGACCAAGACGCACCTGACATTCGATGGCGCGGGTGATTTCCAGCCCCCGCAATGGGGCGGGACCTATGGCGGGCGCAACCTGCATTTCGGTGTGCGTGAACATGCCATGGGGTCGATCTGCAACGGGCTGGCGCTTTCGTACCTGCGGCCCTACTGCTCCGGCTTCTTCATCTTTTCCGATTACATGAAGCCGCCCATCCGCCTTGCGGCGCTGATGAAGCTGCCGGTGCTGTATATCTTCACCCATGATTCCATCGGGGTGGGGGAAGACGGCCCGACCCACCAGCCGGTCGAACAGCTTGCCCAGCTGCGCGCCACACCGGGGGTAACCCTGATCCGCCCGGCGGACGCCAATGAGGTCGCGGAGGCCTGGCGCACCCTTGTCCCGCTGGCTGATCGCCCCACCGTCCTGGTACTGACACGCCAGAACCTGCCCACCATCTGCCGCAAGACCTATGCCCCGGCCAGCGGCCTGGCAAAGGGGGCCTACGTGCTGGCCGACAGCAGCACCGGCACGCCCGATGTCATCCTCATGGCGACGGGCAGCGAGGTCGGGCTGATCGTGAAGGCCTTTGAACAGCTCAAGGCCGAGGGGGTCGGGGCCCGCATCGTCTCCATGCCGTCATGGGACCTGTTTGAAGCGCAGCCCCAGTCCTACCGCGACAGCGTGCTGCCGCCCGATGTCACCGCCCGCGTGGCGGTGGAACAGGCGGCACGGCTTGGGTGGGAACGCTATGTCGGCCTGCGGGGCAGCACCATCGTGATGCACACATTCGGTGCCTCCGCCCCGGCGGGTGAGCTGGAGGTCAGGTTCGGGTTCACGGTGGACGCCGTCCTGACCGAAGCCCGCAGGCAGCTTGCCACCCGACGCTGAGCGCCCGCCCGACCATAATTGCGACAGGACAGCCACCCCGCGCCGCCCGCGGGATGGCTGCCCGCAACACATGAAGGAAACATGCCATGACCGCGTACGACGCCGGCACCAGTGAAGCCGCCAATCCGTTAAAACAGCTGGCCCGCTTTGGTCAGTCCCCGTGGCTGGACTTCATCCAGCGTTCCTATACCGAAAGCGGCAAGCTGAAAAAGCTGGTGGAGGAAGACGGCCTGAAGGGTGTCACCTCCAACCCGTCCATCTTCCAGAAGGCCATGGGCCATGGGACCGATTACGATCCGCAGATCCGCCAGATCCTTGAACACCAGATCGTTGACGCCGGGACGCTGTATGAAACGCTGGCGATCCATGACATCCGCGCGGCGGCAAAGGTGCTGCACCCGGTCTATGAACAGACCGCGAAGGTGGATGGCTATGTCAGCCTGGAGGTCTCGCCCTATCTGGCGCGTGATACCGGCGCCACCATCGCCGAGGCACGGCGGCTGTGGCTTGCCGTTGGCGCGCCCAACCTCATGATCAAGATCCCCGGGACGGATGAAGGCGCACCCGCCGTGCAGGCGGCCATCGCGGCGGGGATCAATGTCAACGTAACACTGCTGTTTTCCCTGAATGCATACAAGAAGGTGGTCGAAGCCTATATCGCAGGGCTGGAAGAGCGTCTGGCGCGTGGCGAAAGTGTTACGGGGATTGCAAGCGTCGCCTCCTTCTTCGTCAGCCGGATCGACGTGAAGATCGACAGGGAAATCGATGATCGCGTCGCGGCGGGGGACAAGGACGCAGCCGCGCTGAAGGCCCTGCGTGGCAAGGTCGCGATCGCCAACGCCAAGCAGGCCTATGAATACTGGCAGGACGTGGTGAAAAGCGCGCGATGGCAGAAACTGGCGCAGGCCGGCGCCATGCCCCAGCGCCTGCTGTGGGCCAGCACCAGCACGAAGGACAAGACGTTTAGCGACGTGCTATACGTGGACGGCCTGATCGGCCCGGAAACCGTCAACACCATTCCGCCCGCGACCTTTGATGACTTCCGCGATCACGGCAAGGTTGCACAGACCCTGACACAGGACGTGGCGGGCGCAAACAGGGTCATCAGCGAGGCCCGGCGCCTTGGCCTTGATCTGGATGGCGTGACCCGGACATTGGTGGATGAAGGGGTGCGTGGCTTCGAGGATGCATTCGACGCCCTGCTTGGGTCGATTGCCGCCAAACAGGCCGCGTTCCTTGGTTCCAAGCTCACCACGACCACGCTCAACCTGCCTGCCGACCTTGATGCGGCGGTCAGGGCCGAACTGGAAACATGGCGCACGCAGGGGGATGTCCGCCGCCTGTGGGACAGGGACGCAACCCTGTGGACGGGTCATGACGAGGCACGCTGGCTGAAATGGCTCAGCATCGTTGATGACCAGTTGCTGGATCTGGCGAAGTTCGAGGAATTCCAGGCCGAAGTGAAGGCGCGCGGCTTCCGTGACGCGCTGCTGCTGGGCATGGGCGGATCAAGCCTTGGGCCGGAAGTCCTGTCGGTGACGTTCGGCAGACATGAAGGCTTCCCGCACCTGTATGTGCTCGACAGCACCGATCCGCAGCAGATCAGGGATTTTCAGGACAGGATCGACATCAGCAAGACGCTGTTCATCGTCTCGTCCAAATCCGGCGGCACGCTGGAACCGAATATCCTCAAGGCCTATTTCTTCGATCAGGCGAAAAAGGTGCTGGGGGAGCGGGCCGGTTCGCACTTCATCACCGTCACCGATCCCGGTTCGCACATGGAAGACGTGGCGAAGAAGGATAAATTCTGGAAAGTCTTCTACGGTAACAAACAGATCGGTGGCCGGTATTCCGTGCTGTCCGATTTCGGCATGGTTCCTGCAGCCGTCGCGGGCCTGCCGCTGAAGCGGCTGCTGGATTCGGCCCTGCGGGGTGAAAAATCCTGCGCCGCCTCCGTCCCGCCCGCGCAGAACCCCGGTGTCGTTCTGGGCAGCGTACTGGGCGTGGCCGCGCGATCGTTCGGCCGGGACAAGGTCACGCTGCTGGCGTCGCCTGCCATATACGACATGGGCGCGTGGCTGGAACAGCTTCTGGCGGAATCAACGGGCAAGGACGGCAAGGGGCTGATCCCCATTGACGGGGAAACTGCCGGGCCGGCTTCGGTATATGGCAGGGACCGCGTGTTCATCTACCTGCGGCTGAGCGAAAAACCGTGTGAGAAGCAGGATGAAGCGTTCAAAAAGCTGATCGCGGCGGGTGAACCGGTCGTGACCATTGAACTGCATGACCGCTACCAGATTGCCGAGGAATTCTTCCGCTGGGAATTCGCGACCGCGGTCGCCGGGTCGATCATCGGCATCAATGCCTTCAACCAGCCTGATGTCGAGGCGTCGAAGATCGAGACCAAGAAGATCACCACCGCCTATAACGAAACCGGCAGGCTGCCGCCGTACGAACCGTTCGCCAGGGACGGCAGCCTTGCCTTCTATGCCGACCCGAAGAATGCTGCGGCACTCAGGGTCGGCCATACGGCGGAAGGTATCCTGAAGGCCCATTTCGCCCGGGGCAGGGCGGGCGATTATGTCGCCCTGCTGGCCTATATCGACCGCGACACGGCCACACGCGAATGGCTTCAGCAGGTGCGGCTGTCGGTGCGTGATGGGCTGAAACTGGCCACGGCCGCCGAATTCGGCCCGCGTTTCCAGCATTCCACCGGGCAGGCCTACAAGGGCGGACCCAACACCGGCGTATTCCTGCAGATCACATGTGATGACGAAGTCAGTCTGCCGGTGCCGGGGGAAAAATATACCTTCAGCATTGTCAAGGAAGCGCAGGCCCGCGGGGACCTGGAAGTACTGGGTGAACGCGGCCGTCGCGCCCTGCGCGTGCATATTCACGGCGATCTGAAATCCGGTCTTGAAAAACTTGCGCAGGCCATCAGGGCCGCCGTCTGACCGTACGACGGAACAGCCCCGCCATGGTCGGCAGAAATGGCGGGGCCCATTTTTTCACCAGCCCGAACGCGGGCTGAATCGCAGGGCACGTCCCTGCCACGGGAGCAGTAATAATCATGCAGATCGGTATAGTGGGGCTGGGCAAGATGGGGGGCAACATCGCCATCCGCCTGACACGTCACGGCCACGATGTGGTTCTTTATGACCGCACGCCAGCGGTCATGACCAAAATTGGGGAACAGGCCGTGGCCGGAAAGACCATTGCCGCATCCGGCCTGAAGGACATGGTGTCCAGGCTGACCGCCGAGCGGCGGATCATCTGGCTCATGCTGCCAGCAGGCCCCGTGACCGAAGCGGCGGTGCAGGAACTGGGCGGCCTGCTGGGCAAGGGCGACATCGTGATCGATGGCGGCAATTCCTTCTACAAGGACGACATCCGCCGCGCCGCCGAACTGATGAAAAAGGGCATCCACTACATTGATGTCGGCACCTCGGGCGGCGTGTGGGGGTTGGAACGCGGCTACTGCATGATGTACGGCGGCACCAGGGACGCCACCGACCATATCGACCCGATCCTGTCCGCCCTTGCACCGGGGATTGGCGATATCCCGCGCACGCCGAACCGTGACAAACCCGGTTTCGACCCGCGCGCGGAACAGGGCTACCTGCATTGCGGTCCCGCCGGGTCCGGCCATTTCGTGAAAATGGTCCATAACGGCATCGAATACGGCATCATGCAGGCCTTTGCCGAGGGCTTCCATGTCATGAAGTCCAAGAACTCGACCGAACTGCCTGAAAACCAGCGTTTCGAACTGAACATGGCCGATATTGCCGAAGTCTGGCGGCGCGGCAGCGTGGTGTCCTCGTGGTTGCTGGACCTGTCGGCGCGCGCGCTGGCGGGTAATCCGGACCTGTCCAATTACAAGGGCGACGTGGCGGATTCCGGCGAAGGCCGCTGGACCATCGAGGCCGCAATTGAAGAAGCCGTACCCGTCCCGGTGATGACGGAAGCCCTGTTCACGCGTTTCCGTTCACGCACCGGCAACAACTTTGCCGAAAAGATGCTGTCCGCCATGCGTTTCGGCTTTGGCGGCCATATCGAAGGCACGAACAACTGATAGTGCGCGCCTGATAACGCACCCGGCAGGCCAGACCACGTTGGCACCATAACGACCACGGGCGGTCTGTCCGGGTTTTACACGCTGAAAAAAGTTCAGGGAGAAGCAAGATGGAGAGCATTGTCGCATCCGCGTCCTCGCAGATTGACGACACGCGGCATGAAAACGTGCCGCGTCGCGGGCCACCGGGCGTATTTGTCATATTTGGCGGGGGCGGGGACCTGACGCACCGTCTTCTGGTGCCCGCACTGTACAACCTGGCCAGTGCGGGGCTGCTGGACAGCCATTTCTCCATCATTGTGGTGGACCGGGCCGATGTCTCGGCTGCCGACCTGCGCCAGAGCTTCCATGAGTCGCTGGAAAATTTCGTAACCAGTCGCGGGACCGAAGCCGTCAGGCTGCATGACGACGTGTGGAAGCGCCTGTCGTCCAACATCGACTATGTGCGCGGTTCGTTCGAGGATAGCGCGACATATGATGCCCTGGCCCGGAAAACAGGCAACCAGAACTGTATTTTCTACCTTGCGGTGGCCGCCCGTTTCTTTGGCACCATCGTGGACCAGCTTGGTATATCGGGCCTTGCGAAAGAAAGCGGGCAGGCCTTCCGCCGGGTCATTATCGAAAAGCCCTTCGGCAGCGACCTGCAATCCGCCATCGCGCTGAACGAACGGCTGTTGCGCACGCTTGATGAAAGCCAGATTTACCGGATTGACCATTATCTGGGCAAGGAGACGGTGCAGAACATCCTGGCCCTGCGGTTTTCCAACGGTTTTTTCGAACCTTTGTGGAACCGCGACAATATCGACCATGTGCAGATCACCGCGGCCGAGACGGTGGGCGTGGAACAGCGCGCCCGGTTTTACGAAAGCACGGGCGCCGTGCGCGACATGGTGCCCAACCATGTCATGCAGCTTCTGGCCATGACGGCCATGGAAGCCCCCATTTCGTTCGATGCCGATGCGGTACGTGATGAAAAGACCAAGGTGCTCAAGGCCATCCATACCGTGCAGCACCATGACGTGGTACGCGGCCAGTATGCGGCAGGCAGCATCAGGGGAGAACCTGTTGCGGGCTATCGTGACGAACCCGGCGTGGATCCCCATTCCCATACCGAAACCTATGTCGCGATGAAGCTCATGATCGACAACTGGCGCTGGGCCGGGGTGCCGTTCTATGTGCGCACCGGCAAGCGCCTGGCCGCGCGCAAGACGGAAATCGCGGTGCATTTCAAGTCAGCACCCTATGCCCTGTTCCGTGATACGCCGGTGGACAAGCTGACGCCCAACATCATGCTTTTGCATATCCAGCCAACCGAAGGCGTGACATTGCAGTTTTCCGCCAAGATACCCGGCCCCACGGTACACCTGGGCGGCGTGCGCATGAAGTTCGACTATTCCGAATGGTTCCACGAGGGGCCAAGCACCGGCTACGAGACGCTGCTGTATGACTGCATGATCGGGGATGCGACCCTGTTCCAGCGCGCGGACAATATCGAAGCCGGATGGCGCGTGGTCCAGCCCGTCCTGGACTGGATGCACGCCCCCGCGGGACTGGATTTCTACGCCGCTGGCAGCGAGGGGCCAAAGGCCGCCGATGACCTGCTGGCCCGCGACCACCGGCACTGGCTGAAAATCGGGTCCTGACGGAACCTGACGCGCGCCCAGCCCGACTGACATGACACTGACAGGAGGACACTTCCGTGTCTGACCCCGAAATACGCCTTGTACTGGCCGATGTGGATGGCACCCTGGTCACGAAGGACAAGATCCTGACACCCCGCGCGATCCGGGCTGTCGAACGCCTGCGTGAACGCGGTATCCTGTTCACCATCACCAGCGGCCGCCCGCCCAAGGGCATGAAGATGGTCATTGACCCGCTGAAGATTTCCGAACCGATCGCGGGTTTCAACGGCGGGATGATGGTCAGGCCCGATTTCACCGTGATCGAGGCCCGCACGCTGCCAGCCGATACGGCGCGCAGGGTGATCGGCATCATCCGCGACCACGGGGCCGATCCGTGGGTCTATAACGGCAATGACTGGATCGTCTCGAAACTTGATGCCCCGCATGTCGCGCGCGAACAGTGGACGGTCAAGTTTCCGCCCGTGGTGGGCAATGTGGAAGCAAAGCTGGACCAGGTGGTCAAGATCACCGGCGTCAGCGATGATCTGGCCCTGATGAAGCGCCTCGAGCACGACCTGCAGCAGGCGCTGGGCGATACGGCGTCCGCCGCCCTGTCACAGCCGTACTATGTGGACGTGACCAACAGGGACGCCAACAAGGGCGGCGTGGTGATGGCGCTCGAACGCCTGCTGGGCATTCCCGCCAGCCAGATGGTGACACTGGGCGACCAGCCCAATGATGTGCTGATGTTCCGCAAGAGCGGCATGTCCATCGCCATGGGGCAGGCCAGCCCCGAGGTGCAGAAGCAGGCGACCCATGTCTCGACATCGTGCGAGGAGGAAGGGTTCGCCAACGGGATCGAGAAATTCGTGCTGGGAGATGCGTGACATGACAGGTGGACATGACGTGAAAACGGGCGCGATGGTGGTCCTGCCCGATGCCGAAGCCATTGCGCAGTACATGGCGAAATGGCTGACGGAACAGGCGCTGGCGAAAAAGGGCGGCCCGTTCGTGATCGCGCTTTCGGGCGGGTCCACGCCAAAGCGGCTGTACCAGATTCTGGCGTCGGATGAATACCGCGACCGTTTCCCGTGGGCGAACACGCAGTTCTTCTTTGGCGATGAACGCTTCGTGCCCGACAGCGACCCGGCCAGCAATTACAACATGGTCGAGAGCGAAATGCTGGCCCATGTGCCGGTGCCGCCCGCCAACGTGCACCCCATGCCGACGTCGGGCGACCCGGCGCAGGCGGCGGCGCAATACCAGACGGAACTGGAAAAGGTATACGGCGGCACGGTGCTGGAACCCGGCCGCCCGCTGTTTGACGTGGTGATGCTGGGCCTGGGCGATAACGGGCATACCGCGTCGCTGTTCCCGCGCCAGCCGGTGCTTCGGGAGAAAAAGCTGTTGGTTTCGACCTGCGTGCCCGATGACGCGCCGCATACACGCCTGACGCTGACCTATCCCGCCATCCATTCCAGCCGCCATGTGGTGTTCATGCTGGCCGGGCCAGCCAAGCGCGAGGCCTTTGGCAGGGTGCGCGCCGGCGACCCGGCGGAACCCGCCAGCCACATCACGACCGAGGGCGAACTCATCTGGCTTATGGACAAGGCGGCTGCGGGACAAT
>NZ_CADP01000092.1 GCF_000285295.1 Komagataeibacter europaeus LMG 18890 | reverse complement strand
CCTGGCCACGGCCATTGGCCGGAGCTGCATCCGCACAGGTCGGCGTGGCCGGTTCTTCAACGTGGTGGACCTGGTCAACCGGCTTGAGGCTGACAGTCGGGCGGCAAGGGCGGGTCGGCTGGCCGAACAACTCGGCCGACTGGACTTTGTCATCCTCGACGAACTGGGATACCTGCCCTTTGCCCAGTCTGGCGGACAGTTGCTGTTCCATATGATCAGCCGCCTTTATGAACAGACCTCGGTCATTGTCACCACGAACCTGTCCTTCGGTGAATGGGCCAGTGTATTCGCCGACGCCAAGATGACCACGGCACTGCTCGACCGTCTGACCCATCACTGCGACATCATCGAGACAGGGAACGAAAGCTGGCGGTTCAGGAACCGTAACTGAACCTCTCTCCAGATCCATACCTGCCCCGGCCTGTCTCCTTACGCCTACGGCTTCAGGAGACAGGCCGGCCCTTCAACAGGGGGTTAATATTGCATGCCGATCAGGGGTTATTTTTGAGTGCCGATTGACACCAGCACATCGCATGTGACGGCATCGGGCTTAAAACGCAGCGGCTGTGGCAGACCCAGCGGACCGGGTGCAGGGTTGCGATTGTCGTGGTCAAAATTCCATTTGCCTCCCGCAGGCTGGTCGCCTTCCATCAACAGGCCTGTCTTGCGGCGCATCAGCCGATAGAAATGCTCCATCCGCAGGCCCGAGCGTTTTTCAGCCCATGTGGCAAAGCCGTGGCGATCAGCCAAAAAGCGATCATCAGGCAGCAGGGTGGTGGATGGCCATTGCGCCATCTCCCGCATCAGCCGCCACTCGCCGGGCTCGGTTGCCAGCACATGGGTTGCCCCGTGCCGGGCGCAGGCCCGTCTGACCTCCCCGCCCAGACTGCCGGAATTGGCCGGATCGCGTAGCGTGACGTAATCGACCTGCCATCCGGCTGCACGCAATTCCGCCGCAAAATGCCGCATTGCCGCAAGAACCAGCGCAATTTTCTTCTTGTGATGGCGAATATAGGTGGTTTCAGTGGCGACTTCCGCCATCAGCACCACATCGTTCGCCCGGTCAGCCGCCCGAAGGGATGAGAGTGTCGGCGTCAGTTGATCGCCCAGAACGAGAACCATGCGTTTCATATCGAAAGGCTAGCATGCAGCCTCCCCGCGCGAAGCCTGACCTCAGGGGCAGATATCCATCAGAATCCCGCTTCGATCGCAAGGCGCATGGCATCGGCGGTCGTCTGCACGCCCAGGGCACGCAACATGGCGGCACGATGCATTTTGACCGTACGCTCGGACAATGCCAGCGCATGGGCGATCTGCTTGTTGCGCTGGCCCTGCGTCATCGCCAGCAACACGGCGCGTTGACGGGGCGATAGCCGTTCAACCCTGACCCGCGCGGCCACCGCGCGACTCTCGCAGGCCTCATCTGGAATCTGCATCTGGGAGCCGAGGAAATACTGAAGCTTCCCCTCGCTATCGAATATCGGCGCCACCATCACGGCATTGCGAAAGGGATGGCCGTCCTTCTTGTAGTTGAGAATCTCGACCATGACCGGGCGTTGCGCGCGAATGCCTGCGCGCAGGGCCTCCACCAGCCCCGGTTCCGTTCCCTGGCCGCTCAGGAAACGGCAGTTGCGGCCGATTACCTCTTCACGGGTGTAGCCGGTCAACGCCTCGAACGCCGCGTTGCACTCTATGATCGGGTTGTCTGGCAGTCGTGGATTGCTGATCACGGCGGCCACCATGCTGTCGGCGATCATGTCGGAAATACCCATCGGCCGCCACTGTCCCTCTTCGACGCCAGAAGCCGTCATCGCCCCCTGACAGGCGATCATACCCCGTTGGCCATGTTACCGACAACCGCCCGGTGTCCACAGATGGACGTGCATCGATCACGATGACCTCACATTGCCTTCATACACCACGATTCCATTGCAAGCCGACACCCATCCATTCACCCCGGTCAAAAATTGACGTCGCCATCGTTTCAGAACGACCAGATCGCATCACAACTGAACCAGAGCATGTTGTTGGTCCCGTTGGTAACCACCGGATTGGCCACGGTGCCGGACTGGTTGAAAGGCCGCGTGCCGTTGAGGGATTTATCCAGCCGTATTTCCGGGCGGATGGTCAGCTTGCCCAGCGCCATCCGACGGTTGATGAATTCAGGCCGGTAGGACACCCCAAGCGTCAGCGCGCCATAGGTTGTGGGCGGGGCCGCGTAATACGGAAAAGGCTGGTTGGTCAGGGATTTGGTGAACGAGGTAAAGCCTGCATATTCCGTAATGACACCGCCGGTATTGTCACGGAATATTTCGCCACGGGCGTTGAATGTCAGCCATGGACGGATATCCCACGCCACGTAACTGCTGATGCCATACGCGTCATCGCGCAGGCCGTCATCATGCAGGTAGGTGCCATCCACCGTTAGCGTGACCCGGTTATTGACGTGGTACGTGGCCATGATGTCGCCGTTGTACTGCATCAGGTGATTGGCGCTGCGACCCATGCCCGCGCTGGTCCAGCCGCCTGCACTAACGGCGCGCCCGTTATTGCCCTGTGGGCCGAAATGGCCGATGGCATGCAGGCTCAGCCTGCCATGCATCAGTTTGTTCCACGCAAAGCCGAAATAACCCTTGGGCTTGTTATTGTTTCCTGATGCCCCGAAGGTGGTGGAGTTCCCGGCGTCAACACCCAGTATCCAGTCCATGGTCCGGCTCAGGTGCATGGTCGCGACAATGCCGACCGTCTCGAACGGAACGATATAGTCGGAGGCATAGTTGAAGGTATAGAACGGCCGTGCCAGAGACGGCGTGCCCTCCGACCCCATAAGGCCATACATCTGGCCGATCTGCACATCGATCCCCTTATGGTAAATCCACGGCAGATGCACATCCAGATGCGCCTGCGTGGGCACCCACTGGTACAGCCCCGTCAGCGAACCCGACCCCATGCCGATGGTGGGATCGAAGCGGGCATCGGAGCCATACATGGCCTCCAGCACGAAGCCGATCCCGTAGCCTTTGCCCACATCGGTCACCGCGTGGGAAAGAGAGCCCATGATCTGGTTCATCGTGACCGTATTGGCGCGGTCGGTATAGAACTGGCCGAAGTTGCGGCCGGAGCGGGTCCATGGATTGCCGGAAACACCTGCTTCGATCTGCACATGGCCTTCCAGCCCATCCCAGTATGTGCGGGCATGGCCGGGACGGGGGTGAAAAATATTGCCCGCGACCGGGGCGGGCGTCACGTCCTCGGCCGGTTCGGTTGCTTCCAGCGGGCGTTCTTCCTCCGTAGGGATGTCGGGTGCCTGGGCCAAGGCACTTCCCCCGGCACAAAGGGCCAGCATGCACAGGCCAAAAAGACTGGAAAATGAGCGCGCGCGAACAGGCGCATGGTTTGTTTCAGCCATTCGGGACAGTTCCTGATCGGAAAAATATGGGGGAAGGAAACGGACTGCCCGCGGACAGTCCGGGCAATGCCTAGCCGGCGCGCATCCTGCGCGAGCGCGCCATGAACACGGTCGTCAACACACCCATGAGGCCGAGATAGATGCAGAATATCTCGACATTGTAGTAAATGACGGCGGTCAGCGCGATCAATGCGCCACCCAGCGCAATCGCGGGCAGCACCGGATACAGGGGCGCGCGATAGCTGCGCGCCAGATCCGGTTCCGTGCGGCGCAGGCGGAACAGGCTGATCATGCTGAACACATACATGGTCAGCGCCCCGAAAACCGACATCGTCACCAGTGTCGCGGTCAGGGACTGGCCGTTGATGGAAATCACGTTATCGGAAAAAATGGCCGCGATCCCGATGGCGCCGCCAGCAAGCGTTGCGGCATAGGGCGTATGGAAACGCGGATGGACGCGCCCCAGCACCGATGGCAGGAACCCTGCCCGCGCCAGCGCGAACATCTGCCGCGCATAGCCCATGATAATGCCATGCAGCGACGCAACCAGCCCGAACAGCCCGAGCCAGACCAGCATGTGCAGCCAGTCGCTATGCGCGCCCACCACATGTTTCATGGCCTGCGGCAGCGGGTCATTGAGGTTGGCCAGCGCATGCCAGTCTCCCACGCCGCCCGCAAACAGCATGACACCGAAGGCCAGCACCATGAGCGTCAGCACACCGGCAATATAGGCCACCGGAATGGCGCGCCTGGGGTCACGCGCTTCCTCCGCTGCCATGGCAACCCCTTCAATGGCCAGGAAGAACCAGATGGCGAAGGGAATGGCGGCGAAAATGCCCCCCATCGCCTCCCACCCGAAATGCGGCGCGCTCCCCCATCCATCATGCAGGAAATTCCCCCACGAGAACGCGGGCGCCACCACCCCCATGAAGACCAGCAGCTCGATAATGGCCGCAACGGTAATGAACAGTTCAAATGTCGCCGCGATCCGTACACCCACGATGTTCAGCGCCATGAAGATCATGTAGGCGCCAAAGGCCGCGATCTGCGGTGAAAGGGTAGGAAACTGCACATTCAGGTACGCCCCGATGGCCAGCGCAATGGCGGGAGGCGCGAAAATGAACTCCACCAGCGTTGCAAGACCCGCGACAAGCCCGCCAAGCGGCCCCAGGGCGCGGGCGCTGTAGGTAAACGGCCCTCCCGCATGCGGAATGGAGCAGGTCAGTTCCGTAAAGCTGAAGATGAACGCCGTGTAGATGATGGCCACGAACACGGTGGCAACAAGAAAACCAAGGGTGCCGGCAGTCGCCCAGCCATAGCTCCAGCCGAAATATTCACCGGAGATGACCAGCCCGACAGCAATACCCCACAGATGGAACGCACCCAGTGACTTGCTCAGATGGGTTGGGCTACTGCTCATTTACCGTGATCCTTTTTCGATGGAAGATGTGCCTGAATGGTGGAGATGCGCCTGCGGGGCGGCGTCTTTCAGCCCCACTCCGGTCAGTGACAGGCGGCGCGCCTCATGCATCAGCCATGCCAGCCTGTCCGCCGCCTGCGGTATGGACAGCCCATGGGGGTGGATGTTGGACAGGCAGTTACGCGCTGAATCCGGGCAGCCGACATATGGGGCATAGGTCAGGTAGACCCCCATGCTGTCGGCCACACTCAGGCCCGGGCGCTCGCCAATCATCATCACAACCATGCGCGCGCCGGTCGCAACCGCGATTTCATCGCCCAGCGCCACGCGGGCCTGCGTGGCAATGACCAGTGGTGCCACCGCCCAGCCGGCAAGCCGGTCACGCATCGCGTGGAACAGGGGGACCGCGCCATTCTGCACCGCCACGGCCGAAAGGCCGTCGCCCGCCACGAACACCACATCCCATGCGCCCCTGCGCAGGTGGGTGCTGCTCCCCTCATCGAGCCTGCGGCCCAGATCGGGACGACGCAGGTAGGTGGGGCGGTCAGGCGCGCGACTGGTCACGACAACCGCCTCCCCAGCGGGCAGTTGCGCGCGCATGGCGGCAATATCGAGCGCGGTGTGAACGGCGTCCCGCGCAAGGGCATGCGCACCCTGAAAGGCCAGCACATCACGCGTGCGCTGCGCGGTGCCGCTGCGCCCGATGCCGATACGCGCGCGCGTGAGGTGGCGCAGTTCGCTCCAGGCGTCATCCGGCGGCATGGGGCTGGGGGTGGGTTTTTTCGTGTCCATGTCAGGCGATCATCTGGCCGAGGCGTGTCTGCCCCGGTGCGAGTTCGCGCATCTGCCCGGATTTCACATCATACAGCCCCATCCGTTCCAGCCACGCGGCGAATTCGGGTGCCGGTTCAAGCCGGAGCATGCGGCGCAGGGTCATGATGTCGTGAAACGACAGGCTCTGGTAATTGAGCATGATGTCATCCGCGCCCGGCACGCCGATCAGGAACGAAATTCCGGCGACCCCGAGCAGCACCATGAGGTTGTCCATGTCATCCTGATCGGCTTCGGCATGATTGGTGTAACAGGCGTCACACCCCATGGGGACACCAAGCAGCTTGGCGCAGAAATGATCTTCAAGCGCGGCGCGGGTGATCTGCTTGCCGTCATACAGATATTCCGGCCCGATAAAGCCGACCACGGTATTGACCAGCAGCGGCTCGAACGCACGCGCTACGGCGTAGGCGCGGGTTTCAACGGTCTGCTGGTCCAGTCCATGATGCGCGCCAGCGGACAGGGCCGCTCCCTGCCCTGTTTCAAAATACATCACGTTATTGCCGATGGTGCCGCGATGCAGCCCCCGGGCGGCCTCATGCGCTTCCTTCAGGATGGCAAGGCTGACGCCAAAGCCTTCATTCGCCTTCTGCGTTCCGGCTATGGACTGGAACACCAGATCCACCGCCGCCCCCCTGTTCATCATCTCGATCGTGTTGGTCACATGGGTCAGCACGCAGGTCTGGGTTGGAATTTCGTAGCGGCGGCGCGCATGATCGAGCATGTCGAGCAACGCCATGCCGGTGGCCACATTGTCCGTGGCCGGATTGATGCCGATGACGGCATCCCCCATCCCATACAGCAGGCCATCAAGGGTCGAAGCCGCAATGCCCTTGAGGTCATCGGTCGGGTGATTGGGCTGGAGCCGCGAGGCCAGGCACCCGGCAAGGCCGATCGTGTTGCGAAAACGGGTAATGACGCGAATTCGGGCAGAAACCGACATCAGATCCTGATTGCGCATGATCTTGCTGACTGCCGCCGCCATTTCAGGCGTGATCCCCGGCGCCACCGCCGCCAGTGTCGGCCCGTCGGCCGCGTGCGAGAGCAGCCAGTCACGAAAATCGCCCACGGTCATGTGCGCAATCGGCGCGAAGGCTGCCCTGTCGTGGCTGTCAATGATCAGGCGCGTGACCTCATCCTCCTCATACGGCACCAGCGCCGTGTGAAGAAAGGTTTCAAGCGGTACGTCCGCCAGCGCATGCCGCGCGGCGATACGCTGCACATCCGACGTGGCCCCCAGCCCTGCCAGCACATCACCCGAACGCGGTGGAGAGGCGACGGCCAGCAGGGTTGCAAGATCAGGGAAGCTGTATGTTTCCCCGCAGAACGTGGCGTGAAATCCCATGGAACGGTATCCGGATAATGGGGCGGCCCCGTCATGACGGAGGCCAGAAAAACATTCGTTATCGTAATAATAACCATGGCGAAGTGAGGGTGACTTGACCGAAAGGGGCAAAGTTTTAACAATTTCGCACAATTCGTCTTATCGGATATAGGGCACAGACAGACTGCCAAGCGGAGCATTCATGGTTCATGCATCAAGACCGGGTGGCACCGCCATGGTGCTGGCCGCCGCCGCCCATGGCGTTGAACAGTTCATTACCCGCAGCGGGGGCGATATCGACCGGATTGCCGGGCGGGCCGGACTGTCAACGCGTCAGTTCGCCCTGCCCACTGAAAAGCTGGATCTCAGCGCCTATTGCCGCCTGTTCAGCGAAGCGGCGATCGACACGCAGGATGGCAATATCGGCCTGCGCTTTGGCCAGCAGTTCCGCCCCGACATGCTTGGCCTGATCGGGTATGTGGCGCTTCTTTCTCCCACGCTGGGGGATGCCGTGGCGAATCTGGCTTCGCATTTCGGGTATCATCAGGCCCATACCCGCACGCGGCTGGTGCGCCAAAATGGACTGCTGCATCTTGAATACGCCATCGAGGATCCCCGGATCACCCAGCGGCGGCATGATGCGGAACTGACCATGGGCATGTTCTGCAACGTCGTGCGCCACGCCATGGGGCCGGACTGGGTGCCGGAGGCAATACATTTCGCCCATGCCCGCCCCGAGCAGGCCCATGAACATGCCGATGCGTTCCAGGCTCCCGTGCGCTTTGACCAGATGACCAACGCACTCGTATTCCGGGAGGAAGGCACGGACATGCCCATGCCGAATGCGGACCCGTCGCTGCTGCAGGTCGTGCGGTCCTCGCTCATTTCGCTGGCGGGGGCGGAACACGACGTGCCTGCCAGCAACCCGTTGCGCGGGGAACTGGCGGCGCATATCCGCGGTGCGCTGGCGGTCGGTCACATCGAATTCGTGGATATCGCCCGCCGCATGGGGCTACCCCCATGGACGCTCCAGCGCCGGCTGGCGCAGGAGAACCTGACCTATTCCGCCATACTGGAGGAAACACGCCATGCTGAAGCCCTGCATTACCTCAGTAACACCAGCCATGACATAAGCGAGATCGCCATGGCGCTGGCTTACACGGAAACAAGCGCGTTCAGCCGCGCCTTTCGCAAATGGAGCGGCCAGTCCCCCCGCGCCTACCGGAAGCAGAACATGAAATAAGGGGAACATCGGCGTATGATCGCGATGTTCCCCTTCGGGTTGCGGCTTGAGGCTTGCGTGTCAACCAAAACCACCGCCGCATCTGTGAGCGCGCGCACCGAGAATTCCCCGGTGGCGGAAGTGGCCGCGCCCTCGATCGCCAGACCTTCATGATCGAAACCATCCAGAATGTTCAGGAACCAAAAAGCGCGTCCATCCACGAGCCTGTCCGCCATGAAATCCATGGACCACACCGTATCGGAAAGGGCTGAAACCGACAGCTTTTCCGGAACAGTATCAGAAGCTGGCGTTCAGCCGCCCATAGTAGTACCCCCCTGTAAACGGAATCTGTGATGCTCTGTTATCATAAGGCATTGCCCCCAGATAAGCTGCCGCAGCGGGAACAAGACGCGGGCGCACGTTGAAAACGTTATTCGCACCAACCGCCAGATGCCATTTTGAATTAAAGCGATAACCAATTTCTATATCCGTAAGCCAGCGTGGGGACTGAATAAACTGGTCAAACTGCGTGGTGGAATACCGCACGCTACTTGGTGCCCAGTCCTGGTATGTCATCATGTCAGTTGTCTGGCCGTAGCGTGTCTGTCGAATATTGATGTCCCAGTTCCCGACAGTATAAAACGCATTGAGTATGATCTTGCTACGGGGGTAATCCGTTGTAATGCTTGTTATGTCATGGAGGTTCAGGTAGTTTTCACCAAGCGCATCGGTGCCATTATGATGCAGCCTTGTGCGGTTCAGATCGAGCGCCATGGTGAGAAACAGATTACCATATTTATGAAAATGGA
The DNA here is from genome assembly GCF_000285295.1 of Komagataeibacter europaeus LMG 18890. Classification (GTDB taxonomy): domain Bacteria; phylum Pseudomonadota; class Alphaproteobacteria; order Acetobacterales; family Acetobacteraceae; genus Komagataeibacter; species Komagataeibacter europaeus. Next base: position 1,508 of record NZ_CADP01000092.1, on the reverse strand, counting down.
AAGCGTAGTCAGCCTTGATATCCAGACCCTGGGTCCGTGTGCTGCCACCGTTGGCAAGGTAGCTGGCAAATACATCGCTATATCCGGTAAACCCGGCAGGCAATGCGACACCGAGACTCTTGAAAGCCGCGGCAGCATTTTCGCCTTCCGAGCAGTCTCCTTTATTGCATCCGCCGTAATTGCTATCCTCAACAATACGATCACGCAGATTGATCTGATAGAGGCCATCGTGTGGAAAGTACGCTAAACAACGTTTAGCATGAACAGTAGAAGAACGTCTGGGCAGCGTGATCTTGCCTGAGGGCAAGCCGCTGTTTCTTTGTTGAACAACGGCAATCAGCACGGAAGTTAGCGGATGAAATATCCGCTAACGCGCCAATATGCCTGTTCACGCGAAAGTACGACGGTTTCAACCGCGTTGGGTTTGTTAGCGAAACGCGTCTGGAACTGAATGATCTGATAGTCACCCGCTGGCGCGCCCGGCAGCGTTTTTGTCTGCATCACGCTTTGGAAAGTGCGTGATGACGGGCGTCCCAACGGTTGTCGTACAGACTGGATCGTAGTGGCCCACTGCGCCGGGGTGATCTTTGCCTTGAACAGTGTGCCTGCGGCTTGCCAGCTTGCATCCCACTGCCCTTCATCAAGCAATTCGACCCATTTGCGGGCATCGGCCGATGCCTTTGTTTCGGCAGGACGGGCAATGCTTGTCGAAATATTCTGGGCGGAAACCCGGGCGTCGTCCTGCCCGCTGATGGTCAAAAGCGCTGCGGCCGCAATGATAAGAGACATGATAAGCATTCCTCCGGTAAGCCACGCCAGGCGATGCCCCGACGATCGCGGCGGTGCTGGCTCTTTGGCTCTATCCACCGAAGAAGTTGCTTCGGCACCCCCAATTTCTTTGGGGCCGACATTATTGGGGGTGCCCCCATCCATCTCGGCGAGACGTCGGGCAGCTTCACGGCTGCTCGAAACGCCCAGCTTGCGCCGCGCATCGCGTAGGCGGTCATTTATTGTGTGCACCGACAGACCAAGCGTATTGGCGATGGATTTCGCGTCATGGCCGACCAGAAGCAGACGTAGAGCTTCTTTCTCGCGCGCGCTGAGAACCACTTGATCGTCTGTTGTCATGATACAGCCGATGGTGTCGGCCGCGCGACGCCAAGACGCTTCATCTCGCGATAGACAGTCGATCGCCCGATCCCGAGCTGACGCGCCGCTTCAGTCGGCGACACGCTCGCCGCGATAAGTTTTAGCGCCGCGCTGATCTTGTCGTTGTCGAGCGGCTGCCGCCCCGGCAGCCTGCCCTTTGCTCTCGCCGCTGCAATCCCGTCGCGTGTACGTTCTGAGATCAGTCGCCGCTCAAAATGCGCAATGGCGCCGAAGACGTGGAAGATCAGCTCTCCGGCTGCGGAGGAAGTGTCGATTTTCTCCTCCAGGCTGAGCAACGCTATTCCGCGTGAGCGGAGCATGGTCACCGTTGTCAGCAACTCTCCCAGTGAACGACCGAG
>NZ_CADP01000093.1 GCF_000285295.1 Komagataeibacter europaeus LMG 18890 | reverse complement strand
CCCCAGAACGAGCAGCTTCCTTATTTCCCGGTTGCCCGTTTTCGTAATCCTGCCCAGCCGGACCTTTCCGCCGGACGAGTGCTGCCGCGGCACAAGTCCAAGCCAGGCCGCGAAGTGCCGCGCACTTTCGAAAGTGTCGATATCCGTGACAGATGCCACGATCAAGGACGCGGTCATCGGGCCGATGCCGGGTATTGTCAAAAGACGACGGGCATCTTCGTCCTGCCTGGCGTGCGCCTGGATTCGCCTTTCCAGGCATCCGATGCTTTCACTCAACTTTCCGTATTGTTCGAAGAGCAAAATGACGGTCTGCTTCATGACGTCGGGCAAATCGGGTGATGTCTCGATTTTCGCCAGAAGATCGGGCAGGCGACTGTTTCCCAACGGCACGATCAAGCCGAATTCCGCTGCAAGCGCGCGCAACGCATTGACCAGCATCGTCTGCTGTTTGACCAATAGTGTGCGCGTTGAGTGTAACGAGAGCAGGCTTTGCTGTTCTTCGTTTTTGATCGGGACGAAGCGCGTGTCGGGATGGAGTGCCGCAAGACAAATGGCTGCGGCGTCAACAGCGTCGTTTTTCTTGCCACGTTTGACGAACGGCTTGACCATGTCCGGCGGAATAAGTTTCACGTCATGACCCGCATCGCGGATGACGCGCGCCCAATGATGCGATGTGCCGCAAGCTTCGAGCACGACCTGACACCGCTCGAGTTTCCCGAAGAATGAGGCAACCTCACTGCGCCCGAGCTTTCGCTTGAGAAGACATTTTCCATTTGCATCTGTGCCGTGCGCCTGAAAAACGGACTTGGCGATATCCAGGCCGATCATGGTAATTTTCATCCGGGCGGTCTCCTCTGAATGGTCATTCCGACCCCAGCATGGCACATTGATGCCGCATGGAGGCCGTCCACCCCATCTTCAATCGTGAAGGACTGGCGATCGAGGTTGATTTTTCCCTGCCAGCCTGTCGGGTTGTCCGCTGTCTGGAACAGGTTATGGAGTGGCGTGGCAGGCCTGAGGCCATCCGAATGGATAATGGCCCTGAATATGTCAGTCATACGTTGGTTTCATGGGCCGAAAAACAGGGGATTACCCTGATCTATACGCAACCGGGTAATCCGCAGCAGAACGCCTATATTGAACGCTACAACAGAACTGTCCGGCAGGAATGGCTGGAGCAGTATTTGTTTGAAAGCATTCAGGACGTGCAGGAGGTCGCAACACAATGGCTCTGGACATATAACCATGACAGACCCAACATGGGGAACAGCGGGCTAACCCCCGCCCAGAAACTAAAAACAGCTGCCTGAATTCTCATTCAACGCCCGACTAAAAATGGGGGGATTACCGCCTGACGGGCGATGACGAGACGGCCATCATGTTCGGGTACGGGCTGTGCCGAGACGACCGAAAACCATTGCGCGACGGCAGCGGTCGACTGGCCAATATCGTCTACAACATGCACCGCTTTCTGTTTCTGGAGCGGATCAGCGCCGCCGCGTAGAAAACTAGCCTATAATGCTCCCCGTTCTGCCCCAGGCGCAGAGCGAAAGTCATCACCCAGAACCATCAATACGTGCTCGTTAAGCCCAAAATCAGGACATAATGCCTTCAATCAACGGTTCTTCGATCTCCCCACCTGGTAGTATAACAGGACCGCTCCGGGTTCCGATAAGCGGACATCGTATGGCAAAAGACGTTCGGGACAGAGAGGGAAGCTGCCCCGATTTCTTTGCCCGCTCTGAAACAGATATTGTACCGCTCATTGCTGTCATCAACATCACGCTGGGGTAAGAAGATGGGATATTGCCTGAATAGGCTTCATCCCATGACCAAAACGCTCGATTGCCTCACGATCCTTCTCAAGCGCCCCATAAGGCAGATACCGGACTTTCAGGTCGGCAATCCTGCTGAAGGCCGGCCGCTTCAACTGTTCCCGCACATCGGCTTCCCGCTTGTCCGGCGCAACAAGGAACAGGCCCTCCAGGGCCTGCGCCTCTGACCCGAGAGCAAGATCCAGCATCCGCACGATACCGGAATAGATGGTCGTTGAATGTTCGACCTCGAATGCTGCAACAATCCTGCGGCTTTCCTGGTCCAGCCACAGGACATCGATCAGGCGCACGGATTCCGCTCCCTGCGTTTCTGTCGTGAACCCTGGCAACACCGACAGGCAGCCATCTCCCAATTTACCGTCCTGCCATGGACGACTGCGATCATTGGCCGCAATCCAGACATCATACCCCAGGGAAAGCCCCAGAGCACGAAGCCAGCCCTGAATCTCGGTATGGGTATGATCCGTTTCCCGCTCCGCGGCGAGGATCCTGGCTTCTTTCGCGCTCTGCTCCCTTACCTGATGGAGATCGGCTTCCCAAAGCTTTCGCGCGGTTTCGTCATCCTCGAGAGGTGGCGCTGTATAGCGTCCGCTACCGAGGTCAAACAGCAGTCCTCCGATGGCGCCCAGATCATTGGAAAGCAGTGAACGATAGGTCGCATTCAGCTTCAGGATTCCCTGCCGCATGGCGAGATACTCTTCCCATCGCCCCAGTTTCACCTTCGATCCGGTCAGAGCGTTATAGCCCTTCACGATCGCCGTGTTGAACGGCGGCATGATTGTCGGATGCAGAAAATACAGCAGATTGGCGACGGCTGGTCCCAGTCCCTTTATCTTGCGAGCATCAATCGCATGAATGGCCGAAACCACGTGCTCTTCAGTATTGCAGCACAGACAGGTATCGAGAAGCTGACCGAACGCTTTCTGGTTGACGGGATTCTCGTAGATATCTGGAATTCGTAGCTTCGGCTTCCAAAGGAACGCATGATCTGCCCCCTTGAAAATCTGACGCTGCTCCGCAATCGAATGAACAACTGTTTCCAGTGAGGAGCCACGATAGGCGACCCCGAACGTACCAGCGGCAATCTCGGTGACAACCTGCTGCAGCCCCCTGCGGATGGAGCGAAAGTTCTTGATACGCTCGTCCCATAAAAACCAGCTCTGATAGGTTGCTGCCGGATCGTCCCGCCAGCGAAGAATGAGGTCTCGAATAAGGTCGGTCATCAGTCCAGAAGCTAAGATTACGTTCATTCCAGACACTGATTGTAACAGCGACGTAGGTCAATGCCTGCTGACGATCATGTAATCGCTGAATGTATGCTCTTTTTGGGGATCACCGGTATGCGGGCAACTGTCTCGACAAAGTGGTCGTTTCATTGTCTGTGCTGTGACATGGTTTCAATGCCTGTTCCATCGCAGTCTGAAATTCAGCCGCTTCCATCGGGGAAACACGCATGACGGATACCAGACAGGATGATCGGCAGATGATGGTGCCCAGAACCGTACATGATCCGGTCTGTGGCATGAGTGTGAATACTGTGACAGCAAAATTTCACACGCTGCATGATGGGCACGATTATTATTTTTGTAGTGAACACTGCCAGCGGAAATTCGGGGCAGACCCCGCAGCTTTCGTGGCGGACGAGGCGTCCATTACCCATGACCAGTCCCTGGCAGGCCAGACGGCGTGGACCTGTCCGATGCACCCGGAAATCAGGGAAACGCATCCGGGAAAATGCCCTAAGTGCGGCATGGCGCTGGAACCTGCAGAGAAAACTGGTAATGCTCCGGCGATGCCAGCAATGGAACATGGTCAGAAATCGGGCAGCAATACCGGCCATGACCATCATACGTCCACGAACGAAATGCCCTCTCTTGCCGGAAACCACACAATCTGGACCTGTCCCATGCATCCGCAGATCCGGCAGGATCACTCCGGAGACTGCCCGCTCTGTGGCATGGCGCTGGAGCCGGAGGATCCGACCGGGCACAATGAGGAAAATCCCGAACTCAGAGATTTTACGCGCCGCCTGATCGTGGCCGGGGTGCTTGCCATTCCGCTCATGCTCATCGCCATGGGAGGCGATGTCGGTCTGCATCTTGTGCCGCCTGTGCTGTCGCCATGGGTGCAACTCGCGCTCACGCTGCCTGCCGTCTGCTGGGCCGGGTTACCGTTCTTTCAGCGCGGTCTCGCCTCACTCCGCACCGGCCATTTCAACATGTTCACCCTGATCATGTTCGGCGTGGGTGCGGCCTTTGGCTACAGCCTCGTGGCAACGATCTTTCCCGACGCCTTCCCCGCGACCTTCCGGATGCCTGACGGCAGCCTTCCGGTCTATTACGAGGCCGCGGGCGTGGTGGTGGCACTCGTGCTGGTTGGGCAGGTCCTGGAACTGCGCGCTCGCGCCGCAACCGGCAACGCGATCCGCGCGCTATTGGATCTCACGCCGAAACAGGCGCATCGCATTGGCGCTGACGGCCAGGAAAACGATGTTGCGGTCGAAGATATCGCGACAGGCGACCGTCTCCGCATTCGGCCCGGTGAATCCGTCCCTGTCGATGGCAAGGTGCTGAACGGCGCGTCCAGTGTGGATGAAGCGATGATCACCGGCGAGCCTGCGCCCGTGGCGAAGAAACCGGGCGATGCGGTAACGGGTGGCACCATTAACGGCACTGGCAGCCTGGAAATCGAGGCACGGGCGGTCGGCAGCGACACCATGCTTGCCCGCATCGTGGCAATGGTTGCCACAGCACAGCATAGTCATGCGCCGATCCAGAGCATCGCCGACCGCGTGTCGGACTGGTTCGTCCCGCTGGTGTTGGGTATATCCCTCGTGACTTTCGTCGTGTGGTATTTTGTCGGTCCCGCGCCGCGCTTCGGCCATGCCCTGCTCAATGCCATATCCGTTTTGATCATCGCCTGTCCCTGCGCGTTGGGACTGGCCACGCCGATGTCCATCATGGTTGGCACCGGGCGCGGCGCGCGTGAGGGCGTTCTGGTGCGCAATGCCGAGGCCCTGCAGGCACTGGACAAGGTGGACACCCTGGTGGTGGACAAGACCGGCACGCTCACGGAAGGACATCCCCGGCTGATCGCCCTCGACGTTGCGCCAGAGTGGCAGGAGGACGATGTGCTGCGCCTGGCGGCCTCAGTCGAAGCGCAGTCCCAGCATCCGCTGGCCCAGGCAGTGGTCCGGGCACTGAAGGAGCGCCATGGCACGCTGGTGCAGGTCAGCGATTTCGGCTCACAGCCCGGCCTCGGCGTCAGCGGCACAGCAGATGGCCGTCAGGTGGTGATTGGCAATGCCGAAAGGCTCAAGCAGGCCGGGGCAGATCCCGCTCCGCTGGAGGCAGATGCAACGCGATATCGTCAGTCCGGCGCGGGGGTCATGTTTGTTGCGATAGACGGGAAAGCAGCGGGGACGATTGCCGTGGCCGATCCGCTGCGGGAAGACACGAAAGCTGCGTTAGCGGCGCTGCATGATGACGGGATGCGCATCGTCATGCTGACTGGCGATAACGAGACGACTGCAAGAGCTGTGGCACAGGCTGCCGGAAACATTGTAGAGGTACACGCCGGGCTGAAGCCCCAGGCCAAGGCTGATATCATCAGACAGTTGGAGAGTGTCGGCCGCCATGTGGCGATGACGGGAGACGGCGTGAACGACGCGCCGGCCCTTGCGGCGGCTTCCGTAGGGATCGCCATGGGGACAGGAACTGACGTCGCCATCGAGAGCGCAGGCATCACACTGGCCCATGGCAGCCTGGGTGCGCTGGTCCGCGCCCGAAAACTGGCGCACGCGATCATGCGCAATATCCGGCAGAACCTTGCCTTCTCGTTTCTGTTCAACGGGATCGGCATTCCGGTTGCGGCAGGCGTCCTCTACCCGGTATTCGGACTGTTGCTATCGCCGATGATCGCAGGTGCCGCCATGGCGCTGTCTTCCGTCACCGTCGTCACCAATGCGCTCAGGCTAGGGCGGATCAGTGATGGCGGGCATTCCGCTCGGGATGCCAGAACCGGTAACCTTGTGTGAATATCCGTCCTTCTGGCAGATCCCGGCCCATAAAAGAGAGCACCGGTTTTTCTTGACGCGAAACGCCAGAAAGGCCAGCGATCATACCATGGATACCATCAGCCTGATCGCCCTGCTTCTCGTGCTTGCCGCTGCCTTTAGCATTCTCAATCACCACACGCTTCGCGTTCCCGTGACGATCGGCGTTCTGATCTTCTCGTTGCTGACTTCCCTGCTGGTCATGGTTCTGAACCTGCTGATCCCGGCCTATGATCTTCAGGCCCTGCCGCGGTCTGTGCTGGGGGTCATCAACCTACCCGCGGCGCTTCTGAATGGTGCGCTGTCACTTCTTCTCTTTGCCGGAGCCATGCAGGTTGATGTCGGACACCTGCGTGCGAAACTGATGTCCGTGACAGCCCTGTCCATTCTCGGGACTGTTCTGGCCGTGGCCTTTCTGGCGGGCGCGGCCTGGAGTGTTTTTCCGCTGTTGGGCCACGCTGTTCCCTTTACATGGTGCATCGTGCTCGGCGCCATTCTCGCACCTACTGATCCGGTTTCGGTCGTGGGGATGTTAAAGCGTCTGGGGCTGCCGGGGCCGCTTCAGGCCATTTTCGCGGGCGAGAGCCTGTTCAATGACGGCGTCGGGGTCGTCATTTTCGGTGTGACGATCGGACTGGCGACCGGAGATAGTCAGGGCGTAGCCGCCTCCGGGATTGCCCTCAGCTTCTGCCGCGAGGCGCTTGGTGGCGGCCTGCTGGGCGCACTGACGGGGTGGATTGCGCTTCGTGTGCTCAAGGGGCAGCGGGATCCGCATATCGATCTGCTGACGTCACTGGCCCTGGCGACCGGAACCTTCAGCATTGCCAACCACCTTGGCATGTCAGGCGCGATTGCTGTCGTCGTGGCCGGATTGTGTTTCGGAACAAGCTATAGCCATTCCGTTTTCGATGAAGCGTCCCGTAAGGAACTCGATATCGCCTGGACCCTGATTGACGAAGTGCTGAATGTCCTGCTGTTCATGCTTATCGGCTTTGAAATACTGGAGATCACGCCGCATCTGTTTACGGTGCTGGCAACGCTTGCCGTGATCCCGCTGTCCATTGCCGTGCGGGCATTGAGCGTGCTGTTTTCCACCCTCCCGGTTCATCTCCGGCAATGGGAGCGTGGCCGTGTTCTGGGTATCCTGACCTGGGGCGGCCTGCGTGGCGGCATCTCGGTTTCGCTGGCGCTTGGACTGCCACCCGGTGAATTGCGCAATCTGCTGCTGCCTGTCTGTTACGGCGTGGTAGTGTTCACCATTATCGTGCAGGGATTGACCATGGAACGGGTCGCCCGCAGGCTCTATCCGTCATCCGCATCCCGGTCTGAATGATTCCTTATGAAACAGGTATTCCAAAAGGTGATAATTTCAGCGTCTGCCGGTTGCTGCCCTGAGCCTCAGCGCCTCGTAGATCGGTGTATCGCCGAGCGCTCCTGCCACTACCATTGCCGCGAAGCTTCCAGACAGAAGCGGCAATACAAGATCGGACGATCCGGTCATTTCCATGACGAGGATAATGCCCGTCAAGGGCGATCGAACGGATCCCGCAAACATGGAGGCCATGCCGACAATCACAAATGGCGTGGTCGCCAGCGCTGTATCCGGGCTCAGTATCTGCGCCACAAAGCTGCAGGCCAATCCGGACAGTGCCCCCAGGGCAAGCATGGGTGCAAATAGTCCTCCTGGTGTTGCGGCAGCATAGGAAATCGCACCGAAGATCAACCGGGAAACGAACAGGGCAGGGATAATACGCCAGCTTATCGTATTATTTATCGCTGCCTGGGTAATCCAGTCCCCTCCACCTGCCAGATGGGGATCAAGCCACACAACAAGTCCAGCCAGACCACCAATCAGAACGGCCCTGACGGGTATGCTGACAGGCAGACGGTCGGCAAGGCGCAGTGCCGCAAGAATTGTCCGGTTATATCCAACCGCCAGCAGACCGGTCATGAGACCGGTCATGACAAAGAATAGCTGCTTCGCGATCGCTTCAGGCAGGACCTGATGGAACACGATGAAATCAGGCTGGCCGCCCAGGATGCCACGACTGATCAGAATGGCTGAAATGGACGCCCCGAGTGCCGCACACACCATTCTGGCTTCAAACCGTCCCACCAGTTCTTCCAGGACAAAAACGGCACCTGCAGCAGGCGCATTGAAGGCCGTTGCAAGACCGGCTCCTGCGCCAGCGGCGAGGAGAGCGCGACAGTCCGCCTGCCCCAGAGAGAGCAGTCGTCCGATCGTATTGGCTGCCGCGGCACCCATCTGCACGCTTGGCCCTTCGCGTCCCAGGGCCAGTCCACTTCCAATCGCCAGCAGACCACCAATGAACTTGACCGGGATGAGCACCCATGGCGCTGGGACCGCGACGCCCGACAGCACGGCCTCGACATGGGGAATACCGCTGCCTGATGCCAGCGGCGCAAAACGGCGCACCATTTCCACTGCGACAAGGGCCGCCAGGGCAACCCCCACGACCAGAAAGCAACCCTCCCACGGAGAACCATGCAGAAACCGGAGAGCCAGATCCGTTCGCGCGGTTTCCAGCCCTTTAAGAAACAGGCGGAAGACCCCACAGATTGCACCGGTCGCAAGCCCGATCAGGATTGACGCTGATGCCAGGAAAACCAGACTGCAGGAACTCCCGGTCTGTTCCGGTGGTGGTTTCCGGTTCGGCACCTGCTGCAGCATCGTGTCTTCTTTCGTTGACTGACGGTTCTCTGGCTCGGAATACTGCATCTGCAACCCGGGTCCCGGTTCAGGAGGGATCAGTTTCCTGCCTTGAAAGTGTTTTTTCCTGACCTGCCTTCCGTTCCGTCTTCTCCATGAACCCCGCGGCGAGGGCGGAATAAAGCGGATGCGGGCAGACCGTGCGCGAGACCCCGAACGCCAGAAACGCAGTCGCGAGAAGCGCCAGCGTGACCTGCTGGTTATCGCATACTTCCATTACGATGATCGTCGCCGTGAGGGGGGACTGGGCAACGCCACAGAAATATGCCGCCATCCCAAGCAGAACGACCGCGCCTGGAGATGTATGGGGCAGGAACTGCTCGATCCATCCGCCCATTCCGGCGCCAATGGCAAGAGATGGTGCAAACATGCCCCCGGGTATCCCCGAACAGAAGGTAATGAGCATGGAAAGGTACTTCAGGAGAAAGAAGGACGCTGGATAATGGAGGCTGCCATCCACGATCCCCCGCGCCTGGAGATAGCCCGTACCATAGGTTGCACCATCGGATGCCAGTCCGATCAGGGCCAGAAGCAGACCGCATAGAGCAGCAAACCCGAGAGGGAAACGTGCTGCAAACGGACGAAGTGATCCCGGCAATCCTTTTGACAGCCTGATGACAAGGCGGGCAAAAAGGCCACCTGCCAGCCCACCGCTTACACCACACACCAGAACGGCCAACCATGCGACACCAACCGGGATGGAGGCACTGGTGCGACCGAAATAGGTATAATTCCCCAGCAGGGCAATCGCGGTGATCCCGGAAAAGATGATGACGGTCAGTGTCCGTCCTGACGATTTTTGTTCAAAGGAATGGGCGAGTTCCTCAATGGCGAATACAACTCCGGCCAGGGGCGTGTTGAAGGCCGCAGCCATGCCGGCGGCTCCGCCCGCCAGGATCATACCGTGTCGGGTGACGTCATTATGCTGACCCATGGCCAGCGAGAACGCATGCATGATGGACGCCCCGATCTGGACGCTGGGTCCTTCGCGACCGATTGAGGCGCCGCAGATCAGACCGAGGCATGTCATCAGGATCTTGCCGAGCGCAATGCGCAATGTCAGAATTCGGTCCACCAGCATGAAATTATGCATATGCAATGTTGCAATTGTCTGGGGGATACCCGAGCCTTGGGCACCATTGAACAGCACGCGCGTCAACCAGGTAATGGCGACCAGTCCAAGCGGTGCAATCAGAAGCATGGACCAGGCATTCAGGGCGACGATGTGGTAACGCAGATCGGCCGCCGCATCCCCCAGATGGGCAAAGATCACGGAAATAATCCCGATCAGCACAGCCCCCGAGCAATACATGAGTGTTCTTTGCCATTTCAGGGTCCTGACACGCGCCAGACGACGAAGCCGACGGGTTCGCCTGGCGCGATTTCGGCCCGGAACGGACTGGCAGTCAGCCTGATCTGCACCATGGTATGACAATGTCGGCAAAATGGTCACGGCAGAGAAGGTCCAGACTGTGATACAGGAACGGGGCATATACCATTTTTTCTTACGCCCCCGCTCAGAACCCATACCGGGAAGCTACAGGAGATTCATCCTCAAAATCTACGGGACTGCTACGTAGATCATTCATACATCTGGTGAGTTCCGTCTGGCTTCATTATCCAGATTATCATGCCGTTCTGCCATGCCCTCGAGACCCTTGTCTGGCGACCGGGTCCGGTGTTTGCCATCCAGTTGGGGATGTGGGGGCGCACCGTATTGTAGTCTGCCCGCCAGTCAGCCAGAATCTGGCGGGCATGCATCAGGGACGTGAGCAACGTTTCGTTGAGACATTCATCCCTGAACCGGCCATATCTT
>NZ_CADP01000094.1 GCF_000285295.1 Komagataeibacter europaeus LMG 18890 | reverse complement strand
GACGAGAGCGAAAAACCGCTCCACCTGATTGATCCATGAGGCCCCGGTCGGCGTAAAATGAACGTGCCAGCGCGGGCGCCTGGCCAACCAGTCACGGATCAGCTTCGTCTTGTGGGTGGCATAGTTATCCATCACCAGATGGATATCGAGGTCAGTCGGCACATTGGTTTCGATCTGGTCAAGGAATTTGCGGAATTCCGTGGATCGGTGCTTCGGATAACACTTTCCAATGATGGTGCCGGTGGCAATGTCGAGAGCTGCGAACAGTGAGGTCGTACCGTGGCGGGTATAGTCATGTGTCCGCCGCTCGACCTGGCCGGGCCGCATCGGGAGCATGGGCTGGCTGCGATCCAGCGCCTGGATCTGGCTCTTCTCATCCACGCACAGTACCAGCGCACGCTCCGGCGGTGCCATATACAGACCAACGATGTCGCGGACCTTCTCCACGAAGAGGGGGTCGTTCGACAGTTTGAAGGTCTCTGTTCGATGCGGCTGTAACCCGAACGCTTTCCAGATGCGATGGATCGTTGACGGTGCATATCCCACGGCCTGTGCCATCGAGCGCAGCGACCAATGCGTAGCACCGCGCGGGGTTTCTTCCAGTGTCCGGCGGATCGTCTCCGCGATTTCCCCGTCGCCGATCGAGCGTGGTGTCCCCGGCCGGGGTTCATCGTAAAGCCCGTCCAGACGGTCCGTCGCAAAACGCCGGCGCCACTTGCCAACCGTGTTGATGTCCGCGCCCATCAAGTCACGGATCGCCTTGTTCTCATGCCCATCGGCTGCGGCAAGGACAATACGGGCTCGCCGCGCAAGCGCCTGGCCCGTCTTGCGCGCCCTTGCCAGAGATTCCAGTTCCTGACGCTCCAATGCCGTCAGTTCAATCGCAACCGCTACACGTCCCATTCGATTACCCCTGCCATCAGGATAATCATATAAACTTCTCGATCAGGACACTAGTGACAGTTGGTGCTTAAATGGCCTGAGCAAGGAAGGCGAGACCTCGCTCCGCATATTTCTGGAAATGTGCGAGGAAAAGGGAATCGCCCCTACAAACAGAATAGATGCGACACCTGCGCCAGATCACGGCGCTGGCTGACCAAGGCTATCACGCACGTAACGCTGGTGGTCCCGCCGCTCCACGAAGTAGATCACCCACGCCAACGCCGACTGCGCCCCGATGATGCCGAGGACTGCCCAGATCATTCCATCCTCCCTCGCCGCCAGCAGTCGCGCGCGAACGCGATGAGCAGATAGCCCACCGCGCAGGCTGCCCCCAGCACGAAGCCGAGGGCCAATCCGGAATAGAAGTTCACGACGCCTGAATGGCCGCGTTGTCGGCCTTGCACTTGGCGTAGATCGCCTCGATGTCAGCTGCGGTCGGGCCTGTCCCGCTTTTGGTCTGCTCGACCGCCTGCACGATGGTGGTCCATGCTTCGGGCCCATATTTCTCGATCAGGCCGATGACGGTGGTGGCGCCGCTTACGATAGCGCTCAGTTCTGCTGCATCCATATCAGTTGTTCCCCGTGGTCGTGGTCGCCTGCGCATCAGCCAGCGCGGACTGCAGTCCGGCCAGTGCGCTTTCGGCGGTAGAAACAGTCGTGGTGGTCAGGCTGTCACCTGCGGTGATCGCGTTATCCAGCGTGGTAAGCGGGGTCAGGGCGGCCGCAGCGGCCGCCTTGATCTCGGCCTTGACGGTGGAATTCACATTGCCGCTGGCCAGATAGGCTTCGGCACCGGTGGCGGCTACATGGTAGGCGCTCATGGTATCGTATGCTGCCTTCTGCAGGTTCACCTGCTTGTCGGATGCACAGGCTCCAAGGGTGGCCAGCGAGAGGATGGCAGCGCAGGCCGCCAGGCGGGATCGTTTGGTCATGTCGGTTTCCTTACGAGGTCGGCCACGCACCGGGCGTGAAGCACACCCAGGTATTCGTGGCGGTGCAGAGGTAGATTCCGGACGCTGCGAAGATGATCTGCCCCTGTGTTCCGGTCGCTGTTGCCGAAGCTGGTGGTGTCCCGATCTGGACGCTTCCCTCGAACATGCCGGTTACGCCTCCGGTCACTTTCCCGGAATATGTGCTTCCATCCACAGACAGGTCGGCAGTCTTGTTATTCAGAGCATCCAGACTGCTGGTATGCCCCGACACAGTGCCTTCCAGATCATCCAGCAGCGATGTGAGAGGATCTGTAGCCTGAGAAATGGCCACGGCAGTTTCGCGCTGGGTCCAGTATTTCCCCGCGTCAAACCGGCCTGGCCGCCGGATGGGGTTAGGCGTTCCCATTGGCAGACTGCTCCGGCTTGCCTTTTTTGTTCAGGACCGGGATGCCGGCCGAGGCCACGGCCTGCTTAGCTGCGGGCTTGTCCACCAGAGGCACACGCACGCCCGACTGTCCGGGCTTGAAGTGGTTTTCAGCCCAGCCGACGTTCAGGCCGATGGTAGTCATGATCTGATACGCCACGGCCCAGCGGCTACCTGCGTGCGGCGGCGGGATCATTGCCGCGGCGGCCCCGCAGACGATGATGAACAGGGCCACATACAGGTCATACTGCGCGGGCACGTATTCCAGCATCATGGCAATGACGGCACCAAATCCGCCGAATTTTGCGGCTGTGTTCATTTGCTGTCTCCGGCAAGAGCCTGGTCGATCTGGTTCAGGCTGATATGGCCCGGCCCGTTCTCCATCAGCGTGATGCCGTAGATCATCTGCCGCATGGTTGCCTGATTGTTCAGGTCCAGCACGGTCGCGGGCTGCACGCCCATCCGACTGCACAGGACGGCAATATAGGCATTGGTCGCGTTCTCGATGGGCGGGGCATAGACGTCAATGATCGCAGCGATCGTGTCCATTCCATGCGCGGTGTAGCGCAATAACTGGTCACGCAGCGCGCGGATGCCATCCGCCATGGTGGGGAAGACGGCAAAGCGCGGGTCAGGCACGCCGGTTTCCAGATGCGACCCTGCCTGCCCCACGTAATCGAGGTTGCCGGGATTGTTGTTGCGGATGCCGCGGGGAACGTATGTGCTCATGGCCCATATCCGAACGCGCGCCTGCAGAATGACCATGCCGCATCGCCAATCTGCCCCCAGCCCAGCAGGCCGGTGGCCAGCACGATGAAGGTCATGGTGACCCACGACGTCAGTTTCAGGCCGCCCTCGATGCTGGACAGACGGCCGGATATTTCGGTATCGCGCTCGGCCGCCGTGTCGGACATGGCATCCACACGGGCCATGACTTCGCGCCGGGTCTGGGCGGCGTTATCACTTACCGACCGGGTCAGGTCGCGCCGCAGGTCGGAGAACTGCTGGGAAAGCGTGGCCAGGCCATCGCGCAGGTTATCGTGGCCGCCCTCGACCTTGGCCACGCGTTCACGCACCACGGCCACTTCCTCGGCCGTTGCATAGCGGGGTTCGGTCATCAGTGGGATACCGCCTCACCGGACACACCCGTCCACGCGCTGCCATTCCACAGCACCAGCACGCCAACGCTTCCGGTGCCGATCCTGCAGTCAGAACAGAAGGAAGGGACGCCAACCTGCCCCGATGCGGGCAGCGTGGCGTATGTAGTGGAAAGCGGAACGCCTATCCCCTGAGACCCCGGCGTCTGCGCACCGAAGTCAAACAGGCCGTGGTCCATGGGGGACGTGGGTGCGGCATGCGCCTGCACCGTGACAAGAAGGCTGGCGGCTGCCAGAAGGTGAGAGAAGCGCATGCCGTCCCCGAAACTGAATGGTCAGGATTTCGGGGTATGGGTGGTTTGTTAGTACGGTGTGGGATGACAGGTGTATTTATGCCCCACATGCCGCAATCCATCAGCGCCAGTGTAAAGCATAACTTGACATCCTCTGCGTAAAGCCATACTTTACTCTCGATGGAAATCGAAAGCATCAGACACAAAGGGCTGCGCCGGTTTTTCGAGACAGGTAACCCCAAGGGAATCGTGGGAGATACTGGCCGCCTGCGCAAAATGCTGGCCTTTATCGACGCCGCGGCATCGCTGGATGAACTTTCGGTTCCACCCAATTACGGCCTGCATGCCCTGTCGGGTGATCGGGCCGGCACATGGTCCATGACCATAACGCGTAACTGGCGCCTGACCTTCCGGGTCAATGACCAGGGCGCGCTGGAAGATATGGATATGGAGGACTATCATGGCACTTAAGATGCACCCGTCCCTCGCCGTAAACGTAGGCGACTGGATCAGGACAGAACTGGTTGAGCCCCACGGCCTGAAGATCAAGGATCTGGCCGAACATTTCGGAGTATCGCGTCAGGCGCTGAGCGCCCTGCTGAACGGTCGCGCCCACCTGTCCGCCGATATGGCGATCCGGTTTGAAAAGGCATTCGGCGTGAAGGCTGATACCCTGATGCGCATGCAGGTGGCGTGGGACATGGCGCAGGCCCGCACGCATGAGGCCGACCTGCATGTACGGCCCCTCGTCGCAGCATAACAGTCCGGTTGCGTCCCCTCCCCGCACAGGCAGGGAGGGAACGTGGCGCCTACCGGCCTAACTGCCGGGCACGCTCCTGCTTGATCCGCTGCACGTCATTCCACATCTGCATGATGCCGTGCGCGGCAGCACGCAGGCTGCGCTCACAGTTATCGGTATTGGCCTTGTCTGGGTGGTGGTAGATGCGGGTGCAGACGGCCAGCGCCTTGCCCAGTTCACCCGCGACCTCGGTAGAAGTCAGGGGCTGCGCATCTTCAAAGAAGTCGGGCTTCTGCGGCTGGAAATCGGCAGCCTGCGCAATATCCTGCTTCATGTCGGCGCTGCTCCCGAGCGATGCGCGAAAGGGCGCAGGGTGGCCTTCCGGGCCAGACCGGCCGCCAGCGTGGTGTCATCGCCCGGCACGTCACCAATGATCGTCCGGATCTTTGCCAGCCCCTTCTGCGTAATCATCGGCTGGCCCACGCCTTCGACATAGCCGCTCCGCTTGACCTCGACGTTCTTGGACTCCATCAGCCCCGCCTTGATCTTGTCGGCATAGGCGCATTTGCGGCCCGTGACGCTGTGGGTATAGAGCCAGCCGAGTTCGATCAGCCGATTGATGAACTTCCGCTCCGGCCACCCGCACTGCTGGGCTGCGGAACGCAGGTTATGGACGCCTTCGAGGGATGCCAGTTTCTGCAATGCCCCAGCCTGCGGAGCCAGTTCCGCAATCTCCTGATCCTTGGCCTCAAGCGCCTTCTGCTGCTCAAGGGCCAGCGTCAAGGCTTCGACCATGTTGGCCGGGGCTTTGATGGTCGGTGCTTGCTGAGCTTCCAGTTCCATCCAGCGACGGACTACCTTCAAGCGAAGGTCAGCGCGATAGCCAAGGATGAGATTGTAGGTCAGGTCGCGGGGAAGCTTATAGCATTTGCGCTGCTCCCCTTTGGCGTCTGAATAGACCGCCCCAAACTTGGGGGCGTCAATTTTGACATCGGCCAACATCTTCTCAATGTCCCGGATCACATGATCATGACGTTTGCCAGTCAAGTCCGCAATCTCGCGGCTCGACATGGTGATTACGTTTCCAGTGGAAACTGTTGCGGACGATGTGTTAGAAGCCATCATTCGTTGGGTTCCTTATTCAACGTGAGAAGCATCGGGGGATTGTTTGGCGACGTGCCCCGATGCTTTATCTGCTTCCATTAGCAGTCTAATAAGAAAATTTATTTCTGCATTCATACTGCGCCGACTTTTGAAAGCTTGCGTCCTAATCCACTCATGAGACGGCGGATCAAGCCTTACCTGAAGAGGCTTTCTTTCTTCCGTACGAAACGAAGACACTTTCCCATCCTTAGTCATTCTACGAGACCGTTCTCGTTTTTGACTAATGCCATTTTGGGGTTATTGCGTCAATGCCTATTTGGCATTAAAATCTCTGATAACATCGTCAAATTTTTGGTACGTAGTGACGCGCCTAACTCCATATATGACCTCTTCCCATTCGAAAATTCTGTGCATGGATAAGATCTTAGATGGATCGATATGAATGCAATTCCTTTCCCCACTTGGCATTTCAGCAGAAAAATTCAGCTTATTTTTTCCAAAGCCGACGAATCTTGCTGCAAAGCATTCATTATTGGAAACAAAAACAAGGAAAGGACAACGATAGTAATCTTTTAACAAAAGATCAAAATTATAATTGATATAGTTTTTTTCTATTGAATAAAATATAAAATCTCCCTTCATATATCTTTCATTAAGAGATCCGTTACACATTTCAAAAGACTTTATTTTACATTTCTTTTCTAATAATTGAATTCCCCTAGGGACGGGCACTTTGTATTTACTACTCTCTAACATGAAAAAATTTATGCTAGACATGGAAGGGACAGTTGCGTGCACATCAATTCCTTCTGGAGTCTCCGACGAGATTTCCTTGGAAGGAACGGGGCCAGGCCCCTCTAATATAGAACCAAATGTTGTATCTAACGCTTCGCTAAATTTAAGGACCCAGTCGACGGTTAACTTTCTCTGCCCCTTCTCTATCCGATCCACCTGAGATTGAGAGATACCCATTTTCTCAGCAAGGGCAGCTTGAGAAAGCCCTCTTAACTCACGAATCATCCGAATGTAGTTTTTTTTATCCATGCCAAATTATGACGTACTGGCATTTTCGCGTCCAACACAAACTATCCCATACTCCTCGACGTTCCAGCCGACTTCCGTTCTCGAGTTATGTACTTTTTGAATAGGGCTTAGTCGGCTAGCGTCGGGTTCTCATGAACACCAAGAGCAGGATGTCCGAGTGGTGATGCTTCGGGAAGAGCTGAAGTTGGACAAGGGCTGGCAGCAAAAAGCCGCCGGGGAGACAACTTGGCTTCAGACGGCGATCGCCACCATAAATCTATAGAATAAATATATCATATAATTTAGGCTTACTATTGGATGGCACTGGAGGCAGGCGCGGCATAGATGGTGGGCTGGACGATTGACCTCCTGGCGAAACTACATGACCTTGAGAACGCAGCCACTAAACACGATCTACTATCCATCTATCTTGATGCCGTCCTGTCAGTCGGGAATGTCCACGTAACCATTGTGGAATTGAACAGGATTGAAGACCCTAAAGAAAATTTTATACACGTTGGATATCCAACGGAATGGGTCAATTTCTATATTGAGAACAATTACATCGTCTCTGACCCGATAATAAAAAAATCCAGATTCATGAGCCACCCCTATTTCTGGCACGAAATCAGGAACATTAACAAATCCGAAAAAAAGATAATAAGGGACGTATCTGAATTTGGCATAAAAAAGGGACTGACAATACCGGTCCATACGCACGACAGATTAATTTACGCCATTTGTTTTGCATTTACAGATAAAAACGTAGATCAGGAAATTGAGCTTTATTTGCGCGCCTTATCCAATTTCTTCATTGCCGGTTATAAAAAATTGGATGAACCGACGGATATGTCGCCCCCCATTCTTACCCCCCGCGAAAAGGAATGTCTGAGATGGACAGCCAAGGGCAAAAGCTCATGGGAAACCGGGATGATTGTTGGTGTCAGTGAGCGAACCGTTAACTTTCACATCAACAATGCCTTGCTAAAGCTGAAATGTACGAATCGCATCATGGGTGTGGTGCGGGCTATCTGTGCCGGCCTGATTGAACTGTGAAACCTGTCAGGTCTGACAGGTAACCCGGCCGTCAGTTTTCGTGAATGATCCTCTCATCCAACAGGAAGAGAGTGGATCCATGATCGAAGTCGTAACCGTTGAAAATGCCCACTGGTGCGGAACTGCTCTCGCTGAGCAGTTCAAGTTTCGCTACCGCCATTTTGTGGCCAATGAGCAGTGGGAAGTCCCCTTCTACAAGGGTATGGAATACGATCAGTTCGATACGCCTGCTGCTGTCTACCTTGTATGGCGCGATGTCGCAGGTGTTGTGCGGGGCATGATCCGTCTGCTGCCAACAAACCGGCCTTACATGCTGGAAACACTCTGGCCCGATATGATGCCCGATCCGATTGTTCTACCTGGTCCGACGGTCTGGGAAATCACCCGGTTTGGCGTTGAGCGCAATCTGTCCCTCTCCCTGCGCAAGCAGATATCAGCCGAACTGATTCTGGCATGCATCGAATTTTCAGTGCTGAATGACATTCACACCTATCTGTTCCTGACAGCATGGGGTGTTCTCAAGCGGATTGTACCTGGCGCTGGGGTGGATGCTCAGATCCATAGCAGGAAGACACTTCCTTCCGGCCATGATGTCGCCTCTGCCGTTGTGCCGGTTTCCCAGGCCGTGCTGGATAAGGCCCGGGCCAAGCTGAATATCCATTACGCCGTTCTCGATAACAACAGCATTGAGCGGCAGCATGCAGCATAGGCAGCAGAACGAAGACATGGAAAAAAAAGCAGAAAACATCAAAAGCGCATTATCGTTCTTGCGGTCAGAAGCAAGAAAATGCGGCCTTTTGCAAACGGAGAACTCGCTCTCCATCGCAGAAATAATCATCAATATGGAAACAGAAAAATAAAACACAAGAGGACCAGAACTTTGTTCTACCGCGAAGGAGATATAGAATACCTAGCCCAACAACTATTCTCTCAGCACTATCCCTTTCGAAAGTGGGACGACCGACCCGATTCTATATCGGGAGGCCCCCCGCAAGAAGAAAAAGATAAATTCAAGGATATCGCACGTCAGCAATTATCAGGCTGGCACCCGGTGTAATTCAGGCTGCCCACCGGCGCGGCACGGTAGCGGCTGGATGTAGCAGCGGAGTAGCCACTCCCCCTTCTCCTGCGCGGCCAATAATGCCATCCTTCCCACGACGCGCCGTGACACGGTGTAATTCTCCCAGCCGTAGGACGGTCTGCGGACCGGATCGCCATGCAGGGTTACCGGGAGGCCCTGCCGGTGCGTCATCTTCCCCTTAAAAAATTCCTTATTCCCCTGATACAAAATGAGATTATCCAGACACGCATCGGATACGTGCGCCAGTTAAGACTCCCTCTCATCTGAAGGGAGGTCGGCATGATCAAGAAAATCGTCTTTCTGGCGCTGGCGATGCTGGCGGCCGCAGTGACCAGCTATCCCACGATCACCAATGCACATCGGGTCGTTGGGCCAGCTTCCCTTTTTGACCAGCGGTGAGGTGCGTTGACCCGACTCCTGCCGGTTGTGAAGGATTATTCTCCGTTATTGGAGATCAAGATGCCATTTTATAAATCGCTGCACCATTTTACACAAAGCATGCATCGGAACTTTGATATCACCACCGCACATGCGCCCGGACATAAAGCCCCTGATGCCGGTATTTACCGATGCACAGGATGCGGACACGAAATTGGTCTGGCAAAGGATCACGTCCTACCACCGCAGAACCATCATCAGCACGCACTGCGGGATGGCCCCATCAGGTGGCAGCTTGTGGCAGCGGCGATTGAGAAGGGTTCCCCATAGAATAATCAGTGATCCGCCTGACCGATAGGGGCGGATCATAAAACCCGACATTCGGGAAATGCTGCCACATGACCGGGGCGAGATCAGCAACGGCGCGCGCCACTACAACCAGTTTTCCGGGGTCGATATTGCTGCCCATGAAGTCACAGACCGCTTTTACATCGGGGTCCATTTCGACAACCAGTTTATCCATAATGCCCTCCACATGAGGACTCTACCGCGCAGTAGGGTATCTGTACAACGGGCTTACCGTCCTGCCATTGCCTGATAAGGATTCCACGTAGGCGACAACCAGAACTTCTGGCCCTGGTTCTGCTGGATGCCCAGTTCGTAGCGTCTGAGGTATCCGGGGTTCATCATCTCCTGCAGGCGGTAGAACACCAGGTTGTTGATTTTCACTGAGAACTGATGGTGTGGACGGCTCCCTGTGGTCCTGAGAGGATGCTGAGGAGTTGAATGTCAGTGAAGGAAACCATCATGCGTCAGTTGGTCCGTATCGGCATGGATACCTCGAAAAAAGTGTTTCAGCTCCACGGCGTGGATGCCGAAGAGCGGGTTGCGCTAAGCCGGAAACTGAGCCGACATCAGATGATCCGGTTTTTCGAGAAACTGCCGCCGACAGTGATTGGCATTGAAGCTTGTGGGGCTTCCCATCACTGGGCCAGAACCCTTGGCGCGCTCGGCCACGAAGTGAGGCTGATGGCGCCACAGCTTGTCAAACCTTACGTCAGGCGCAGCAAGAATGATGCGGCAGATGCCGAGGCCCTCTGTGAGGCGATGAGCCGTCCAACCATGCGTTTTGTGCCAGTCAAGA
>NZ_CADP01000095.1:5800-9707 GCF_000285295.1 Komagataeibacter europaeus LMG 18890 | reverse complement strand
CCCGCGTCATAGCCCGAAAGCCCGCCGCTTTCCGTAGTTTTCACCGACTGGCTGTCAATCACGCCCGCGCTCGGGGAGGCTTCACGCCCCTCGATCTCGCGCAGGCTCATGACCAGCACCGTATTCATGACCTCGAACAGCCCAGTATCACGCCAGGCGTAGAAATAGCGCCTGACAGTCGAGACCGGCGGAAAGCATTTCGGCAGCAGGCGCCACGCGCACCCGGCCGAGGCTATGTAGAGCATCGCATTGACCACCTCGCGCATATCCGTCGTGCGAGGGCGACCGCCCCGTTTCGCAGGGGGCACAAATGGCATGATCAAAGCCCATTCCCCGTCCATCATATCCGATGGATATCGCAGTCCTTCCCGGCTATGTTCACGTCGGGCAATACCAGTCCATGTCACCATTCACTCCATCTCTTCGTAAAGACGGATGAATCACAACAGGCTGGTATTGTTCAAAAACTTTCGGATCGGGCTCTAATGACCACGACAGGGAAATAACCGGCATGGAACAGCAACCCGGCGCCCGGAATGACATGGCACGGCCACGGCAGCCGGTCCTGTTCCTGCCGCATGGCGGGGGACCGTGCTTCTTCATGGACTGGCCGGATACATGGGACCATATGGCGGCCTACCTGCGTTGGGTGGCCGCCACCCTGCCCCGGCGGCCCGACGCGATCGTGGTCATGTCCAGCCACTGGGAAACGGGGGTGCCCACGGTAACATCCGGCGCGCACCCGCCACTGATCTATGATTATTCCGGCTTTCCGCCCCATACATACCAGTTGCGTTATCCCGCGCCGGGTTCGCCCCGGCTTGCGGCACAGGTGTGCGCCCTGCTGGACGGGGCGGGCATCACCAGCGCGCAGGACCCCGGGCGGGGGTTTGACCATGGCGTGTTCATACCGTTCATGCTGGCATTCCCGCAGGCGGATATCCCGATTGTCGAACTGTCGCTGCAGCGCGACCTGAACGCCGCGCTGGAAATACGGACCGGGGCGGCATTGCAGCCGCTGCGCGCGCAGAACGTGCTGATCGTGGGTACGGGCATGACGTATCACAACCTGCATCACCTCATGGGGCAGAACCCGCAATCCAACGCCGTATCGCGTGAATTCGACACATGGCTGACCCATGCGGTGGAATCCCCGCCGGATATACGGACCGAAGCCCTGACGCAGTGGACCCACGCGCCGGGCGCACGGATCTGCCATCCCCGGCCTGAACACCTGCTGCCGCTCATGTTCGCTGCGGGCGCGGCCGGAGCGGACCGGGGCGTGCGCGATTACAGCGACACCGTCATGGGCAAGGCACTGTCGGGCTTCCGGTTTGGCTGATGGGGGTGACGGTCCTGCCGCCTCCCCCGTTTTCCTCCATTGAGGGCATTGCAATATGAACAGAAGCATTCTGAATGGCATGACCGCCGCCTGCCTGCTGGCGTTGCCTGTCGCCCCGGCACTGGCGGCGCCCCCCGCCCATGACGTGCAGGCCGGACGATACCGGGTCGAACCCGAACATACCGAGATCATCTTTTCCCTGCTGCATCTGGGGTTCACACCCTATTCCGGCATGTTTTCAGGCGTCAGCGGCACGTTGCAGCTTGATCCCGCCCACCCGGCCGCATCCCGGCTGGATGTCAGCGTGCCGGTCGGCAGCATCCATACGCCTAGCGACAGGCTGACCGGGGAACTGAAGGATCCTGACTGGTTTGATGCCGCCCGCTACCCGAACGCAACGTTCACGTCCACCTCGGTCGTACCCGGTGGCGCGGACAATGCCACGATTACCGGCAACCTGACGCTGCATGGCGTGACACGGCCGGTCGTGCTGCATGCGCGTTACATCGGCGCGGGCGTCAACCCGCTGGACAAGGTCTACACGGTCGGGTTCTCGGCCACGGCAGGCATCCGTCGCAGTGACTTCGGGATCAGGACCTATTTGCCGATGGTGGGGGATGACGTGACCCTGACCATTGCCGGTGCGTTTGAAAAACAGGACTGACCCCGCCGGACCGGATGCGCCGTGTCCTGCCCCTCAGTCCGCCACGCCGCGCAGGAACATGGACCATGCCGCCTCCGTGAACGCGGCGCGTGCCGCCGCGTCATGCAGGGGTTCACGCCCCAGCAGGCGCTGCTGGATCGGCCATCCGGTCATGATCCAGGTCAGCAGGCGGGACGTGTTTTCATTATCCGTGCCAGCACGGATCTGCCCTGCCGCCACGGCGGCGGTCAGCAGGGTCGTGATCCGACCGTGAAAGGGGGCGACGATTTCATCCATGGCATGGTCGATCAGGCCGGGGTAACGGTAGCCATCCGCGATCATCATGCGGTACGTGGCGATCACGTTTTCCCGCATGATGAAATCAAGCAGCATCCGGCATACGTCCTTGAGCGCCTGCAACGGATCAAGCAGCGCGGCCTGCGTGTCCCGTTCCAGCAGCGAGGCGCTGAGATGCGTGATGACTGCCTTGAACAGGGCTTCCTTGGAGGGATGACGGTGATAGATCGTCTGCTTGCTGGCGCCCGCCGCGCGTGCGATCTGTCCCATTGATGTCCCGGCGTAACCATTGGCGATGAACAGCCTGCCCGCCACGTCCAGCAGGTAGCGGTCCAGCCGGGCGGACTCCTCGGGCGTCGGGCGGCCTGAACGGCGCGGCTTGCCCAGCATGGTCGACATTACAACTTTCCCGTCCCCAACATGTTTGCCGCAACTGCGCGGCCATATGTGGCTTGACCACGCGGAACTGTCCACCTAACAAAACCGTACCGAACCGTTCCATATATGGTGGCGCATGCCTGATACCTCACCGACTGACCCGTCCCCCTCAGGCCAGCCCGCCCCGTCCGGCGCGCCACAGCCCGATACGAAAAAGCCGGCTGACCCGCGCAAGGCCGCCATACGCAAGCTGGTGTTGGCATGCGTCGCGGGTGTCGCCGTGGTCGCATTCATCGCGTGGCTGGTCCAGTGGTGGCTGCATGGGCGGTTTATCCAGTCCACCAATGACGCGTACCTGCAGGCCGATCAGGTTACGGTGTCCACCCGCGTGGCGGGCTTTGTCGATCAGGTGCTGGTGGCCGAAAACCAGGCGGTGACAAAGGGGCAGGTGCTGGTGCGCATGGATGAACGCGACCCCCGCGCCCGGTTTGAACAGGCCCGCGCGCTGGCTGACCAGGGCAATGCCGCGATCATCCAGACCAAGGCCCAGATCGATGCGCAGGATGCCGAAATCGCACAGGCGCAGGCCCGGCGCGACGCAGCACAGGCCCAGGTCGATTTTGCGGACCGGCAGGTCGCCCGCTACCGCGCGCTGGCTGCCACGGGCGCGGAAACGAACGAACATTATGACCAGTTGCGCAACAGCAGCGCGCAGGCCCATGCCCAGCTGGCGCAGGCCACCGCCGCCCTGAAATCGGCGCAGCTTCAGATCGCAACCTTCCGCGCGGAAATCCTGCAGGCGCAGGCCCGTATTGAACAGGCGATTGCCCAGCAGCGTTCCGCGCAGGTGGATCTGGACGCCACCACCATCCGTGCCGCCGTGGACGGGCGCGTGGGCGACCGCAGCGCCCGCGTGGGCCAGTATGCCGCCGTTGGCACGCACATGATGACCATCGTGCCGGTGCAGGACATCTATCTGGTGGCCAATTTCAAGGAAACGCAGATCCGCCGCATGCGCGCGGGCCAGCCGGTCAGGGTATCGGTCGATGCGCTGGGGGGCGAGACGATACGCGGCACGGTTGAAAGCTTCGCGCCGGGCACGGGCGCGCAGTTCGCCCTGCTGCCGCCTGACAACGCGACCGGCAATTTCACCAAGGTGGTGCAGCGCGTGCCGGTACGCATCCATATCCAGCCCGATGCGGCACAGCGCGTTGTGCTGATCCCCGGCCTGTCGGTTACGGCGGCGG
>NZ_CADP01000095.1:0-5771 GCF_000285295.1 Komagataeibacter europaeus LMG 18890 | reverse complement strand
CCCGCCGGTAACGGGTCGTGAGCACGCAGCCACCAGACGATAACAGCCCCGCCGCCATTCCGCAGAAAGCGGATGCAGCGGCATGGCTGGCGGTGGCGGCGGGCACCATTGGCGCGCTGATGGCGACGCTGGATACGTCCATCGTCAATTCGGCCCTGCCCACCATCCAGGGGGAAATCGGGGCGTCGAGCAGCGAGGGCACATGGGTCACCACGGCCTACCTCGTGGCTGAAATCGTCATGATCCCGCTGGCCGGATGGTTCGAGCGCATATTCAAGCTACGCAACTTCCTGCTGATCGCCGCCGTGCTGTTCACCATCTTTTCCATGTGGTGCGGGCTGTCGCCCAACCTCATGCACATGATCATCGGCCGCGTGGGACAGGGCTTTACCGGCGGGGCCATGATCCCCACCGCCATGACCATCGTGGCGACACGCCTGCCGCCGGCCCAGCGGCCGGTGGGCATTGCCCTGTTTGGCATGACCGCCGTGCTTGGCCCGGTGATCGGGCCGGTCATTGGCGGGTGGCTGACGGAAAACCTCAGCTGGCATTATGCCTTCTTCCTCAACCTGCCCATCAGTATCGGGCTGGGCATCCTGCTGTTTGTCGGCCTGCCTGCGGGTAAAATTGACTGGGGCGAATTCCGCAATACCGATTATTACGGACTGGCGGGGCTGGTACTGGGTCTGGGTGGGCTTACGGTGGTGCTGGAAGAAGGGCAGCGCGAGCGCTGGTTTGAATCCGACATGATCCGTGAACTCAGCATCATGTCCGCCATCGGCATGATCCTGCTGGTGATCGGGCAGTTCCGTTCACGCCAGCCGGTCATTCACCTGAAAATCCTGCTGCAGAAAAGTTTTTTCGGGGTGTTTGTCCTCAGCCTCGGGGTGGGGGGCGCGCTGTATGGCATCCTGTACCTGATCCCGCAGTTCCTCGCCGCCGTTCCCGACTACAATTCCGAACAGTCCGGTGTGGTGGCCGCCATAAGCGGCATTCCCACCCTGCTTATGCTGGCGGTGTTTCCCATTCTGGTGCGCAAGCTGGATATTCGCCTGGCCATCGCGTTCGGCATGTTCCTGTATGTGGTCAGCTGTTTCATGAACGCGCATCTGTCACCGGACAGCGCGGGGCCGCATTTCTTCTGGTCGCAGGTGGTGCGCGGGTTTGCGCAGTTCTTCTCGCTGCTGTTCCTCAATCAGGCGGCGACCAGCGCCGTGCCCATACAGTATGCGGAAGATGCGTCCGGGCTGTTCAACGCCGCGCGTAACCTTGGCGGTTCGTTCGGGCTGGCGGCGGTGGCGACACTGCATGACCGCAGGATGGACCTGCATACCGCCCGCATCGAGGAAACGGTCACCGCCAATTCCCCCCTGGGGCAGGAATTCGTGCAGCATTACGGGCTGGCGCGTCTCAGCGCGCTGATTACCCGGCAGGCGACCGTGATGACCTATGGCGACCTGTTCTGGATATTCGGCATCGCCCTTCTGGTAATGATGCCGCTTGTATTCCTTATCAAGCCAATGCCCAAAGATACCGGCATGACGGTGGGATGACAGACATGACCCCTTTCCTTCCCCTTCGTCACGCCCGCCGCCCTGCGGCCGGCGCGGCCCTGGCCATGGTGCTTGCGGCGTGTTCCGTAGGCCCCGATTACAAGGGACCGCCCCATGTCGCCCCCGTGGCCGAACACGCGGCCGCCTTCCACCGCGCCGATCCCGCGCTGACCACCACGCAGGCCCCGCTGTCGCACTGGTGGGAAGGGTTGGATGACCCGGTACTGACGGATCTGGTCACCACCGCGCTGCGCAACAGCCCCGACATGAAGCAGGCGGCGGCCCGGCTGCATACCGCGCGCGCGACCCAGCGCGAACGTTTTGCCGGGTTCTTCCCCGGTGGCGGCATGGCCGCGTTCTGGGACCGCACGCGCCTGCCGACGGGCGATATCACATCCGTCCTTGGCGGCAGCGGGCAGCCGGATGCCATGGCGCTGCCGCCCGCCATCAAGTCGGATTCCTATGGCGCGGGCTTTGACGCCAGCTGGGAAATCGACCCCTTTGGCGGCAACCGGCGCGGGTATGAGGGCGCGCGCGCGCAAAGCGAGGCCCAGATGGCGCAGCTGGCCGATACCCGGGTCCGGCTGGCGGCTGACGTGGGGCGCAATTACGTCAGCCTGCGCGGCGTGCAGCACCGGCTTGCGCTCATGCAGCGGACCATTGAAATTGAACGGAACATGCTGGACCTGACCCGCCAGCGCCGGATGCAGGGCACGGCATCGCAGGAAGATGTGGAACGCTTCCTGGGCCAGCTGTCACAGGTCCAGGCCGCCATTGCCCCGATGCAGGCGCAGCAGGCCAGCTATATGGACGCGCTGGCCACCCTGACCGGACGTGAGGCGGGACAGCTTGATGCACAACTGTCCGCACCCGTGCCCATTCCCCTGCCACCGGCGGTTGTGCCCGTGGGCAACCCCGCCGACCTGTTGCGCAGGCGGCCCGACATACGCGTGGCCGAACGTGACATTGCCGCCAACAATGCCCAGATCGGTCAGGCCATCGGACAGTATTTTCCCAAGATCAGCCTGTTCGGCACGGTTGGCTTCACCGCCGCCAACGGGCAGCGTTTCTTTTCAGGCGACAGCTTTTCCTACATGGGCGGGCCGACGCTGGAATGGAGCATCCTGAACTTCGCCCGCACCAATTCGCGCGTGGGCGAAGCCAGGGGCGGGCGCGACGCGGCCCTTGCGCATTACCAGGGGGTTGTCCTGTCCGCGCTGCAAGATGCGGAAGGCGCGCTGTCCCGCTTTGGCCACCAGCGCGAGTATGTGCTGAAACTGCAGGACGCGCGCGGGGCGTCGGACCGATCATGGATACTGGCCCGGCAGCGCCAGCGCGCGGGCACCCTGTCTGTCATTGACGCACTGGATGTGGAACGCCAGCGCGTCCAGATCGAACAGGAACAGGCACAGGCGCAGGCCAGCATGACCAATGACTATATTGCCGTGCAGAAGGCGCTTGGCCTTGGCTGGGAATCCCCTGCCCCGTCGGCTGCCGCAGTCCGGACGGCAGGGCGTTAAGCACGTTCCGTCCGGTTGCGTTGGTTACATTTCGCAATGAAACTTCCGCCCCCTTGCGCCTGCGTGGATATTGCCACCGTCCCGATCTGAATTCATAAGGGTTGAACGACCACGGGCGGGAGACTGAACTTTGCGATCTCGACCAGGGGGTGGGCACGCGCGTGCCTTCCTGTCAGCGCTGATCCTTGCCGTGTCCGTTCCCGGGCTGTGCGCATATGCCGTGGATGGTGTTGCAGGCAACGTGGCCGCAAGCCCGTCCGTTCCCCATGTGTCAACCAGTGCGGCGGATAATGCCCTTGTGGATGATCTGGAACGCCGGACCTTCCGCTGGTTCTGGGATGCGGGGGATGCAAGAACGGGGCTGGTTCCCGACCGTTATCCATCCCCCCAGACGTTGAGCAGCGTGGCCTCCATCGGCTTCGGGCTGACGGCCTACGGCATCGGGGCCAGCCGGGGCTATGTCACCCGCGCGCAGGCCGCGAACCGGACGCTGGCCACCCTGCATTACCTTATGGACGGACCGCAGAACGACACCGCCGACGGGGCGATGGGGTATCAGGGGTTTTACTACCATTTCCTCGGCAAGGGGACGGGCCTGCGGTTCAACCACGATATCGAACTGTCCAGCATCGACACCGCACTCCTGATGCAGGGCGTGCTGTTCGCCCAGTCCTATTATGACCGCCAGACACCGCGCGAAGCCGAGATCCGTAACCTGGCGGACCAGCTGTACAAACGCGTCAACTGGCAGTGGATGACCCGTCCCGACAACCGGCTGAGCATGGGATGGAGTCCCGAACACGCCTTCATCCCCAGCTACTGGGAAGGCTATAACGAGGGGATGATGGCCTACATCCTTGGCCTTGGTTCCCCCACCCATGCGCTGGCGCCCGCGTCGTGGCAGGCATGGCTGGCCACCAACAACCAGCGCTGGGGGGATTATTATGGCCAGACCTTCCTGAACTTCGCGCCCCTGTTCGGTCATCAGTATACCCATGCATGGATCGATTTCCGTGGCGTGCAGGACGCATGGGCGCGTGAAAAACAGATCGATTATTTTGAAAACAGCCGTCGTGCCGTCTATGCGCAGCGGGCCTATGCCATTGCCAACCCCGGCAAGTGGCAGGATTACAGTGCAACGATGTGGGGCCTGACCGCCTGTGACGGTCCCGGTGACATGACCCGGCAGATCAATGGGCAGTCACGGCATTTCCTGTCCTATTCCGCCCGTGGCGCGGGCCGCGACTACACGCAGGATGATGGCACCGTGGCCCCCACCGCCGCCGCCGGGTCCATTGCGTTCGCGCCTGAAATCGTGCTGCCGACGCTGCGGAACATGAAAAACCGGTACGGGCAGAACATCTACGGCCGGTATGGCTTCGTGGATGCGTTCAACCCCAGTTTCCGCAACGGGCAGGCCTTCTGGACCGATCGGGAATATCTGGGCATCGATCAGGGGCCGATCCTGCTCATGATCGAAAACTGGCGCAGCGGGCTGGTGTGGAACGTGATGAAGCGCAACCCCTATATCCGCGCGGGTCTGGAACGCGCGGGATTTGAAGGGGGGTGGCTGCCTGCCCCGACTGCCACCGCCACCGGGCGTGATACCCGAACGTCACAGCTTGCCCCGCCGTCCCCCACGGTGCCAGCCAGCGATGCCGCGCGGGGACCGGCAGCCCCGGCCAATCCGTCGTAATGTGTTTTTGAAAAAAGCTTCACCAGAAACTTCTTTCGACAGGTTTACGGACCGGCATCGATCGGCACGACGTCAATCAGCTTCTTGTTGACGAATTCCTGTATGCCCATGGATGACAGTTCGCGCCCGAACCCCGACCGCTTGACCCCGCCAAAGGGCAGGTCGGATGTCGTCCATGTGGGATGGTTGACATAGACCATGCCCGTCTCGATCTGTTCGGCCACCCGGATGCCGCGCGCCGTATCGGACGTGAAAACCGAACCACCCAGCCCGTACGGGTTGTCATTGGCCAGGGCGATGGCCTCCGCCTCGTCACGGACACGGAAGAACATGGCGACCGGGCCAAACAGTTCCTGATGAAAAACCGGGTTGTCGGGCGTGATATCGGTCAGGATGCTCGTCTGCACGAACGCGCCCCGGTTGAGGCCATCGTGTGGATGGTACGCTAAACAACGTTTGGCATGAACAATAAAGGAACGATCAGGCGGCACGAGCCTGTTTCGACAGATTGAGCGTCTTGCGGCCCGCAGAAGCTGCGGCTTTGTCCCAGAGGAAGTCTCCGGAAAAGGCGATGTGCTCCCATCCCACCGGGGAAGTATGCGCCAGCAGGTCCTCCGGGACGACCGCCGATGTTGAGCGCAGATGTGTGACGGCGGTTTGCAGATAGACTGTATTCCAGTAGACGATCGCCGCGATGACGAGATTGAGGCCCGACGCCCGGTATTGCTGGGCTTCATGGCTGCGGTCGATGATCCGTCCCTGGCGGAAGGTATGGATTGCCTGGGTCAGCACATGCCGCTGCTCGCTGTTGTTGAGCCCTGCCTGACATCTCTGCCGCAGATCAGGGGTTTCGAGCCAGTCGAGCATGAACAGAGTGCGCTCGATCTTGCCGATTTCCTGGAGTGCGACGTCGAGCCGATTCTGGCGCTCATAGGCAGCAAGCTTGCGCAACATCCTGGAGGGCGCGACATGCCCGGCCTTGATTGATCCGACAAGCCGCAG
>NZ_CADP01000096.1 GCF_000285295.1 Komagataeibacter europaeus LMG 18890 | reverse complement strand
GGCCAGTGCCGTAGATCCGGTGTTTCTCCAGTGTGCGAATAGATAGTCCGACGAAGCGCGAGGCATCGGGCGTGCGCAGATAGCGCGGCGGCAGATCGCTGTAATTGGCGGACATGAGGTGGCTCCGTGGTCGCTGGCTGGGGCCGCGGGACAGATGCGGCCAGCAGGGATCAGCGTGGCGGAGCGAGGTCTTCCGGGACTAGGACCGATCTCACCGGGGACGAGATCGGTCCTTGAAGGGGGACGCTGACAAAACTCCTCCCCCAACAAACATCGTGTTATTGGACTTCGGTGGGCGCAGCTATGTCCGGGAAAACGGAGGAAGGCTTACTACGACTGGGATGCGGATGCCGGATAAAGTCTGCGAGCAACCCGCTCCATGGTCAGCCCCTGCACGATGATGGTGAACACGACGACGCCGTAACAGACCGGCAACAGCAGGTCGCGCAAGTCTCCAGGCGGCAATCCAAGTGCCAGAGAGACGGAGATGCCACCACGCAGGCCGCCCCAGGTCAGAATACCGAGAACGCGGCCCCGCTCCCATTGCCTCAGATGAACCGGAAGCGTTGAAAACAGCACGCTCAATGCCCGCACGGCAATGGACAGCGGGATTACGGCAAGCGTCGCCAGCACCGTAAACAGATGCGGCGTGATCTCAAGGATTTCAAAGCCGATCAGCATGAACAGCAGAACGTTCAGCACCTCATCAATGAGTGTCCATGCGCTGTCGAGTTCCTTGCGGGATGCCTCATCGAAAACGGAGTGACTATAGCTTGTTCCAAAACACAGTCCCGCGACGACCACAGCAATCGCGCCCGACATGCCAAGCTGATTGGCGATGCTGAAGGTTCCAGTCGCCAGAGCCAGCGACGTCAGCAGATCAATATGCGGATCCCGCTGCCCCTTAAGCACACTGAGCGCGATCCATCCACTCAGTGCGCCCAGCAAACCGCCACCGATCGCCTCGCGGCAGAAACTCAGAGCAATCTCGGAGGTGGTTACCCCCTGACTGTCCCCGGTAGCGAGTCCGATCGTGACACCGAAAATGACAACCCCTACGCCATCATTAAACAGGCTTTCCCCCGCGAAAACAGCCTGAAGCGGTCCTGGCAATCCTAGACGTTTCAGCATTCCCACGATCGAAACCGGATCGGTTGGTGCGAGAATAGCGCCGAGGACGATGCACCATGCAAAAGGAATGGCGTGACCTAACAGGGGAAAGACATACCACGCCGCGATCGCCAGAAAGGCGACAGCCAGCACGGTCCCCAGAACAGAGAGGGCCGTGACCGAGGCAAGCTTTGCTCGCAGATACCCGACATTCACCTGCATGGCTCCAGCAAAAAGCAGAAGCGACAGCGCACCATTAAGAAATGTCACAGGCAGATTGATGGATCCGAGCACAGATCGTGGAAGAGCTTGAAGATCATAGGCCGGAATCAGCGGATTCAGGATCATGACCAGAAGCGATGTCAGCAACGAAAAGACAAGCACGCCAATCGTGACTGGAACGCGGAGCGTATGGTGATTGAGAATGCTGAATCCTGCCGAGAGTGTCAGAAGCAGGGCGAGGAGGCTGATGGTATCCATGGTTTCACCGCTGGCCGCTCCCACTTCCTACGTCAAGAAAAACCGGCAATGGGCCGCCACTAGAAAATCTTGATTGTTTGTTGAGTGGCACAAGCAGGGACGACACCGGCCTACCGCCCACGAAACGGGTGCAGTAGCAGGCGCCGATATCCTCCGTCAGTCAGTCCCCGCGCAAAACGCACCAGCCGTTTCATGCGGAAATGCAGATCGTGCGAGAGCCAGTCCCCTGCAGAAACCTCCCGACCGAACAGGACGCCGGCGATCTCGCGCTGCGACACCCCGTCGTCCAGACCGTCGAGCGTCCGGAGCGCCAGGATCAGCCTGCGGATGCGATCGGATGACAGGCAGGCCGGATCACGACCGGGACGCCGCTCCATCAGCACGCGCCAGAGCCGCAAGGCGGCCTGGACACGCAATTCGAACAGAGCGTCGAGCGGCAGAAGCACGCCGACCTGAGCCCCGTCAGGCGGCAGGACGTACAGCCGCAGGATCGTCTCCTCCCGCTCGACCAGCACTTCTCCCGCCATATCGGCTGCCCAAGCGAGTGAGAGTGGCCGATACGGCGCGTCAGCCAGTGCTGTCGGCAGGGGGACAACCGCAATCACGGCCGGCGATACCGCAACAGTCCAGAGGGCGGTACGCGGATTGAGGGCCGTGCGGACACTCTCGAAATCGCAACCCCCAGCGCCGGGCGAAGGCTTCGGCGTCTGTTGCGGATAGCGCGGCCCGGCGCGCGGCGCGCTGAAGGGCGGCACGATCGCGGATAAAGTCCCGATTGCGACTGACAAACTGCAAAGCAAAGGCAGGGGCGTCGAGCGACCGCAGGCCCTCGTACGCGCTCGCCGACTGCCAGTTGGCGCGGCTCATGGCGTCGTCTCCGATGCGTAACGGGTGGGAACAGGGCAAGCACTTGCTCGCGAGAGTATGCCAGACCGGCCCGCTGCCCGCTACGCCCCGGTCCTGCAACAGGTCTTGCTGATAACGCAACGATTGAGGGTGTCAGTGGGGAGCACCGCCCCGCAGGAGATGCTGGTAGCCATGTTCGGTCATCCAGTGCGCCCGCGCCAGATGGCTGTGCCAGCAGCGGTGGACGCCCTCGGGATCGGCTGCCGGGTCGCGATGGAGCACGATGCGGGCGACCTCGCGCCAGTCGGCGCCGTCGGCCTCGGCGTCCAGCAGACGCAGATAGGTAATCAGATGCTGTTCGTCGTAGCCGGTGAGACAGGACGCTTCCGGGGCACTGTCGGCGACGGACGGGTCGAGCGGTGGCTTCTGCATGATGCGGCCGATCAGGTCGGAGAACGAACGCGACGCACCCTAGCCTGCCGCGTTTCGGTACCGGAAGTCTCGTTAAGAAACATGACGCCGCGCCCTTGTCCGGACTCGATGAACAGGATGCCCGCCGCCTCCAGCGCGCGGCGGACCTGGTCGGTCGTACCCTCATGGACACCGAGACCGCGCTCGGATTCGAGGCGCTTGAGTGCGGTCAATGCTACGAGGGCCTTTTCAGCAAGCATCTCCTGTGTCCAGTTCAGGAGTGCCCGTGCCGCCCTTACCTGTCGGCCGGTGATCATCCATGATCACATCCGACATGCTCGGATTACACACCAGAAATACGACTATAATAGTCGCGTTAGAGCGATTCAATATCGTTCTTTCAGGATGATGGCAAAGAGGAATCGGCGTCTGGATTTCCAATGGCGCGGGCGACCATGCAAGAAAACCCCCGCCTTACGCGGGAGCCTCCCTGTCCGTGGCACCCTTGCGGGCCAGTTCCGCGGTCGCCCGCTTCAGCTCACGCTCGATCTGCGTCCGCTCGCCCCGGCTCAGGTAAAAGCTGGTCAGTTCGGCGCGCAGCATCTGGATCTGGTCGTGTAGCGTGGTCATCGTCCTGCTCCTTTCGTTTGTGGAAGACAGGCCGTCGCCTCATGCACGCGTGAACCGGGTCAGGGATCGCCGTAGGCGACCGCGCCAGCGGCGCGCGGGGGAGCCGATTTTGTTCGGGACGGCCGACAGGACGGCTCGGGCAAAATTGGGGGGACCGCGCGTCCTTGAGGCGGTTCACGCCGGGCATGGTACAATGGGAAGACTGAGGGAAGCCCTGTTCCCCCGGCCATGCCCGGAGACAGGCCGATCGGATCGAGGGCGATAAGCCACGCCCCCCCCCCCGCGCTTCCCTTCCGGTAATGCGAAGGCCCCGCCCGGATCAGCCGGGCGGGGGACCGCGGGTGCCTCAGTCGCCGTTGCGGCGACCGTTGGGGCGAGACCAGATCAGGCTGTAGGTCTCGCCGTCCTCGTCATTGAAGAGATTGGCGAAGATCGGGGCGTTGAAGCTCGGATCGTCCAGCTTGAGGCCCAGATAGCTGCGTCCTTCGTTGGACTGCTTGGACCAGGCCGCCCCGATCTCCGCCCTGTTGACGAACACCCTGTGGCTTGGGGCGTTGTCGCTCTGGCGTCCGGTCTCGGGGACGATGCGGACATTGCGGACCTGAACCGAGAGGGTGACGATTTCGCCGACATATTCGTTGCCGGTCTTTTTGAAGGTGCCGATGGTCGCCATGATACTGCTCCGTGATCTCTGTTACCGAGCCCGCACCATTGCGGCCTCGATGGCGATCGACGAGCCGGGGGCGATCGGCGGCGCACCCCCTGGGGCCGCAGAGCAGCGGAGGACGGCGGGGCGGAATTTTCTTGTTTCGCGAGGAATGACGGCGCAGCCGGCAGGGGAAGAAAATTATGGCTCGCCGTTGCGCCATGGACGATCGAGGCGCAGCCGACCTCGGCTAGATCAGCCATCTTGAGAGGCAGCATGCGTGCGCGGCCCGACAGAGCACACATCACGGAGACTATGGCGACCGGCACAGCGCACGAGATCCGGCGGCAACCATAATAGCGGCGTCATCTTCCTTCCATACCAGCCACCGAACCGGCCCGTTCCGGGACTGCGCCTCACCGGACATGCCCGGCTTCCCCGTTGCGATCGGCCTGCGGGAAATCAGAGCGCCAGTTCGTTTGCTTCAACAGGCGGACCGTATCTGGAACAGCGCGTCGCATCCGCGCTTCGCTGCCCATCGCTCCCCGCCTCTCGATGACGTGGAAAGACAGGCAGGTACCTGATCCATGCCTGCCCGCCGGCTGCCGCGCAGGCGGTCAGACCCGCACGACGCTCCCGTTGGCCGGTTCGGGCGGGGCCATGCCGGTAAAGCGGACGAACGCGGTGATGCCGACCGCAATGGCGCCGATGACCGAAAAGAAGAGCTGCCAGACGACGGACGGCATCATCATCTCGGCGAGACCGTGCGTGGCGCTATAACCGGCAATGATGGCGGGCACGGTATAGAGCAGGACGATCAGCCCTCTCAGCCAGATCCACGGTGCGCAGGCGAGTGCGATCTGACCGACTGTGAAAGTCGCAATGCCCGCCATGACGCCGACGATAAGCGCGCCGATTACTCCGGCGCCGGTATGGAGCGCCCAGAGCCCGGCATATAGCCCGCCGGCAAACGGCAAGGCGAAGACCGCGAGCGTGAACATGAGCCAGCAGAAAAATCCAATGCCGGCGACGATCAGGAACAGTGCGAAGATCACCATGATGGCGGCTCCCGTAGAGATGACATGATCTGAGGGTCACGCCTGCCACCACCACCACGGCGCAATCCGCATCATAGAGAAAACGATGTATCGACGGAACGAGAATCGTACTGACGTCCGCCAAGCGGACGTGCATCGTGGGGCTGCTCAGGGAGACAACGTCATGGCGGACATCACGGGACGCGAACTGCATCTGGTCAAAAAGGCGCTCGCCATTGCAGTGCTGGCCATTGAACAGCAACCAGGGCCGTTTCAGTCCTATTCGGACATGCAGGACATGAAGGGCCTGCTCGACCTTCTGGCGCCCGGCGATACCGAGCTGGCCTTCTATGTCCGTTCCGCGCGGATCGCCGTCACGGGTAATCCGGACTGAAGACGGCGCTCACGCGCCGCCTCCGAACCGCAGGACCGGGATACCGAGGCGCTTCGCCTTGTCGGCCAAATTCTCCTGGATACCGGTTCCGGGAAAGACGATGACGCCAATCGGCAAGGTATCGAGCATGGCGTCGTTGCGGCGGAAGGGCGCGGCCTTGGCATGCTTCGTCCAGTCCGGCTTGAAAGCGATCTGCACGATCTCGCGGTGATTAGCCCAGCGAGACGCGACGAACTCCGCGCCCCTGGGCGAACCACCGTGCAGCAGCACCATGTCGGGATGCTTGGCACGGACCTTGTCCAGCCGGTCCCAGATCAGGATATGGTCGTCGAAGTCCAGCCCCCCAGTCACGACGACCTTGGGGCCGGGCGGGACCAGCAATTCGCTCTCGGCGCGACGTCGGGCGTTGAGAAAGTCACGGCTGTCGATCATAGAGGCCGTCATGGTCCGCCGCGATACCAGCGAGCCGGTCTTCGGCCGCCACGCGCTCAGGGTCAGCCGCTCGAACTGCTCCTGCGCCTCGTCGCGGAAGATCTCGTAGGCGTTGCGGCGTTCGATCAGTGTCAGCCCTTCGGCGATCAGTCGCTCCAGTTCCACCGAGCGGATCTCGCTGCCATCCTGATCCTGCTGGCTGCGTTTCTGCGCCTGCTCGTTGCGGTCAAGCTCACGCTCGACCTGGCCGACCATGCGGTGGAAGATGTTCACGGTGGACCAGAGCAGCGCTTCGAGGTCCGGTTCCAGCCGTGTGTCAGTCAGCGTCGCGGCGACGGCGTCGAAGATGTCGGCCACAGCACCCCCGATGCGCGGAGCTTCGGGCAGCGGCCTTGGATCAGGCTCGTCCTCGAAGGGACGGTAGCCATACATCTGAAGTTCAGCCAGCACATGGGCGGTGGATGAAGCGGCGTGCGGCGGTTCAAAATCATCGGTGCGGGTCATGATGCGGTCCTCCCAGGTCTCCGGCCGCGCCCTTCGCGGCCTTTCCGGGGGCGGATAGCGGCAGACCAGGGACGGGCCGGAACCGCGCGCTCGCGCGCGGCCGCAGCACAGCGAAGGATGGCAGGGGGCCGGCTATTTTGCTTCGCGATGTAAAGCGCCCCCAAAGGGGCGCGACGGAAAATAGCTGGCTCACGCCATTGAAGGCCCGGCCCGGCTGACGCCCGCTCCCCACTTGAAAGGCCGGGGCGCGAACCTGCCGAACGGGAGGCACGACAGGACCGCCGATAGAAGACGGAAACCGCCCGCCCCTCTTTCCGGCCCGCTCATGTGCCGGCAGTCTCCAGAAACCGTGCCACGTCCGGTGGCGCAAGTTGCGGATGCAGGATCGCCCGCAGTGCGCCGCGTCCGAGCGCCCGGAGATCATCGTTGAAATCGCCCAGCCGTGGCGACAGCCCGATCACCTCGATCCCGGCGTCATCCGCGCGGGCGTGCAGCGTCGCCAGCGCCTGATCCCCGGCCGGATCATCGTCGCGCAGCACGTAGAGCCGGCGCAGCAGCGGCGGAAAGATCAGGGCGGCGAGATGCGCCGAGGACAGGCATGCGGCCAATGGCAGATCGGGCAGAACCTGCCGCAGCGACAGCACCGTCTCGATGCCTTCCCCGGCGGCGAGCACATCGGATGCCACCCCAAAGCGCACGGCATGGCCGAGCAGCCCGCCCAGGGCGCGACGCGGATGATCGACCGGCGCCTTGCCACGGCCGTCCTCCGCCAGCCAGGTGCGGTGCACACCGGTCAGAGTGCCGTCGAGATCGGTGACGGCGGCGATCATGGCGGGCCAGGTCTCGGTCGGGCTGTCGTCGTCCGGGCGATAATAGCAGTGCGGATGGAAGCTCAGGGCTCCGGTTCCGTGCAAAAGCGTAATGTCGCGTCTGCGGAGATACGCCTCTACGGACGTGCCCGCGATTGGCCCGGACATGGCCCAGAGTCGACGTGCGGCTTCCGACGAACTGGCAGGGCCGCGTTCCTGCGCGGGACAATCCCTTGAAGAAAGTGCCGGATCGGGGCGAGGTAGACTGAGGAAGGCGCGCGCCTCGTCCGCCACGTCACGGAAATCCACCAGGCCGAGGCTTTCGCGGATTACGTCGAGCAGGTCGCCATGCTCGCCGCTACTGGCATCCGTCCATTTTCCGGCCCTGCCGTTGGCGGTGTCGCGCAGCCGGACGAACAGCGACCGGCCGGGCGCGTTACGCACGTCACCGACCAGCCAGTAATTGCCGTGACGGCGACCGGCGGAAAGATACCGCCGGCACACCGCCTCCGCGTTCTCCGCCAGACGACGGGCGAGATCGCCTGCATCATGCAAGGTCATCGCCCTGCCCTCCTGTGTCGGGATTGCCTCCGTCCAGGGCGATCGCCAGCCAGCGATCGGTGGTCATCCATGAAATCGTTTTGCGCCTGCCAAGGTCAAGCAGATGCGCACCGCCGCTGAAGGCGCCTATCCGGGGACGTGAGGCCGTATTGGCCCACTGGAATCCCCATCGGCCCCGCAACCGGAATATTCGCGCACAGCGTAGCACGAATTCCACCACCTGATGCGGATCTCCGATCGTCTCATCGTGCATCCAGAGTTTCGTGCCGCCATATTCGGGCACGATCGATAGGACAAAACCGTCAGAGGGTGGATCTTCCGCCGCCAGTTCGTCCATGAACGCATTGTAGAGGTCGAGCGCCTTTGCGGCATTGTCCACTGTGCCCACATCGAGAACGCAGGAAAAATGCGTGAAGAAATCAGCCATCGGAAAAACTCCCGAAACGAAAAAGCCCGGCGCAGTGGCCGGGCTCGTAAAAACGTCTTTACGGAAAAGCGTGCAGTCGTCTTTCAGGACGCACGCTCCATCAGCCTGCGGGCCTTCTCCTCCAGATCCAGCCGCGTGTCCTGATTGGCCTTTGTCCGCGCCAGCGCCGTGATCCCCTGCACGAAATCGAACACGCTCTCCGGCTTGCGCCCTTCCTCATGCAGCACGGTTTCGATGATCTTCGTTGTCTCTGGCTTCGAGAACCCGCGACGACGCAGGAAACTTTCGCGGTCCTCGTCGGTTTTCGCCACCAGCGCCTTGCGCGAGGCCTGAATGCCCGAGACGAACGAGGCCGGGCTGGCTGTGGCGAAGTTCCGTAGCGCCGGTGTCGCCTGATGCACGAAGCGTGAGGCTGCAAACTTGCTATGCCGGATCGTGATCTGTTCGAAATTTTCGACGCCCCACAACATACGATTTTGACACACTCCGCGCAGGTAGAATGACGCAATGCCGAGGCTCTTGCTGCCGACTTCTGAATTCCATGCATAGAAACCCCGGAAATAGAGATCGGGCTCACCATTGGGCAGGCGTCCCGCCTCAATCGGGTGTGTATCGTCGACGAGAAACAGGAACACATCGCGATCCGATGCGTAGAGCGTCGTGGTTTCCTTCGTAATGTCCACATAGGGGTTATGGGTCATGGTGGCCCAGTCGATCACACCGGGCACCTTCCAGTTGGTATCGCCGGTGCCATCACCGGCGATCTTGCGCACCGCGCCCACCAGTTCATGGTCCCAGATACGACCGTAATCGGGACCAGTTAAAGCACGCAGTTCGACGCGCCCGTCCTCGGTTTCCAGCGTCTTGACCAGTTCGGCCCGGTGCGACAGCAACCCGTGCTGCAGGTTGATTGCCGCCAGCGGAGCCGGAAGATTGCGCAGGTACGACGAGGGGGCACCAACCAGGCTGCACATCTGGCCAAAGGACCAGTGTGTGGGAGCAATCGGGTCATTCTGCCCCGGCACGGTCAGGGTCAGGCGCTCGGCATTGTCGCGGCTCGCCTCCACTCGGATGGCGCGGCTTTCTACCGTGCGGGCCGTAGCCCGATCCGCACGCGCCAGCGTGGCGGCATGCAGCTCGGACAGCGAGAGATACCGCTCATCATCGGGGCGCGAGAACCATTCGGACGAGACGCGGGCACTACGCTCCCCGCGCGAAGGATCGATCCGGAAGCCGCCGGACGCCGCACCACGGAACGCAGGGGGCAGGATGGTGGTTGTAGTCATGGAAAACTCTCCTCTGATGCCGGTTATTCGGCACCAAAGGCGAAGCTGCCCTCTTCCTCTGATCACCACTTCCCACGCGGGATCCCATCCAACCGCAGAAACACC
>NZ_CADP01000097.1 GCF_000285295.1 Komagataeibacter europaeus LMG 18890 | reverse complement strand
GAACGCCGCCGCGCCACCCGCGAGTTGAACAAGGGAGAGGCCCAGAACGCCCTCAAGCGCGCCATCTTTTTCCATCGCACCGGCCGGATCCGCGATCACGGACTGCAAGCCCAGGGACATCGGGCGAGCGCGCTCAATCTCGTCGCCAGCGCCGTCGTATTGTGGAACACCACCTATCTCGGAGCCGCAATGCGGCATCTCGAACATCAAGGACGATCCGTTCCGCCTGGTCTGCTCCAGCATCTCTCTCCGCTGGGGTGGCAGCATATCAACCTGACCGGGGATTACCTCTGGACCGACGCCGACATCCCAGAAGGGAAACTCCGCCCGCTCCGGCAAGCCATCACAATCACCGATAATCCTTAGCGTATATCTGTGCCCGTTTTATGTACGTCCCCCAACCATGGGTTATGGTCTGTCCAAATACAATCACTGAAGATACTGCAATGAGTGCGATTACGGCCATGCTGGAGCCGGCTGCGCGATAATTTCGGCGATAGATAAAATATAGAATAAAAATGGAGATCATTGGTTTTATGGCGGCAGCAGCCCCGATTATGATGCCAGCGCTGTACATACGTTCAGGTCGCAGCAGAAGAAGGGAGATAATAAGGGCAAGAAGTATGAAATGCGTTGTATTGCCCATTCCCGCAAGGCTGTACCATAACGGGCCATTTCCAAGGAACAGAAGGGCCAGCTTTAATCGTGTTCCTGATGGGCAGTCCTTTGACAGCAGCAGAAATGTCGCAACTGTTGCCAGAACCCCAAGAGCAGTGAAAAGCCACTCAGCATTCTGTAATCCGATCCATGCAAAAGGTACGAACAGATAGGCAGTGATCGGCCAGTTAACGAATTCGGCCTGTTCAATCAGCGGCCATAATGCTTGCGGTCCGCCGTGGACCAGTGCATCCCCTGCTGCATAGTAGGCCTTTTTGAAATCCACCTCAAAAAGCGGATGATGGCCGCCAAGTGGAAAAGCATTATAGATATTTACAAGGGCTAACAGGGAAAAATATAGGATGAAAAGGATATGTCCTGATGTGAGCAGTCTCGCTACGTTGCGCAACACACGCCTCCATTATGGACGGATGATATTGAGCCAGACAGAAACCCCTAACGTAATGCTGGTGAAGTGTTGCCAGCCATAAAAATCAAATGAACGTGATATTGTTTTTGTTTCGCAATAATAATTCTGGAATACGCCTGTCTTCAGGCCGCCTTCATGACTGAGGATGAAAACCGGACCAACAGGGAAAATCGAAGTGAAGTCGTACCCTGTTGAAAAAATACGTCCGGTGTCAGTTTCTGGTGTGCGGTAAGCACGACCATCAGGGTCGCGCCAATGTCATAAACGAAGTCTTGCTTACACAAGCCTGCCGCCCGCTTGACGTCCATTTTCAATGTGCTGACATTTTAAAACAAAAAAGATCCAGCAACGAAATGCTGGATCTGATCTGGGACGGTCAGTAACGTGCAGCCCAAGTGGTCACAGTGTTTCCACGCCACATTCCTATGCGACGTGGAACGTCACTTTACATCATCTTAATACGAAAGGCGCGTTTCCGTTCCCACACTTTCATCCTGCCCCCGCGCATTGGCGTCTTCCCATTTCCGGACCAGCGGCAGCAGCAGGGCAAATACAAGCGTAGCCCCCCCGGCCAGACATGCCAGGTAAAAGAAAAGTCCACTATAGATTGGCAATGTCTGGGCGGCATCGACACCCTGCGTTCCCGCATTATCGACCGCAGCCAGATTGGCGACCAGACTGCCGACATACATGGCAAAGCCGATCATGACGTAAAAACACCCGGCCATGAATGCGCTGATACGCGGCGGGACATAGCGGGCGATCGCTGCAAGCCCAAGGCTGTTGAGCATGAGTTCCCCGATGGATAACGGGCCGTATCCAATC
This sequence comes from Komagataeibacter europaeus LMG 18890, assembly GCF_000285295.1. Classification (GTDB taxonomy): domain Bacteria; phylum Pseudomonadota; class Alphaproteobacteria; order Acetobacterales; family Acetobacteraceae; genus Komagataeibacter; species Komagataeibacter europaeus. The sequence continues at coordinate 7,666 of NZ_CADP01000097.1, read as the reverse complement.
AGCATGACCCACGGTGACACGTAGGGAGAGGACGACATCGCCGCACTGAGCCACCAGATCAGGAAGGACAGGGTGACGCAGGCGAAGCCGATCACGAATTTCGTGGCGATGCTCACATCATCGTCGCGCCGCCCCAGCCAGTTATAGATGGCGACCAGTACGGGCGTCCCCCCCATGATCCAGAGCGGATTGAACGCCTGGAACTGTCCGGCCGACATGGAAAACAGGTTCACGCCAAACAGCGTGAATTCCTTGCTGACATTACGCAGCGCGAACAGGGTAAGCGATGTCACCATCTGCTGGTAAAAGATGAAATACAGCGCCACTTCAAAGGTCAGAAGATACATGATCTTCAGGCCGGGACGTTCATGTGCGGCGGCGCGTATGTAAAGCAGGGTCCACGCTGCAATGATGACGCAGCCCGATGCGATGACAAGCGCACCCTGTATCGAACTGTATTCAAAAACCCGCGCCATCAATACCACGGCGGCAAGGGTCGTCCCTGCAATGAGCATGCCCCGCCGTGGCGATAGTGGCGTGAAGTCAGGCGCCGTGCCGATACAGGCAAGCCGGCGCTGACGGCTGAAATAACCCGCTATGCCCAGTCCCAGCCCGACGCCACAGGAGATGAACGCGACACCCCACCCATAAGTCTGCTGCAACCATGGTGTCAGGATCAGGGAGAAAGTGGAGCCGATATTGACCGACATGTAGTAGATCGTGAAGGCGACATCCAGCTTGTGGTCCTGATCGCGGTAGATGATATTGACCGCGTTGGAGGAGTTGGGTTTGAAAAAACCGTTGCCGAGAGCAATGACCGCCATCCCGAAAAACAGGGAATGGACGTTGCCGGTCAGCCACCCCAGCATGAGATAGCCCGTCGCCAGGATGATGGCCCCCACAACCATCGTCCGGCGCGTACCCATGACCCGGTCGCCCAGCCATCCGCCCACGACCGGGGCGGTATAAGTCATGGCGGAAAAGGTGCCCCATAACATGTTGGCCTGGGTATCGTTCATACCCAGTTTTTCAATCATGTACAGCAGCAGGATCGCCTGCATGCCGTAAAAGCCGAACCTTTCCCATATCTCTATGGCGACAACCACACGAAACGCCGCCGACCGGTCTTTGGCAGTCATGTGCCTCGCGGTAATTTCACACTCCGGATTATGCATATGATCTGCCCTCAGGGCACGACCGGAAGCCATACAGCCGTGGGGTATTTCTGGTTGTGATAGATGCTCTGCGTCGCGGTGATGAAATCGTCCTTGTGGGCCTGCAATATGCTGGGCACGTATTTCTGCGGGTTGCGGTCATAAAGCGGGAACAGGCTGGACTGGATCTGGATCATGATCCGGTGGCCGGGTTCAAACACATGATTGATGGCAGGAAGCGTGAAGCGGTAGCGTTCCACCTGACCGGGGCTGACGGGTTCGGGCTTTGCGAAGCTGTGCCGGTAACGGCCACGGAAGATATCCATCGAGACCGCCAGTTCATACCCCCCCATTTCCGGCCTGTCGGCGGTCGTGGGCGGGTTGACGTCGATCACCTTGACCACCCAGTCCGCATCCGAACCGGTCGTGGCCGCATACAGGTCCGCCACCGGCACGCCGCTGACCTTGATCGGGGCGGTCAGGACAGGGGTTTCATAGGTCAGGACATCGGGGCGGCTTTCGGCGGCGCGCTGGTCCTGTACCAGCCATGTCTTCCAGCGGTCCGCCTCGGTCACGAACGAGAAGGGACGGGCCAGGAAGGGCACGGGATGCTGCGGATCGGATGTATAATGGTCTGCATCATCCTCACCATGTTCCGGCGCGTGGAGCGACAGTTCATGATCCGCATGTACGAACAGCGGCTGCATGGGATGGGGACAGTGTTCGTCGCACGCAAGCGGCCAGCGTTCCAGATAGTCCCACTTATTGGTGCCCGTATTGTAGATGACGGCTTCGGGCAGACGTACGGCGGGTGTGCCGGGGCGCAGGTACTGGTCAAAGAACGGGCGCAGCACATCGTGGCGGAACTGCGCGGCGGTGTCGCCATTCCAGTGCAGGGGACCGAGGGACGATCCATCGTAATTCACCTGACTATGACGCCACGGCCCCATGACCAGCACGTTGGGAACGGTCGGGTTCGTGCCCTGCATGGCCTGCCATGTATGGATGGCGCCCCACATGTCCTCCTGATCCCACAGTCCCTGTTCCCACAGCGTCGGCACCGTCGCCTTGTGCTGGGCCAGAAGGTGGTCAAGAGCCTGCTGCTGCCAGAAGGCGTCATAGGCGGGATGGGCCAGCATGCGCTGCCACCACGGGAACTGGTCCAGCCCCGCGTTATGCGCAAACTGTCCGGCCGAACCCGCGGACAGGAAATTGGTGTAGTCGTCACGATCGACGCGCGGGATGGTGTTGCCTTCACCCCGCACGGACATCTGCATGGTGTAATAGTCCAGACCGCCCTGACGGAATGCGCCGTAATGATACCAGTCATCACCCATCCAGCCATCGACCATCGGGCTTTCGGGGGCGGCGACCTTCAGCGCCGGATGCGGGTTGAGCAGCGCCATCACCACCGTAAACCCTTCGTAGGATGAACCCAGCATACCCACGCGACCGTTGGTTTCGGGCACGTTATGCACCAGCCATTCGATCGTGTCCCACGCATCGGTCGTCTCGTCCGTGCTGGTCGGGTTCAGCGGACCATGCGGCGGGCGCGTCATGACGTAATCGCCTTCCGATCCGTATTTGCCACGGATGTCCTGAAACACGCGGATATAGCCGCCATCGACAAACGTATCGTCACCCTGCGGCAGGATAGAGCGGATGTCGGGCGCATCAGGAATACGGTTGGCGCGTTCGGATGCGTGATAGGGCGTACGGGTCAGCAGGATGGGGGCGTTGGACGCATGGCGCGGCACCACGATAACCGTATGCAGCTTCACGCCATCACGCATCGGGATCATGACATCGCGCTTTATATAATTGCGCGCGTCGGTGGGAAAGTTCACATGGGCGGGGATGTCGTTGCCCGTCTGCACCGTCAGGGCGGAATCATGCGCGGTGGGCGTCGTGGCGGGCGTGCCTGCATCGGCGGCCAGTGCGTGGGTCTGGGCCGTACCCAGTGATGCGCAGGCAATCATGATCGCCAGTGAGGGCAGGGACTGCCAGGAAAGCCGTTTCACGTTATTCCACTCCACTATCCAACTGTCACAACGCATTCCGAAGCGCGGCGGCCCAACTGGGGCAACACCCCGTATATACAGGCATAAAATGATATAACCCGGTCCACGATTACGCATACAATGCGCAACCGGACCGGAGCAATGATCGTTATCGTAACGATGGTTTTGCGTGGCTGCGATGGTGTGTTCGTTTCTGTTTTATTTAACTTCGCATGAGGAAAGACAAAACTTTCCGGTCACAACGGGCAGGAAGAAACAATAGTATTCATCCCCGGCCTTCTCTGTCCGTAAAGTTTCTTAACTGAGGCGATATTAGCAGTATTTTTCCCGACCGGAACTATACCTGTGATATTCCATCGCAACGGCGTGAAAGGGAGGTGTGACCTGTATGCCCGGTACGGGCGTGTTCTTTTGCGCACATCATCCAACTGATAGTTTGGGCGGTCTGCGCAGGATGCGTTCCGGTGATTTATGGCTATAAATCAATGTAAAAAATGGTATTTAAAAGCCATACATATCGCATAATGGAGGTTTTCTAAAAACCAGATCATATATATCCTGTATACAAAATATATATACTAGATATATTATATTAATAATACAACATAATTATTTTATATTTCAATTCAACAAACGATATATGTGACTGATAACCTCAAAATATAATCAAATTATATTATCAATTACTTTATATGAATACCAGCGTCGAAACCGGAAAACGTCAAATATCGTATACCACTTTAGGTTAAGCGAAACTTCACTTTGGGATACATTATAGTAAATGTTGCTTTTAAATCACAATAAGCGCCCAAATGCCGCCCGATCATTTTTCGTTATTGAATATTCTCTCTTCTGAATCTGTAATAATTGACACCTAGAAACATGCAGCGTCGGCTGAAGCACTCAGCCGTAGGGAAGGGAAAAGCAATGACCGGAACAGTTCAGCCTTTTTCCCTCCATACACGGCGCTAATATCAGAAAATCATGGCGGAATGGACGGTAGGGCAGCTTATGTTCTATGCTGTCAGGTGCGATTGGAAACACTCTTCTATGCTGAAAATAGTAAGACGGAAAAGAGAGACGCTGACGTACGGGCCATTGCTGGCCAGTTCAGCCTTCGTATGGTTGCTGTCCCTTGGCTGCTCCGCAGCGGTCGCCGCCCCGGAAAGTGATGTGGACACGACACCTGCAACCCATCGTGCCCATCAGGCCGGTTCCAGGGCAGCAGCCACGCATACGACCACGCATGCACGCACGACCCAGGCGCCGACGCCCATCACATCGCACGCCGCGCCTGAAACGCTGAAGGTCAGTGTTGGCCGCGTCCACACCCACAATGCGGTTCAGGCTGTTTCGCGTGAGCAGATGGACCACTTTGTGGAGGGCACCAGCCCGAACCAGATCCTGGCGCTGACCACGCCCGGCGCCAGCTTCCAGTCGGATGATGCCTTCGGTCTCGATACCGTGGCGAACACGTTGTACGTACGCGGCTTCAACCAGACGCAGCTCGGTGAGACGCTGGACGGCATCCCGATGGGCGGGCAGGGTTTCCATAACTGGAACGGCCTGAGCGTCGATCAGATGGAAATTCAGGAAAACGTGGCCGGCATGACCATGTCGCAGGGTGCGGGCGCGCTTGATACCCCATCGGCACAGACACTGGGCGGCGCGCTTACCTATACCACGTCCGATCCGAAGGATAAGGCCGGGGGCCGCGTGGGGCAGACATTCGGCAGCTATAACGCGTTCCGTACGTTCGGCCGCGTGGATAGTGGCGTCCTGAATTCCACGGGCACCAAGTTCTATGCCTCCTTCGCCCGCACCGATCAGGACAAGTGGAAGGGGTACGGCGACCAGCAGGAAATGCAGGCCAACTTCAAGCTGGTCCAGCCGGTTGGCGATCGCGGCAAGATCACGGCGATTTTCGATTATTCGGACTTTCAGCAGTACAACTACCTTGGCCTGACCAAGGGCATGTGGCAGCGCGAAGGCCGTAACGCCGACTACCTGAAGCCCGATTACGCGACAGCCCTGCGCTATGCGCAGATTGGTCAGGGCTATCCCGGGGTTTCGGCCCTGCCGGGCGACCCCAGCGTGGGGGATATGGAAAACTATGCCTATGACGGCACCCAGACCCAGCGCAATTACCTGTCGGCCATTACGGGAGAGTTCCAGCTTTTCCCGAACGTGACGTCCAAGACGGTCGCCTATGCGCATGTGTCCAACGGTGATTACAGCGGCACCAACCCGTTCCTGACCTCGCCTTCAACGGGCGTGCCGATGGTGATGGAAACAGGGCACCCGGATGTGCGCCGTATCGGCTTTACGCAGAACTTCACCATCAATGTGCACAAGAACGTCATCCAGACGGGTATCTGGTACGAAAACGATACCTTCAACTACCCGATGCGTATGTATGAAGACGGCCTGACCTCGGCGCACAATTCGATTTCGGGTTTCAAGGGATCGCAGGCTACGACGTGGTATTCGGACTCGTTTAATACCAACACGTTCCAGTTCTACCTGCAGGACACCTATCACATCATTGAAGGCATGACTGTCAGCGCCGGTTTCAAGTCGATGCTGCAGACGACCCATGGCGGCACGAGTCAGGATAACTCCGCCTCCGTCATGCCATGGCTGGTCCAGTCGGTTGATCCGACCAGCTATACATACAGCCATCCGGCTGCCGGTAGCCTGACGGCAGCCAACGCCTTCCTGCCGCACTTCAATTTCGATTACCACTTCAAGGATCACCACGAAGTCTATTTCGACATTGCTGAAAACATGCGCGCCTACGACTACGGGCAGCAGACCAGTTCCGGCACGGCATGGGGCGCGCTGGGTAATGGTACCAGTGTCAGCGCCCAGCAGGCGTTCAACGCAGAAAAGCAGACCCTGCGCCCTGAACGCACATGGAACTATGTCGTGGGGTATCGCTACAACTCCAAACTGCTGAGCGCCAGCGCCGATTTCTATCATACCGATTACTACAACCGCCTTGCGACGGTCACGACCGGGCCGACCAACAACCAGTATGGTGCAATGGCGAACGTGGGTCGTGAAACGATGAACGGTGCCGACGTAATGGCGGCGATCCGTCCCGTGCGTGGTCTGGAAATCTCCAACAGCTTCAGCTGGAACAACGCGGTCTATCAGGGCAGCCTGCCTGATGGAACCAGCCTGAAGGGCAAGCATCAGGTTTACTATCCCAAGTTCATGTATAAGGCGAACCTGACCTATACGTGGCATCGGGCGATGTTCAACTTCAATGCGACCTATAGCAGCGCCCGTCAGATGACCTACATGAATGACGAGCAGATTCCGGCTTACTGGACCTCGAACCTCAACGGCAGCTATAATTTCGGCAAGGTCGGTTTTGCGCAGAACATCAAGACGACATTCGGTATCACCAACCTGTTCAACAAGAACTATATCGGTGGTGTCTATGGTGCCGCGAGTGTGAGCGGGGATAACAACGACAACCTGTTCGTGGCCGCGCCGCGTGAATTCTTCGGTTCGGTTTCGGCACAGTTCTAAAATCCGACTACGCCTTACCTGACTGAAAGCAGATGATTTATCGCCCGTGGGTACAGATGCCAGATCTGTGCCCACGGGCGAAGTCTGTTCAGCACCCCGATATCGGGGGTGTTTTCTGTCAACCGCCATGACGTAGACAAGGGTGGACGGAAAAGTCGCCTTATGCGGACCGGTTTGTCCGTAGCCGTCATTATCGGGCTTTGACCGTCCTGACCGGCGGGAACACAGAAGAATACCGGGCGCTGCCCCGCGCGTCAGATGATGTTATCTGTCGTGAACAGGGACCGGGCTTTCCCCGATAAAGCCGCCACGTCTGGCTCGGGTCGTATTGCAACAGAAGTCCGCCCTGTCTGTTCCATACATCGACTGGTCAAGATCGACCTGATCCGCTATCACCGCGGGGTGAAAAGACAGGGCGAGGCAATGATAGAGAAACTGCGTGAGATCAATGGCGGTCGGACGCTTTTGATGAATGTGGGCGTGCTGTTCTGCATCATCATCATGCTGGGGCTCGCCAACCTGATCTGTCGCTTCGTGCTGAAAACGGATCTGATACCAAAGGACGTAGCCACTGACTCGTGTGTGAAGTGACAAACGGCGCTGGCTCTGATTCTCTTGATGCGGGAGGATCTGGCTGATGACGAGGGCGGTGAAGCTACGGGATGACTATTCGGCCTCTGATCTGAGGCGACTTGCGGCGCGTAGCCGGCAGGCGAACGCTGCGCGCCGGCTTCTGGCCCTGGCAGCAATCCGTGACGGGGCGAGCCGGACGGATGCGGCCCGCGTGGGCGGCATGGACCGCCAGACGCTGCGGGACTGGGTCCACCGCTTCAATGCTGAAGGGCCGGATGGCCTGCGCGATTATCAGCATCCGGGACCAGCCTGCCGTTTGAACGGGGCACAGCAGGCCGAACTGAAGGCGCTGGTCGAGGCCGGGCCCGATCGGCAGCG
>NZ_CADP01000098.1 GCF_000285295.1 Komagataeibacter europaeus LMG 18890 | reverse complement strand
GGTCCACCAAGATCATCGCCATGACTGACGCCCTGGGCAATCTGGTACGCTTTACGCTTATCCCCGGCCAGCATTACGACACGGTCGGGGTGGCGCCGCTTCTCGAACCGGCTGATTTCGAGGGACTTCTTGCTGACAAGGCGTTCGATGTCCACTGGATCGTGGACACCATACGCGCGCAAGGAGCCCGCGTGGTCATTCCCCAGCGTCGGAACCGCCTCGACAGGCGATCCTTCGATGGAGCCCTGTTCAAGGCGCGCCATCTCATCGAGAACTTCTTCTGCAAGCTCAAGGAGTTCAAGCGCATCGCCATGCGAAGCGACAAGACCGACAGATCATTCGCAGCGATGATTTATCTCACCGCCGCAATCATCAATTCGCGTTAATTCCCAACAGACCCTGAAAAAAGCTTCACCAAAAACTTTCTTATTATACAGCCCTGACGGGTACGATCAGGATCAGTGCTGTTCCGGCAGGTCGGTGCTGAACAGGGAATCCGGCGGCATGGGACCACCTGTCGAGGCATCAAGCAGATCGACACGGGTGGTTTCCTGCTGGGCGTCCTGGATGATCCAGCCACGCAGCAGCAGCGGGCTGTCATGGAAGATCAGCGTCATGCTGCCATCACCGGGGGAATCGGTGCGCACGACCGTAATTTCCAGCACATTGCCCTCACGCGACAGGCCGGTGACCGTCACATCCCCCGACAGTTGCAGGTGTGGACGCAGCAGCAGGCCAAGCGGCGTCTTGTCCATGGGCATGGTGGTGGTCTGGTCCAGCTGGCTGTCGTTGAATACGACCTGATCATGATTGGCCACCAGCAGCAGCGGGCTGGGGGGATCATACTGGAACCGCATGCGGCGATTCGTCCGGTCGATCCACGCGGTCCCGGTGCTCTGCTTGCCATCGGGAGCTGTCTGGCGGAATCGGGCCTTGAGCAGGCTGATCGCATCCAGATGCCGCTCAACACGTTCCAGCAGGGCATGGTCCTGATCCGATGCGCCAACGGCCATCTGTTCCTGCGCATGGGCGATGGGCACAAGGCCACCACCGGCAAGCAGGCAGGCCAGTCCACAGGCGGCGATGGTAGGGGAAAATCTCATGATACGGGACGATCCATACGGGAAGTACCCGCCCACTGGTGCCCAATCATCGGGGTAAGATCAAGGCGGGCCGATCAGGAACTGCCGATCAGCACGCCGGCCACGAATACCAGCAGCCCGCCAATGACAATCTGCACGATGGCCGAACCGAACGGCGTTTCCTGATACCGCCAGCGGATCCACGAAATCACGAACAGTTCGATCACCACAACGATCACGGCGGCAATCATGGCGGTGGAAAAATTGTCGATCAAAAACGGCAGCGTATGACCAATCCCCCCCGCGGTGGTCATAAGCCCGCATATCAGCCCGCGCAGCAGTGGCGCGCCACGGCCCGACAGCTTGCCATCATCGGACAGGGCTTCGGCAAAGCCCATGGAAATCCCCGCCCCCACTGACGCCGCCATACCGACAAGAAACGCGTTCCATGGCTGGTGTGTGGCGAAAGCCGCCGCAAAGACCGGGGCTAGCGTGGACACCGATCCATCCATAAGCCCCACAAGACCGGGCTGGATGACCTGCAGCACGAAGCGGCGGCGCGCGTCCTCGTCCTCGCTTTCGCGTTTGCTGGTTGGCAGGCGGTCCAGTTCTATGGCGTTGGCGGCCTGTTCGTGCTGGTCCTCGGCATGGGCCAGGTCACCCAGCAGCCTGCGCGTGGCGGCATCTGTGGTGCGCAGCGCGGCCTGACGGTAGAAGCGCGCGGCATCCATTTCCATCTGCCGGGCATGCTGGCGCACGGCCTCGATCCCCTGTGTCTGGACCTGCCATGCGGGCTTGCGCACGATGAAATCCGCAATATCCTGCCGCCGGATCAGCGGGATGTGGGGGCCGAACCGGCTGGCGTACAGGTCGATCAGGTCGCGGCGGTGGCTGTCCTCTTCTACCGACATGTCGGTAAATATCTTGGACGTATCGGGATATTTTTCGCGCAATGCGTAAGCAAAATCAGAATAGATGCGCCCGTCTTCCTCCTCATTGGAGATGGCCAGCGCGAGGATTTCCTGATCGGTCAGGGACGAAAATTTACGCATTATCCAGTCTATGCATAAATTTTTGCATCACCTCAAGAATATTGTCAATTTAAAAATCATTATCATTTGTATTTTCAAAGTAATGGCCGAAAGTGATTATGCTTCTCGATTACATTTACTGAAAACACATCCGGCTGCCCCTGCCGTCTCAGACAGCGGCCTCGGCAAAGATATGGGTCACATCGCCCTTCCACCGGCCATGATAGGCCGCAAGCCACGCTTCCGCCTGCGTGGGGCCACCGGCCGCGATTTCATGCAGGGGGGCAAGGTGCCGGGTCTCGTCACGTCCCTGCGCATCGCGCAGACCGCGCGCGCGCAATCCGTCTGTCGCCAGTTCGATCATGCGCGCGGCAAGCGGGCGCAGCGTGCCCTGCCCCCATGGCGTGTCCAGACCAGTGCGCGGTACCGCGCCACGAATGGCGATATAGTCGTCCCACCCATGTTCCAGCACCAGCTTTTCAGCGGCATGCACGGTGGCGTCATCATACAGCAGGCCGGTCCATAGCGCTGACTGCGCCAGCATCATGGCAGGCGACCCGGCATCCGCGCCCCGCATTTCCAGAAACTGCTTCAGGCGCACATCAGGGAAGGCGGTGGTCATATGGTCCTCGAAATCGCCTATGGTCGGGCGCGTGTCCTCCAGCCCACGCGGGCAGCGTCCCGCCAGCCAGTCCCGGAACGAACAGCCCGCGACATCAATCAGCCGGTCATCGCGGGTGACGAAATACATCGGCACATCCAGCAGCCAGTCCACATAAGTCGCAAAACTGAAACCATCTTCCATGAAACGACGCGGCATGCCCGCGCGTGCATTATCGGTATCGGTCCACACACGCCCGCGATTGGACAGATAGCCGTTAGGGTGGCCTTCATAAAACGGGGAACTGGCGAACAGCGCCGTCGCCACCGGCTGTAACGCCAGCGAGACCCGCATCTTGCGCGCCATGTCCGCTTCGGACCCGAAATCAAGATTGACCTGCACCGTGCAGGTCCGCAGCATCATGTCCAGCCCAAGCGTACCCACCTTGGGCATGTAGTCGCGCATGATGGCGTAACGGCTTTTGGGCATCCACGGAATATCCGACCGCCGCGCGGTGGGGTGGAAGCCCAGCGGGGCGAAACCGATGCCCAGCCGGTCGCAGATCGGGCGGATGGCGGCAAAATGGTGATCCATTTCGGATTCGGTATCATGCAGGGAGACCAGCGGCGCGCCGGACAGTTCAAACTGCCCCCCCGGTTCCAGCGAAATCGAACCGCCTTTTGCATCCGCCTGCCCCTTCAGGCCGATTAGCGCGCCACGATCGATGATTCCTTCCCACCGCCTGCCGCCATCTTCCGCCGCCAGTCCGCGCAGCAGCGCCTCGATCCCCTGCGGGGCATAGGGGGGCGAGGACCAGGCCCTGCGCTGGGGTGTTGCGGCGTCGGGCCGCACAAAGCCGAATTTTTCATGTTCCGTGCCGATCCGCCATTCGGACCGGGGCCGGGCACCTGCCGCCAGAATTGCGACCATCTGGTCAAATGATTCGATTACGGTTGAATTATGCGCGCCGGGATTCGACATGGCGGGGGCAATATCCTCAAATGACAGTCAGATTAACGCCGGCGACAGGCTGAACGCGCATGCCGGAGGGGGCAGGTGTTTATTGACCCATCCCTCATAAGGCCTTGAGGCCAGCCCCGACAAGAGCCAGCGCCGCCGTATCCGCCCGCAGCACAAGATCCCCCAGTGACAGCGGGCGCACGAACGGACGCGCGCGCAGCATGTCGTGTTCACGCGGGGAAAAACCGCCTTCGGGACCAATCAGCACACAGTCCCCCGGCCGCGCCATGACGGGAACGGCCGGGGCATTGCTCCGTTCAAGGGCAGCAAAAAGACTTATGTCTTCAGGCCATTGGGACAGCACGACCGGCAGGTCCGCCAGCGGGTCGATGGTGGGCACGTCCAGCCGCTCGCACTGTTCGGCGGCTTCAACCGCTATACTTTGCAGGCGGGCCGCATTGATTCGATGGGTATTGGTGCGTTCACTTACCACCGGGCGGAAACGCGTCACCCCCAGTTCAGTGCCCATGCGGATGACCGTTTCGGTCGCATCACGCTTGAGCGGCGCAAACAGCAGGCACACACCCAGTGTCGCCACGGGCGCGCGAGTCTGTTCCACCAGCCGGATGCGGCAGCGGTCCCGGCGCAGGTGGTCGATGACGCCCTGCCATTCCCCATCGCGCGCATTGAACAGGGCGATCGCCGCCCCCGCCTGCTGCCGCAGGACGGTGCCAAGGTAATGGGCCTGTCCCGGTTCCAGATCCAGCATGGCGCCGGCCCCCATCGGGGCAATCGTTTCGGGGGAAATGAACAGTCGGGGGCAGTCCCTCATGCCGGGTGGTCACCTTTCGTACTTGCATGGCACCGGGGCCGGCCTTGACCCGGCGGGGTCTTCCGGCCCATCTGTTTCGCCATTAGCAGCCATGGGGCGATCCGTCATCGGCAAACCCTGTTCCCTGCCGCCATCAAGCCTGAAGGAGTTGCACCGTGGACCAGCCTGTACCCCATACGGATATCAGGGTGGATGGCTGGATCGGCCGCCTGCCCGTGCGCCTGCGCCCCTATGCGCTGCTGGCGCGACTGGACCGGCCGATTGGCACGTGGCTGCTGTTCCTGCCGGGTATATGGGGCATCCTGCTGCCTGCGGGTGTGCCGATGTCGCAGCGTATTTTCCTGATCGTGCTGTTCGGTATCGGCAGTGTCGTGATGCGTGGCGCAGGCTGCGTGGTCAATGACATGTGGGACCGCGACATTGACCGGCAGGTGGCGCGCACGGCGGGCCGACCGCTTGCATCGGGCGCGCTGTCAATGCGCGAGGCGGCGCTGTTCCTCGCGGCGCTGCTGCTGATCGGGTTCAACATCCTCATGAACCTCAATACCCTGTCGCAGGTGCTGGGCGCGTCCTCGCTCATCCTTGTCGGGCTTTACCCGCTGGCCAAGCGGGTAACGTGGTGGCCACAGTTGGTCATGGGTTTCACGTTCGGCTTTGGCGCGCCGCTGGGCTATACGGCGGCGGCGGACCGGATCGCCCCCGCCCTGTTCGCGCTGTATGCCGCAACCATCGTGTGGCAGCTTGGCTTCGATACGATCTATGGCTTTCAGGACATGGAGGATGACGCCCGCATTGGCGTGCGGTCCACGTCGCGCCTCATGGCCGGGCATGCGCGGCTGTTCGTGGGCATATGCTATGCGCTGACGGTTGCGGGACTGGGGGCGGAGGGGTGGCTTTCCCATACAGGTTACGGGTTCTGGCTGGCGCTGCCCCTGCCCGCCGTGCTGCTGGCATGGCAGGTCAGCCGACTGGACGCGCGGGATCCAGCCGGGTGCCTGCGCCTGTTCCGCTTCAACCGCGAAACCGGCCTTGTCATCGCCCTGGTCATACTGGCGGGCATGCTTACGCGCTGAGATGCATGATACGGCCCAGAAAGGCCCGGGCCATGTCCATGCACTGCAGGAACAGGGCGGAATCGTAGCGATGGCCCTCATCACGCAGGAAGGCGTGCTGGGCATTGAATTCATGCCATTCGTAACGGGTACACGCCTGTTCCAGCGCGTCGCGGATCATCTGCCGACCGGCAAAGGGCACATGCGGGTCCTGCCGCCCCCAGACAAGGAACGCCTCCCCCTTCATTTCACCAACCCGGGCCAGCGTATCGTCGCATCTGCCATGGCCAAGGCTGTGGGCATGGATATCGGTAGCATAGAAACACACCGTCGCCCGCACGCGCGGGTCAAGGGCCGCGCGAAAGGCCAGATGGCCACCAAGGCACACGCCCATCGTCGCCAGCGCGCCAGTGCAGTGCGGGCAGGATTCCAGCCAGTCCAGCGCCGCGCGCGCATCATGGTCATAGGCCGCAAGCGGTTTTTCGTGTTTCAGGAAATTACCCCGGTCGGTGCCCGGTCTGTCATAGGCCAGGACGGTCCCGGCCGGTTCGTATTCATGATAGACTTCAGGCACGCAGACCACATGCCCCAAGCCCGCCATCATGGCCGCAAGCCGGCGGATGGGGGCCGTCACCTGATAGATCTCCGAAAAAAGGACAATTCCGGGGAAGCGTCCCGCAATGGCCGGACGGAAAACATGCATCCGCATCATGCCTGATGGCGTTGGAATGTCAGCCGTTTCGTCTGAAAGGATAATCATGGCAATACGCGCGCTCCATAGGACAAAGGGCCATGATAGCAGCATACGCATCCCCCACCGAGGGGTAGGGCATCCTGTCATCTGTGTAATATCGTAGCAGGAAAATTAGGTGTTTTTGTTCAAATATTGCGCAAAAAAGGCTTCCAGCGTTGACATTCAATCTCATCCCCGGCCTGTATGGGGCATGAATTCGTTACAGAAAACATAATGTCATCCCTGTTCGCACTCTCCCTCGCATCACTGGCGATCTTGGCCGTCGTGGTTCTGATCGCGCGTTTCAAGATCAATCCCTTCATCGTGCTGTTCGCGGTTTCGCTGGCGCTGGCGCTGGGGGCGGGCATGCCGCCGCAGAAGGCCATTGCATCGTTCGAAGCTGGCGCGGGGCGCGTGCTGGGACATGTCGCGACCGTTATCGCGCTGGGTACCATGCTGGGCAAGATGCTGGCGGAATCGGGCGGCGCCGACCGGATCGCGGTCACGATCACCAGCCTTGCGGGTACGAAGCGTGTCAGCTGGGCCATGATGGTGATCGGCCTGCTGGTGGGGCTGCCGGTGTTTTTTGAGGTTGGATTCGTCCTGCTGATCCCGCTGGCCTTCACGCTGGCGCGGCGGACCAACACGCCGCTGCTGCTGCTGGCGCTGCCCATGGGGGCGGCGCTGTCGGTCACCCACGCCATGATCCCGCCCCATCCGGCAACATTGCTGGCGCTGTCGGCCTATCATGCGGATATCGGGCGGACGATCCTGTGGGGGATCGTGATCGGCACGCCGGTGGCGGCCCTTGCCGGGCCGGTTTACGCACGATTCATCGCCAGTCGGATCGGGCCGGTGCTGCCGTCCGCGCTGGAGGCACAGTTCGTCAACCATGACGTGCCCGAAAACATGCCCGGCTTCGGCATTACGGTCATGACGATTCTTTCCCCTGTCATCCTGATGCTGGTGGGATCGATGGCAGATCTGGTGGCGAGGGCGCATACGCCGCTGAACAATGCGCTGCACTTTATCGGCAATACCGACATCGCCCTGGCGCTGGCGACACTGCTGTCGTTTCAGGTCTTTGGCACCGCACGCGGGTTCAGCCGTGAAACCATCCTGAAATTCACTAATGACTGCCTGGCTCCTACCGCGCTGATCATGCTGCTGGTTGGCGCGGGCGGTGGTTTCGGGCAGGAACTGGTTGATAGCGGCGTGTCATCGGCCATTACCGATCTGGCGGTGGGGGCGCATGTGCCGCTGCTGGTGCTGGCGTGGCTGCTGGCGGTGGTAGTGCGTGTGGCCACCGGGTCCGCCACCGTGGCCATGAGCACGGCGGCCGGTATTGTCGGGCCGATCCTGCTGCGTACCCATGCGGCATCACCCGAACTGATGGTGATCGTGACCGGGGCCGGGTCCGTGGCGCTGGGGCCACTGAATGACGCGGGTTTCTGGCAGATCAAGGAATACCTTGGCCTGTCGGTTGGGCAGACCATAAAGACATGGTCTGTGATTGAAACGCTGATTGCCGTGCTTGGGCTGGCATTCGCGATGATGATCTCGCTGGTGGTCGGATAAATGAGGAATCATTGCGACATAACCAGTTGATAAAAACCTCAGGCATTTCCGGAACTACCTTTTTTCAAAGGCAGCGTTCTTCGAATCTTTTTGAAAAACGCTTCACCAAAAACTTTTGATTTTCAGAATATCATTCACTTTCGGTTATATGCCAGCAAATCCACGGCATCCGCCTG
Organism: Komagataeibacter europaeus LMG 18890; assembly: GCF_000285295.1. Taxonomy (GTDB): domain Bacteria; phylum Pseudomonadota; class Alphaproteobacteria; order Acetobacterales; family Acetobacteraceae; genus Komagataeibacter; species Komagataeibacter europaeus. The sequence goes on along the minus strand of NZ_CADP01000098.1, from coordinate 1,479 downwards.
ACTGACCCCTTCCATGCCCAGCGCGTCCAGTACTGACGCAGGGGGCTGCCGCACGCCACGGCAGGCATCGGGCAGGACGAAGGTTGCAAACCCTGCCCGGACCGCATCGCGTGCGGTCGCTGCCACGCAGTAATCCAGTGCGACACCCACCACGAATACGCGGATAATTCCCCTGCCCTTCAGCAGGCCATCCAGTCCTGTCCGGCTGACATGATCGTTGTCTTCAAATGCAGAATAGCTGTCGATATCGGGATGCAGTCCCTTGCGCAGCACCACCCCGACATGCGTCTGCGCCAGCGCGGGCGAAAGACCGGCACCCGGCGTGCCCGCCACGCAATGCACGGGCCACGGACCACCCTGCGCGACAAAGGAGATATGTCCCGCCGGATGCCAGTCCTGCGTTGTGACAATCACGCCAAACGGCAGGTCGCATAGTGGATTGATAAGGGTGAGCAGCCTGTCCGCCTCCGGCACGCCAAGGGGACCACCGGGCATGAAATCGGCCTGCATGTCGATAATCAGCAGGGCATCGGTGGCATTTATGCGCAGGGACATGATCTGTCTTTCCTTATCGCCCGTCGGGACAACATGGCATCCGCTTGAAAACTATTTCAAAATAAAAGTTTGGGAGTATCGTTTTTTTAAAAGGCGACGTTTGCCGAAGCTTTTGATAATTTGGATGCCAGCCTTGCTCAACCACCCCAAACAGATGCGGCGCATTGCAACCCGTTACGACAGGAGCGCCCTGCCTTTCCTGAGTTTCCTCAATTTCGCCGCCGCAAGATTTTTGGACCAGATCCTTTGTCACCAGAACCTGATCGAAAATCTGTGAACAGGGATCGGGGTATGGCAGTTATCGCGACACGCATGGGAAAACAGCCGCCTCTTTTTTTCTCCATTCCCTACATCGCCGCAACCAAATAACAGGACCTGACGGCCCCTAACCCATCTTATTCACGGCATTGAGTATTTTGCGTGGATTTTTCCGCTTCTATGGTTTGGGCGCGCGGGATCGCACCGGGTTGAGGCGGTGTCATTTTGAAACGGTGGATGGCTGCGGCTGGGGTTGCGAGGACGGGGCGCGTTCGGGGGCGATAGCCCCGTCTGTCACGGGCCGGCAGCCTGCATCGAGATGGCGAGACTGCGGAACAGCGCCGCTTCGGGACAGGCGGCGGCAAACGCGATACGGACACGGGTCGCGGTTTCCAGGATACGCCCGGCGATTTTCAGAAGACGATTTCGTAACGTGGTGAACTCGGCCGAGGCGAGCGGCTGTGGGGCTGGGATGGCGTCCCGCAGGGTGAGCATCAGCCAGTATGCGGCAGTGTGCAGCACCAGGCGGACCTGGTTGGCCAGTGGCGATCGACAGCTTGTGCGGTCGGATGCCAGTTGGCCCTTGTGACGCTTGATCAGGTTTTCGGCCTGTCCACGGGCACAGTAGAGGGCACCGTAGAGCCATTCGGCGTTGCCGCCTCGCAG
>NZ_CADP01000099.1 GCF_000285295.1 Komagataeibacter europaeus LMG 18890 | reverse complement strand
TTCTGCGAAAAATCAATCAAACCGCTTTCTGATTCAGGCTCTTAGGCTGTCCCTGCCCGCGCCTGTGCTGGCGCCTTGTCAGGAGGTTTCCGGATCATGAATACGCAAGCCGTCTCCACCCCCAGCCCCCGCAAAGAGCCGCATGAAGAATGGCGCGAAGCCCTGATCCATGCATGGAAGAACCGTCGCGGCCATGCCCGTGCGCATGACGCATCCCATGTCCGGCCTGATGACGGTTTCGTGCATGAGGAAGCATGACATATCGTATCCGCAACAATGTTCCGTAATAACCGCTGGTATGATGCACTCTGTTACAAATAATTTACTGGTACAGGCTTCCTTGCCGCTGGTTGTTATTTTATAAGGCGACGGCAGGTTTCTAAAACCCGATTGGTAAAATAGGAAATTGAATATAATGAAAAAGTCCCTTCTCCTGGCTGCTGTCCTTGGTCTTTCCCTGCCGGTTGTCGCCCACGCTGAAGACACCAACGAACAGGGTCGCCATGGTGAGCATCACGGCGAACACCACGGCAAGCATCATGACAAGCACCATGAAGAAAACGGCCAGAACGGTGAAAACGGCGACCGTGAGCACGGCGAACATGGTGATCGCGAACATGGCGAGCACGGTGGTGAGCACGGCGAACACGACCACGAAGGCCCGCAGCAGTAATCTGCAGCCATCGTAGCGCGAAAAAGGGGGCGTCCCATGCCGGGACGCCCCTTTTTTTTATGTCCTGTCCCCTGCCCTTCGCGCCGCGCCCTGCGACCGGGCGGCTCAGAACAGGATCAGGTCAATGCCAATGCCCAGCAGCAGCATGCCCCACAGGGAAACCCCCAGGGCCCGGCGCCGGATCAGGTTGGCTGACAGCAGCACCAGCAGCGGGTCGGTCGCGGGTGCCTCCCCTTCCGCGCTGTCCGTCCCGGCCGTTTGTGCCGGGGGGTGGCCATGTATTTCGCGGTAGGGACCGCCCTGTTCCGCCACCCCCACGGCATGGAGCAGCCCAAGGCGGAAATCGCGCAGTTCCGCTTCGGTATACAGCGTCTGGCGGTTGATGGAGATGGGTTTCGGCCCGCAGCGCAGCCACTTCATGGCGCGCAGGTGCGACGGGCGGATACCAAGGTAGTGCGAGGCCTCACGCGGGGAAAGAATGTTGCGGCGCGGGAAATGCAGCACGGCCGGACTGGAATTGTCATTCTGGGGGCGCATCACGACGCTTGACCTCTGTTCTGGATACCCGCGCATGGCACGGCTTGCTGTGCTGGCGTGGTGACAGGGTGCCGCGTCGTGACGCCAAAAGCCAGCCCCTTTCGTCCGTTTCCGGTACGATTTCATGATCATCCCCTTTTCGTAACGCTTCGATGGGGCTAAAGCGGCCGGGCGCGCCGTTGCCTGCGCGCGGTGTCGCGCCTGTTGTCAATCCACTATGGTGTCCGTGCTCATGATGCGTATCGGCATGCTCTCGATCGGGGCATTCATCTGGCTGGTGACCGAAGTCCTGCCCATTGGCCTGCTGACGGATATCGCCCACGGGCTGAATGTGTCCGATGGCGCGGTCGGCATGCTGGTCACGGGTTATGCGTGGCTGGTGGCGCTGACCGCCATTCCGCTCACGCTCCTGACATCGGGCATGGACCGGCGCGTGCTGGTGGCGGGGCTGCTGGCGCTGGCTGGCGTGGTGGACATTGCCTGCGCGTTCGTCACCAATTACGCGATCATGGCGGTGCTGCGCGTGGTGCTGGCGCTGGGGCATGGCATTTTCTGGTCGATCATATCGGGGGTCGCGGTCAGGCTGGCGCCGGACCTGCCGGTCACCCGCGCCACGGCGCTGGCGTTTACCGGGGTGGCGATGGGGTTTGCCTGCGGCATTCCCATGGCGTCGGCCATCGGGCAATGGCTGGGCTGGCGGGCGGCGTTCATCATATGCGGGGTGGCGGCGCTGGTGGTCACGGGGGGGCTGCTGGCGCTGCTGCCACCGCTGCCGTCCCGACGCAGGCACCTCAACATCATGGTGCTGCTACGCCAGCCATTGCTGCGCTATATCGCGGTGCTGACCATGCTGGTCATCATGGCGCATTTCACGGCCTATACCTATATCATCCCGCTGCTGCACGACATTCCGCGCAGCCCGGAAAAACTGGTTCCGGTGCTGCTGCTGGTCTATGGCGTGGCGGGCATTGGCGGCAACTGGACCGGCGGGCGGCTGCCGTGGTCGGCCGGCACGACAATGGGGCTGTCCATCATCGCCATGGTGTTCTGCCATGGGCTGCTGGTGGCGTCGGGGTGGCTGCCGGGGCTGGTCTGGGTGGACATGGTGATCTGGGGCGTGGTCGCGGCCCTGCTGAACCTGACACCGCAGAGCTACGCCATCGAACTGGCCCCGGCGGAGCGTGAGGCCGCGTGCTCCTTCTGCGTGACCGGCTTCAACACCGGCATTGGCGCGGGCGCGCTGTGCGGTGGCGTGGTACTGTCCACCGCCGGGTCATACGCCATACTGGGGTGGAGCGTGGGCATCGCGCTGGTGGCGCTGTGGGTGCTGCACGCGGGGCGGCATTACGCACGGCAGGCCGCGCGCTGACCCGGTTGGCGGGGCCACGCCCATGGCCTATGGTCGCGCCGTGCAGACAGGAAAGACCCCATGACCGATCGTATCGTATACAAGATCCTGACACCTGATGAACATGATGCCCTGACCCGCGCTGGCAGCCTTGCCGGATCCCCCGCCGACCTGGCCGACGGGTTCATCCACCTGTCTGCGGCAGACCAGGTGGCGGGCACGCTGGACAAGCATTTCAGCGGGCAGTCCGGGCTTGTGCTGGTGGCGGTGGACCTGTCCCTGCTGGACCCGGCGGTGGTGCGGTGGGAACCCTCACGCGGGGGGCAGTTGTTTCCCCATCTGTACGCCCCCCTGCCCGTTGGCGCGGTGGTGGCCACCGCCCCGGTGGCACGCACGGCTGATGGCGGCGTGGACCTGCCGGTCTGACAATTCCCGCCCCGTGGCGCGGTCAGTCGGGGTCGTTGTCGGCTTCCTCGGTGTCCACGCCAATCACGCCGTCAATGTCCGACAGTGCCGCCACCAGGTGCGACAGCGGCCGCCTGCCCCGCACCTTTATGAACAGCGTGACCGTGGCGGGTGCCGCCGCGTCCCCGGCGGGGGACGCCGTCGTGTCATGCTGGCGGTCGCGCAGGTCCTGCAATGCATCGGTATCCGCCACCGTGCCGGCCGGTGGTTCGATGCGCACGCGGTGAATGGTGAAGCGCAGTTGCGAACAGCGGATCAGGATGGCGCGCAGCAGTCCCCGCCCGTCGGGATAGGATATGAACAGCCCCGCCGACCGCGCCGCATGGTCACGCGGGACAAGGTGCGCAAGCCGCGGAAACCCCAGCATGATGATGAAATGGCCCACGACCGTCGCCACCGCCAGCGCGATCAGCCCCGCCCCGCACGCCATGCCCAGCGCCGCCGTCAGCCACACGGACGCCGCCGTGGTCAGCCCGCGCACCACGTCGCGGCGCATGAAGATCACACCGCCGCCGATGAATCCGATGCCCGACACCACCTGCGCCGCGATACGCGACGGGTCCAGCACCACCCGCCCGCTGTCAAGAATGTTATTGAACCCGTATTTCGACACCAGCATGAACAGCGCCGACGCCACCCCCACCAGCGTATAGGTGCGCAGCCCGGCACTTTTCTGCCGGAACTCCCGCTCCAGCCCCACCAGCGCCGACAGCACGAACGCCAGCGCCAGTTCCCCCAGCTGCAGCCATCCCTCCCCCACGGTCGCCGGTGTGAATGATGGCTGTATGGTCATGCGTGTCCATGGTCCCTGTCCGTGGTGCTGATGGGTCATGCCATCAACACGACAGGCGTGGGCGGGGTTGCCTGCACGCGCCGCACGGGTCACAACGGCATGGAAACAAAAGGAAGGCATTGCCGGGCAGCCCCCTGCCCGGCGCGGGAAAAACCCCATGGAGATGTTCATGACGCATCGGGCGCACGACCCGGCCACCAGCAGGAAGGGAAACGGGTCATGGCATCGCTGATCCGCGTATCCCGGCAGGAGGTGGCGCTCATGGCCGTGACCTTCTTCTGGGGGGGCACGTTCCTGGCGGTGCATCTGGTGCAGCAGTATTGCGGGCCGCTGTTTTTCGTGGGCGTGCGCTTTGGCACCGCGTCGCTTATGGGCATTGCCGTGTTCCACCGCATGCTGCTGGGGGTGACGGCGGCGGAAATCCGCGCGGGCACAGCCATCGGGCTGTGCATGTGCGTGGCCTATGTCAGCCAGACCTATGGGCTGCGGACCATCAGCAGCAGCCGCTCCGCCTTCCTGACCGCGTTGTACGTGCCCATGGTGCCGCTGCTGCAATGGGTCGTGCTGCGCCGTCCCCCCCATGTGATGAGCTGGGTGGGCATCGGCCTGGCCTTCTGTGGCCTCATGCTGCTGTCGGGCACGGGGGCGGTGTCGGGCGCCTTTGGCCCCGGTGAGGCCACCACCCTGCTGGGGGCGCTGGCCACGACGGGGGAAATCATCCTGATCGGGCGGTTTGCCGGTCGTGGCGACAGCCGGCGCATCACGGTGGTGCAGCTGGTGGTGACGGGCGTGCTGGCGCTGGCGGCCATGCCGGTCATGGGTGAAAGCCTGCCCGCCTTTTCCTGGGCATGGGTCGCGGGCGGCGTGGGGCTGGGTACGGCCAGCGTGCTGATCCAGCTGACCATGAACTGGGCGCAGAAAGCGGTTTCCCCCACCCGCGCCACCATCATTTACGCGGGCGAGCCGGTATGGGGCGGCCTTGTCGGCTGGATCGCGGGCGACGTGCTGCCCGCGACATCCGTGGCGGGGGCCGCGTGCATCGTGGCGGGCGTGCTGGCCAGCGAATTGCGGCTGCCCGCGCGCAAACGCGGGCCTGACGCCACATCCTGACGCGGTTGAAGATAACTTCTTGATAAATAAATATTTCCTGGCGTCGCATTTTTCAAAAAGACAGCGTTCTTTCGAAGCTTTCTGAAAAAAGCCGTGCCAGAAACTTTGCTATGACCCGCATGATGGCCCGGTGCCGGACGGGTCCGGCGCGGGCGGGCCGAGTGCCCGGACAACCTGCCGCCTGCGCCGCACCACCCGCCATGCCGCGATTCCCAACGCCAGCACCTGCGAAAACGCGGCCCCGCTGACAAACAGCCCCACGCCCGCCAGCGCATGGGTGGTCATGGTCGTGCCGCCACGAAAATGGCGATCCGCCCGATCGCGGCCTGCCCGGCCTGTGGTGATGCGCCCCGCAGGCGCGGGCCGGACAGGTCGACCATGGCTTTCAGCAGGGAAATCAGCGTTTCCGCCGCCCCGGCCGCCGTCCTGGCCTCCGACACCACATTGCTGGACAGGTTGGCCGCCGTGCCGGTGATGACCGCGATGATCAGGGTATCCACCTTCTCCACGTCGGCAAGGATGCTGTCGAACGCCGCCCTGACGCTGGCGCTGTCATAGCTGACGGATGTGCTGGATCCGGCGGCGGACTGGAACGCGGCCAGCGCGGATTTCAGCGATGCAATGACCGTGCTGGCCAGCGCCAGGTTCGCCGTGCCCATGGCGCTTGCGATGAACGACACATTGATGGCTGTGCTGGCGAAGGACAGGATGGCATTGCCGTAATCCACGACCTCGGCCACGTTCAGGGTGATGGTCGTGACCGTGCCGGACTTCGTGGCCGTGCAGGCGGACAGAAAGCCGGCCGCCAGCGTTCCGGCCCCGGCGCGCAGCAGGGACCGGCGGGAAAGACTGATATGCATGAATAACCTCCATTCGGGCGGTTGCGTGGCGCCGGTTACGCACGCGGCGAGCATTGTTTGCACTTCGCGACATATTTCTGCCTTGAAGTTGCATATGATCGTGAAAGCAGCCCCGGATTGCATCGGCCATCCACCTAGCGCCGGGGCTGTCTTCCCTATTTCGCTGGCGTTTTTTCGGGCTGGCCCCTGCGGTCCAGGACCGGAATACCGGCCGAGGCCACGGCCTGTTTCGCGGCGGGCTTGTCCACCAGCGGCACCCGCACGCCCGACTGTCCCGGCTTGAAGTGGTTTTCCGCCCAGCCGATGTTCAGGCCGATCGTCGTGATGACCTGATACGCCACGGCCCACCGGCTGCCGGCATGCGGTGGCGGAACCAGCGCGGACACGGCCGAACAGGCCAGCACGAAAACCGCGGCGTACAGCGTGTATTGCGCCGGCACCGCGTCCAGCACGAACACGACGAAGGCCCCAAGCCCGCCCAGCCTGGCCGTATTGCCCGACAGGACCTGATTGAATGCCACCAGCGCGGCGCGTGGTTTCTGGTTGTTGGTCATGTCATGCCCCACTGGCCTTGCCGGAACCCGGCGACGGGCCACCGGCCCGTGTCGCCTGTCCCGGGATTGAAAAAAACCGGCCCCCGCGCCGTGTCATGACGCGGGGGGCGAAAACCCGGCTGCTCGTCGTGCCGGTCATGTGGGCGGGGCATCCAGCGCGCGGTCGATCTGCGCCATGTCGACATGGCCCGGCCCGTTCTCCATCCGCGTAATGCCGCAGATCATCTGCCGCATGGTGGCCGGGTCATTCAGGTCCAAAGCCGTATCGGCGGTCACGTGAAGCTGCGCGCACAGGGCCGCGACGTACGTGGCCGTGGCGTTTTCACGGGCCGGGGCATAGACACCAATGATCGCGGCGACCGTGTCCAGCCCGCGCGCGCCGTAGCGCGCAAGCTGGTCGCGCAACGCCCGGATGCCGTCACCCATGGTCGGGAACGCGGCAAAGCGCGGGTCGGGCACGCCGGTTTCCAGATGCGCCCCGGCCTGCCCCACGAAATCAAGGTTGCCAGGATTGTTGTTGCGGATGCCACGCGGGGTTCCTGCATTCATGCTGTCATGTCCTGTGTCCGTCATGGTCCGTAACCGAAGGCGCGTCTGCACAGCGACCACGCGGCATCGCCAATCTGCCCCCAGCCCAGCAGGCCGGTGGCCAGCACGATGAAGGTCATGGTCATCCATGATGTCAGCTTCAGCCCGCCCTCGATCCGGGCCAGCCTGCCGGATATTTCGCTGTCGCGGGCGGTGGCGGTGTCGGTCATGTCGTCCACGCGTCCCATGATTTCCCGCCGCGTCCGGGCTGCGTTGTCGGCTACGGTGCGGGTCAGGTCGCGCCTGAGGTCGGAAAACTGCACGGACAGGGTATTCAGCCCTTCGCGCAGGTTGTCGTGCCCGCCCTCGACCTTCGCCAGCCGTTCACGCACCCGCGCCAGATCCTCGACCGTGGCGCAGCGCGCGGATGGCTGCGGCGCGGGTGGTGGCATTGTGGTGGTTTCGCTCATTCATCTTCTCATAAAAAAACCGCCTCAACGGCGGTCGGGCAGGCGTGGGTTGCGGGTCCGGTCAGGACGCGGCAGGCAGCGTATAGATGCTGCCCACCGGGTATTTCCCGTCGGCATCCAGCGCGTAGGCAAAACCCGCCGGAACGGTAATGCCTGTCAGGGAAAACAGCATCTGCGTGCCCACTACGTAACCGACGGCCTGCGTTGTCACGGCGGCTGGCGTGACGGTTTTCCCATCAATCCCGGTATAGGATGCAGGCTGGTATATGAGGGCGGTCGTGCGGTACAGGATGTAGTTCTGTGCTGTGACGGTCATGCGTCAGTATCCTTATGCTGCACCCATAGCCATAACGGTCACTTCGACCGGGGCTGTAGAGGGGATGGCCGCGCCATACTGTGCCAGATGGACGCTGAACTGAGATTGTGTGGTTGTGCCGTAATAAACGTTGGCGGTCACCGAGTTACCCTTGCCGTCCCGGGTTTCACTTGACGATACGGCAACATCAGGTGCTTCGCTGAACGCGACTGGGAATGCAATCTGCTGCCCATCGGAAGCCATGATCTTGAATGACAGAAAGCGCATGCCATCAACGACATACGTTTTATAAGACCCGCTTACGTTCTGGGATGATGCTGGGTAATATACGTTCTGGGTGCCCGTGCTGTCGGTGACATACAGACCCCCATTATTCCCGGACGTTATATTTACCGAATAATTCCATCCGGACGCGGGACTGGATTTTACCAGATTGAAGGATACTCCACCTGCTGAAGCCCACGGCGTGCCGTTGCCCAGGTAGTAGTTGAACAGCGTGATAGGGGCATTTACCCCGTCATTCACAGCGTTCGTTGGAACGCGCGCAGCGATTTCGCTGGTGAACGTCCCGTTGGTGTTTGCCTGCGAAGTTTGGAATGCAGTCAGGTTGGATTGGACCGTTGTGATGTCCGCTGTAATCGCGATCCCTTCGAAAACGTATGCGGTTCCGTTGTTGTAGACCGCAATGGGGCGGCCTGTGGACTCCTGCTGGTACAGACCCTGTATCTGGTAATCACCCGCCCCCTTACCGTAAACGCCGGATACACAGTCGCTGATATCAGCGGACAGGGTGGCATTTACATTGGCCTGATTGGCGGTCGCAGCCGTCAGGTTGGTCTGGACCTGCTGCACGTCCGCCTGGTTGGGCAGGTCGATAATTTTGGGCGCGCCCGTGGCGTCCTGGTAGGTGAACGCCGGGCGCTGCGTCGCATTCTGGAACCACAGCCCCATGCCCGGCAGGTCGCCGGTCGTACCCGTGATGGTGGCCAGATACGTGCCGGACAGCAGGGTGCCCTTGTCCACGCCATCAATCGCTATGCGCAGCAGGCCGGAATAGGTTGCGTCCTGACCCAGGTTGATCTTGTCGGTGGTCTGGCTGGGGCCGCCGCCCTGCTGCACGGGGGTGAAGCCCAGTGCATCCTGCTTGGCCGCCTGCAGCTGCGGGATGGTGTCGTAAAACGGCGCGCCACCCGCCTGTGCGATCATGTCCGCCGTGATGGACGTGGCCCCGGCGGGAACGGTTATGGTCCACAGCGGATATGCGCCATCCGGCACGGACGCGCCAATGCCGATCTGCGCCATGTCCTGCCGCACGGTGGGCGCGGTCTTTCCGCTGTTATCGGCACCGGCATAGGTCACGGACGGGTCGGCGGCGTTGTAGAACGGCAGTACGGTATCATCCGTATCGACCGTGGCGGGCGTGACATAAACGGTATAGGTCGCCCCTGCCCCCGGCACCGCCAGCGTGACGGGATCGCGGCTGGCGTACTGGCGCACCAGCGCGCTGGAAACGGCGGCAAGCGTGCCATAGGCGGATGCATCCACCACGCCGGGGGCCAGAAGGGATCCGGGCGCGACGGTCACGGCCAGCCCGGTTCCGGGCGCGCAGGCAAAGCCGCTGGCGGCCACGGTGGACCAGCCGTAAGCCATGGCCGCAAGCTGGCCCAGACCCACATACGCATTGCGCTGGGCGTTCAGCTGGTCGCTGTCCAGCGGGATCTGCGCGGGGTAGACGATCTGTCTGTCCATTATTCAGGGTTCTCCACGTCCTGAACCCACGCGATGGTGCCTGCGGGCATCACATCGGC
>NZ_CADP01000100.1 GCF_000285295.1 Komagataeibacter europaeus LMG 18890 | reverse complement strand
CCGTTCCGGAGATAGGTATGGGTACGTCGTTCCGGCACGCCCGGTACCATGGGCAGGACGGGCTGTTCGCGGTCCAGCGCCTGGATCTGGGATTTCTCGTCGACACACAGCACGATCGCACGGTTCGGCGGCGACATGTAAAGGCCGACAATATCCCGAACCTTGTCGACAAATAGCGGGTCCGTCGACAGTTTGAAGGTTTCGGCCCGATGCGGTTGCAGGCCGAAGGCGCTCCAGATCCGGCGGATGGTCGTATGCGACAGGCGGATCTCGGCAGCCATGGAACGGATCGACCAGTGCGTCGCGTCTTTGGGCGTTGTGTTCAGCGTGCGCTCGATAACCTGCGTAACTTGCGCATCCGACACCGTGCGGGGCCGGCCGGCCCGATATTCGTCGGTCAGGCCTTCGATGCCATCTTCGACAAACCGCCGCCGCCATTTGCCGACGGTGTGCTCATGCACTCCCAGGCGTGCAGCAACTTCCTTGCTCTGCAAGCCTTCGGCACAGAGCAGAAACATCCGGCAGCGATCCGACAACGACCGTGGTGCCTTGTGACGCTGGACTTGCCCTTCAAGAAACGTCCGCGCCTGCGGACTCAGCGCCACCTGACCTGCCTGTCGTCCTGCCATCGTTATGCTCCCGTCAGTGCGACAGGAATATCATATAAGGATGCTTATTTCAGTTCCAGGTGACTAGCACTACAGTTGTAGTTTGTTTTTGTTCGTTAATTGTTCGTGGCTCCCATACTTTCCAGAAGGCTCGAATTTCAGGCTGTCTACGGCGAGAAAAACCGCAATTTTTTTGTTTTCCTGGCCGGAAAATAAACTGCAACTGTAGTGCTAGAGCGTGTCGTCAGTTAATTCCGATGATGGCGGAAACGAGTTGCACTGCTGCGAGGAATGTTGACTTCAGCTTGTCGTAGCGTGTTGCAATGCCTCTGAACTGCTTCAGCCTGGCGAAGAAACGTTCAATGATGTTTCTGTTTTTGTAGAGATGGGAGCTGATTTTCCGTGGATCGCGTCGGTTTTTCCTTGAAGGGATAACCGGTGCGATCTGCCGTTCTTCGATCTTTTCGATAAGCGGATCGGAGTCATAAGCCTTGTCGGCGATAAAGGCTGCAGGGTCGACTTCATCCAGCAGGGGGTCTGCTTCCGTGATGTCCGCTCTCTGCCCGGGCGTCAGGGACAGCGCAACCGCCTTTCCTGCGGCATCGACAATGGCGTGGATTTTCGAAGTCAGTCCGCCACGGGACCGCCCGATGGCCTGATCCGCGCCCCTTTTTTACGGGCATCCGCACTGTGCTGGTGAGCCCGGACAATCGTGCTGTCGATCATCATGTATTCGTTGTCACGATCGGCGGCCAGATGCCGGAAAATCCGTTCGATTACGCCGCCTTCGCACCAGCGACGCAGTCGCCGGTGGATGTTTTTTCAGTCACCAAAACGGACAGGAGGGTAGGCCAGCCATCCGGTCGGTATCGGCTAATCGCGGCCGCATGGATTGCCGTGGCACTGAAATAATATACATATATTTATGTTAAATAGCGACTGCTGCCAGCAGAAACAGGCTTGTCCTGAAAAGAGCATCTTTTCTGCTCTTTGAGAATATCTTTTATTATCAATGGAAAACATGATGGGACTATCCTTGTTCAGATGGATCGCTATACCCGTCTGTCCACGCTCTGCAGGGTGGAAATTTGCCGAATATCCTGCCATTCAATGCGCGGAATTGGGCATTATCAACGATAGTTTCGATTCATATCATATTTAATCGCTCAATATGAAATTTACATAATCCACGATATGAGCACTATCAATTTGTGGCTCTCTGTGGTTTAACATATTTAATTGGTGTTTATGGTTGGTTTTGGGTTTATGCACTATGCATAATGGTTGTTTTCGTTTGCCATTCAGATGGCCGTCCCAGGCGTATGGATATCCTGCTGAGACTAACGCCCTTCCCGTAGGGCTGCATCTGATAGCACAGCATCATCCGGTTTTCATGCAGAACGTCCATAGCGTTTTGTCCGGCCATAACCAGGCATGTGCTGATACTATTTCCCATCCGGGTGTCCGCTGCGTAGATCAGAACGGGCAGAGCGCAGGATACGTTATGGAAAAGGCGCAATCTGGTCTGAACTGTGTGACAATGTGATCAATGTCGACAATTTAGTTGCCGCACGCTGACTTCCTGAAAAAATCCTTTGTAAAAATAGCACTTTAGAAAAAATCAAAAAACTTCTTGAGACGTTTCCCGCCACTGGGGAAAGTCATCTCGTCAACCCGGATGAAGTGTTTCTTAACAGGAGTTGCAAATAACATGTCCGATACAAAAACTGTTTCCACCTATCTGCGTCCCATCGACCGGACCGGACTGCTGGGTTTTGCAGAAAAAGGGCGCAACAACCCCGATAACTTCGGCACGAACAAGGTCCATACCGTGTGCGAAGGCCAGTACCGCACGCTCAGCTATGTCGGGCAGCATGCCCCGGTAGTGGTGGATGAACCGCTTCATCTGTTTGGCCAGAACACGGCCCCGGCCCCGGGTGAGATCGTCCTATCCGCACTGGGCGGCTGCCTGGCTGTCGGCATTACGGCGGTTGCCACATACCGGGAAGTAAAGCTGAGCAAGCTGGAACTCTGGCTGGAAGGCGACATTAGCAATACGGCGGCATGGGGTGCCGGTGGGGCTGAGCGCAAGCCCGAGGAAATGGGCTTCCAGCGCATTCGCGTAAAAGTGGCGGTGGAAGGCGATGCCCCGCGTGAGGCACTGGATGCCATCGTGCAGCATGCCAATTATTTCTCCCCCGTTGCCAATACGATGCGCAATCCCGTTCCCATGACGATCAGCCTTGCAGACTGAGTTTTATGGCACCGCATGCCGGTAAAAGGAGACCGTCTTTCCATGTCAGCCCGGAACATGACACAGGCCGTTCAGGCGGATACGTCTCTTCTCCAGCGCGTTGACGAGATCGCACGGGGGCCGCTGGCTGCAATCGTGACGGATATTGACCTGAACGGTCATTATCCGCTCGAAATCCTGCGCACGCTGGGGGAAGCGGGGGCGCTGGCCCCCCATCTCCAGCGCAATGGGGCGGATTTTGGCCTGGCCATTCAGGCCATGGCCACCGTCAGCCGCCAGTGTGGTGCAACCGGCTTCCTTATGTGGTGCCACATGGTCTGTGGCCTTTATCTCGAAAAAGCGCCCAATAGCGCACTCAATATGGAACTGCTGTCCACCCATGCCCTTGGGCACAGCTTTGGCGGCACGGCGCTGTCCAACCCCATGAAGGCCCTGGCCGGGATCGAGCGCATGGCGCTTGAAGCCACGCCGGCGCCGGGTGGCTATCGTGTCAGCGGGGTGCTGCCGTGGGTTAGTCATATCGCGCCGGGGCAGTATTGTGGCGCCATGGCCCGGATAGACGGACAGAAAGGGCGCGAGATCCTGTTCCTGCTCCGTTTCGATGGACAGGCGACGCTTCGCCCCTGCCCCCATTTTTCCGGGATGGAAGGCACGAGTACATGGAGCATCCGTCTCGATGATTACTTCCTGCCCGCGCACGATGTCATTGCCGTGCCGGCCCAGCCGCTGGTCAGCGTCATAAAGGCGCCCTTCATCCTGCTACAGGCCGGCATGGCGGCCGGTGTCGTGCAGGGATGCATTGATTCCATGCTGGAGGTTGAACCCCAGCTTGGCCATGTCAACCGCTTCCTCGAAGACCGGCCGGACACCATGCAGGCCGAACTGGATGCCTTTACACAACGTGCCCTGAAACTGGCGCGTACACCGGCCGAGACGGACCCATCATACCTGCTGGATGTGCTGGACGTGCGGGCCCATGGCTCCGAACTGGCGCTGCGCGCGTCGCAGTCTGCCCTGCTGCATCAGGGGGCACGGGGGTATCTGAGCACTGCCGCCCCGCAGCGCCGGGTCCGGGAAGCGCAGTTCGTGGCAATCGTAACCCCCGCGATCAAGCACTTGCGTCTGGAAATGGCGCGGCTCATGACGGAGGAACTGCCCGCATGATTCCCTACCGCAAATTCATCTGTCGGGTCTGTGGCTGGATCTATGACGAAGCCTTGGGGGACGCCGATGGCGGCCTGCCGCCCGGAACGCGGTTTGATGATATCCCCGATGACTGGGCATGTCCCCTGTGTGGCGTGACCAAGGCAGATTTCGAACCCTATGTCCTGCCGGCTGCCGCCGTTACGGCCGGGACGACGCCCGACATATCCGTTACTGCCCGCAGCGTATGGGACGCCGTGATCGTAGGGGGCGGCACGGCAGGCTGGGCGGTGGCCGAGCGCCTGCGCGCCCTGAGTCCGTCCGCACGGATCGCACTGGTCACCGGGTGCGCGGGTGACCTATACGCCAAGCCCCAGTTGTCCGTGGCGTTGTCACGCAATCTGGATGCAACCAGCCTGTGCCAGGGTCAGGGTGCGGATACGGCCGCAGGCATGGGGATCACGCTGATGGGCGGGACCTTCGCCTCCGGCATCGATCCGCACGCACACCGGCTGCGCACCACGCGGGGCACGCTGCGATATGGCGCGCTGGTTCTGGCGCAGGGCGCGCAGCCCGTGCGCGTACCCAGCCTGCCGGCGGATCTGGTGTGGCGGGTCAATTCCCTGTCGGCTTGGCTAAGGCTGCGCCGGAGCATTGGCGACACGCCACGGCGCATCGTGCTGGTTGGCGCTGGGCTGGTCGGATGCGAACTGGCGGAAGATGCGGCCACGGCCGGGCACACGGTCACGCTGATCGGTCGCGGCCCCTATCCGCTGGATGGTCTTGTGCCGCCCGCGGCGGGACGGCGTCTTGGCGCACGGCTGGAGCATGCCGGGATTCATGTCATGAACGATACTTTCGTTCATAACGTTACGAAACCAGAACGTACGGTGGGGGTAAATGTTGTGACATCAGGCCACCCTGCCCTGTGTGAAGCCGATATCGTAATTGCCGCCATCGGGCTGGAAACCAACCTGCATCTGGCCCATACGGCGGGGCTGGATACGGATAACGGCATTGTGGTTGAACCGGCAACGCTGCGTACCAGCCAGACCGATATCTATGCATTGGGTGACTGCATCAGCATCCACGGCCAGCCCTGTCGCTATATCGGCCCGATTGCCGCGCAGGCGGATACGATTGCGCACGAAATCCTGGGGCTGCGCCATGCGGGGTATGCCCACCAGCCGCCGAAAGTGCGGCTGAAAAGCAGGGTGGCCCCGCTGGAACTGACCGGCACGCCCGACCCGGCCGCGCCATGGGAAGTCGTGACGGACACGACCGAACGCCTTGTCATGCAACAACGCCGTGGCAGCGCCACGACAGCGCGGCTGGAGGTATCGTGATGAGCGGATTTTCCTTCCTGCGCCCACCGCGCGCCACCCTGCTGCAGTGCGCCCCCGCTGTTCCGGCCGGGGCGGTGTGCGGCTGCGGTGCCGTACATGCCCCGCCCGCGCGTATTGGCCGCCGGGCGGTGCTGGGCGCGCTGGCAGCGGGAACGGTGCTGGGCAGCCTGCCGTCCCCGCTGCGTGCGGCAGTGCCGGCAGGCCCGCTGGAACGGGCCGATGTCACCATCGGGTTTGTCCCGATTTCCTGCGCCGCACCGCTGATCATGGCGGAAGCGCAGGGCTTCTTCATACAGGAAGGATTACGGGTACAACTGCAGAAAACGGCAAACTGGGCGCTGGTCCGCGACCGGCTGCTCGATGGTCACCTGAATGCATCTCACCTGCTTTCGCCCATGCCGCTGGCGCTTTCGCTCGGGCTGGGCGGCAATGCGCCGCATGCCGTGCGCGTGGCCAGCATGCAGAATCTTAACGGGCAGGCCATCACCCTTGCCCTGCGCCATCATGACCGGCGCGATCCGCGGCAGTGGAAGGGAATGACCTTCGCCATCCCGTTTGAGTTTTCCATGCACAACCTGCTGTTGCGCGCCTATCTGGCGCGGCACGGGCTGGACCCGGACCATGACGTGACCCTGCGCGTGACCGCCCCGCCAGACATGGTCGCCAACCTGCGGGCCGGCAATATTGACGGTTTCCTGGGGCCAGAGCCCTTCAACCAGCGCGCGGTCATCGAGGAAGTGGGCTTCATACATATCCTGACAGCGGAGATATGGGACGGCCACCCGTGCTGTGCCTTCGGCATGACGGCGGCATTCATGGACGCCAGCCCCAATACCGCCGCCGCCCTGCAGCGCGCGATGATCCGCGCCGCCGATTTCATGCAGCAGCCTGACAACCGCGCGCAGGCCGCACGGATCATGGCCCAGCCGCGTTACCTGAATCAGCCCGAACTGGTCATTCGCCAGAGCCTGACTGGGCATTACGCCGATGGCCTCGGCGTGGTGCGCGACAATCCGCGTCGGGCGGCCTATTCGCCCTACCCCTATCCGTCCATGGCGGTATGGATCATGTCGCAGTTTGAACGG
The DNA here is from genome assembly GCF_000285295.1 of Komagataeibacter europaeus LMG 18890. Lineage (GTDB taxonomy): Bacteria > Pseudomonadota > Alphaproteobacteria > Acetobacterales > Acetobacteraceae > Komagataeibacter > Komagataeibacter europaeus. The sequence continues at coordinate 2,944 of NZ_CADP01000100.1, read as the reverse complement.
TGGGGATACCTGAAGGGGCCGGTGGACTACCGCGACGTGGCCCAGCAGGTCTTCCTGATCGATACGGTCAGGCAGCAGGCGCAGGCCATGAACCTCCCCCAGCCTGCGGATGGGGGCAACAACTGGCCCTCCTTCAATATCATGGGACAGCATTTCGATCCTGACCATCCGTCTTTCTTCAATCAGGGATAGCCGCCATGATTTCAGTAGAAAGCCGTCGGGCCTTTTTCCTTTTCCTTGCCCTTTTCGCGGGGCTGTTGCTGGTCTGGCAGCTTTCCACCGCGTCCGCACCCGAACGGTCTCCATACGGTATCCCGCAGGGCAATGCGGAATACCAGATGCTGATGGGCCACGCCCCGGGTACGACCCAGACCCGGGAAGGCTTTCCCGGCCCGGCCCGCTTTGTCGCATCCGCCCTGCAGGCCCTGCACGCGCCGTTTCATAATAATGGCCCCAGTGACCGGGGCATTGGCTGGCAGGTTGGCGCGTCCCTGCTGCGTGTTGCGATCGGATACGGGCTGGCGGTTGTGGTTGCAGTGCCGTTGGGGTTCCTGATCGGGCTGCGTCCCGTCATCCGCCGCGCGGTTGACCCGTTTATCCAGATCCTGCGCCCGATTTCGCCTCTGGCATGGATGCCGCTTGCGCTTTACACGATCCGCAATGCAGAAGGCTGCGGCATTTTTGTCATCTTCATCTGTTCCCTGTGGCCCATTGTACTCAACACGGCCTTTGGTGTCGGCAGCGTGCGCCGGGAATGGCTGAATGTCGCCCGCACGCTGGAAGTCGGCTGGGCGCGCAGGGTGCTGTTCGTCCTGCTGCCGGCGGCGGCACCGACCATCATTACCGGCATGCGGATCGGGCTGGGGATCGCGTGGCTTGCCATTGTCGCGGCCGAGATGCTGGTGGGCAGTTCGGGCATTGGCTACTTCGTGTGGAACCAGTGGAACAACCTGTCCCTTTCCAACGTGCTGCTGGCGGTCCTGCTGATCGGTTTTACGGGCATGGTGCTGGACGGCGCGCTGGCGGCCCTGCAGAGGAGCGTGACCTATGCCGAATGATAACGCATTGGCACCAACCACCATGGCCCATGACACATCCCGGCCGCTGGTTGAGGTCTCCATGCTGGAAAAACGGTATGGCAATAGCGGACCACCGGTATTTTCCGATGTGTCGTTCACGATCCAGCCCGGTGAATTCGTCTGCCTGATCGGCCATTCGGGATGCGGCAAAAGCTCCATACTCAATATCCTGGCAGGGCTGGAACAGCCGTCCGGTGGCACGGTCATCATGGATGGGTGCGAGATCAATGGCCCGGGTCTGGAGCGTGGTGTCGTCTTTCAGGGCCATGTCCTGCTGCCGTGGCTCAGTGCGGTGCAGAACGTGGCCTTTGCCGTACGGTCGCGCTTTCCCACCCTCTCACGTACCGAAATAAAGGAAAAGGCCGAATACTACCTGCATCTGGTCGGCCTGCGGAACGCGCTGGACAAGAAGCCGGCCGAACTGTCGGGCGGCATGCGCCAGCGCGTGGGGATTGCCCGCGCCTTTTGCACGCAACCCCGCATGCTGCTGATGGATGAACCCTTTGGCGCACTGGATGCCCTGACACGCGGGTTGATCCAGGAGGAACTTCTCCAGATCTGCGCCCGCACGCAGCAGACCGTCTTCATGATCACGCATGATGTTGATGAAGCGATCCTGCTGGCGGACCGTGTTTTACTGATGAGCAACGGGCCTGATGCCCGTCTGGCGGAAAGCATCGACAACCCGTTGCCCCGCACCCGGACACGGGAAAGCATGCATCATGAAACCGGGTTTTACGATCTGCGCAACCACCTTGTCGACTTTCTGGTCCGCCGCTCCGCGCTGGTCAGCAAGGGCGAAAACTGACGTCATGAAAGGAAATGACCATGCCTGTATTCGAAAGCCGTGAAGAGGTCACGCATGCCATCATTGCCGCGCGCGTGGCCAGAGGCATCCGCTGGGCGGATGTAGCAACGGCCGTGGGCCGGAGCAAGGAATGGACCACGGCGGCCTGTTTTGGCCAGATGACCTTCAGCAAAGGAGAGGCCGAGGCCCTTGTCGCATTGCTTGACCTTGATCCCTCAGCCCTGGCGTGGCTGCAGACCGTGCCCTACAAGGGCACGCTGGGCGGCGGCGCGCCGGATGATCCGCTGCTGTACCGCTGGTATGAAATGATCAGCGTCTATGGTCCCGCCATCAAGGAACTGATCCATGAGGAGTTCGGGGACGGGATCATGAGCGCCATTGACTTCAAGATGCATATCGAACGCGAACCCGATCCGGCGGGTGACCGGGTCCATGTGAATATTTCCGGAAAATTCCTGCCTTACAAAAAATACTGACAGTATTATCCGGGCGGAATTCAATATTCTGCCCATACTATAAAATAACAGAAAATAAAATTATCGTCCCAGGACGGTACGGTTTCTTGCGCTCTTTACGGTCCGACATCGTAACAAGGAGTACAGACCATGTCGCATGCCTACAGGACTCTTCTTCCCGCACAGGCGCAGTTGTTCACAAAGGCTGCCGCCCTGTCCATCACGCTTGCAGGTCTGGGCTCATCGGCTTGCAGTTACCCATAAATTTTTTCTTCTGTAATTTGATAGGAGAGAGCACCTGTAACGATATCTGCCAGGCGAGACATTCCTCTCCAGATAACAGTTGTTCCGGGCGGAGCATCGGAAGCGCGATCAAGGTAACCACCCAGTCTGGCGACTGCCCGGATGTAAAAATCCAGGTCTGGTGAAGTGCTGAGTTTGCGTATGGGTGTGAACTGTTCGAGTATTTGGCGTTCCACATCTGTAAAAACGGTAGAAGGCGACGTCCCTGGTAATTCACGCCTGAGCATTGTTATCCATGAGATACGCCAGGCCACCACGCAGCATAAGGCGATACAGTTTGCGAGCCGGCCTGCGGTCGT
>NZ_CADP01000101.1 GCF_000285295.1 Komagataeibacter europaeus LMG 18890 | reverse complement strand
AAGCTTGAAGAGCTCCGCCTAACGACCGCAGGCCGGCTCGCAAACTGTATCGCCTTATGCTGCGTGGTGGCCTGGCGTATCTCATGGATAACAATGCTCAGGCGTGAATTACCAGGGACGTCGCCTTCTACCGTTTTTACAGATGTGGAACGCCAAATACTCGAACAGTTCACACCCATACGCAAACTCAGCACTTCACCAGACCTGGATTTTTACATCCGGGCAGTCGCCAGACTGGGTGGTTACCTTGATCGCGCTTCCGATGCTCCGCCCGGAACAACTGTTATCTGGAGAGGAATGTCTCGCCTGGCAGATATCGTTACAGGTGCTCTCTCCTATCAAATTACAGAAGAAAAAATTTATGGGTAACTGCAAGTTGTCCGGCAGTCCATCCCATGCCTGCACAAAGCTTCCGACCCCGTCTGTCATTTCTCTCGCGAAAGTCCGGACATGCTTCGGGCTTTTGTTTTATGGGGAGTTTCCCGATGGCCAATTACTTCACTCATTTTTCGTGTGTCCTTGATGTAGGGACGGCTGAAAATGCGGAGAGGGCGCTTGAACTCTATCGGAACGAGCCGGAAGATCCTGACGGCTTCTGTGTTTCAAGTGGGTTCTCTCTGAGCGTATCAAGCGAAAACATGTCCAGACTGTGGATCCAAGACGACGGTAGTGGTGACCCTGAGTGTGTTGTTATTTTCGTTTTGAAGTGTGCCTCCACATTCAGTTTGTCGGGACTGTGGGGGTTTGAGTACGCCAACACCTGCTCGCGCTCACGTCTCGAAGCCTTTGGTGGAGGCGCACATGTGATCGATCTCGGCGCGCGACGATCTGTCGGCTGGGTTACCACCAATGACTGGCTGGCGGCTGCTCTCGAAGGAGACACTTCCGATGCATGAAATTATTGCCGTTCCTGTCTATCAAATTGATGAATTGTCCGGATCAGCTCGTGAAAAGGCTCGCTGCTGGTACCGGGACTTTCTTCACCGCTTTTCCTGGTGGGATGCGGTCTATGAGGACTTTCTGCAGATATGCGGCATACTTGGTGTGGACATTGCTACGTTTTTACCCCGGGGTGCAGTAACTCCAGAGCAAGGCGGTCCGTGCCTCTATTTCCGAGGATTTTCTAATCAGGGGGACGGAGCTTCATTCGAGGGGATCTACCGATATGAACGGCATGCATCCCATGAAATCCGCCGTTACGCGCCACGGGATACGCAACTCCACGCGATTGCTGACACCCTGGCGCAGATCCAGAGACGGAATTTCTACCAGCTAATCGCCCGGATTAGCCAGACCGGGCCCTATTATCACGAATTTACAATGACCGTCACTGTGATACGTGAAAGTCAAACCGGATGCGAAATGACCGAAGACGCCGCGCAGATACTCTCTGATGTCATGCGTGATCTTGCACGATGGCTGTATCGCTCTCTCGAAACAGCATGGGATTACGAATCTTCCGATGACGCCGTCGATGAGGCCATTCGCATCAATGAATATACGTTTACGACGAACGGTATCCGGTTCGGATAGATCGTCTGCGCGCAAGGCCGTGGCGGCCTGAAACCGGTCGGCATGGTCATCAGAAGCATGAATATACGGCATGGCTTTGAGAGGGCCCATCAGGACATGCGGGTGAACCGTGTTTGCAAGCAGAGAAAAAGACATGTTTACAAATATAAAATATAAAAATATTGTTTTAAATGATGTTCCGAGATGTATGTATAAAAATATAATATAAAATAATTATAATCAATAAATAAAAAGAAAATATAGAGAGGATCGGCACCACAGTCCAGCCTGCCGCGCAAGGGGTGGCTCCTCGCCGTGCGCGATGGCTGCGCCATCTGTGCGCGGCTCCGGTGCCGCCGCTGTGCGGCGCCCTTGCCCGCCAGTCTGGCCTGCGGTCGCCGGAAGGGGTCGAAACCCCCGAAAAAAGGATCTGGAAATGGCACAGAACCGCATCGCGCCGCCGTCCCGCCCTGCCGTCGAAATCGCCAAATTCGTCGCCATCGTGCTCCTCTGGACGGCCTCCATGGTCACTTTCCTCCTGCTGCCCGACGTCTTCCTCGATCCGTGCACGGGCATCATCGATCTCAGGTGACACCACTCTCGCCATCCGCTGCCCATCCGCACCGCCCTTCGGGGCGGCGTCTGCATTTTCTGGAGACTGATCATGGCCAGAACCGAACGTACCGATATTCACCAGTCCGTCACTGACCGCATCATCCGCGAACTTGAAGCGGGAACCGTGCCGTGGGTCTGCCCGTGGAGCCGCGCGAAATGCGGCATTGCCCTGCCGCGTAATGCCGCGACCGATCGGGCCTATTCCGGGATCAACATCCTGATGCTGTGGGGTTCGGTAGAGATGCAGGGGTTTTCTACCCAGAAATGGCTGACGTTCCGTCAGGCGCATGCGCAGGGCGGCAATGTCAGGAAAGGCGAGAAGGGAACGACGGTGTTTTATGCTGACCGTTTCACGCCAAAATCGGAAGCGGGTTCCGACGAGCCACGCCAGATCCCGTTTCTAAAGCGGTTTACGGTGTTCAATCTTGACCAGTGCGAGAACCTGCCGGAGAGCATGGTCACGCCGACCGCGCCGCTGCCGGAACGCGAAATCGTGCCGCACGCGGAAGCGCTGATGCGCGAAACCGGGGCGGACATTCGCATCGGTGGCGACAAGGCATTTTATGCCCCGGATGCGGACTTCATCCGGGTTCCGCCCCAGCAGTCCTATTTCAACCAGATCGATTGGTACAGAACCGTCTTTCACGAGATCGGGCACTGGACCGGGTCCGAAAGCCGACTGTCGCGCACCTTTGGCAAGCGGTTTGGTGACCATGCCTACGCGGCCGAGGAACTGGTCGCAGAGATGACATCAGCTTTCGTGTGCGCGGAACTGCAGATCGAGCCGACGGTCCGCCATGCGGATTACATCGGGAACTGGCTGGCACTGCTGAAGGCTGACAAGCGCGCCATTTTCACCGCAGCGAGTGCTGCTTCAGCCGCGGCCCAATACATTTTCAGCTCATCGACACGTCAGCCGTCTCTCGAGGACGTGGCGTCTGCCGCCTGAAACCCAACCCTGAAAACCTGTGCGCCCGCAAGGGCCCACTGGGCGATGGAGTTCATCATGCCTGTCTTTGCCCTGATTGCCACTCCCGCCGTGCGCATCCGTTCCGAGCGCAGCACCATCCTTCAGGCGCTGCCGATGGAACACCTTGGTGCACGGGGGATGACAGAAGCCCGGACGCTCGCGGAAATCTCGACTGCCGTAACGCTTTACGGTGAGAGGATCGCCAGCGCACATCCCGGGCGCTCGTTTTCCATCAGTGTGCATATCCGTCGGGGCGATCGTAAGCCACGTGGCTTTGATGCGGCTTACCGCGCTGGCGCCCTGGGGACGGACAGATGGGTTCTCATGGTCGATAACGACGCTGATGGCGCGCGGATCCTGCATGGACGATCCGCAGCCGAAACCGGAAACATGGCGTCCTGCAAAGGAGACGTGGCATGATCCGCCAGTATTATACGTCTCCATTCCAGGGCGGTAATAACCCGCTCCGGGTCGGGACGATTGCCAGTGGAACCATCTTCCGTCTTCCGGCACCTGTTTCAGGACGTCCCTATCGGACCCGGCCGTGGATCGTGGAATGCTTTCTGAACGGCACGATGGGGGCGGCTGCGCTGAACCCCGTCACGGGTCTTTGGGAAGACCGTTATATGCGAGGCCGCTCGGATCTGGTCGTATTGCGCAGCCTCGCCAATGTCCGCCGTGTGACCGTGGCAGTGCGCTATCTGGAAAGGATGAATGAAGAGGGCCTGGGCGAGGGGCATTATCCGGATCTGCCGGATGTGAACCGCTTTCATAACGGCTATCGATGCCGGAGCCGGGTGTCATGACGGCGGGGCCGATCCTGTGCGAGCGGCTTCGGATCCCGCCTTTCGACCCGGCTGTCCTGAAACCCACCCAATGGGCGACGGCCCAGCAAAAGGCAAAGCTTGGTAATGCGATCCTGCGGTTCATCGCACTCGGAATGCCTGCAGAAAAATTTACCCCGGCCCTGTATAGCCGGCTGAGCAATATGTTCGGATTTATCGCGCATTATAATCGGACCGGCTTCGCGCAGACATGGTTCGACAATGCAGCCACACGGCGCGATTTCCTCGATCAGGTTGCGCGCGAGAAGGCGGAGCTGGCCCGTCTGCAGGCAAAGCATGGCGGAACAGCGACGGCATCGAATTCATCCGTGCCCACCGTGCAACTCGGGCTGCTCTAGCCCTGGGCCATGCGCCAGGAGCCATGCCAGTCGAGGCACCGGCCCAGGAACACCAGTGCGGCACGCGGATATTTCCGGATTTCCAGAAGGCTGCCGGTGGGTACCTCCATGTGGTAGGCGCTAATCCGGGTAGCGCAATGCGGCTGGCCGCGCAGGAACTTTATGCCCCTGCCGGTTCGAACTGCCTGACGGGGACCAAAAACACCGACAACGTGACGGCCACCGAGGTAAATATCGGCGTTGAACTGGCGCCACAGCGGTGCCCGGATATCCTGCTCGTCGACTTCGACCTGCACGGTGCAGCAGTCATGCCACGCATCTGGCGTGCCATCCACGCCATACAGGGTCTGGCAGAGCTGGCGGATCGCCTGCTCGTGTTCGGGGAGGAAGGACCAGCCGATTTCCTTGCCGAGAAAACGTCCCCTGTAACGTCGGGCCTGGATTGCCAGTTCGGGATGAAAGTCGGCCTTCAGGGTGATGCGGCCTTCCGACGCAGTAATCACGGCCATGATGAACTCCCAATGTAGAGACAAGGAAATTCTAGGACGACTATCATAATTGTACAAGAATAAATGACACGATTATGAGCGAAATAGAAAAATAAAACAGAAATCAAAATCCAAAAGCATGACCTCGGCCCCTGCCGGGTCTCTGACCTGGTTTTTGCGGTCTGAAGCGGTCGTCGTCGGGCGCAACCCCCAGGCCTGCGGTCGGGACGGCACCGTGAAGCCGCATGCGCGGCTTCCGCACCACTGCCGCCCCGAGAGGTTGCGCCCGCCGCCTGTGGCCCGCTTCCGCGCGACCGCACCAGGTCAGAGATCCGGCAGGGGCCGGAGACGACCAGGAAGGAAAAAAGGAACAAGACCATGAGCCAGTCAGTCAATCGCGCCATCATCATCGGTCACCTGGGCAGGGATCCGGATCTTGCCGCACGTAGGGAAGGGGAGGGCAAAATCGCATCCTTCGGCGTGGCGACAAGTGAAACCTGGACCGATCGCGCCAGCGGTGAGCGCAGGGAAAAAACCCAATGGCACCGTGTCGTCTCTTTCAATGACCACCTTTCGGCCGTGATCGAACGTCGGTGCCAGAAGGGAACATTGGTCTATGTCGAAGGCCATCTCGAGACACGCAAATGGACCGACCAGCAGGGACAGGACCGTTATGTGACCGAGATCATCATTGATCGGTTTGATGGAAACCTGAAGGTGCTGGCCAATGGTCGAAGCACGGGCGATGGACGCTTTGATGAAGAGCATCCCTCGCGGAGCACTGCACAGCGCCCCGCTCCTGCCGCAACTTCCAACGCGCAGGACGTGGATGACGAAATCCCGTTTTAGGCCGCGCGGCGTTCCGGGTCGTCAGCGACCCGGAGCATTGTGCCTGTTCAGGGAGAAGAAAGTGCGGCTTTTGCCGCGCCAGTTCTCGTCATGAATACTTGTGAGGACTGTCAGACCTGATGGCGCGGGCGATCGGAAACGCCTGTCTGCCGACACCGGAACGCCGGTCGTCCGTCCACATCGGGGATGAGCTGTGTCTCTCCTGTTTCTCTATCGCCCTTTATACGGGCTCGTGAACCTTATTTTTTCGTCAGTCGCATGATGTGGGCGCAGACGGGATACTCCACAGGGAGTATCTGGCGCCGTGAATGCCCGCTCGTCCATAGTCCCGGTAATGCGTGTGCAGTGGCGCGGGCACATGCCGTTTTCTTCCGCGCGTAAACTGCAGCCATTCGTGCGTCCTGTATTCTTTTGCAGGTTACGCAGAATAAAAACTCTCAACGCGGAATATCAGGACGCAATATCTCGACGAACCATACAGAGGTTGTCGGATGTTTCCGCACGATCATCTCAAATACTCACCGTAAATACCGGAGCGGTCTGAAACACAACCCATGCTGTTCGTGAAGGAGTGTCTTTCATGGCTTACACATCTTCCCCGGAAGCACAGCAAAGAGAACTTGATGAGCTTCGCAATGCTGTAAGCTGCGCCGTTGTGCTGGAGAAAGCCGGGTTCCGGCTGGATCGGCAGGCCACCGCGCAGCGTTCCGCACGTAACCTGAAATTTCGCCGTGACAGTGAGGCCATTATTGTCAATCACGATGGCAAGGGCTGGTGGGACCCGAAGGGCGACGGCAAGGGCGATGTCTTCAAGCTTGTCCAGTATCTCGATCCCTCGAAGAACCTCGGTCATGTCAGGCAGGAACTTCGCGCCCTGATCGGCAGGAGCCCGACGCTCGAAGTTGTCGAGCGTACGAAGGGAGCCGATGACAGACCGCGGCGCGATCCCGCTGAACTGTGGAACCGTCGCGCCGCACCCGGGCAGGGGACGGCTGCATGGTGCTATCTGACGGAGATCCGTGGGTTGCCCGACCATATTGTCGCGATTGCCGGACATCAGGGGGCGCTGAAGGAAGGCCCGCACGGAACTGCCTGGTTCGGCCACCGGGATGCGGACGGGCAGTTCACCGGCATGGAAATGCGGGGGCCGGATTACAAGGGGTTTTCGACGGGCGGGATTGGCAAGCGTCTCTTTGGTTTCCGGGCCGACGGGGGAGAAGCACCCGTGACGCGCCTTGTCCTCACCGAGGCGGCCATTGACGCATTGTCCTTTGCAGCACTCGATCGCTTCCAGAAAGGAACGCTCTATACCTCGACAGGTGGCGGCATGAGCCCAGAGAGCGAAGCGAACCTGAAACGGGTCATGATGCAGGTCGCCGCCCAGCCTGAAGCGCGACTGGTTGTTGCCGTTGATAACGACCTGCAGGGGGATCGTTATGCCGGGAAATTCGCTGCGATGGCACGGGACGTCGGTCTCTGGTCAGGACGGATATCTCCGAAAGGGCCGGGAGAGGATTGGAATGCGGTCCTGAGGACCCGCAGGGAAGGAATGGAGGCAGGTTCTGTTCCCGTTGCGCCCTTGTGCCGCCTGTCCGAAGTCCTGGGTTCAGGGGCGAAAGCGCAGCCGGAGACGGTTTCCCCGTCATGGCTGGGTCAGGCCGAGGCGCACGGCACGCAGCGGCCGCCGCGGGTTTCGGACGCCTCATTGCCTGCTTCGTCTGAACCTGTGGGCAAGCCCGCCGGGCCACGGTCAGGTTCATCACCGGGGCTGTCCTTGTGAACCAGCGTGAATCCTTTGTGCTCACCGGGCAGACGGCATCGCGGGCTGCAGGCTTTGTCCAGATATATGCAGGCCTGCGCGCATGCCCGAACGGCTCTGCCAGGGTGGCGACGGGTATGCGGGAATACGTGGCGCGTCGATTGCGGGGCAACGCGTGGCCTCGATGGCTCGAGGCCGGGACTTGGCAGGCCGCATCGCCTCCTTCACTGACGATCACGGGATGATCGTCATTTACGGCTGGCGTGCCACAGAGGTGGGCGCCAAACGGTCCTGCGCGCAGGATCATCTCACACAGGAGAGGGTCATGGGATATGTTTCAGACTATGCGGATCTGGGGATTGCGCGTCTGGCGATGAAGGCAGACCTTTCGCGGACGTTTGCCGGGTCGCGCTCGGCCCAGACCATCTGGAACCGCCACCTGCGCCAGCGTCTGGCGCAGGCAGAAGATGATCCCCCGATACCGCAAAGTGCAGTCCGCCTGTACGAGCGGCCGGGCTGTCCTGTGGGCCTGGTTATCGATGGACACTGGGAACGCGGGCTTGGGAACTGGGATCTTTCCTGTCCGGCGACGATCCTGCTCTCGACCGGTAAGATCACCACCACCCCGGGTTGCGTGGCGGAAGGGCTGGAAGAGCTATGATCGGTGATCTTCCCGTTCCACGCGCTCTTGCGCCCGTCCTTGACAGTCTGACGCCAGAACAGCGGCGTGCGGCGATGGCGCTGGGATATGTTCTGGTTCTGGCAGGGGCAGGCACCGGTAAGACCAAAACCCTGACAGCCGGGGTCGCAACCCGCGTCGAACTGCATGGCATGGTTCCTGGCCAGATTCTCTGTGTAACCTTTACCAACAAGGCCGCCCAGGAAATGCGCAAGCGCATCGGAGACGTTCTTGGGCCGTACTCGGTACCGACATGGCTTGGAACCTTTCATGCCCTGGCTGCCCGACAGCTACGGGCCGAGCCTGAAGTGGCGCAATTGCGTAGCGGCTATTCGTGACGCCGAGGACAGTCTCGCCATCGTCCGCCGCCTGATCAGGACTGTCCCGAAGGAAAAGCTTCCCGTGCCGCAGGAAGGAGCGCCAGGAGACGCGAGACAGATTAAAAAAATGGCCGAGCGGATTGCGCGGCTGAAAGAGGATCTGATCACACCGGTGGCTGCTTTCGCGCATGTTGAAAGCCTGATCCGCAGGCGACAGTCGGCGAATCTCCATGTGGATCATGAAAGCTGGCGCTTTGTGGTCGGGCTGTATGGTCGTTACCAGGCGATCTTGCGCGAGCAGAACGCGGCGGATTTTGGTGATCTGCTGATGTGGCCGACCCTCGCGATGTTGCATGATGCAGAATACCATCGCCGATGGTCCGCCCGTTTTACGGCCGTGATGGCGGACGAGTTTCAGGATGTGAACCGCGCCCAGTACCTGTGGCTCACGTTGCTTGGCAGGACGTCTGGTGAACTGTTCTGCGTGGGTGATGATTCCCAGAGCATCTATTCCTGGCGCGGGGCGAAAGTCGGCTTCCTGCGGAACTTCCCGCATGAGTTTCCTGATGCGAAGATGTTCAAGCTGGAGGAGAACTTCCGTTCCACCCGCCATATTCTTGATGCGTCGAATGCGGTGATTTCATTTGACCCGTCGCGGATCGAAAAGAGACTGTTTACACGTCGGGGCGAGGGCCTCCCGATCGAGGTTCTGGGGTTCTCCTACGCCACCGAGGAAGCTGCGGCGCTCATCCGGGAGATTGGCCGCCGCGCGGCGACCGGCGTCGCCTGGCATGACATGGCTATCATTTACCGCCAGAACAGGCTCTCCCGAACGCTGGAGGAAGCACTGCTCCACGCCCGTGTCCCCTACGAGATCATCGGAGATGTGGGTTTCTATCGGCGTACCGCCGTCAAGGA
>NZ_CADP01000102.1 GCF_000285295.1 Komagataeibacter europaeus LMG 18890 | reverse complement strand
CAGATGGGGTGGACGGCCTCCATGCGACATCAATGTGCCATGATGAGGTCGGAAGACCATTCAGAGGAGACCGCCCGGATGAAAGTTACCATAATCGGCCTGGATATCGCCAAGTCTGTTTTTCAAGTGCATGGCACGGACGCAAGCGGAAAATGTCTGCTCAAGAAGAAACTCGGGCGGAGTGAAGTTATCTCATTCTTTGAAAAGCTGGAGCGCTGCCTGGTCGTACTCGAAGCCTGTAGCACGTCGCATCACTGGGCTCGTGTCATCCGTGACACCGGTCATGAGGTAAAACTCATTCCCCCTGAAATGGTCAAACCATTTGTCAAACGTGGCAAGAAAAACGATGCTGTTGATGCCGCCGCGATTTGTCTTGCCGCGATCCATCCCGACACGCGCTTCGTCCCGATTAAAAATCGGGAGCAGCAAAGCCTGTTATCGCTGCACTCAACTCGTACCCTTCTGGTCAAACAGCAAACGATGCTGGTGAATGCGTTGCGTGCACTTGCAGCGGAATTCGGTTTGATTGTTCCCCTTGGAAATGCCCGTCTCCCCGAACTTCTGGCGAAAATCGAAACCTCATCCAATCTGCCTGATGCCCTGAAACAGACAACCATGCTGCTCTTTGAACAGTATGGTCGACTGAACGAAAGCATAGAAAACCTGGAAGGAGGTATCCGGACACATGCCAAACAGGATGAAGATGCTCGCCGTCTTTTGACCATCCCGGGCATTGGTCCGGTAACCGCCTCCCTGATTGTCGCGTCTGTTACCGATATTGGGGCCTTCGATACGGCCCGGCACTTCGCAGCCTGGCTTGGTCTCGTACCGCGCCAGCATTCATCGGGCGGAAAAACCCGATTGGGCAGAATTACCAAAACGGGCAACCGGGAAATAAGAAAGATGCTCGTTCTGGGCGCAACATCCATGCTTTACCGCGCACAGAAATGGGATAGCGCTGCGGGAGTATGGCTTTGCAAGCTTCTGGAACGTCGCCCGGGCCGTCTGGCAACCGTGGCGTTAGCCAACAAGCTGGCCCGGATCATCTGGGTTTTGTTGTCGCGCAAAGAGATCTATCGTCCGGCCGGTCGCAGTGTCGCTATAGTCTGACATGTACCACCAGGATGATGGATACCGGAATAAGCTCCGGTAGATCCGGCAGTATGCACTGACCGCGTGATGGGAAAGACTGTAATCAGAAGCAGTTCAGGCAATACCGAATGTCCCCATGTGCCATTGAGCACGAGATCCAGATTGGTGCCTGACACGCAAGCGAACACCCATGATGGCCAGCGAAGGATTTCGCATAAACAGGCCGGACATAAGGGCGCATCTGACCGGATCTCCACATCATGACAGTATCAGTGCATTTCGCTGGAGCGAAAATACGCAGAAGAAAGATACGACAATGCAATCAATGTGACCTCTTGCATCGTAAAGGCCGTCCACATAAGGGGGACATGGTGCATCCCTATCTGCGCAGGCGGGCCGGGCAGGAAAAGGAAGTCTACCCGACGCCGGAACTGGAAAAGGTGCTCAGGAAGACGCTGGGCATTCCGCTGTTCCAGGAACAGGTGATGCAGGTGGCTATGGTCTGCGCCGGGTTTCCGGCGTCCGAGGCTGATCAGCTGCGCCGGGCCATGGCGACGTTCAAGAATACCGGCACGGTCTCGCGCTTTCGCACGCGCCTGATCGAGGGCATGACAGCGCGGGGTTATCCCGAGACCTTTGCCGAGCGCATCTTCCAGCAGCTTGAGGGGTTTGGCAGTTACGGCTTTCCCGAGAGCCATGCGGCCAGCTTCGCCATTCTGGCCTATTCGTCATCGTGGATGAAATGCACCCATCCGGATGTGTTTCTGGCAGCACTCCTGAACAGCCAGCCCATGGGCTTCTATGCCCCGGCGCAGCTTGTGCGCGATGCGCGCGAACATGGGGTCGAGATCCGGCCGGTCTGCATCAACGCCTCGCGCTGGGACAGCATACTTGAAGGCCCGGAGCGGAATGACGGGCTGTTTGCCGTCCGTCTGGGCATGAACCTGGTGAAAGGGCTGGCCAATGAGGATGCGGCCCGGATCGTGGCGGCACGGGGCGACCGGCCCTTTGCCTCGGTCGACGATCTGTGGCGCAGGGCAGGGGTGAAGGGGGTAGCCCTGACCCATCTGGCCGAGGCGGACGCTTTCCGGCCGGGGCTAGGTCTGGCCCGGCGCGAGGCGCTTTGGGCGATCAAAGCACTACGTGACGAACCCCTGCCGCTGTTTGCCGCAGCTTCCGTCGTGCGTGAAGCGGAAGAACCCGACGTGCTGCTCCAGCCCATGCGGGACGGGGCTGAGGTCGCGCGCGACTACAACCGCACTGGCCTGACCCTGCGGGATCATCCCGTGGCTTTCCTGCGCGATGATCTTAGCGAACGCGGGATGGTGACGTGCCGGCAGGCCCTGGAGGCCCGGGACAGGAGCAGCCTGTCGGTGGCAGGATTGGTGCTGGTCCGTCAGCGGCCCGGTTCGGCCGAGGGCGTGGTGTTCATGACGCTGGAGGATGAGACGGCGGCGATCAACGTGATTATTTGGCCCGATATGTTCGAGCGCTTTCGTCGTGTGGTCCTCTCGGGTCAGATGCTGGGGGTTGTGGGGCGGCTGCAGAAGGAAGGGGAGGTAGTGCATCTCGTGACGCGTGAGATTGTGGATCTCTCCTTCCTGCTGGCCGATGTGGGAAATCGGTCGTTGCACGATTTCTCCGACCCTGAGCAGGGTCGCTTGCGAGAAAATATCGTGGTTAAGGCACGAAATTTCCATTGAACGCTCTACAGGCATAATCGTCCCAACGGGCAGCATCGGATTATTTTTCAGGCTGGCGATCCCAATGAAGATGCTTTCTGAAAATACGAGTGTCATGACAGTAAAATACTGATTTTACCTCTGCACTGACACGCAGGCGGCGTCGTGCGGCAGGACCATGCCGTAGACTTCGCTGTAGCGTGACGCAAACGCTTCCCGCTCCAGCCTCTCGCAATAATCAAGATAGCGGATCAATGCCCGTTCGGCGCGCATCGTGCGTCCATAGAGCCGTTTGTAATGCTGCCACAGCATCATGACGTTGACCGACCAGGCATCATAGGCATGTGCTGCTATCCGTTGGCGGATTGCGGCGGGCAGCGCGTCGAATGCGGCCCAGTCATCCCCCGCATACCGCCGCCACATCTCGTGGCGTAATGTCCGCTCGTTATCTGCCTTCACCTTACGCATCCGCCATTTCTCCCTGCTCCCAGGCCGGGAACGGGTCAGGCAGATGGGCGAACGGCAGCGGATTGAACTGCTCGACATCAAAGTCGGGTACAAGGCAGGCATCCAGAACCGCGGCAATGCCGGCATCGTCCATTTCTGCCGTGCCGATAAATACGATTTCCTGTCGGCGGTCCCCATAAACCGGGTCCCATTTCGACAGGATCAGGTCGCGCCATTCATCGCTGTCCGGCCAATGGTCTTTTGGTATCGTCACCCACCAGCGTCCCATGGCCTGCGTGCGGACCAAGGCACCGGCCTGCCCCAGTTCGCCCACCCATTGCGGGCGGGTCGCCAGCCAGAAATGGCCCTTCGCCCGGATCACGCCCGGCCATGCAGAGTCGATAAAGGCCTTGAAGCGTTCGGGCACCAAGGGGCGGCGGGCACGCCAGACAAAGGTGTGGATGCCATATTCCTCGGTTTCGGGAACATGGTTGTGGAATTCGAACAGTTCCTTGTACCACAGCGGGTGCTTGTGCGCCCGGTCGTAATCGAAGCAGTGTGTATCCAGAATGCGCGCGCAGGGCACGATACCCTGATCCGTTTCGATAATATCCGCATCGGCGTTAAGGGCCTGGATGACCTGCCGCGCGGTCTCGCGCTGTGCTGCGGTTGCACTTGAGACCTTGTTCAGGACCACCACATCCGCGAACTCGATCTGCTCGACCAGCAGGTCAACCAGCGCCCTGTCGTCCCCCTCGCCCGCCGTCTCGCCCCGGTCGCGCAGGAAATCTGTCGAGGCGTAATCGTTCAGCAGGTTGACGGCGTCAACCACCGTTACCATCGTATCGAGCCGCGCGATATCGGACAGGCTTTCGCCCGCCTCGTCACGAAACTCGAATGTCGCCGCAACCGGAAGGGGTTCCGCAATCCCCGTTGATTCAATCAGGAGGTAATCGAAGCGTCCCTCCTCCGCAAGCCGCCGTACTTCCAGCAGCAGGTCATCGCGCAACGTGCAGCAGATGCAGCCATTGCTCATTTCCACGAGCGTTTCGTTCGTCCGGGACAGGTTGCTGCCGTCGCGCACCAGGTCCGCGTCAATGTTCACGTCGCTCATGTCATTGACGATCACCGCGACTTTTCGCCCCTCGCGGTTATTGAGCACGTGGTTGAGAAGCGTCGTCTTTCCAGCTCCCAGAAAGCCGGAAAGAACCGTTACCGGAAGTCTTTCGCGCATGACGGACACCATCCATTGGGTTGCGATCCGCCAAATCTATATGTTATGTTATAATATAACAACTCCTAAAGGACCCTGACATGAGACCGTCCTGTCCGACCCGTCCGTTTTCCACCATCCTGATGCCGTTCCAGAACATTGACAGGCACGACTGTTTTATCGTTCAGCAGGAACGTCACCTCGGGCAGGAGATCATGCAGGCCGCGGCCTTGTGGAATGCGCACGGCCCGGACCTGTTTCTGCATCGGGGCACCATTGAAATTCTTCAAACCGAGTTGCGAACTTTCTTGCCGGCAGGCACGCAGGCGCTTGCTGACGACGCCCTGAATCTTGCCCGTCGTTATCAGCGCCTGTCGGGCACGGCCGAAATCCGCTTTCGGCTGGAAAAGGTCAGACACGACAGTTGCCGCCGCTTTCATGTTGACCATGTTCCGTTACGCCTCCTGTGCACCTACACTGGGCCTGGGGTTCAATGGAAACATGCTGACAGCGAGATCATCCATGATACGCCAGCGTGCTGGATCACCCTTCTGAAAGGGCGGTTATATCCCGGCTGGTCGACAAAAGGGGCAGTACTGCACCGTTCGCCGCCCATCTCGGATCTCCCGGTTCCTGTTACGCGCCTGCTTCTGACCCTTGACCATCCGGACGCGTGTGGCATGGGATGACAATGACACCTTAACGCCGTAGCATTCAGGTTGCTTTCGGCTATGATCGCCAACGCTCTTGCCCGACAGCAGGGCGAACTGTCGGTGTGATGGACAGCCCGAGTCATGGTTAAATCGTATCAGCATGGGCCGATCGCTCCTTTGTTTGGAACGATGAACTGTGGCGTAGCGCCGATATGAAGGTGGCGGGCATAGTGTCCATGACACTGAAGCACGAAACAGCGACGCGTGATATTATTGTCGGGCTTAATATTAGTCTGTAGTTCTGTCAGGGCAAATGCCGGGTTTTGGACTGCTTGCGGAAAGAAAAGGGAAGGGCGCCATCTGGTCGCGAGATTGTCGCCCTTTCCTACGCCTGTTGGCGCATGGGGAAATCGGCAACCGAAAACAGTACGTTGTGATGGATATTGGCGAGTTCCCCATAAATATCGCGAAAAAATCTCGTAATTGTCATTGAGTATCTGGCGTGGCTTCAAGTCAACGCCAGTTCTCACGTTTTTAACTTCAAGCCATTTTAATGGGCATTAAGCTGAATGTTAGCGCCATTACGATATCCAAACCGGTTTCGATTTGCATATTCAGTAAAGGCACCGAAACCCAGACCCAGTGTGGCCCACATGATGATCTGCATGCCTAAGGAATCAATCCTGAAATTCCAGAGCAAATCAGCAGGGAAATTAGAGGGGACTTCATTAACCGCAGGAAGTAACTCGCCTGTTGTAAAGACAATCAGAATATAACACGCGCCTGCAAGATAAGTTGATGTCCATGCATTATATTGCCGACGTAAGCGTCCCTGAAGCATTGTGGCTGCGATCATCCCCAGTAGGGAGACCAGCATCATTATAAAATACAATTCTGTCCGCATGCCAATTGTATCCGGGTTTCCTACGGATGGCGGGTTGGCAGGATACTTGATGCTTGGCACCACATATACTGCAATAATCCCGGTTATCGCCAGCAGGACAGACACAACACGAGGGTCTGTGCTTTTCATGCGCCCATTTGCATAAGAAAATACAAGAGCGAAAAGCCCGCCAAACGCTGTCGAGTAAACCATTACACCTGTGAGCAATCCGTAACTGGCTTGAAGTTTCCGGCTTACAAGTTCCGGCTCTTCAACATCATGGATGCCTCGCTCCAGATCTGCCTTGGCTTTAGCCTCGTCCATGGCAGATTCAAATGCAATGGCATGATCGACCTGAGGTTCTCCAAAAACTTTTGCGAAACTGAATACCAGAATGCCGGCCAGAAAACCGACGAGCATTCCGCGAATAAGTAGGGTGCGGACCATCATTCTGTTTTCCATGTCAGTGGCAGGGGAAACCCAGAAGATGGCGACTGTCATGCACCCACTCGTGCACATACATGCCAGGAATAATTGATGTCGCCCCTTCCTCTGCGCCGACAAAATAAAGGGCCAGCAGCATCAGTAAGCCGAAAACCAACCACGGCGCTATCTCCCTGACGGGAATAGGCGCGGGAGAGGGGATAGCGTGGGAACCTATTGCAGTATCAGACATTTTATACGACTCCTCAGGAAAAATGCGTCCTGTTTCGCTCGGAACGGAGCCATGCGCGGGTCTGACTTTCGGGTAGAAAATTGTGTTCTACACCTGCTTACAGTGGCGCAACCGTGCCGGGATTTCACCGGCTTCCGCGTTTATGGCCTGCAGGGGTATAATCTACTCTCCCTTAATCTAAAACTCCTAAAAGAGCATAGCCTGACATAATTTGACATGAACTACCACGGCTGCAGGTGAAACGCCGAAGCGCAGGCGGTCAATATCCATCAGGAAGGGATTTCTCTAATTATCCTGTCTTGCCTTTTTGGGGATAAGAATTTTATAACACTGTCTATCAAGTCGACGGTCCCGTGCGAACGGGTGAAAAGGGAATGTCGTATAACTCTGGCTGGGGCAATTTCCCCGGGAGTTCAGTCGACAGCTGCCCCCGCAACTGTAGACGGCGAGCATTGTGTCCTCAGCTACCAGATTGGGTAGCAGCCACTGACTTCGGTTGGGAAGGCGGATGCAGCGTGGTGACCCGTGAGTCAGGAGACCTACCGTCGAGTTCAGATATGTCGCCGGGCGGGTGGAGCCGGAGGCGGATCAAGGCGTGATGCATTTTCTTCTTTGACGCTCTGTCGCGATGGCATGCGTGTTTGTTTCCCAGTCGGGAAATGACTGCATTCGGAATTGTTGCTCCTTTTACCGACGCTTCCCCGACAGGCTCCCTCCATGACATTTCTTGACTCTCCGGGCGTTACGCGACGCTCGGCTCGTGTGCTTTTTATCAATTCCACTCTGGTAGGAAGTCTCTTCGCATACTCAGCCGCTTATGCTCAGGCTCCTCAGACCCAGATCGAGGAAGATCGGGCGCGCCTTGGCAACTCCACTCCGCTGGTTGAGCAGATCGACCCAGCAACCATACGTGATTCGGAGCGCGCGCAAGCCGATGCTGCGGAGAAGGCGGCTGGTGACGATAAACTCGACACCAGTGGTAACCTGCTGGGCAATATGTGGGGCGCGCGGTCATGGATGTACAAGCACGGCATCAGCTTCGACATCCAGGAAGTCGATGAACTCTGGGGCAACGGGACTGGCGGTTCGGCTTCTGGTAATGATGGTGCAGGCGGATCAGGCACCGGCCCGTCCTACGACGGTGTAACCATGCCCACGCTGACCGTCGATACCGAGAAACTGTTCGGGTTGAAGGGGGGACTGTTCAATGTCAGCGCACTGCAGACACGCGGGCGCTCGATCTCGCAGGACCATCTGGCCAATTTCAACCCTGTCAGCGGATTTGAGGCTGACCGTTCCACCCGCCTGTTCGAACTATGGTACCAGCAGTCTTTCCTTGGCGGCAAGCTGGACGTAAAGATCGGCCAGCAGGATCTTGATACCGAGTTCCTGATCAGCGATTACGCCTCGCTTTACCTCAACGCCAATTTCGGCTGGCCCATGGCGCCCTCGGTCAACCTGTATGGCGGCGGGCCGTCCTGGCCGCTGTCGTCTCCCGCCATCCGGATCCGCTACCGGCCGAGCGAGAAGTTCACCTTCATGTTTGCCGCAGCGGACGACAATCCGCCGGGTAACCGCTATAATTCTACCCCCATCCAGCAGGCTACCGGCTCCATCAGCGGCTACAATTCCGATCCCACCAGCCAGACCTATGATGGTGCCAATGGCACCAATTTCAACATGGGTACCGGCGCCCTGCTGATGACCGAACTGCAATACGCGCTCAACCCGCAGCCGGCCGACATGTCGAACGTGACCAAGAATCCCGGCCTGCCAGGCGTGTACAAGCTGGGCGGGTTCTATGATACCGCGAAGTTCGCCGACTATCGTTACAACCGCAATGGCGGTTCGTTAGGAGCTGCAGTGGCCAACGCCACTGCAGCCACGCCACAAAGTGACCTGACCCCGCGCTGGGACCGGGGTAACTGGATGGTGTATGGTATCATCGACCAGATGATCTGGCGGCCGTCGCTGACATCGGCCCGCTCGGTGGGCGTGTTCGTACGCGCCACGGGTAATGGCGGTGATCGTAACCAGATCAGCTTCGCCATTGACGCAGGCCTGAACCTGAAGGCGCCGTTCAAGGGGCGCGATAACGACACGATCGGTCTGGGCTGGGGCATTGGTCGCGCCAGTTCCGGCCTGCGGCAATTTGACCGCGACAGCCAGACGCTTGTGCAGGGCAATGAAAACCATCTTGAACTGACCTATCAGGCGCAGGTTATACCAACCATTGTTTGGCCTGACTCACGGGGTACCCATCGGTTTAAAAATGTGATTCATAGGATGCAGACCATTCTCTGAAGGAGGCATTCTGGATGGGCAGCCCTCTATCCCTGCGTGACGATCATGATAGTTCGGAGTTGCGACGCCTTGCGCGCAGAAGCCGGCATGCGGGTCAGTCGCGTCGCCTGTTGGCGCTTGCGGCGATTTATGATGGCGCCTCGCGCGGCGAGGCGGCCCTGCTTGCGGGGACAGACCGTCAGAGTATCCGTGACTGGGTGCTGCGTTTCAATGCGGATGGCCCGGATGGCCTTGTGGATCGTCATGGCGGGGGACAGAAAGCCCGCCTGACACAGGAGATGCTGT
>NZ_CADP01000103.1 GCF_000285295.1 Komagataeibacter europaeus LMG 18890 | reverse complement strand
TTTTTTCCCTGCCTCCCGTAGAGACCTTGGTAAACCCGATCTTTTCGGGAGATGCTCGGGTGAAGGAAAACTCCGTTGTATCCTGCAGGATCAGGACTGGCCCTGCAGTCGCATCGAAACGCTGGGCGGTAGCAGAAAAATGCCCTTCAAGGATTTTGTCTTCGCTTACATTTGCATTTGCAAAAAATCTATATGCTGCCTTGGTCGCAGACCAATCCTGAAATGCCGTCGGGAGAGACTTGCCCGGTCGTTCAGCAAGTGCCGCGAGCATCGTGCCCAGACGCCTGTTCAGGCGCTCGTCGCCAAGGTCAGATCCGGATATTTCCTGTATGACCCAATCCTGTACCATTCTCACACCCCGCCTGCATAAAGGTGACAGAAAAGGAATCACAACAGATTCATCTGCATCAAGCACAAAATTCAAGAACAGCAGATTTGTGGGTAACTGCAAGAGTCGCCGGAAGCTTACCCTCAAGCAGCATTTGCAGTCGGCGTGGGCTTAAATCGCTCATTCCTTCCATCAAGGCATCAGCTTGGTGAAAGGTCTCACGCTCGGGTAGTTCATCGAGCAGTTCGAGAACGGCACGCTCTTTGCTGGAATAGCGAATGGGCATGGTCAGACCACCGGTATTGACCATGGCCGGACTTGATATAGGCGATGCATCGGTGTGACCTGGAAACAGTCGCAGGCTGTTGTGCCAATGGAAGACCACATCGAGCGGCAGGCTTGGCAGCCAGGTCGGTGGGGGTTTCGGTCCGTAAAGGTGAACCTCACGAACCGACGTCGACAGATAATGAGCATACCCCTGCTGTTCGAGCGCAGTACGCCCGCCGACGGTCAGCGGAAGGTCCAGTACGATCTGGAGAGAAACGACGACCTGTTGCCAAGTGAGCGGTGTTCGCGAGCGGCGATAGACGCGCCGGACCGGGCTTTCGAGCCAGCCGGAGCGCACGTACTGGCTCCGCAACGCCGACGAATAGCCGTGGGCCTCCATCCAAGCGGCATCAACGAGGAGCCCTTCAGGGAGCACCTGCTGGAGTCGGTTTAACTTCCCACTTGAATGCATACTCATGCTTGATGTTTTCGCACATACTCAAACCGATGTCGAGTTTTCTTACTCGCCACTCTGCTAAGCTAAACTTCGCATTATTTACATTTTATAAACCATTATCGCCCAGAATAAACCGGCTTGATGCTGGTATCCTCTCGTCCCCTCAACCTACACAGCCCACGTCGTGCTCAGTCAATACCGAGCTTATTAAAGAAAATCTTGTTTCTCATCTCAGCGTCACGGAGGAGCTTCGTCCAGCTAACCACCTCCATGTAAAGGCTGATATTGCCGAACCATCTGAACCATCCCAGGCCGTCGGGCATTGGGGTAAAGTCCTTCTCCTTTCGGAGCCAGTCTTTGACCTTTTTGGTCAGATCACAAACGACATAACCATAAAATGGCGTCGTCTCGTTGACCAGGATGTCGCGACCGGTTGGAGTCTTAAACTTACCTTCCCGGATTTGGTTAACATAGCGGATGATTTGCTGGACTGGATCTTCCTTTGAAGATGGGTCCGCAAAATTATCCCGTTGGGGCTTTTTTAACTCGAAAATCGTGACAGGATTACTGGTTTCATTGCCGCCGCGATAAGCGACACGACGATTATATATAGTTATATCAGTCCGATCCCCAGATGATTGAAGAGGTTTATCAGACGAAACATAGGAGGTAAAATTCAGCCGCTCATCGAGAATCCAAAGATTGTGCGCGTCATAGTTCAGTTCCTCGGAATCTTTCTTGCGCGGCATGATGATGTCATGCACTTCACCTTCTGATTTATGCTTCCCGTCAACTCCGATCTCTAGCGATTTGGAAAATAGGTCAAGAACGCACTTACGCATGGAGATATAATGAATTAGGTCATTTTTACTATTATCGGAGATGTTCTCGATCACCAGCGAGATTTTCTCTCCAAGCTCATTCTCATCTTTCGAATTTAGGAGTGCCGTGACTTGTGTTCGTGTCACTACTTCCTTTTCAAATTTCTTCTTTTGCAGATAAAGCTCGATCTCTTGGTTTGAGGGCCTCATAGGAAGGGCGCTGAAACCTACCTCTTTTGCAAGTATGCGATGCCACGGCGCATCATTGGTTACGTAATCAGAGATGCGCAATTCCTTGCGTCCCTTTCTTTTGGCGATTTCCGCGCCCACTACCGATTGTACGATCTCGGCGGCTTTTTCTTCTATGTCGTTCTGAGATATACCATTCAACAGGTCGGTATCGGTTTGAAAACGAAACTCCCCTCGTTCGAGCGATACATTGTCATTCAGGTAATCGCCGAACACATAGGCCTTAATTACGAAGTTGCGCCCCTTAGCTAAATCCTGATCCGAATATGGCTCAAAAAACTCCTCTGCAAATTCGGGAATGTATGATTCGAGTGGATTATCCGTTACTTCTCGTCGATGAGCGACAAGGCAGACCTTGCTCTTCGCAGTTCGCGGTGCAAAGAATTTAAAAATACGAACTTGAAAAGTCTTTTCGTCCTCATTTGCCGACAGCGTGAATGTAGCTTCGTCCAGCTTCATTTCGACGATCTGACTGTTTTCTTTGCCCATGTAATCGTTAAGGGAGACGGTATCGGATGTATTGTTGGCGTCCCGGATTACCGCGCGCGGGCAAGTGCGCTCTTTATCCACAAAATAAGGTAGCAATCTCTCCACAATGACCCGACTAATCGTTTCCAGTTTCTTGTCAGGGAACTTTACTGACCTGATGCCTGAAATTTCAACGATTGCCCCCGTTATCTGCGCGTGAGAAGGCCCTTCCTTTTCGTCAATGATGATGTCTTTATCCAAACCCATTCTGAAAGAACGATCATGGAAGGCACCGCCTTCAGAAAACGTACTGGATACTTTCACGCGATCGAAGTACTTCAGGCAAGTAAAGCGACCAAAACCTTTACCTCCGTCTGAAATTTTTTGCTCTGAGTAGAGAGTGTCGAAGGAGTCACGGTTACTTTTTGTGAATCCTATGCCATTATCCTTGACGACGAAGCCATCAATATCTGCCACGCGATCGATTGCATCGGTCTGGCCGCTTCGCAGAACCTCAATTTCGACCAACCCATTTGGTATGCCTTTCGCGTCAATCGCTTGAATCGCGTTTACGACCAGTTCAATAAGCGGCGTATAGACATTGGTACCAGAACGGATGTTCTCGACCAACCGCCTGACGTTGACATTACTCATGTCAAACCTCCTGGTGTTTACGCTTAACTAGGCAGGCATTCTTTGGATCATAGACATAGCTGGTGATCGTTCCATCCTTGATCTTCTCCACTGCATCATTAATCACGAACAGTGGCACAAGGAACCATTCGCGCGGGATGACGGGGTTGCCGAACCTGTCTTCGATCTGGATATTCAGTCGGGCCGGATCGAAGATGCGGTGGACTATTTTTTCGAGTTTTGTCCGGCTGATATTGAACAGATTGTAAGTCGCTACGACCTCCACGTCCGCCAACAGAAATGTCGGATCGAGTTTTGCGTTGGCTATCCGTTTTGCAACATCTCCCCCAGTTACGCCAATCTTGTGGACAAGGTCTCTGTTGGCCGCGACAATGGGATTGTCGGATTCACTTCTCAGAACGTAAATAGTTCCGCTTGCAAGATCGTCTTCGTCGTTTTCTCCGGCGAATAATGGCCCGGCACTGGGTTCTGACACTCGGCGGCTGGCTTCATCTTTGTAAAGCGCACGCTGAAGGGAACGAAGCAGGATGTTGCTTTCGGTTCCATTGGAATAAATGACGCGGAGACGGGCATCACTCTCACCATTAGGTGCTCTGAAGGTCTCACCAATCTCGGCAACATATGCTGTCTGACCACCGAGAATAAAAAATTCTCCCGGTCTGATGTCAGTTTTCAGGAGGCCGGCTTCTTTCCGGATAGGGCGTGTAATGCGCGTCCCGATCTCGATGTCTTTCTGGACTGTGTTGAATATCGGCTTGAAAGTGTCGAAATCCTCACAGCGCTCCCGGTTGGCGATTTCCTCCGCTGCCCGCTTTTCTGCGGTGGAGCGGACGTGGCGCAGTTCAGTGATTGAATTCTGCTCGATGCCGTCCACGCCGAGCATGGAAAGCAGTTCATCGTCGCTTATGTTTTCATCGATCTCGTCAACGACAACAGCGTTGGACAGAATACCCTGATGATCCATAGGCAGAAGCAATGCCATGCAATCGGGTTGCGAGCGAAGCCTATCGAGGCGGACTGCGTATAGACGCTCGAAAATGTCGTGATCTTCCCCATTGCGGGGAGAGCGTCCGTGTTTGTCCACAAACCGCTGGATTTCCTCAAACCCAGCTATAATGCGCTCTTCTTTTGGAGTTCGGGAGGCTTCTTTCTTTGTCTCGACTTCAACGCCCAGCGCTGACAGGAGCGCATCATCCTCGTCGGTAAAACCTTTAGCCACGAGCTGCCTCCGCTTTCATGCGGGCAAGGAACGCGACGCCCTCGGCCATGCTTTTCTCCCAGGGGTCAGTCGATGTTATGGAGGGGAGGCGTCCACGGTCCTGCATGAACTTCAGCGCTCGTTTAGATAAAACACGCGCTTCTTCCAATGTCATCGTCGCACGTTTGGCACCGATTACGGCCGCAACCTGCTTCAGACTCTCTTCGCTCATTGCTTTAGCCAGGATGGAATAAGCCTCACCAAACGGATTGATGCGATCAATCAGATCAATGTCCAGTTCTCGCACGTCCATTGCGAATTTACGCACGCCATCGATCAGGGCCGTGTTGGCTCCTGGCTCTCCATCACCACTCGTCGCGATATGAGCAGCCTGTTGCGTCAGGTTCAGAGCCGCGATGGCGTGCTGTCGAATGGCCTCCTGATCTTCCTCATCCAGTTCGGGATATTTGTCTTTGATGATTTTTCCCATGCGGGAGATCGTCAATTCCTCCGGAACGAGTTCTTTGTCGAAAAGCCCACGTTCAAGAGCGGTCTTATCTTGCACGAAAGCAGTGATGACTTCGTTCAGGTCTTCCTGGCAGATACGGGTTGCCTCTTCGCTCTTGGGTTCGGACAGCCCCTTGATCTCGATCTGAAACTTTCCTTTCTCTTCGTTGAACCCGACATTGCATTTGTCCTGTTGGTAGCCGTCGTCTCCATAATCGAAGCCGTCAGTCGGTTCGTTGGTTGACACTTTCGATCTGAACTCGAAGCGGGGGGCGAGAACCTGTTCCATCAGCAGACTGGCAGCGATGGCTTTAAGGGTGTCGTTTACGGCTTCGGTTACGGCCTCTTCTGAGGCATCTGGCTCGGCGATCAGGTTGGTAAAGCGAGCACGGGTTTTCCCAGGCGCATCGCGGGTGGCACGCCCTATGATCTGGATAATCTCGGTCAGGCTGGATCGATAGCCGACGGTGAGCGCATGTTCGCACCAAATCCAGTCAAAGCCCTCCTTGGCCATGCCCAGAGCAATGATGATGTCCACATGGTCGCGGTTGTTCTTCTGGGTTGGGTCTTTCAGTGCAGTGGATACACGGTCACGCTTGCTCTTGTCATCGTCCACCAGATCAGCGATCCGCAACGTCCGGCCGTCTTCCGTTTTTACCAACTGAAAGCCGGTGATAGGGTCAGCCCCTTGCCAGTCGCCAAGTTCCTCGATGATGTGCTCCACTTCCCTCATCTTATCCTTCGTGCTTTCGCGCGAATTGACGCTCGGGATGTGAATGATGGTTTTTTGCTTTGGGTCGAGAACCTTCAGGATGTCGTCGGCGTAAGACCCGGAATAGAAGAAATAACCGATGTCGAGATGCTTGAGGTACCGATAACCGTTTAACTGCTCGTAATAGGTATAGGTTACGGTATCAAACTTGGCCTCGTCCTGTGGCGATAAGACATCGACCGCGTCACCCCGGAAATATGAGCCGGTCATGGCGACGATATGCACTTTGTCGCGGGCAATGAACGTGCCGAGGTGATGACCCAGTTTGTTGTCTGAGTCGGATGAGACGTGATGGAATTCATCCACGGCAATTAGACGATCGTCGAAAGCCTCAACGCCGAACCTGTCCACGGCGAAGCGGAAGGTGGCGTGCGTGCAGACAAGCACCTTGTCCTCACTATTAAGGAACGCCTCGACCGAATTGACCTTGCCCCCATTATCACCGCCGGCTGCATCACACAGGTTTCTTCTGGGTTCTACGTGCCAGTCTTCCGAGAAACCGAATTGGGTCAGAGGCTCGTCATGGAAACTTGCCCCGATGCTTTTTTCAGGCACGACGATAATGGCCTGCTTCAGTCCCTGGTTGGCCAGCTTATCGAGAGCAATGAACATGAGCGCCCGGCTTTTGCCCGAAGCTGGAGGAGATTTGATGAGCAAATATTGTTCGCCGCGCTTTTCATAGGCGCGTTCCTGCATGGGCCGCATCCCCATGGCGTTGGCCTTGGTTGAACTACCATTGGCCGCGTAGGAGACAGAGACGGAAGGGACGGATTGAGTTTTAGTATTCATCAGGCTTTTACCTTCTTCTTCGATCCGGTTCCAGCGGTCATTTTGGTATAGAGATCGAACAGCTTTTCCAACCGTTCCGTGTCATTGCGGAAGCAGCGGCCGATGTAGATGCGCTCCAACACTTCATCATTACGGTCGTGCGCCTCTCGCAAATCGGCAGGCATTTTTTCGGGGTCATATAGTTCCGCAATGGTGGCTGGGAAATGCGCTTCGCGTGCCAACAGGATGTCTTCAGCGCAGCGGGTCAGGTCTGCTTTCATCTTGTCGGTTAATTTGGGGACAGGGAAAGTGTTCCAGCCGAGGGTGTTGGTATATGAATATCGAAGTTCCAATTTCCCACAAACAGTTCCTACCCAAACGATATGCAGAGTGGAAGCGAGGATAGAAAAATTATATAATTCGCCGTCATATATTCCGTATGCTCTGTTAGTGATAATGTGATTAGGCGGTAGAAGCTCGACCGGTAGATAAAGTCTCGATTCAGACGAGACGGCAGGCATTGCAATTGTTGAATTTATACCTCGGTTCATTTCACGGAAACGATGTGGCGTTTCGGCCATGGCGACGACATTCGGATCGTTGTTGCTAAGCCTGAGCGCTTTTACGTGTTGTAGCCTTTCGTGAATCGCGGGTATTTCTATTGCTTTATTTAGTGATTCATCAGTTATCCAAATGCAATATTTTGGTTTTCCGTCAATTATCTCCGCAGAGCCGCTAATCCGCTTTATAAATTTCTCCGCTCTCGGATCGCATGCGGTTAGTTTTTGTTTTTCTTCTGATGATAGCAATAGATATCCGCCTTCATAAGGCATATTCCCCCGTACCATTTCCGACAAAGATGAAATTTGCAGACGATTCTTAGAGACAAGTGTATCTACATTTGGCACCAGATAAGGACCGATTTTGGTGACTTTCCTTGCGATGGTTTCTTTATTTGGATCTTCGGCATATAGAGTTGCACTTAAAATAGGTTCAGGCGCCAATCCAATAATTACGACTGTTACCCCCGCGTTATTTGAGGCAAGGTTATCCCATTTAAACGGCTCATGAGCGAAAGCGATACGGTGCTTATGTTTGTATATTACGGGCCATAAAATAGTCGCGTGTTGCCCTTGGCATATAGTATTGATTGCAACAAAGGCACCACTGCACTTACAAACGAGTCCATACTGCGCTAGTTTTAAGAACCAGCCTGAGACATAATTAAGCGTCCGCCATGCTGTTGTGTGTGATGAAAATAATCTCTGAAGGTCGGCCTTCTGTTCCTTTGTCTGGTCATTCGTCCACACGTATGGGGGATTCCCACAAATATAGGTCTCTCCACCCTCATTCTCGAAGTCGATCTGCGGCTGGTCCGATGGAGTGTGGAACAGGTCGTCGGCAGAATGCTTCACCATTGTCCCGCTTGGCGGACAGATACTCAGCCAGTCCAACCGTAGTGCATTGTCGCAGGTAATCCAGTTTTCCGCGTTTAACGGCAGAAACTCAGCCAGAGCGAGTTTCTGCCCACGATACAAAACATCGCACTGAAACTCGGCAATAATGAGCGCAAGGCGTGCGATTTCGGCCGGGAAGTCGCGCAGTTCTATTCCACGAAAATTGGTCAGCGGAATCTCTGATGGACGGTCAGCTTCTCCACGACGATTGTTGATCTCAGCCTCGATTGCCCGCATTTCCTTATAAGCGATGACAAGGAAATTTCCGCTTCCACAGGCAGGATCGAACACCCTAATCCTCGCCATACGCTTGCGTAGGTTCAGGAGCATCCGGGCGTTGTCGTCAGCCTCATTTAGCCGTGCCCGCAAGATGGGGTGGACGGCCTCCATGCGGCATCAATGTGCCATGCTGGGGTCGGAATGACCATTCAGAGGAGACCGCCCGGATGAAAATTACCATGATCGGCCTGGATATCGCCAAGTCCGTTTTTCAGGCGCACGGCACAGATGCAAATGGAAAATGTCTTCTCAAGCGAAAGCTCGGGCGCAGTGAGGTTGCCTCATTCTTCGGGAAACTCGAGCGGTGTCAGGTCGTGCTCGAAGCTTGCGGCACATCGCATCATTGGGCGCGCGTCATCCGCGATGCGGGTCATGACGTGAAACTTATTCCGCCGGACATGGTCAAGCCGTTCGTCAAACGTGGCAAGAAAAACGACGCTGTTGACGCCGCAGCCATTTGTCTTGCGGCACTCCATCCCGACACGCGCTTCGTCCCGATCAAAAACGAAGAACAGCAAAGCCTGCTCTCGTTACACTCAACGCGCACACTATTGGTCAAACAGCAGACGATGCTGGTCAATGCGTTGCGCGCGCTTGCAGCGGAATTCGGCTTGATCGTGCCGTTGGGAAACAGTCGCCTGCCCGATCTTCTGGCGAAAATCGAGACATCACCCGATTTGCCCGACGTCATGAAGCAGACCGTCATTTTGCTCTTCGAACAATACGGAAAGTTGAGTGAAAGCATCGGATGCCTGGAAAGGCGAATCCAGGCGCACGCCAGGCAGGACGAAGATGCCCGTCGTCTTTTGACAATACCCGGCATCGGCCCGATGACCGCGTCCTTGATCGTGGCATCTGTCACGGATATCGACACTTTCGAAAGTGCGCGGCACTTCGCGGCCTGGCTTGGACTTGTGCCGCGGCAGCACTCGTCCGGCGGAAAGGTCCGGCTGGGCAGGATTACGAAAACGGGCAACCGGGAAATAAGGAAGCTGCTCGTTCTGGGG
>NZ_CADP01000104.1 GCF_000285295.1 Komagataeibacter europaeus LMG 18890 | reverse complement strand
AGATGGGGTGGACGGCCTCCCTGCGGCATCAATGTGCCATGATGGAGGTTCACTGACCATCAGGAGGAGACCGCCCGTATGAAAGCTAGCATAATTGGCCTTGATATTGCCAAATCCGTTTTTCAGGCTCATGGGGCTGACGCAAATGGAAAGTGCGTTTTCAAGCGCAAGCTTGGTCGCAGTGAAGTTTCAGCATTTTTTGCAAAACTTGACCCATGTGAAGTTGTTCTGGAAGCCTGCGGGTCAGCTCATTACTGGGCACGGGTGATCAGCAGGATTGGTCATGATGTCAGACTGGTTCCTCCTGATCGGGTCAAATCATTTGTCAAAAAAGGCAAGAAAAACGACGCTGTTGATGCGGCTGCGATCTGCATGGCGGCGTCTCATCCTGATACGATGTGTGTTCCGATCAAGAGCGAAGAGCAGCAAGGTATCTTGTCACTGCATTCTACCCGCGCTCTTCTGGTCAAACAGCAGACCATGCTGAGTAATGCGTTACGGGCTCTTGCTTCCGAGTTCGGGCTGATAGCCCCTCTGGGCACACGCCATCTGCCAGAACTGATGGCAAAAATAGAGACATCAGCCGACCTGCCTGCTGCCATGAAGCAGAGTGCCATGTTGTTATTTGATCATTATGAAAAGGTCGCTCAGAGCATTGATACTTTGGAAGTGCAGATCCGGGCGCGTGCAAAAAGCGATGAGGATGCGCGTCGATTGATGACCATCCCTGGGGTCGGTCCCATAACGGCTTCTCTGATTGTCGCCTCGGTCGCGGATATTGGCTCCTTCGCCTCTGCGCGCCATTTTGCCGCCTGGCTTGGGCTTGTGCCTCGTCAGCATTCTACCGGCGGTAAAACCCGTCTGGGCAGGATTACCAAAACGGGCAACCGGCAGATAAGAACGTTGCTGGTTCTTGGTGCGACGGCCATGCTTCATCGTGCCCATAAGTGGGATAGCGCTGCGGGTCAGTGGCTATGCGAACTCATGGCGCGTCGTCCAAGGCGTCTGGCAACAGTTGCACTTGCCAATAAAATGGCTCGTATCATCTGGGCGTTGTTGTCACGTAAAGAGATCTATCGTCCGGCTGGTGTCAGTGTTTCAGCAGGCTGACCTGCACCAGCAGAACGATGGACACCGGAGCTTGCTCCGGTAGATCCGGCAGTATGTACGAACCGACGTGATGGGAAGACTGTCATTCAGCAACAGTTCAGGCCATACCGTTCGACCGTCTGTGCCCCTGAGCACGCGATACGAGATTGGTGCCTGACACGTGAGCGCACACCCATGATGGCCAGCGCATAAAGTCGCATAAACAGGCCGGACATAAGAGCGCATCTGACCGGGTCTTCGCGTTAAATCGGTATTCATCATCCAGCCGGTAGAATAATACGTTTTGGAAATGACATCGGGAGAACAATATGAGGTATTGCGCTTAAACGGCCGTCCACATAAGTCGGTCGAGCATTTATCGCCTGGTGCGCCAGAAGCGCTGCCCGCCGCCCGTGGTGATCGGTGGCGGGCGCGTCCGCTGGCGCGCAGGCGAGATCGAACATTGGCTCCAGGGCCTCCCGATCCAGACTTACATCTGACCGCAGGCGCGGCGCGGCCCCAGCCATTTGGGGGCGGTCCACGCCGCGCCTGCTCCCGGACTTCCTCCGACAACCCCGTTTCGTCGTGTTTCGCGTGATTCACGAAAGGATACCCCATGCCCATTGTCCGCGCCATGCAGGACTGGCTTCACCTTGGCAACCGGGTCACGCTACGTTTTCGCGTCCATCCCCGGATCGCCCGAGAAGCCCTCCCGCTGATCGAAAAACTGCTCGCTGATACCCCGGACGGCGAGACCTACCGATGCGCAATCGCCTTCTGGTGTCATGCCGTGCGCCCACCGCTTGTCGTCTATCGGGGGGATACTTCAACTTGCCGGATAGACGGCCCGTTGCAGGCGGCGGCGCGCACCTACTTTCCTCTGGGCGGCCTGATCGAAACGCCCGGCGTGACAGCCCATCTGACACCCTTCGAGGCGAACGCGCTGGACCTGCGTCTTCGGGAAGCGATCGAGCGTGTGATCCGCGCCTGGACTGCCGAGCATGAGCTTTACGCTCTGCCGCCTGCCGATCCCCATCTGGACCGCCGGACAGCGGATCGCGAGGCCCTTGTCCTGATCGCCCATTGGGCTGCCCAGCATCGCCGGGAAGGCGCGGATCATGCGTGATCCATGGCGGTTTTTCCATGCGACCAGCGGCCCCGATGCTGCGCATCGGGCCACAGAAAGAAGAACACACCTCACGCACTGGCCTGCGGCGGTTTTCTGCCGTTTTTCGAGGGTGCGATCGGGGTGCGCCTGCCTTCGCGGCTCGATATGTGGCGGATTTCCGCCCTTTTGCGCGCGTGCGGATCGGGTGCGGCTGGAGCGGTGGCCATGAGGCACGTCCAGCATTCCGTCCGCCTGCCGATCGTGCTGGATCGGACACTCCGGCAGCTTGCTACCCGGCGCGAGATGACCCCGTATGCCCTGTTGCAGGACTGCGTCCGCATCGGCCTCGCCTCCATGACGCAGGAGGGCACGACGGGACCAATCTCCGCCGAACTGGCGGAGGAACTGGGGCAGATCGGCGCGCGGATCGTCCATGTCGAGCGCCTGACCGAGCGCGCGCTGTATGTGTCCTGCGCCGCCTATGTCTTCGCCCGTGCCGCAGCCCCCACCCGCATCGACGAGACCCGTCTTACCGACGATATCAATGACGCCTTCCAGCGCCAGCTCGCCCTGGCGGGAGACACCCCATGACCACTGATCTTGACCAGCAGGCGCATGCCGGTGCCCTGCGCGCCATCCGCCGTGCCCAGAGTGGTGCACGCTTTCGTGCTGGCTTCCTCGTGACCGGCCTCGGCCTGCTGGCCGGTGGCGGGCTGACGGCAGTCACCACCACCTCGCCCGAGGAACTGACCGTAACCGGGCAGTTTCTTCTCGCCGAGGCCCAGCGTCCCATTCTGGCCATCAGCCATCGGGATGTGCCGATGATCGTCATCCTTGATGGCCGACGCTATGAGACCGGTGCCTACGAGCTGTTGGGCAGCGAGGACGTCCAGCATCGCGTCCTTGCCCTGATCGAACGCACCGCCCTGGGTGGTCTGGCCGGCATGGGGCTGGGGATCGGTGCCTTTGCCCTGACCGCCGGTCGGCGGCGGCGTAAACGCGCGCAGGAACTGGCCGACCGCACCATCGCCGGCAGTCGGGTCGTGTCCGAAGCCACGCTGGCGGCGGCCACGGAGAATACAGACGATCCCGCGCCCCTGCGGCTGGGCAGCGTCGCCCTGCCGCGCGCGATCGAGACGCGCCATCTGGCGATGATCGGCACCACGGGCGCAGGCAAGACCACCGCCCTGCGCCAGCTTCTCGACGTGATCGAAGCCCGTGGCGAGGCAGCCCTCGTTTATGACACGTCGGGAGATTTCGTCGCCCAGTATTACAACCCCGTCCGGGGCGACATCCTGCTCAATCCTTTCGATGCGCGGGGCGTCTACTGGAACCCGTTCGACGAAATCCGCCATCCCGCCGATGCCGCGCGGATCGCCCGCTATCTGATCAGCGAGACCGGCGACCGGGACCGCGATGTCTGGCTGGAAACGGCCCGCATCCTCGTGGCCAACATCCTGCGTGAACTCTGGGAAGAAAAACGCGGCACACCGGCGCAGCTGCTCGATACGCTGCAATATATGTCCAGCGCGGACATGGAGCGCTGGCTGGCCCATACCTCCTCGGCGCGGACGTTCGCCCAGGACGCCGAGCGCGCCACGGCCAGCGTCCTGTTCATGCTCGCCAGGGCCGCCAACCTGCTCATGTTCCTGCGCGCCGAACCGGCACAAGGCGGCGAAAGTTTTTCCTTCGCCCGCTTCTTCGCCGGGTTCGACGGCCACAAGGGCCGTCACCCGTGGATTTTCGTGCCGCGCAAGGAGGACCATTTCGAGGCCATCAAACCCCTGATGGCGCTATGGCTGGAATGCGCGGCCTCGGCGACGCTTGGCTTGCCGCCTTCCGATCGCCGCCGGATGTGGTTCCTGCTCGACGAGTTCCCGGACCTGCCGCGCGTGGACAACATGACCCGCCTGCTGCCGCAGGGGCGTAAGTTCGGCGCGGCCGTGATCCTGACCTTCCAGGCCATCGACCAGATGCGCAGCCGGTACGGGGAAAAGGACGCCGAAACGGTGCTGGGAAGCTGCAACAGCAAGCTCTTCCTTCAACTCGCTGATGTCGAGAGCCGGGACTGGGCATCGAAGACGATCGGCCAGGCCGAGGTCGAAATCCAGACCCTTTCGGCCAATCTCGATCCCAAAACACGGAAACCACAGATCACGGTCGGTACACGTCGCGAGGTCCGCCCGGCCGTGATGGAAAGTGCTTTGCGCCTGCCGCCCGGCTGGGCCTATCTTCTGTTGCCCGACGGATTGCCGGTGGCCCGGATTGCGCTCACCAACGCGCATATCATCGCGCGGGGTGCGGCCGGAACGCCAGCGTTCGAGCCGATCGGCCTGGATCAGACATTGTGGAAACAGACGCGGCCGGACGAGCCGAAGGCCGGAAAGGAGAAGAAGGAGGACAAACCCACCGGCGAGGCCCCGGCATCGAACCGCTCCGCCCGACGCAACCCGGCCTCCAAACCTGGTCCGGTCTGATGGTCGCCACCCTGTCGGCCCTGACCAACGCGGCCCAGGCGGCGAGCTACTACGAGGCCGACGATTATTACGCCGAGGGTGGCCTCGCCCCGTCCGAATGGCAGGGCAAAGGGGCGGAGGCGCTGAAGTTGCAGGGCGCGGTCGAACACGACCAGTTCTCCCGGCTTCTGGAAGGCCGGGTCGCGGATCAGCAGCTTGGCGCGACGCGGGACGGCGAGATCGCGCACCGGCCCGGCTGGGATTTGACCTTCAGCGCCCCGAAATCGGTGTCGATCCTGGCAGAGGTGGCGGGCGACCGCCGCCTGGTCGAGGCGCATGAGCGCGCGGTCAGGACCGCGCTGGGACTGGCCGAAACCCATTTCGCCGCAACGCGCATCCGGGAGGATGGAGCGGTCCGGCGTGAGACGACGGGGAATCTGGTCATTGCCACTTTCCGCCACGGCACCAGCCGCGCACTCGATCCGCAGCTTCACAGCCATAACATCATTCTCAACATGACCCAGGATGACGGCGGGCAATGGCGGAGCCTGGAACCCCGCGCCTTCTATCAGTTACAAAAGCAGTTGGGCGCGATCTACCGCCAGGAACTGGCGGGCGAGGTCCAGCGTCTGGGCTATGCGATCGTCAGGGGCAAGGACTCCGGCTTCGAGATCGCGGGACTCGACGCGGCGACCCTGGAGGCGTTCAGCCAGCGATCCCAGGCGATTGAAGCGCATCTCAGCGAGCGCGGGACCAGCCGGAAAGAGGCAAGCGCCGCCGAAAAGGAGATGGCGGCACTCGATACCAGGCAGGCCAAGGAGGCCGTGCCCCATGCCGATCTGGTCCGGGAGTGGCGCGCGGTGGCGGACTCCGCCGGCTGGAACGAACAGGCCCGGCGCGAGACGGTCGCACGGGCCGAGGCGCGCGCCCGGACCCAGGCCACAGCCCAGGACGTGGAAAGCCCTTTCGCCCGCGAATGCGCCGCCGATCGGGCGGTCGCGCGGGGCGCGTCGATGCTCGGCGAGCGGCAATCGGTCTTCGCCACAACCGCGCTGCACGAGGCGGCGGGGCGTTTCGCCTTCGGCGCGGTCGGCCATGCCGAGATCGGTGCCGCGATCGTGCGGGCGCAGAAAACCGGCGCGCTGGAAGCCCGCTCGTTCGTCGATCGCCGGGGTGCGGCCTTCGAGGGCCTGACCACGGCCGCCAATATCGCGGACGAGGCTGCCTTGCTGCGCCTTGAAGAGAGCGGACGGAACCAGGTCGCACCGATCCTGGCACCCGTAGCTGCCGCCCGCGCGGTGGCCCAGGCGGAACGGCGGGCGGAAGCACAGGGCCACGCATGGAACGAGGAGCAGCGCGCGGCGACGACGCAAATTCTCACCAGCCGCAACCGGATCATCGCCTTGCAGGGTGCTGCCGGCACCGCCAAGACCTCCACCGTGCTGGCAACCGTCGCGGAAGAAGCCCAAGCGCAGGGACTTCGTGTCACGGCACTGGCCCCGACCGCCTCGGCGGCCCAGGTGCTGGGCGATGCGCTTGGCAGTCGCGCCGACACGCTGGCGCGGCATCTTCTGGCACCCGGCAAACCGACCGTCGCCGATCAGCTCTGGATCGTGGATGAGGCGTCGCTGGTGTCGGCACGCGACACCGCGAAGTTGCTGGCGCTGGCGGACACCCATCGGGCGCGTGTGCTGCTGGTCGGCGACACGGCGCAACTCGGCTCGATCGAGGCCGGTGCTGCCTTCGGGCAGCTTCAGCAGGCAGGCATGGAGACCGCCCATCTCACCCGGATTCTGCGCCAGACCAACGAGCAGGCCCGTGCGGCGGTGGATGCCAGCCTTGCCGGCGATGCGAAGAAAGCCCTGGCGGCCCTTGATTCGGGTGGCGGGCATGTCGTCGAGCATGAAGGACGGGAAGCACGGTTCGAGCAGATGGCGCGGGATTTCGCGGCGCTGGACGGGAAAGCCCGCAAGCGCGCCCTGGTCATCGAGCCCTCGCGTGACGGGCGCGACATTCTGACCGGAAAAATCCGTGAGAAGCTGGCCGGGGCGGGTGCGCTGCGTGGGCAGGCGGTAGAAATGTCGCGTCTCGTGACCAAAGACATGACCCGCACCGAGGCCAAGGAGGCGGGTAGTTACGCGATCGGTGATGTCGTCCGTTTCACGAAGGATTATGCCGATAAGGGCGTCTCCCGCCGGGATGCCTATACCGTGGCCGGCATCGACACGGAAAAGGCGGCCGTGATCCTGACGGCGCGTGACGGACGACGCATAGACTGGCGCTTGCGGCAATGGGGCGCGACGCAATCCCAGGTGTTCACCGCCGAGCCGATCGAACTCCGTGCCGGTGACCGCGTGCAGTTCACCCGTAACGATCGGGCAGCGCGGCGGCTCAACGGCCAGCAAGGGGAAGTGATCGGTGTCGATCCCGCAGCGCGAACGGTCACGCTCCGCATGGCCAATCGCAGGATCGAGCATCTGACGCCGGACGATCCGCGCGACCGTCACATCGCCCATGCCTGGGTGGCCACGGCTTTTGCGGCGCAGGGACGCACCGCCGATCGCGTTCTGGTTCATGCCGATAGCACGGCCAGCCAGCTTGTGGATCAGAAGAGCTTCTATGTGGCCCTGTCGCGCGCCAGGCAAAGTGTTGCCATCTATACCAATGATCGCGGAAAGCTCGCCGCAGCTATTCAGGAACGCTCTGGGGTGAAGCAGACTGCCCTTGCATCGGCGGCAGGCTCCCAGATTGGGGACACCCAACGCAAGGCCGCTGCCAAAGGCATGGCCCTGTAATCCAAATTTGTATAGCTTCGGAATATGTAAAGTTTAAGGAGCAAGCATTCCGTGCCGTTCTGGGCATGGCGATGCTATCTCCTTGTTTGAGAACGGGATTGGGTAGAGGCGATGAACGCCGTAGAAATTGAAGAAGCCGTATCCGCGCTGGCGGAGCAACCTTTTGATGCGGAAGAATTCCCTTACCTTTTCCTCCTGGCCTTCGGCAACAAAGACACCACCATCAAGCGTCTCCGGGCCACCAAAGGCTCGACTAATGCCTCTGACATCCCTGGCGCCGTTCTCCAGCGGAATAACATCCATATTGCTACCTGCCAGCCCGGTGATGTAACGCGGACTTTAACCATCCTCCGGAATAGCCCAGCCACGTCGAAGGCCAAGGCTAAGTTCATCCTGGCGACGGATGGTGAGACCTTCGAGGCTGAAGAATTGGATACAGGCGAGACCGTCGCCTGTGCCTATACGGACTTCCCGAATCATTTCGGCTCGTTCCTTCCTTTGGCCGGCATCACGACAGTCAAGCAAATCCGCGAAAGTTCGTTCGATATTCGCGCGACCAGCAAGCTGAATCGCCTGTATGTCGAATTACTCAAGGACAACCCAGATTGGGGAACTTCCGACCGCCGCCATGACATGAACCATTTCATGGCTCGCCTGATCTTCTGCTTCTTTGCCGAAGACACGGATATTTTTCAGGATGGTCACTCTTTCACGAACACGGTCGATAAAATGACTGAGCGAGATTCGTCTAACACCCACGAGGTAATTGGCGAACTGTTCCGTGCAATGAATACCCCTACGGCAGAGCGAAAGAAAGCGGGCATTGCTCGTTACGCTGACAGGTTCCCATACGTTAATGGCGGTCTATTTGCGGGCAGCCCCGAGGTGCCTCGTTTCAGCAAGATCGCCCGCTCCTATCTTATCCATATCGGCGCCCTCGACTGGACAAAAATCAACCCGGACATCTTCGGGTCTATGATCCAGGCCGTGGCAGATGATGAGGAACGTGGCGCACTTGGGATGCACTATACGAGCGTTCCCAACATCCTCAAGGTGCTGAACCCTCTCTTTCTGGATGACTTATGTGGACGGCCGGTTCGATGCAATGGATCACATTTGTTATCTCTCTGCGTTTCTCTAAATCTTGTTTTCTCGGTGGAATGCATCGCTGCTCGCAGGATGCGGGGATCCGGTCAGGTGCGCCCTTATGTCCGGCCTGTTTGTGCGACGTTTTTCGCTGGCCATTATGGGTGTGCGCTTGCGTGTCAGGCACCAATCTTGAAAACGTGCTCGATGGCACATGTCATCCAACGGTATCGCCTGAACTGTTCCTGAATTACAGTCTTCCCATCACGCTGGTCAGTGCATTCTGCCGGATCTACCGGGGCGAACCCCGGCATCCATCGTCTTGGCAGCGCATGTCAGATTACAGCGACATTGCGGCCGGCCGGACGATAGATCTCTTTGCGCGACAGGAGAGCCCAGACGATCCGGGCCAGTTTGTTGGCAAGTGCGACGGTTGCAAGACGTGTTGGGCGACGCTCCAGAAGCTTGCAAAGCCATGCCCCTGCGGCGCTTGTCCATTTCTGCGCGCGGAAGGACATGGATGTCGCCCC
>NZ_CADP01000105.1 GCF_000285295.1 Komagataeibacter europaeus LMG 18890 | reverse complement strand
CCCGCGTCATAGCCCGAAAGCCCGCCGCTTTCCGTGGTTTTTACCGACTGGCTATCAATCACGCCCGCGCTTGGAGAGGCTTCACGCCCCTCAATCTCGCGCAGGCTCATGACCAGGACCGTATTCATGACTTCGAACAATCCGGCATCACGCCAGGCGTAAAAATAGCGCCTGACGGTCGAGACCGGCGGAAAGCATTTCGGCAGCAAACGCCACGCACACCCGGCCGAGGCTATGTAGAGCATCGCGTTGACCACCTCGCGCATATCCGTCGTGCGGGGGCGACCACCCCGTTTCGCCGGGGGTATAAATGGCATGATCAGAGCCCACTCTTCGTCCGTCGTATCCGATGGATATCGCATTCCTTCCCGGCTATGTTCACGTCGGGCAATACCAGTCCATGTCACCATTCACTCCATCTCTTCGTAAAGACGGATGAATCACAACAGGCTGGTATTGTTCAAAAACTTTCGGATCGGGCTCTCAGATCTGGCTTCCTGTTGTGCAGTGCCGACCTCATGCAGGGACCGGTTCCCAACATCGGCCAGCAAGCCCGACAGGTCGGTGATCTCCTTAGCCACCAGATGCACGACGTCACCTTCCTTCTGGAGCATGCCCATTACCGCCAGCATCTGCCCGCCCAGTACCACGCGTCGGTTCGCATCGAACAGATCCGGCCAGATGATGACGTTCATGTTTGCCGTTTCGTCCTCCAGCGTCATGAACACCACGCCTTCGGCAGAGCCGGGCCGTTGCCGGACCAGTACCAGCCCTGCCACAGTAAGGCGCTTTCCGTCCTTTGCGTTCAAGGCGTGCCGACAGGTTATGATGTCCCGTGTCCGAAGATCCTCGCGCAGAAAGGTCAGCGGATGATCGCGAAGGCTTAGGCCAAGCCGGTTGTAATCCCGCACCACCTCCGCCCCGTCGCGCATGGGCTGGAGCAATACATCCGGTTCCTCCGCTTCCCGCGTAATCTGCGCTGCCGCAAACAGCGGCAGAGGCTCATCGCGCAGAGCCCTGATCGCCCAGAGCGCCTCGCGCCGTGCCAGCCCGAGCGAGGGCCGGAACGCATCCGCCTCGGCCAGATGGGTCAGGGCTGCCGCTTTCACACCCGCCCGACGCCACAGATCATCGACCGACGCGAAGGGGCGTGAGGCCCGTGCGGCAACAATCCGGGCGGCATCGTCATTGGCCAGCCCCTTTATCAGGCTCATGCCCAGCCGCACGGCGAACATCCCATCTGGTCTTTCCGGTCCTTCCAGCGTGCTGTCCCAGCGTGAGGCATTCACACAGACGGGCCGGATCTCCACACCATGCTCGCGCGCATCACGGACCAGTTGTGCCGGTGCATAGAAACCCATCGGCTGGGAATTCAGGAGCGAGGCCAGAAATACGTCCGGATGGGTGCATTTCATCCATGAGGATGAATAGGCCAGAATGGCGAAACTTGCCGCGTGGCTCTCGGGAAATCCGTAAGAACCGAAGCCTTCCAATTGTTGATAGATCCGCTCGGCGAAGTCCTCGTCATACCCATTGGCGCGCATGCCTTCGATCAGGCGTGTCTGAAACTGCGAGACGGTACCGGTATTTTTGAAAGTCGCCATGGCCCGCCGAAGCTGATCCGCTTCGGCTGCGGTAAAGCCGGCGCAGATCATGGCCACCTGCATGGCCTGTTCCTGAAACAGCGGGATGCCAAGCGTCTTTTTCAGAACCGCTTCCAGTTCCGGGGTGGGATAGTTTTCCGGTTCGATCCCTTCGCGCCTGCGGAGATAGGGATGCACCATGTCCCCTTGGATTGGCCCGGGGCGCACGATCGCCACTTCAATGACGAGGTCATAGAACATGCGCGGCTTGAGCCGTGGCAGCATGGACATCTGTGCCCGGCTTTCGATCTGGAAGACGCCAATGGTGTCTGCCTTCCTGATCATGGCGTAAGTGCGCGGATCTTCGGCCGGAATGGTCTGGAGGGTGAAGTGCTGGCCCTTGTGTTCCCCGAGCAGGTCCAGACCTTTCTTCATGCAGGTCAGCATACCGAGCGCCAGGATATCCACCTTCATGAATTTCAGGACGTCGATATCGTCCTTGTCCCACTAGATGATCTGGCGATACTCCATCGAAGCAGGCTCAATGGGCACCAGTTCATCCAGTCGGTCATGTGTCAGCACAAAACCACCGGGGTGCTGCGACAGATGGCGGGGCACACCGATCAGGCAGCGGGCTAGATCTAAGGTGAGGCGGATGCGTCGGTCAGAGAGATCAATGCCTGCATCGTTGAGCGCGTCATCGTCCAGCCTGCGCCCCCAACCATGAATCTGGCCCGAGAGCGTTCGGATCAGGTCTTCTGGCAGGCCCATGACCTTGCCGA
This sequence comes from Komagataeibacter europaeus LMG 18890, assembly GCF_000285295.1. Classification (GTDB taxonomy): domain Bacteria; phylum Pseudomonadota; class Alphaproteobacteria; order Acetobacterales; family Acetobacteraceae; genus Komagataeibacter; species Komagataeibacter europaeus. The sequence continues at coordinate 6,530 of NZ_CADP01000105.1, read as the reverse complement.
CATCCCGCAAAGCCCCCTTGGCGCGATAGCGGATCACCACGGCCGTCAGGGCTGCACGGTCACGCCCGTAATGCTCATAGACCCACTGGATGACCTGCTCACGGCGTGCGTGTTCAAAATCCACATCGATGTCCGGCGGCTCTCCCCGCTCTTCGGAGACGAAGCGCTCGAACAGCAGGGAGTTGCGGGCGGGGTCGATGGCGGTGATGCCGAGTACGTAGCAGACCGCACTGTTGGCGGCCGAGCCACGTCCCTGACAGAGAATGTCCTGGCTGCGGGCATAGCGGACGATGCTGTTCACGGTCAGGAAATACGGCGCATACTGCATCCGCCCGATCAGGCCGAGTTCATGGTGGAGCGTTTCCGCCACCTCATCCGGTACGCCGTCTGGATAGCAGGAACGGGCGCCCTCCCACGTCAGTTCTTCCAGCGCCTGCTGGGGTGTCTGGCCGGGCACGGACACTTCATCGGGATACTGATAGGCCAGATCGTCAAGGGAGAAACGGCAGCGCTCCACAATATCCATGGTGCGGGCTACCGCTTCGGGATAGCGCGCAAACAGCCGGGCCATTTCCTGTGGCGGTTTGAGATAACGGTCGGCATGACGTTCGCGGACGAACCCGGCTTCGTCAATGGTGGTGTTGTGCCGGATGCAGGTGACGACGTCCTGCAGGATGCGCCGGTCGTGGGTATGGAACAGCACGTCATTGGTCACAACGGTTGGCACCCGTGCCTGATGCGCCAGGTTTGCCAGTTCATACAACCGCATCTGGTCATTGGGGCGACGCAGCAGCGTCAGCGCCAGATAGGCCCTGTCGGCAAAGGCGTCCTTCAGCTTGTGCAGATGCAGGGCACAGGCATCGTCTACCGCGTCCGGGATCATGATGACGATCTGGCCCTCGCCCCAGGCGACCAGATCCTCCCAGAGCAGGTTGCATTTGCCCTTTCCAGCCCGCGCCTTACCGATGGTGAGCAGACGGCACAGGCGGCCATAGGCGGCGCGGTTTATCGGGTAGACCAGAACGGGCGGGAAATCGGCCAGATCGAGACGGCATCCCACAACAAGGCGGAGCCCGACCTCTTTCGCCGCGACATGGGCCTGCACTATCCCGGCCAGAGAATTACGGTCACAGATGCCCAGCGCCTCAATGCCAAGAGCTTTTGCCTGCGCGAACAGTTCAAGGGGGGAGGAGGCTCCACGCAGGAACGAGAAATACGTCGTGACCTGTAATTCGGCGTAACGCGGTGCCGAGGTGCTCATCCGAAAATTCCGTGCAGAAACCAGCCCTGCGAGCCGGTCTCGCCATGCTCGCCATCACCCGCCCGGTAGAGCCAGAAGCGCTCGCCGCTCGTATCCTCCACCCGGAAATAATCGCGGGCGATGGTCAGTTCGGCGTCATTCTTCCACCATTCGCCGAACACGCGCTCCGGACCATCGGCACATTTCACTTTCCGCCGCACGCCTCGCCAGATGAAGAACAGCGGCGGCTGGTCAGGCAGTTCCGCCATGGCCTGCACCGGCTCGGGTCGTGCGAGCAGGCGCGTCGGACGCGGCCAGTGATCCGGCCAGTTCTTCGTCTCCTCGGGGGCCAGCGCCGGCACGCGGCAGAAGGAGCGTTCGGGCAGATCGCTTTCCACCGGGGTAAAGCGATACAGCGCCTGCGTGCCGACACGGTTGGCTAAGGTGTCGATCAGGTCGGACACGTCGGCCTCTTCCTCGGCGATGAGCGAGGAGACGGTCTGCCGCCGGTCCATGGGCTCCGCCAGTGAGGCGATCAGCACCATGCGCTCGATGCCGAACCCCGGATTGATCGTCTCGATTTTCTCGCAGAGTAGCCGGGTCAGGCGTTTTGTGTCCCGCACGGGCATGGCCGTCGCCACGCGGATCGCTTCGGTGCGACTGTCCACGCGATGCAGCAGCAGGTCGAGACGCCGCACCCCTTGTCCGCGTTCGTCCAGCCCCTGGCAGAGCAGCGGCACCAGCTTGCCGATATAGCGCGCGATGGTCTCGGCAGCACCGATGGGTTCGGCAAAGTTCCGGCTGACCTCGACCGGATCGACAGGGCGGACTGGCACGATGGCTTCACCAATACGCCCGAACGCCTGATCCAGCCTGCGGGCGACATCCGGTCCGAAACGCAGCGCCAGAGGCGCACGGGGCATGGCGGCCAGTGGTCCGATGCGCGACACACCCAGCGTGGCCAGACCCTCGACGATCGTGTGCGGCAGACGCAGAGCCTCAATGGGCAGATCTGCCAGAGCGGAAGCAGTCTTGCCTGAGGGCACAACGGCAATCGGTGCCCGGCCATAGCGGGCGATGGCGTGCGCAGAGCCCCATGTGTCCGCCACCACGGCCCGGGCACGAAAGCCTGCGCCCGCCATGCGGTGGATCATATCCTTGAGCATGGGAAGTTCGCCGCCGTGCAAATGGTCCGTTCCGGTCGTATCCAGCACCAGCCCGTCCGGGGCATCGACGGCCACGATGGGGGCTATCCGGTGCTGGAACCACAGCGCCAGCTTTTCCAGTCCCAGCCGGTCGCCCTCGGGATCGGCGTCCATCAGTACCAGATCGGGATACAGCGCCTGGGCCTTGGCCACCGGAATCCCGGGGCGCAGCCCCAGCTTGCGGGCGGCCAGATCAACAGACAGCACAACCCGCCGCCGTCCTTCTCGCCCGGCCAGCGCCAGCGGCACCTCAGGCGTTGGCGCGTCTTTGCCCAGCCGCTTCCTGATCCGGTCGGTCGGCCAGAGCGGCAGGTAAAGAAAGACGACCCTTGCCATCACAGGCCTCCACTTCAAAATCGGCACATTCGCCTGCGCGGGCACGGATCAGTTCCAGCAGCCAGCGGGGGCGCCCCACACCGGGAACCGGCAACGGCGCGGACGGCAGGACGGAGACCCGCCAGCGGGTCACACTGGCAGTCGGCTGGCCAAAATCCGCTGCCTCGGTCTGTCGTCGCCAGCGTCGTATCGCGATGCCAAGGGAACCGGACGTCTCGGCCGCCAGTTGCAGGCGGCGTGACGCCGTCATGGACAGACGGGCGACCTCGGCGACAACGGCGCCGAGGCCACCATGCCGCAACCCTTCCTCAAAACAGGCCAGCACATCGACGTCTGAACTGGCCTCGACAAAAATGGTCCGCCGTGCCGACAGCCCGACCTGTTTCATGGAGGGAGCGAACACATCCTGGCGGGTAACGATCCAGAGCACCTTGCCGCGCGTGCGGGCCGCAATCCCGGCGCAGAACTGACCGGCAGCCGCACTGTGCAGGGCGTCATTCCCGCCTCCCGCTACCTCATGCAGCGCCCCGAGCGCCAGACCGCCGCCCGGCAGTCGACCGTCGATCTCACGCACGCCAAAGGGCAGCACCGTGCGGCGTCGGTCACTATGGCCTTCGAGACGGCTGATTGCCGCCCGCAGGGTTTCCAGACCAAGTTTTTTATGGGTTTCAGCGGTCATGTCACGGTTCGATGTCCCTTGTGCAGGTGCATTTCATGATTATATGTTCGTGATTTGTTCTGATGCGACGATGGAAGTCAATGCAAATTCGTGACGCGTCAGGCATGATGCAGGGCGCATAACCACCCGGAATCATTGGTGAAGGTACCTTAAGGAATTGAATTCAGAGACTTCTCCCATCCCAAACAGCGACGATTATCTGTCCCGTCTGAATGACGCCCAGCGACAGGCGGTCACGCATGGGACCGGAGTCTTGGCAGGCGGGGCGGAGTCATCCCCGCTGCTGGTCATCGCGGGCGCGGGATCGGGCAAAACCAATACGCTCGCGCACCGGGTGGCGCATCTCATTGCTTCGGGGGCTGATCCGCGGCGTATCCTGTTGCTGACCTTCTCCCGGCGTGCCAGTGTCGAGATGACACGGCGCGTCGAGCGGATCTGCCGCACCGTCCTCGGCGACAAGGCTGGCCCACTGGCTGACGCGCTGGCCTGGGCCGGGACGTTTCATTCCATCGGTGCGCGGCTGCTGCGGGAATATGCGCAGCAGATCGGTATGGACCCGGCCTTCTCGATCCATGACCGCGAGGATTCCGCCGATCTGATGAATCTGATCCGGCACGATCTGGGATTTTCCAAAACCGAGAAGCGGTTTCCCGGCAAAGGCACGTGTCTGGCCATCTATTCCCGTGTGGTGAATTCGGGCGCGCGGCTCGCCGATGTGCTGCTGAAGCACTATCCGTGGTGCGCGGGGTGGGAAGCGCAGCTCAGACAGCTTTTTGCCGGCTACGTCACGGCAAAGCAGGAGCAGGGTGTGCTGGATTACGACGACCTGCTGCTGTGCTGGGCGCAGATGGTCAGTGACCCGGTTCTGGCCGCCGACATCGGTGGCAAATGGGATCATGTGCTGGTGGATGAGTATCAGGATACCAACCGGCTGCAGGCGGAGATCCTGCTGGGCATGAAACCCGACGGGAGCGGGTTGACGGTGGTGGGCGATGACGCGCAGTCGATCTTATAAGTTAGTTGGAATACATCGGCTTGAATCTATACCTTCGTGTTGCAAAGGGAGGGTACGATGCCTGAGCCTAAATGGTCACGATATCCGCAGGTTTCTGAGAACTCTCAAGGATGCTTATGGCTTTCGTTGCTCGACAATCTTGGCCGTTCGCCCGCTACCATAGACGCCTATGCCAGAGGTCTGGAACAGTATCTGTTTTTTTGTGAGGCAGCAGGTGTTGCTCCTGAGGCAGCAACTTTGAGTCATGTTTCACTATTTGTAAGGTATTTACGTGGAGAAGACGTTCCTTTCCTATCCACTCGCGCTGCTGTGAGCAATGCTACGCTTCATCAGCGCCTGTCCGCCGTCCGACTTTGGTATGATCATTTGGTCTTTGAAGGAATCAAACATCGAAATCCGGTGCCGCGAGGGCAGGCGGTTGTAGGGCGCGGCCCACTCTCGGAGCATGTCGGGTTCAGGTATGGTTTGGTACGTCGTTCCAAATTACTGCCATATTTGCCATCTGACGAAGAATGGGCTCGCTTGCAAGAAATAGTCGCACAGGAAACAGTCAGAAATCGCCTCATGTTCGCCTTGGCCTACTATGGCGCACTGCGCCGAGAAGAGTTAGTAGGTTTGAGGGTGTCGGATATTGACCCTGCGAGACGTCTCCTCACTATTCGGGCTGAGACGAGTAAAAGTGCACACGCTCGAGTGGTTTGTTACTCAGCAGTGATTTGTCCTGTGTTGGCAGTGTATTTACATCGTCGACGCGGTGCGACAACCCATTCAGGTGCCTTGTTTCTGTCTGAGTCAGATCGAAACTTTCGACAGCCCATAACGAAGTGGTCATGGAGCAAAACTGTCAGACGTCTTGCCCTTCAAGCCGGCATACCGGCGTTCAGTACTCATACCTTGAGACATCTGAGACTGACGCACTTGGCCCGGTCAGGCTGGCGTCTGCACGATATCGCAACGTATGCCGGACACCGCAATGTTCAAAGTACGACACTTTATATCCATCTATCTGGTGAAGATCTTCTCCGTAAAATCGCACACTCGGTCGAACAGATGGATATGAATCTTGGTAACAGGGTCTTCGGAGGATAGAACAGTGGCCGAATATCAGGTTTCTCACATCCAGCCCGAATACAAATTCCACATTAATCTCGATGAATACGACAGACGGGCGACATTGTCTGCAGACGAATTAAAAGTTGTCAGACGTTGGAAAGAAGAAAATCTTGTTATTACGAAACGGCAGGCTCCGCGTCTTCATAAGCCTCTGACGGACATCCTGTATCGCAGCAATCTCGACCGCGCTAACCCATCTTATTCACGGGGGCGGTCGAGACTGGGCGGCGGGTATCGCCTAAGCTTTTGATTGGGTTTACGAATTGGGTGTCAAAGCCATCCGTTTCTCCGATCACGCCGAGCCACACCCGCCATGTCCGACGATACGAGCCAGCCGTTCCTGTTTCCAGCCATCCGACACAAGAAAATCACGGCTGATTTTGATGGTGGCCGGATCACCTCGGATGGTGGTGTCCTGTTGCTGGCTGCCGCCGAGCGGCGGATCGGCATGGCCGATCGCCTCGCCCGGCTCATAGCCGATCCACGCAATCCGCGACGGGTGACACACGGGGTGGCCGATATTCTGCGCGCCCGTATGCTGGCCATTGCCTGCGGCTACGAGGACGCCGACGACCTCGATCACCTGCGGTGCGATCCGGGTTTCAAGCTCGCCTGCGGACGACTGCCCGATACGGGTCGGGATCTGTGCTCGCAACCCACGATCTCGCGTTGGGAGAACGCCCCGACTTTGCGCGAGGTCATTCGCCTGACCTATGCCCTGGTCGATACATGGTGCGACAGCTACGCCCGGCCACCCGCCGCGGTGACGCTCGACATCGACGATACGGTCGATGTGGTGCACGGTCATCAGCAACTCGCCCTGTTCAACGCGCATCATGACGAGCGGTGCTTTATGCCGATCCATGTTTACGATGCCGCCACGTCGAGGCCGGTTGCCATTATCATCCGCCCGGGCAAGACCCCGTCCGGACAGGAAATTCG
>NZ_CADP01000106.1:2500-8738 GCF_000285295.1 Komagataeibacter europaeus LMG 18890 | reverse complement strand
ATGGCGATGATCCTGGTGGACCATCCCGTCACACTGCGTCCTATCGCCTGACTTCTGGTCCCCCTTTTGCGCCCTGACCATGACGGTGAACCCGGACCACCGTGCCGTCGATCATCGCATATTCCATGTCGGCCTCGTCAGAGACCGCTTCAAAAAGCCGTTTGAAAACACCGGCTTTCATCCAGTCGCTGTAACGGGAATAGACCGAGTTCCAATGCCCGAAATACGTCGGAAGGTCCCGCCATGGGCTGCCGGTCCGGGCAATCCATAAGACCGCCTCAATGAAAAGACGGTTGTCCTGCCCGCTGCGCCCCCGATCCGTTTTCTTGCCAAGGCACAGCGGTTCCATTTTCGCCCATTGGGCATCTGTCAGTACGAAGCGATCCATACGGATTTTGAATCACATTTGGTGACTTTGAAAAAGTACAATTCCCAACAGACCCTGGTGAAGCTGTTTTCAAAAAGCTTCGAAGAATGCCGCCTTTTTGAAAAAGGCGGCATTCAGAACCTTTTGACCATTCAGCCCGGCAGCATGGCGCCCAGCGCCTTGCCGCCAAACAGGTGGACATGGAAATGTGGCACTTCCTGTCCCGCTTCCACGCCCACATTGGACAGCAGGCGGTAGCCGGGAGCTTCCAGCTTCAGGTCGCGCGCGACCTTGCCCACCGCGCGGGTGAAGCCGGTGATTTCGGCTTCCGTGCCGTTGCTGCTGAAATCGGCAAAGGAGACGAATGGCCCCTTGGGAATGACCAGCACATGCACCGGCGCCTTGGGGGCGATGTCATGGAAGGCGAGGGCGTATTCGTCCTCATACACTTTCCTGCACGGCAGTTCACCACGCAGGATGCGGGCAAACACGTTCTGCGGGTCATAGGGTCCGGTGCCGTTGACGGCCATGGGTACTCTCCTGTTTGCGGGTGGGGGTCAGGCCAGCGGGTCGCGCGGGCGCGAAGCCTTTTCGGCAACGCCGCTGGTGCCTTCGCGGCGTGCCAGTTCCGCCCAGACTTCCGCCGGTTTCACCCCGGCATCCACCCACATCACGATCAGGTGGTACAGCACGTCGGCACTTTCGCTGACCAGTTCGCCCCGGTTGCCCGCCACGGCCTCGATCAGGCATTCGACAGCTTCCTCGCCAAATTTCTGCGCGATCTTGCGCCGACCGCGCGCCAGCAGGCGGGCGGAATGGCTGACTGACGGGTCCGTGCCGCGGCGCGATTCCACAACCTCGAACAGGCGGTCCAGCACTTCGGGGGTGGCAGGGCCCACCGCTTCCAGATTCAGGCTGGCGGCGGCGGCTTTTGCCGGGGCGTTCTTGCGGGATTTTTCTGGCTTGGCCATCACAATGCTCCGAATGGGCAGGAAAAGGGTATCAGTCGCTCAGGCGAACCGGCAGGCCCGCTGCCGCCAGCGCCTGCTTGACCTGCGGAATGGTGAACTGTCCGAAATGGAACACGCTGGCGGCCAGCAGGCCGGTGGCCCCCGCGCGGGCGCCTTCGACAAAATGCGCCAGTTCTCCCACCCCGCCAGAGGCCACGATGGGAATGCGCACCGCAGCATTCGCCGCGCGCAGCAGGTCAAGGTCGAATCCCTTGCCCGTGCCATCGCGGTCCATGCTGGTCAGCAGGATTTCGCCAGCGCCACGTTCGGCCACTTCGCGGCACCAGTCGATCACGTTACGCCCCGTGGGGGTGCGGCCGCCATGGGTGTAGACTTCCCATGATCCATGGCCGTCACTGCGCGCGTCAATGGCGACGACCACGCACTGGCTGCCAAATTTCTGCGCGGCTTCGCTGACCAGTTCGGGGCGCGAGACGGCGGCCGAGTTCATGGCGCATTTATCAGCACCCGCCAGCAGCAGGCGGCGCATGTCGTCCGTGGTGCGCACGCCGCCGCCCACCGTCAGCGGCAGGAATATGCGTTCCGCCGTGCGGCTGACGACATCAAGGATGGTGTCGCGGTTTTCATTGCTGGCGGTGATGTCGAGGAAGGTCAGTTCATCCGCCCCCGCCGCGTCATACACGGCCGCCTGTTCCACCGGGTCGCCCGCGTCACGGAGCGAGACGAAGTTGACGCCCTTGACCACCCGGCCATTCTTGACATCCAGGCAGGGGATGACGCGCAGCTTCAGCATCAGGCCAGAACCCGCAGGGCTTCGCCCAGGTCGATGCGCCCGTCATACAGCGCGCGTCCCACGATCACGCCCTCGATGCCCGGCGCCTGTGCGGTCGCGGCACGCAGGGCCGCAAGGTGGTCAAGGTTGCCCACCCCCCCGCTGGCGATGACCGGAATGGACAGGGCATTGGCCATGTCGGCGGTCTGTTCGATATCGATGCCGGTCAGCATGCCATCACGGCTGATTTCGGTGAAGATGACGGCGGCAACGCCCACGTCCTGCATGCGCTGGCCCAGTTCCACGGCCTTCATTTCAGATGTCTCGGCCCAGCCTTCGGTCGCGACCTGCCCGCTGCGCGCGTCAATGCCCGCCACGATCCGGCCGGGGAACAGGCGGCAGGCTTCGCGCACCAGTTCGGAGTTCTTGACCGCGATGGACCCCAGGATCACGCGGCTGATCCCGGCATTGAGCCATTTGCCGATGCTTTCCAGGTCACGCAGCCCACCACCCAGTTGCACGGGCACCGATGCATTGGCGATGATGGATTCGATTGCTTCGGTATTGGCCGAACGCCCGGCAAAGGCGCCGTTCAGGTCCACGACATGCAGCCATGAACACCCTGCGTCGATCCACGCCCGCGCCTGTGCGCCGGGATCATCGGAATAGACGGTGGCGTTGTCCATTTCCCCGCGGCGCAGGCGCACGCATGTGCCGTCCTTGAGGTCAATGGCGGGATAGAGTGTCAGGCTGTGTCCGGTCACGGGGGCATGTCCTGCTGCAGGGATGGGGGTTGAAGCCGCCTGCGGGTGGGCGGGTACGATCCGCTCGTCATCCTGCAGGCGCTTGGTGAAAAACAGGCCGCGCACGGTGCGGCCATCCGTGCGGGCGTAGCTGGGATGGGTGCCCCAGTGGTGGAAGCCGCTGCTGCGGAACAGGCGCACCGCGTCGGTCTGGGTTTCGCGCACGTCAAGGTTGATGATCTGGTAACCCATGCTGCGCGCGCAGCTTTCCACCTCGTTCAGAAGCAGGCGGCCCAGTCCCTGCCCGCGGGCGTAGGGGGCGATATAGAAATGCATGAGTGTCGCACTCATGGCCTGCGCTTCGTTATTGCGCGGCGGGCGCACAAGCTGGGCCGAACCCACGATCATGTCATCCAGCCGGGCGACGAACATCTGGCGTTCGGGCACCAGCAGGACGCCACGGAAATACCGCTCCATCGTTTCACGCGGCGGGGGGGCCAGCCAGCCAAACCCGCCCCCATCCAGAATGGCGGCGTTGGTCGCGTCGCACAGGGCATGCAGGTCGTCTTCATGCATCTGCTGCACGCGTTCGGCATGGATGGTGCCGGCAGTAGGGGCCTGCCGTGTCATGGCGTGTAATCCGGCGCAGGCGTCCAGCGCAGGAAATTGGACAGGATGCGCAGGCCGACCTTCTGGCTCTTTTCCACATGGAACTGCGTGCCCGCCCGGTTGCCGCGCGCGACGATGGCAGGCACCGTGCCGCCGTAATCGGTGGTCGCCACCATGTCGGCCGGGTCATATCCGCGCAGGGCGAAGGAATGGACGAAATAGCCATGCGCTTCCACCGGCAGTCCTTCGGTCAGCGGATGGGCATTGGGCGTGAATTCCAGCTGGTTCCACCCCATCTGCGGCAGGCGCAGGCCGGGGGCGTCCATAAGGGCGATTTCGCCCGCAATCCAGCCAAATCCCGGTGTAACCCCATGTTCACGCCCGCGTTCGGCCATAAGCTGCATGCCAACGCATATGCCAAGGAAGGGCGTGCCGTTATCGGTCGCGTCCACGATGGCGTCATGCAGGCCGGGCCGCGCTGCCAGACCCGCCGCGCAGTCGGCGAACGCGCCCTGCCCGGGCAGGACGATCCGGTCGGCCTGCATGACGGCCTGCGGGTCGGCGGTGATGGTGACGGTGGCGTCAATGCCGCTGTCCTGTGCCGCGCGGGACAGGGCGCGGGCGGCGGAGGCAAGGTTGCCGCCGTTATAGTCGATCACCACGATGGACTGTGCGGATGGATGCGCGGGCGTGGGCATGGGATGCCTCATGATACGGGGGAAAGGGGACGGGACCGGTCATGGTCCATCCAGCGCAGCAGGGCTGCCTTGGGATCAGTGGCGTAAACGCCGCGCGCGGGCCGGTAGCCGCGCAGGCGCAGTTCCCACTGCCGCAGGTCCGGGGCGTTCAGCGCAAGGATAAGGTGCAGCCCGCCCAGCAGCGGCAGGGCGACCGGCAGCGGCAACAGCCGCCCGATCATGATGGCCGCGCCCCCCGCGATCAGCCCGCTGACCCAGCAGCCACGCAGTAACAGCCCGACCCATCCGCACAGCAGCACCAGCCATGACATGCGCCACGCCACCATGACCGGCCATGCGGCCGCCCCCGTGGCGCGGACGGGTGGCAGCAGGGCGGAATAGAATGTCACAGGCTGCCCTTGGTGGACGGGATGATGCCGCCCGCGCGCGGGTCGGCCTCGCTTGCGGTACGTAGCGCGCGGGCCAGCGCCTTGAAGGCCGCTTCGGCAATATGGTGGCAGTTATGGCCCGCACGCTGGATGACGTGCAGCGTGACCAGTGCGCTCATGGCGAAGGCACGAAAGAATTCCTCGAACAGCTCGGTATCCATTTCCCCGATCTTGTCACGCCCGAAGGTGACGGACCACGCCAGGAAGGGACGGCCGGAAATGTCCACCACCGCTTCGCACAGCGCTTCATCCAGCGGCACGGTGGCGCTGCCGTAACGGCGGATGCCACGTTTGTCGCCTATGGCCCTGGCAAAGGCCTTGCCCAGTGCGATGCCGGTGTCCTCCACCGTGTGGTGGTAGTCGATATGCAGGTCGCCCCTGGCGGTAATCTCCAGGTCGCACATGCTGTGACGGCCAAGGGCGGTCAGCATGTGGTCCAGGAAACCGATGCCGGTCTCGATACGGGTCTGTCCCGTGCCATCAAGGTTGATGGTGACGGTAATGTCGGTCTCGCTGGTGGCGCGGTGGACCGTGGCGGTGCGCGGGGTATTCATGCCCCCCTTCTACAGAAGCCCGAAGCCGGAATCCATACCGATCCCATGGTGCTGGCAGTGCATGGCCGGGTGGATATTGGCAGGACAGGCGACTTGCTGCATGGTGTCGCGTCATGACTCCCGCCATCAGGCCATGGACGGTCAGCGGGCGCCCAGCTTATCAGGGAACGACCATATGACATCGCTTGACCTTCTCCTGTCGCGCTTTTCCACCGATGCGCTGATGGAACCCGCCCCCACGGGGGATGTACTGCACGACATCCTGTCCACCGCCATGCGTGCGCCGGACCATGGCAAGCTGCGCCCATGGCGTTACGTACTGGTGCGTGGCGATGCCCGGCCCAGAGTGGCGGAACGTGTGGTGGCCAGCATGAAGCGGCTGGACCCGGTGGTCGACCCGGCCAAGATCGAAAAGCGGCAGTCCCGTTTTTCCACCATGCCACTGGTCATTGTGCTGGGCATGCACCTGCGTCCCGAACACAAGATCCCCCTGATCGAGCAGGAACTGGCGGTAGGGGCCGCGGCCATGAATATCCTCAACGCCCTGCATGCCACGGGGTTTGGCGGGGTGTGGGTCAGTGGCGATGTGACATATGATCCGGAACTTGCGGCCGAGCTGGGCTTTCCTGCCCCCCATAAGCTGGCGGGTTTCCTGTTTGTCGGCACGCCACGGCCGGGTGCCGTCGCGCCGAAGCGCCGTTCGGTTGACGGATACGTGGCCGAGTGGACGGGAAGCCCGGTGCAATTTGACGCGGATGCGTAACCTGCAAGAGACGGCATACGGACAGGAAGCGGGCAATGACATATCATGACGTAACCATAATGGGTGGTGGCCCGGCGGGGCTGGCCGCCGCCCTGTCGCTGGAGGCCCGTGGCCTGTCCGTTGCGGTGCTGGAACGCGCGTCACAGTCGCGCTGGGCCGAACCCGCGTTTGACGGGCGCGAGATCGCCCTGACCCATCATTCGGTTTCGGTGCTGAAGGAACTGGGCGCATGGGAACATATCCCGCAGGTCGCCATTTCCCCCCTGCGGGAAGCACGGGTGGAAACGGGGCGCAGCAACCATCCCCTTACATTCGACACGCAGGGGCGTGGCG
>NZ_CADP01000107.1 GCF_000285295.1 Komagataeibacter europaeus LMG 18890 | reverse complement strand
AAGCTTGAAGAGCTCCGCCTAACGACCGCAGGCCGGCTCGCAAACTGTATCGCCTTATGCTGCGTGGTGGCCTGGCGTATCTCATGGATAACAATGCTCAGGCGTGAATTACCAGGGACGTCGCCTTCTACCGTTTTTACAGATGTGGAACGCCAAATACTCGAACAGTTCACACCCATACGCAAACTCAGCACTTCACCAGACCTGGATTTTTACATCCGGGCAGTCGCCAGACTGGGTGGTTACCTTGATCGCGCTTCCGATGCTCCGCCCGGAACAACTGTTATCTGGAGAGGAATGTCTCGCCTGGCAGATATCGTTACAGGTGCTCTCTCCTATCAAATTACAGAAGAAAAAATTTATGGGTAACTGCAAGGCTGACCGTTGTCCAACAGTTGCTGCGACAGTTTTTCCAGGCTGCCAATCAGAACCGGCGTGAAAATGGCAGGATGCTGGTGGACAAGGGAAGTAAGGTCGTCAATGGCTTCGTGCCACAGGGCAAGGTAAACTTCCTTTGCCGGGCTGTCCTCGCGTGTCATGTTTTCCAGATCGGAAAGCACCCGCTTCAGTTCGTCGGCAAATGTCCCGGGACGCAGGGCCGCGAGTTCCATCATCATGCCCAGGCCTTCATGCCATGGCGCGTAGATCTGTTCAGGCAGCCCCAGTTCCAGCGTGACCACTGTCTGCCCCAGCAGAAGGGTGGCCAGCTGCATGCGCATCTGCAGGTTGTCCGGGTTCCGGGCCACGATGTCGCGGTACAGGGCCAGTACGTCGCGCAGCAGGGAAAGGCAGTCATCCGTCCGGTCGCCCATCAGCAGGCCCGCCACATCCCTGAATGCCTCCAGCATGGCTTCGTGGAATTGATCTGGGTCCTTCAGGGTCAGGTCCATGTACAGCCTGACGGCGGCAGTGCCGCTGGCGATGGCCTCGTCGTGCTGGTCCCACCTTTCCTGGCGTTGCGACAGTTCGGTCAGGATATGGGCCTGCCGGGGCGTGAAGCGCTTCGGGTCCGTCTGTGCCAGTGTGCCGTACAGGTCGGCTGCCTCCTGCATGGCCTGCATGTTTTCCACCCTCAGGGCCGGATCGGTGGGGGATGAATGCATGTTGAACCGTTCAAGCTCCCGCGCCAGCGGCAAGCGGAAGATGTCCGGCCCTTTTTCCGCCAGTATCCGGTACAGCCGGATGGCTTCACGCAGGGTATGGTGACGGTCCGCTACCCGTCCCAGCGCGCCGTGGCACCGGGTAAGGGTGACAAGGTACGCCGCCAGTTCAGGCAGGCCCGCGCCCTGCCGCCGCTCGGTAAACGCGAACTGGAGCGAGACGGCTTCCTCCATGGATTTCAGCGCGGCTTCGTCCTGTGACAGTTCCAGCTGGTGGCTGGCCAGCTGGTGCAGGCTGTCCGCCAGCGCGGGCTGGAACGTATCGGGGTAATCATGGGCCAGTGCCGTGTACAGGATCACGGCCTCCAGCGCGGTTTCACGTGCTTCCTCATACGCGCGCAGGCTGGCCTGGCATGATGACAGCAGCAGCAGGCTTGCGGCCAGGTCGGGCTGGAACGTCACCGGGCTTGCATCGGCCAGCCGGGTCTGGATGGCGATGGCGCGGCGCAGCGTCCGCCGCGCCGCCATGGGCTGATCAAGGTCGTGCTGGGCACGCGCCATCTGATACAGGCTACGGGCGCGGTAGGGGCGGAAGGTCGCCGGGTCATCTTCCGCCAGTGCGGTGTAGGCCGCCACCGCCTGCCGCGCCATGGGCTGGGCGGCAGCCGGGGCATCCAGCCCGTTATCGTACCGTGCGATGTCATGCAGGCTGGCGGCGGCGGCAGGGCGGCAGGCGGGATCCCGTGCGGCAAGGGCGGTCTGGACTGCCATGGCTTCGCGCGCCGCATGCCGTGCCTGTTCCGGCTGCCACAGGTCGGCATGGCGGTGGAACAGGGCGGTCAGCGCCCGGCCCAGCGGGGCGGTGGGGGCCGATGCTCCGTCCGCGCGCAGGCTGGCTGTCAGCCTTTCCGCCACATCCAGCGCAATGGCCTGTATCCTTGTTCCCTGCCGGGGCAGGTGCCGCGCCAGGGCCAGTAACGCGTCATGATCCGCGACGCACAGCCCGGTCAGATGTTCCAGCCAGGCCAGGGGCCGGTTGTCCCCGATCTCCCACGCGGCCTGGCAGGCGCGGACCGTTCCGGCAACCAGCGGCAGGCGCAGGGATGGGGTGGCAGGCAGCCGGTCCAGTATTTCCGTCCCCTGCGACATGACCAGATGCATGCCAAGCGCACCGGCCACCATGCCGGGCAGGGACACCGCCGTGCCGCCGTCGCATCCAGGCTGGGCCATGCGCAGGGCATGCAGGCAGGCTTCCATCCGGGCGGGCGCATCGGGCTGGCTGGCCGGGGCTTCGGCCTGCGCAACCTGTCGCAGCGTGGCCGCGTCCATGCCGCCACACAATGCGCTGATACCCGTCAGCGCCCACGCCTGCGGCCGCATGTCTTCCGGCATGCCGCCATCCGCCTGCCACAGGGCTTCGATCCGCCGGACCTCCTCTTTCACCATGCGCGACAGGAGGGACGGGATGCCGAGCGTGCGGGCAGCCAGCAGTCCATCGCGCGCCGCGACAAACCCCAGCGCGATCAGGAACAGGGTCGATCCTTCCCGTGCCAGTTCATCCAGCTTGTGGCGCAGCATCATGGCGGTATCAAGCGGTGGCGCACTGCCGCTGGTGGCGCGATAGGCGGCGGCGAAAACCGCATATCGGGCGTCGGCCCCGGTCAGCGGGGGCAGGTCGGGCCATTGTGCGGGGGACAGCAGGGCGGGCAGGGCAGCGTCCGCCTCATTATCCGGGCTGAAGATCTCATTCACCCACAGGGTGTCCAGTCCCGCACGTTCCAGCAGGACAAGACGCAGCGGATGGGCGGGACAGGGCTGGCGGACCAGTGCGCGCAGCCATGCCCCGACCTGCGTGGCCCGGCTGGCGGCGTTGTCGATAATGACCAGCGTGGGCTGCTGCCAGACCGTGGTGAAGGGCGCGTCCGGGAAAATCCCCGCCTTACCCGGCGGCAGGAAACCCGCCATCCAGCCATCTTCCCGCGCGCGGGCGACCAGTTCGGTGCCCAGGCGCGTCTTGCCCTGTCCCGGCCTGCCGGTAATGATCTGGACCGACACGTCCTGCGTCGTGTCCGCCATCCACTGGCGCAGCGCATCCAGCCGTTCCCCATGCCCCTGGAACGGGATGTCATGGCTGTTGCCGGGATGGAGGATCTGGGCCAGTGACCGCCGGCTGCCCGTTTCCGCCGGGGCCGGGGCGCAGGCGGCCAGATCCAGGGAGTGGCTGACCGGTTCCGCGGTTCCCGGATCGTTACAGATTATTTTCAGGACTGTATTTCGGGTCCGGGACTCATGCATGCGGTGATTACGGCTCATTACCTGACTATACCCATGGATGAAAAGCGCGATAAAGAGGATTCCCCACTATTATGGTCCAATGCCCCTAAAAAAATATCGGCCGGCCCCCCACGGTCATGCAGGCCGGATGGGCGTCCCGTCATGCGGTGGGGGCGGGGCATCAGCCGACGTGCAGCCTTCGGGCGGATTTTCGCGCAGGAAGCGGGCAAATTCATCAAATGCCGGGCCACGCGGGTCGGATGTGCGCCAGACAAGCCCGATCGTGCGACCCGCGCCGGGCAGGGGGGTTACGGTGATCAGCCCGTCCCATTCGCCCCGGTGGCGCAGCGCCAGGCGGGGGATCAGGGAATATCCCTCACCCGCGCCAATCATGTGCCACAGCATTTCAAGGCTGGTGGCTAGGCGCGACGGGTCGCGCCGTGGCGACATGCCACACAGCGCCAGCGCCTGATCGCGCAGGCAGTGCCCGTCTTCCAGCAACAGCAGGTCCGGTCCCCTCAGGTCCGGCATCGCCAGTGCCTTGCGCCGGGCCAGCGGGTGGCTGGCGGGAAAGGCGGCCAGAAACGGTTCGCGGAACAGGGGCGCGTACTGGAGTCCTTCCCCGCTGACCGGCAGGGCCGCGAAAACCACATCCAGTTCGTCATGGCGCAGCATCCGCAGCATTGTATCCGTCAGGTTGTCGGTCAGTTGCAGCTTCAGTTGCGGATAGGCCCGCCGCAGCAGCGGGAGCAGGTCGGGCACGTAATAGGGGCCGAGGGTTGCAATGATCCCCATGCGCACCACGCCTTCCAGCGGGCCGGTGCGTGCGCGTGCGGCCTCGATCATGGCGCGGGCGGCAGCCAGCACGTCGCGCCCCATCGCGATCAGGCGCGCGCCATCGGGCGTGACCGTTACATGGCGGCGCGTGCGTTCGAACAGGACCACGCCCAGCAGCGATTCCAGCTTGCGCACCTGTTCCGACAATCCGCCCTGGCTTACGCCGCAGCGTTCCGCCGCGCGGGAGAAGTTGCGCAGGTCATCCACTGCCACCACATATTCGATATCGCGCAGCGACAGGCCCGAAAGAGGAATATAATTCATATCTATAGATAGGACCGATTTCGGGGCATTTGTAAAAAGGTTTTTCCGATCAGACCCATTGACAGAAACGGTTTCTCCCCATTTCGTGTTTGTGGGACAGATACCCGGTCAATAACTGACAAGCCAAAGCAAGGAGCATTCCGCATGGCACGCATCAATTCGTCTCTGAAGCCGTTCGAGACAGACGCCTTCCACAACGGAAAGTTCATCAAGGTGAGCGATGCCGACGTGAAGGGCAAATGGTCCGTCTTCTTCTTCTATCCGGCGGATTTCACCTTCGTCTGCCCGACGGAACTGGAAGACCTGGCTGAAAATTACGAGACGTTCCAGAAGCTGGGCGTGGAAATCTACTCGGTTTCGACCGACAAGCATTTCACCCACAAGGCATGGCACGACACGTCACCGGCCATCAGCAAGATCAAGTTCGTGATGCTGGGCGACCCGACCGCCCACATCGCACGTAATTTTGATGTCTATATCGAGGAAGCGGGCGTGGCCGACCGCGGCACCTTCCTGATCGATCCGGAAGGCAGGATCCAGTACATCGAAATTACCGCTGGCAGCGTCGGCCGCAGCGCCGCCGAACTGATCGCCAAGATCGAGGCCGCGCAGTACGTCGCGTCCCACCCCGGCGAAGTCTGCCCGGCGAAGTGGAAGGAAGGCGGTGCCACGCTGACCCCATCGCTGGACCTCGTCGGCAAGATCTGACGCCCATGGCCCCGGCCCGGTCCGGCAGGACCGGGCCACCCATGTCACCTTTTCCCAAAGAGCGGAGTCCATTCCCATGTTGCAAGATCCCATCAAGACGCAGCTCAAGGGTTATCTGGCCAGCCTTGCGCACCCGATCGTGCTGGAGGCCAGCCTGGATGACACCCCCGCTTCGCGTGAGATGCATGAACTCCTGCATGAGGTCGCCGCCCTTTCGGACAAGGTGCAGGTGTCCGAGACAGGGCAGGCCACCCGGCGGCCCAGCTTCGTCATCCGCCGTGATGGCGCGAAAACGGGGGTGACGTTCGCCGCCATCCCGCTGGGGCATGAGTTCACCTCCTTCGTGCTGGCGATGCTGCAGGTCGGCGGTCACGCGCCAAGGATCCCCGATGACGTGGCGGCCCAGATCCGCGCCCTGCCGGGACCGTACAATTTTGAAACCTATGTCGCCCTGTCGTGCCAGAACTGCCCCGATGTGGTGCAGGCGCTCAATGCGATGTGCGTGCTGAACCCCAACATCCACAACGTCACGATCGACGGGGCGCTGTTCCCTGATGAAGTCGCGGCGCGCAACATCATGTCCGTGCCGCAGGTTTACCTGAACGGTGAACTGTTCGAGACGGGACGCATGGAAATCGAACAGATCCTGGTGAAACTGGATGCCGATGCCCCGCGCCGCGCCGCGGAAAAGCTGAAGGATGTCGCGCCGTTTGATGTCCTGATCATTGGCGAGGGGCCCGCTGGCGCATCGGCTGCGGTCTATGCCGCGCGCAAGGGGCTGCGCACGGGACTGCTGGGCGACCGCTTTGGCGGACAGGTCATGGATACCGCTGGCATCGAGAATTTCATCTCCATACCCGAAACCGATGGCCCGAAACTGGCTGCGGCGCTGGAGGCGCATGTCAGGCAGTATGACGTGGATATCATTCCCGGCCAGCGCGCCAAGGAACTGTTCCCCGCCACCCAGCCCGGCGGCCTGCATGGCGTGGTGCTGGAAAGTGGCGCGGTCCTGCATTCCCGCACGGTCATACTGGCCACCGGCGCGCACTGGCGGCACCTTGGCGTGCCGGGCGAGGAGGAATACCGCAACAGGGGCGTCGCCTACTGCCCGCATTGCGATGGCCCCTTCTACAAGGGCAAGCGCGTGGCCGTGGCGGGTGGTGGCAATAGCGGGGTGGAAGCGGCCATCGACCTGGCCGGTATCGTCGCCCACGTGACCCTGCTGCAGCGCGGGTCGCACCTGAAGGCGGACAAGGTATTGCAGGACAAGCTGCATACCCTGCCCAATGTCACGGTCCTGACCGAGGCCCTGACCACGCGGATCGAGGGCAACGGCCATAATGTGACCGGCCTGACCTATCGCGGCGGCGATGGCGCGGACCACCATATTGATCTGGAGGGGGTGTTCGTGCAGATCGGCCTGCTGCCCAACACGGGCTGGCTGAAGGGCACGCTGAAGCTGAATGACTTTGGGGAAATCATCGTCAACGACCACGGCGCCACCTCGATCCCCGGCGTGTTCGCGGCGGGCGATGCGACGACCACGCCCTACAAGCAGATCGTCATTGCCATAGGCGAAGGGGCGAAGGCGGCGCTGTCCGCCTTTGACTACCTGATCCGCGTGCCTGCGCCTGCACCGGAAAAGCTGGTTACGGCCTGATGGGAAAGTAATAAAAGTTTCCGGGCGCCGCCCTTTTTTCAAAAAGGCGGCGTTCTTCCTGGCTTTCCGGAAATGGTTTGGTGGATATCGACATGTGCAGATACCACGCAACCCCGACGCCTTCATGCCGTTCTGCACGCACAGGCGGCATGAAGACGGCGTTGGCCGGTTAAACGCAACGCCGCTGCATGGACCACGCCTGTTGCCCCAAGATCCGGATGGAGACAGGCCAATGGCGTACAAGACAGTCAATCCGTTTACCAATGAGACCATTGCAACATTCCCCGACCTGACGGATACGGAACTGGCGCAGAAGCTGGACCGTGCCCAGGCGACATACAGGGAATGGTCGAAACTGCCCTTTGCCAAACGCGCGGCCATCGTGGGGAAGGCTGCCGACCTGCTGCGCACGCAGAAAGATAAATATGCCCGCCTGCTGACGCTGGAAATGGGCAAGCTGTACCGCGAAAGCCTGGCGGAAGTCGAACTGTCCGCCGATATCCTGCAATATTGAGGCCATCGTGTGGAAAGTACGCTAAACAACGTTTAGCATGAACAGTAGAAGAACGTCTGGGTAGCGTGATCTTGTCTGAGGGCAAGTCGCTGTTTCTTTGTTGAACAACGGCAAGCAGCACGGAAGTTAGCGGATGAAATATCCGCTAACGCGCCAATATGGCTGTTCACGAGAAAGTACGACGGTTTCAACCGCGTTGGGTTTGTTAGCGAAACGCGTCTGGAACTGAATGATCTGATAGTCACCCGCTGGCGCGCCCGGCAGCGTTTTTGTCTGCATCACGCTTTGGAAAGTGCGTGATGACGGGCGTCCCAACGGTTGTCGTACAGACTGGATCGTAGTGGCCCACTGCGCCGGGGTGATCTTTGCCTTGAACAGTGTGCCTGCGGCTTGCCAGCTTGCATCCCACTGCCCTTCATCAAGCAATTCGACCCATTTGCGGGCATCGGCCGATGCCTTTGTTTCGGCAGGACGGGCAATGCTTGTCGAAATATTCTGGGCGGAAACCCGGGCGTCGTCCTGCCCGCTGATGGTCAAAAGCGCTGCGGCCGCAATGATAAGAGACATGATAAGCATTCCTCCGGTAAGCCACGCCAGGCGATGCCCCGACGATCGCGGCGGTGCTGGCTCTTTGGCTCTATCCACCGAAGAAGTTGCTTCGGCACCCCCAATTTCTTTGGGGCCGACATTATTGGGGGTGCCCCCATCCATCTCGGCGAGACGTCGGGCAGCTTCACGGCTGCTCGAAACGCCCAGCTTGCGCCGCGCATCGCGTAGGCGGTCATTTATTGTGTGCACCGACAGACCAAGCGTATTGGCGATGGATTTCGCGTCATGGCCGACCAGAAGCAGACGTAGAGCTTCTTTCTCGCGCGCGCTGAGAACCACTTGATCGTCTGTTGTCATGATACAGCCGATGGTGTCGGCCGCGCGACGCCAAGACGCTTCATCTCGCGATAGACAGTCGATCGCCCGATCCCGAGCTGACGCGCCGCTTCAGTCGGCGACACGCTCGCCGCGATAAGTTTTAGCGCCGCGCTGATCTTGTCGTTGTCGAGCGGCTGCCGCCCCGGCAGCCTGCCCTTTGCTCTCGCCGCTGCAATCCCGTCGCGTGTACGTTCTGAGATCAGTCGCCGCTCAAAATGCGCAATGGCGCCGAAGACGTGGAAGATCAGCTCTCCGGCTGCGGAGGAAGTGTCGATTTTCTCCTCCAGGCTGAGCAACGCTATTCCGCGTGAGCGGAGCATGGTCACCGTTGTCAGCAACTCTCCCAGTGAACGACCGAG
>NZ_CADP01000108.1 GCF_000285295.1 Komagataeibacter europaeus LMG 18890 | reverse complement strand
CATCCCGCCGACATTCAGGATCGTGATGGTGCGCCGCTGGTAGCGGTCAGGATACGCTCATTGTTTCCCTGGCTTCGCCATCTGATCGGTGACGGGGGATATGCTGGCGAGAAGTTGCGTGGTGCGCTGGCTGAACTCGGCCGATGGACGATCGAGATCGTCAAGCGTAGCGATCGGGCCGAAGGCTTCGTCGTCCTGCCCAAACGCTGGATCGTGGAGCGTAGCTTTGCATGGCTCGGACGCTGCCGTCGCCTCACGAAGGATGTCGAGGCAACAATCTCTTCATCCCACGCGTGGTTGATGATTGCCCATATCCGCAGAGTTCTGCGAAAAATCAATCAAACCGCTTTCTGATTCAGGCTCTCAGGTCGGACACGAAGGATGACGCATCGACCCTTGCGACCCGGTAGCCCCGGCGCATTTCCGTCTCGCGCAGCAGGCGGAAGCGGGCAATCCCGGTCAGCGTGATGGCGTAGGTACCGTCCGTCCGTTCGGTCATGGCCGTGATACGGCCGATGCATCCTATATTATACAGCGGCAGGGTCGTGCTGTACCCATCATCCATGTCGGCATCCCCGGTATCATCAAGGGGACTGCCATCCATGCCATCCAGCGGACGGGGCTGGATCATGCCGATCAGGCGGTTGCCCGCCAGCGCGTCTTCCACCAGCGCGATATAGCGTGGCTCGAACACGTTCAGCGGCAGCCGTCCCTGCGGCAGCAGCAGGGCTTCGTCCAGCGGGAACAGCCCCAGCTCCGCCGGGAAGTCCGCCAGTGTCATGTCCCCGATCTGCGGGATGCGGCGGGGGATGTCATCATGGATGATGATGGTCCCCCGTGGGTCATGCCGCGTCACGAAAACAGCAACGACGACATGCGCCGCCGTGCGGCGAGCGTGTCGGGGTCGGTCTGACCCCAGGCCTCGAACAGGCGGATAAGCTGCTTGCGCGCGGCATCATCATTCCAGGCCCTGTCCTCCTTCATGATGGTCAGCAGTTCGTCCGCTGCTTCCATGCGCTTTCCCGCGGCGTTCAGGGCTGCCGACAGTTCGAAACGGGCGGCATAGTCCTTGGGGTTGGCGGTGATGCGGGCGCGGATTTCTTCGGCTTCCTCAGCCGCCTTGCGTCCTTCACGCTTGAGTTCAAGTGCGGCCTTCGCCCCGGTGATTTCGGCATGGTTGGCGATGGATGCAGGGGCATCGTTCAGGGCGGTCTCGGCCCCTTCCTCGTCCCCCATTTCAATCAGGGCACGGGCAAGGCCACCCCATGCGGCAGGGTTTTCGGGTTCGATTTCCAGCACCTGTGAAAGCAGCCCGGCAGCGGCTTCGGCGCGGCCTTCCTCCATTTCCTTGCGGGCAGCTTCCACCAGGTCGGCGGCAGGCAGGGCGCCACCGGCTGACTTCAGCACATTTTCTACGAACCGGCGCACTTCGCTTTCGGGCTTGGCGCCCTGGAACAGGTCAAGGATCTGTCCCTGCCAGAAGGCGGCGACCAGCGGGATGGATTGCAGCGGTAGGCCGATCTGGGTTAGCTGCTGGGCCAGCGCGCGGTTGGCATCCACATCAACCTTCACCAGCCGCACGCGGCCGCCAGCGGCGCGTACTACCTTTTCCAGTACCGGGGTCAGTTGCGTGCAGGGCTTGCACCACGTGGCCCAGAAATCGACCAGAACCGGGATTTCACGACTGGCCTCCACCACGTCACGCATGAAGGTGTTCTGCGTGCCTTCCATCACCGGGTCGGGCCTGCCGCCCGCTATCGGCGGGGTACCCGCAGGGGCGGAACCGGCGGGGCGGGGTGTCTGGCCGATAATGTAGTCCATCTGGTGCGTTCCTGTTGGTCTGGCGATCGGCATGGGGACGGGGGCACTGTCTGCCCTTATGCCCATGCCGGTCGGTTCATATGCTGTAAGGATAGATTGGCATTCCCGGCGATCCTCGCAACCGCATTATGGGGGGATGGAAAAAAACTTCGACAAAAGTGTTTTAACCCCTTGCGCCCCCATCGGGTTTGCCGTAAACACCGCTTCACCGACACGGAGCGCGGGCGTAGCTCAGGGGTAGAGCACAACCTTGCCAAGGTTGGGGTCGTGGGTTCGAATCCCATCGCCCGCTCCAGATTTTCTAAAGAAAATCAGATGGATACGGAAAAGGCCGCCGCAAGGTAGCCTTCGTCGTTTCGGTATACGGTATCCGCATTTTATCCACCGCGAGGCAGGCAAGGTGACGGCCCGCGTTGGTCTTCCCCCCCCCCCACCGGCCTTTGTGAAAAAAAGCGGCACCTAAAAAACTGTTGTTGTTTTTATTAGCAATTTGTTTTCAAAAAGTTTTTGTAGGTTTGAGACGTGATCGACATGGGGCTTCCGGATGTGATGCGTCGGTGTCATCTTTCGATCCGCGAGATTGAATGCCGGACGGGATTGGCATGCAGGGCGATCCGAAAATATCTCTGGGCAGAGAGTCTCGAGCCACGAGTCCAGATGTCCGAACGTCCCATCCGACCGGGTCGGTTTGCCACGGGATTTCGGGCAGTGGGTTCCGATTGGCAAAAAATGGCCAAGTGGTTTAGGAAAATGCAAAATATGCTCTACAGCAAACCGGAAGACGGCATCTGGCTTCCCCTGTGGCACCATGGACAACCAGTCCTATTGGGGGGTAGATTGAGTGGCTAAAAATGATCAGGAGCACCATGTTCGGCAGGACAGGGTTTGCATGCATTAAGGCGCGTATATTCCCGGTATCAGAATGTAAGAAATCATCATGTATTTTGCGAAAGAAGCCATTTCTTGTTGGAAGTCGTCAGCAAGGGGAAAATTTTCACCAAATCTGCAACGCGCCCTGTAATATATATTAGCGCTTTATTGAGTAGTATATCAATTTTATACATTAATATTGATTTCATTCAGTAAAATAATATATTCGCTATATCTTTGGGTTTTGGGTGGGTTGGAAATGAAATGTCTTGTCACAGGGGGTGCCGGTTATGTGGGAAGTCACGTTGTAATTGGTTTATTGGATGCAGGGCATGAGGTCGCTGTCATTGATAATCTCAGCACCGGATATCGTGCGGCCGTACCGAGTGGCGTACGTTTTTTCCCATTGGACCTTCTGGATGCCGAGGCCATAAATAAGATTCTTGCAAGTGAGAAATGGGATGTAGTCCTTCATTTTGCCGCTTTGTCGCTTGTTAACGAATCAATGCGCAAACCATTTTATTATCTACGACAAAATTATATTACAGCCCTTAACCTTATCGAAGCATGTGCCCAGAATGGTGTAAGGCGATTTGTTTTTTCGTCTACCGCGGCCTTATTCGGTGGCAAAGAGCGATTTTCGCTGATTCCAGATAACGCAAGGGTTGAGGCCAGTTCTCCTTACGGGGAAAGTAAATTCCTGATTGAGCGTGCGTTGGTCTGGGCTGATCAGATATACGGCATGCGAAGTGCATCCTTGCGTTATTTCAATGCTGCTGGTGCCGATCCTCTGGGACGCTTGGGGGAAGAGCATACACCTGAAACCCACCTTATCCCGTTAGCAATTGATACTGTTTTGGGACTTCGTGGAAAGCTGAAGATTTTCGGGAATGATTATCCGACCCGGGACGGTACATGCATTCGCGACTATATCCATGTCACGGATCTGGCAGATGCCTACATACGTGTCATCGAACTGCTTGATCGTCGTTCCGTTACGTATAATCTTGGTAATGGTCTTGGTTTTACCAATATGGAAGTTGTTCAGGCCATTGAACATGTAAGTGGCAGGAAGTTGCCATGGGAATGGGCACCACGTCGGACGGGTGATCCAAGTATGCTTGTGGCGGATTCCGCCCTTATACGTCGGGAAACGGGTTGGTCTCCCCATTATTCGTCAATTGATATTATTGTAGAAACTGCACTGCAATGGCGAAAAAGAAATCCTCATGGATATAGGAAGCAGGCCGGCATAGGTCAGGAAAAATGGTCTCCGATTTTCGGGCAGGAGGTTGAGCTATGATCTGCCCTGAGAGAGGGCGGGTTTTATGGGCAGGGTTGCGGGGAATGGTATTCGGGTGATTCAGGTCGTGGATGGCTCTGGAAGCGATCCGTGGCGCACTGACGCTGGCGGGAACTGGTGGCGTGGCATGGTGTGCATCGGATGATGGTAGTACTTTGGAAACGCCAGGCGGTCGAAAAGATGGATGGGTATCGCCCCAGAGGCGTCAGCGCCAGCGGCATTGGCCCGTCCGGCTGACGTGGAGAAGCCGCATGCGAAGATTGGCGAAGTGCTGGTGAAACGGCATTTTTTGCGCGATGCCTCTGTTCGGTTGGGCGTGATCAGCAGCGGCAGATAGTCGACCCACAACGGCCGCGGCCTCCCGGTAGTGCGTTAACTCAACCGCCCCGGCTTCCATATGTCGGCATGTGCCGGAGAGCGCGGCGAAGCTGGCGCTGATACCGTATTACGGGTTATGGTAGATAACGCGGCATTTTTGACGTTCGGGTCATGACATCGGCCGCAAACAGGTCTGTCGGCCATGGCAAGGATGCGTCTGCAGGCGATCCATTAGAAGCTGCGCACGACGGTGCTCCATCCTGAGCACCGGATATCCCTGTCCGCTGCGGGATCTGGCAACGCGCAAGGTTCTGGCCTGACGCCAGTGAATCAGATCTCCGGCCAGCCCGGCGGCCCTTGTGTCAACGTGATTCGGGCAGGACGCAAATATTCCAAATTATAAAACATTTTTATGTTTTTCATCAATGTAGTGACGCGAGATCTGTTTTGTGTCATGGTATGGTTTAATTATAGACAAAACAGTCTATAATAACGTGTGTGATAGTGATCTGTCTTCCACGTCCTTAAGGTTATCTATTGGATATCCATACAGAAACATTCTGATTCATTGCGGATTGTAATGGCGGCACAACTTTTTGCCATCATTGGGGTAATATAGCTTGCAGAGTTGTCGGAAAAGGTGTTGGCAATCGCACCGGACATGGCCGTACACATCTGCAGATGCTATGTATGGTCAGACGAAATATGATCTGATAAAAGGCCTCCGGATAGATCCATCTTCTTCATATTTTAATTGCGTGCCGAATATGTGCGGGTTTCATGACACTTTGATTGCCTTTATTCACCATAACCTCTAATCGCGGTGTTACATTGACCATTTGCTGCTTTCTGAAAGATCTGAACCTGCTTCGACGCCATGTTTGCCCAGGACAGCCCCTTGCTGTAATCGGTAGCGTGCTTCTGCTTCTGACTGGTTGCAACACCCTGCCAGATAGCGGCCCAACGGAAGCACAGGTCAATCATGCCCAGCGTAATCCGCAAAAAAATACCATTGGATATGGAATCGTTCAGGTCACGCCGGAACTCGTTTCGCTTCTCGCAGGTGAGGCACCGCCCGCTTTAAGCAGTCTGGATACAAATAACGCCCCTACGACCCGGACCAACAACGATACGGTCGGGCCGGGGGATGTCCTGCAGATCGCGATATATGAAATCGGCAGCGCACTTTTCAGCCCCAGCAGCGCCGCCATGAC
Organism: Komagataeibacter europaeus LMG 18890; assembly: GCF_000285295.1. Classification (GTDB taxonomy): domain Bacteria; phylum Pseudomonadota; class Alphaproteobacteria; order Acetobacterales; family Acetobacteraceae; genus Komagataeibacter; species Komagataeibacter europaeus. The sequence continues at coordinate 2,979 of NZ_CADP01000108.1, read as the reverse complement.
GGCATCGAGCGCCAGCGGCACCAATACCCAGCCCAGCCCATCGACTGCAGCCAGCCTTCCCCTTCTGTCCGTTGATGGTAGTGGTGACGTTGATGTGCCATTTGCCGGGTTGATTCATGTGACCGGCATGACTACGGACCAGTTAGCCGAGACGATCCAAGCGCGCCTGAAGAAAAAATCCCAGTCACCTCAGATTCTGGTTCGCATCGCCTCTGATATTGCCAATTCCGTTATGGTGTATGGCGGGGTGCAGCGCCCAAGCCGTATTCCCCTGACTCCGAACCGTGAGCGTATCCTCGACGTGATCGCCCTTGCCGGTGGGGAGGAACGCCCCAGCGGAGACGAACGCCAGCCCCAGACGGATGAGGATTATGTTGTCCGGCTGATACGTAACGGCCGGATTGCGGAAATGCCCCTCAAGGCGATTGAAAACGACCCGGCCCAGAACATCCTCATGCAGCCGGGAGATCGGGTGCAACTGACATTCCAGCCCCGTACCTTTACTGTATTCGGGGCTAGTGAACATGTAACCCAGATGCATTTCAGGACACCTACGCTGACGATGGCCGAGGCGATTTCCCGTGTGGGCGGCCCGGTTGATGCGCGTGCGGATCCCAATGCCGTATATCTTTTCCGTTTTGAAAATACGGATATCCTGCGCCGTCTGGGCCTGCCGGTGGATGCGAACGCACCGACATCGCCGGTTGTCTATCAGCTGGATATGATGAATCCCAGCAACTACTTTCTTGCACAGAAATTCTTTATGCAGGATAGGGACCTGATCTACATCGCCAACTCGTCCAGCAACAAGTTCTATAAATTCTTTGGCCTGATCAGTACCATCATCGCGCCCGGGATTACTGCAGCATGGATAGCCAAATAATGGCCCAATTGATACGTAGGATGGCCTTTAGCGATATGTCTGCCCTCTTCTGTTCTGCCTCTGTCCCCTTCATTTTCTTCCGGAAGCATACTTCATGAATATCGATGTACATGCCCCCGATGAGGGCCCGTACCGTCCTGAAGATGAATCTGTGCTGACACGTCTGTTTAACGGTCCGCGGAACTGGATCCGTAACCATATGGCCTTTACGGTCTGTGTTGTGACACCGACCTTTTTAACGGCACTGTATCTGGTCTTTATTGCGACGCCACAGTATATATCGGAAGCACATTTTGTCGTGCGCGGACATTCCTCGCAGTCCGGTATTTCGCTAAGCAACATCCTGCAGTCCAGTGGCGGCGGGGGTGGGGCGACATCCGAAAATACATACGTGGTGCAGGACTACATGCAGTCACGTGATGCGGCGGAATTGCTGATCAAGCAGAACCAGTTGCTGGATGTGTATTCACGTCCGGAAGCGGACTTCCTCGCCCGTTATCCCCTGTTCGGGTTTGGTAAGAATTTTGAGCATTTTTATAAATATTATCAAGGACATGTTCTTGTCGAGCAGGATTCGGAAACCAATATTTCCATCCTGACTGTCCGTACGTTCCGCGCCGAGGATTCCCAGAAAATTGCCCGTGCGCTTCTGGATGCTGGTGAAAATCTGGTCAATGAAATCAATCGACGGCAGCGTGAAAACCTGATTCGGGCGACTTCCCAGGAAGTGCTGGCAGCCGAAGCCAGATTACGTGAAATCAATCGGAAGCTGGCTGACTACCGGAACTCCGTGGCGTTGATCGATCCCATGCGGCAGTCCATGCCGATGGTCAGTTATGTGACAAGCCTGCAGAACATGCTGACGTCCACCAACATGCAGTTGGGGCAGTTACAGGCATCCGCGCCCAATAGCCCGCTGATAGCAGCCTATCAGCGGCAGGCTGCTATCCTGTCTGACCAGATCAAGAAGTCATCAGGCCAGATTACAGGTTCAGGTGAATCGCTTGTTCCCAAAATTACGGGATACGAGGACCTGATGGTGCAGAACGACATTCAGCAGCGCGTACTGGGTAGTGCTGTCGCCTCGCTTGAAGTTGCCAAGCAGCAGGCAAACCAGCAGATGATCTATGTGGATGAAGTTGCGCAACCTAACGCCGCCGACTGGCCTGAATATCCGCGCAATATTCTTGTGCTGTGTATTGTGTTCCTCTCCTGCCTGGGTCTGTACATCATGGGCAGGCTGTTAATCGCTGGTGCGCGCGAGCGTAACCTTCATTGAATATGCCTGTTTGGTGACATCAGGCATGGGAAAAAAAGCCTATCATGTTGCGTTGTATAGATATCGTTAAGGACTATCACGTTGACAACGGAACCCGTCGCGTCCTGGACAACATCAGTTTTCAGGTGGAGCGGGGTGAAAAGCTTGGCATTCTGGGGCGCAACGGTGCTGGCAAATCAACGCTTATCAAGATTATCGGGGGGGTGGAATTACCAACAGCCGGCCGGATCGAGAAAGATATGTCGGTGTCATGGCCCCTGGCATTTGGCGGCGCATTCCAGGGTAGCCTGAGCGGACTGGATAATCTGCGTTTTATCTGTCGGATCTATAATCTCGACTATAAGGAAACGCGTAGATATGTGGATGATTTCTCGGAACTGGGAAGGCAGCTTCTGGATCCGGTCAAGACATATTCATCCGGTATGCGCGCGCGTCTAGGGCCTGTTAGCACTTGATCCAGTCTGCGGCGGCAGCGATGTGGATGACCGCGAGGAACGAGGTTGCTGTTTTTTCGTATCTGGTTGCGACAGCGCGCCATTCCTTGAGACGAGCCCAGAGGTTCTCCACAAGATGTCGGCATCGATAGGCCCATTTGGGACAGGCGACCGGCGCATCGCGTCGTTTCGCGGGAATGGCCGGTCGGGCTCCCATGTCCCATATCCGTTCACGAAAGGCGTCTGACGCGTAGCCTTTGTCCGCCACGACCCACAGGGGAACAGAGGGGAGATCGTCGAGCATGGCTGGCGCCAGTGGCAGTTCATGGGCCTGTCCGGGTGCCAGAGCGAAACCAATGGCTTTTCCGTGTCCGTCCGCGATC
>NZ_CADP01000109.1 GCF_000285295.1 Komagataeibacter europaeus LMG 18890 | reverse complement strand
TAGCTTATCAAGCCCACAAAACTGTCCGAACGGACGGGGCCACCTCTGATCACATGACCGGAAAATCTCATGGTGCTTCCGCTTTTCTGAAAAAAGAGGCGCATCTGGAAGGCGATTTCCTTGCTCAGGGGCCGAACCAGAAATGGGCAGGCGATATAGTTATATCTGGACTGCCGAGGGCTGGCTCTATCTGGCTGTCGTCATCGATCTGTTCAGTCGTCGCGTGATCGGGTGGACTGTAAGCGACCGGATAAAAAAGGATCTGGCTATCCGTGCCTTGGATATGGCGGTACGGCTGCGCGATCCATAGCCCGGCTGTATTTTACCGCTGCCGAGGCCGATCAGATGCGACGAGCCATGGCCACCTTCAAGAATACCGGCACGGTCTCACAGTTTCAGACACGCCTGATCGAAGGCATGCGTGCAACGGTTATCCGGAAGAATTCGCCGAACGTATCTAGCAGCAATTGGAAGGCTTCGGTTCCTACGAATTTCCCGAGAGCCACGCGACCAGTTTTGCCATTCTGACTTACTCATCATCGTAGATGAAATGCACCCATCCAGATGTATTTCTGGCCTCACTCCTGGATTCCCAGCCGATGGGGTTTTATGCGCCTGCGCAGCTTGTCCGTGATCCGCAGGAACACGGCGCGGAGGTCCAACCTGTTTCACTAACCAACGAGGCTGCCGACAAGCATCACGCCATCGTGATATGGCCTGTTTTAAGCCCAACCTACGCTGGAGTTTCAGTCCCATTTGCATCCTATGTGCATCCTGCGCGTATATCCCAAACGCAGAAAGCCGCCCTTACGGACGGCTTAACGTGCTAATTTTATTTGGTAATTTTGGTTGCGGGGGCAGGATTGGTTCTCAATTTGCGACAATCGCAAGGTGAGAACAAAGCGGGTTTAGATAATTGTTTTGAAAAGATCTTTTCTGCCCTCGCTTGATCTTTTCATAACCATAGTCCCTTCGATTACCAAAGACGATTGACGGCGAAGCTGTCGAACAAGGCCTCGTTGGAGATCAGCGTCATACCCTCGGCCTGCGCCTGGGCAATCAGAAAACGGTCAAACGGGTCTTTATGGGCAATGTTCATCTCGCCTGCGATGCGCGCATGAGTAACGCTGATTGGCAGTTCAACGAACCCCTGCCCGGCAACAATAGCCTCAAAGTCCTGCGCCAGCAGCGCCGCCCCCGGCAGTTTGCCGATGCGGAACTTGGTTGCGACCTCCATGGCCGAAGCCGCGCTCACGGCAATGACATTGGCTTCATCCGCTATGGCCTCCTGGGCGCGGTGACTCAGGTGCTCATCGCCCGCCAGCCACCAGATCAGCGCGTGCGTATCAAGCAGTAGCCTCAAGCGAGATTCCACCCGTCCAGTTCATCCTTGGGCAGCGCCTCATTGAAGGTCTTATCCAAGGTGATCTTGCCTTTGAGCGCCCCAAACACGCGACGACCCTGCGGTTCCACCGGCACAAGACGCACCACTGGTACGGAACCACGCGCGATCACCACCTCACCGCCCGCAAGTGCGTCGGCGATCAGACGGGACAGATTGGTCTTGGCATCGTGAACCGAGAACTGAGCCATGAAGCATCTCCTTAGCTAACTAATATAGCTAACCATCCTTCCTTTGGCAAGAGCGGCCTTCCATTCCAGCCGTGTGACTGCCCGAGTTTGCCCCATAGGGAACGACCCTCCAGGCAAAGGCGATTGGCAGAAAGCGAACATATAAATAGTCTGAACCCGATGATATTACCGTGGTCTCACTGTCACCAGTTGATACTGTGGCCACGTTGTAAAAGTGAGAGTGGTCTGATCAAAGTCAACGGGGCCATCAATGGGATGATGAAACTTGCGGGGACCGCCCTCCCGCAGCAACACGCTCTGATTGTGCCATAGCCGCTCAAAATCGGGGCTTCGGGATCGAAGTTCCTGCACCAGTGCGTCCACCTGCTGTTTATCACCACGAATGCTGACAGCCCGGAATTCCGCCAGCACCCGTCGCGCACTGCTTTCCCAGTCATCAAGGAACGTGCGGGCATCCGGGGCAAGAAAGACATAGCGCAGCAGGTTGTGCTCTTCATCGCCCAGCCAGCCGGCAAAAAGATGCCGGGCCGCGTCATTGGCGGCGCAGGCATTCCACAGGGGATCGAGTACATAGCAGGGCACTGTCATCTGCTCGGGGAAAATCCGGACCTCCTTGGGCAGGCCAGATACCATGGAGGACCGTGACTCATTGGGGTCTTTCATCTGCGCGAGTTCGAACAGGTACAGGCGTTCAGCGGGGGAGAGATGCAGGGCCGTGGCAATGCGCGCCAGCGTCGCCGCCGAGCAGGAGACATCCCTGCCCTGTTCGAGCCACGTGTACCAGGTCGTGCTGATGCCGCAGATCTGGGCCGCCTCTTCCCGCCGCAACCCTGTTGCCCGGCGGCGTCCTGGTAACGGATGCAGACCGACGTCCCCCGGTGAGAGGGTATCGCGCCGCGCGCGGAGGAAAGTCCCGAGGGCGCGATGCTGTTCGGAGGAAAGACTCATGATGGTGGTTTTTATACCAGTATAAAGAAAGACCTTATCCCTGTTTTTTGCATCTGGCAGCCTGGACCGCAACGAGTCATGGAACGGCGGAGACGGAAAAGATGACGGAACTTTATGCGGCAAGGCACTATGCCGCGCGGGCGCAGGATTATGTGGCCAGCACCGTCCACAGTCAGGGCAGCGATCTGGACAGGGTCGAGAAGCTTGTAGCAGGCAAGGGGCTGCGACGCGTTCTGGATATTGGTTGTGGTGGAGGGCACGTCACCTATCGGCTGGCCCACCATGTCAGGGAGGTAGTCGCCTGCGATGTGACTGGCCCGATGCTGGATGCCGTCGCGCAGGAAGCAACAAGACAGGGACTGTCCAACATCACGACCGTGCAGGCTCCCGCAGAGAAGCTCCCTTTTGAGGTCGGGGGCTTTGACGCCGTCTTCTGCCGCTTTACGACCCATCACTGGTCGGATGCAGTAGCTGGCCTGCGGGAGGCGCGACGTGTGCTGGCGCCGTCAGGGATGGCTTTATTCATTGATGTGACAGCCCCTCCTTCCGCCCTGCTGGATAGCTGGTTGCAGTCGATGGAGTTGCTGCGTGATATCTCGCATATTCGGAATTACGGAGTGGCCGAATGGGCGACCCTGCTGGGACAGGCGGGGTTCGTTCTTCAGACCGTCGGGGCTCACCGTCTGCGCATGGATTTTGAAAGCTGGGTGGCGCGGACGAAAACACCTCCTGAACGGGTCGTGGCCATCCGTTCCCTGCAACGGACCGCGCCGGACGATGTCGTGCACCATTTCGGGATCGAGGCGGATGGTAGTTTCATGATCGACGTCAGCAGTTTTCAGGTGACGCCGTTGTGAGCGGAATCGCGATTGTCGCAGGGGACCGCGTGGTGTGTCATCAACGGGACCAGAAAAGGTTTGCCAGTATCATGGGGAGACAGGGATGAGCCGGGAGTCCGTTCAGGCATTTTTCGAAGTCAATGCACCAGACATCAAGCCCGAGGTGCTGACAGACAGCACGGCAACAGTCGCTGAAGCCGCCCAGGCGCTCGGGGTGCAGGAAGGGCAGATTGCCAAGACCTTGGCGCTGAAGGTCGGCGACGAACGGATTTTGGTCGTCATGGCAGGAACGGGCCGGCTGGATAACCGCAAAACGAAGGATACATTTGGAAACCGGCCCCGCATGCTGCCTGCGGAAGACGTGCTGGAACTGACCAGCCATCCGGTCGGCGGTGTGTGTCCCTTCGGGCTGCCGCAACCGGTCCGGGTTTTCTGTGATGCTTCACTGCGCGCGTTCGATGTGGTCTGGCCGGCAGCCGGAGACCGGAACAGCTCTGTGTGTCTGACACCCGACCGTCTGGCAGATCTCGTCGGAGCGGAATGGGTGGATGTCAGTCAGGAGTAGGGGCGGCTTTCGCCTACATGTCGGGCATACATGGCGATGAATTGCTCTCCCCACAGCGGACATAAGCAGCACGATATCTCGCGGACGAGTTTGGGGTCGGTAGGCGAATGTCCGGTTCGGGGTTTCGCTTTGGGTATAGCCGACATTCACGCGACGTCGCTTGCCGACTAGACTGCGGCGTTCGGTCTTATTAGTACGAACGCCAATATCAGACAGGAGCGGCCATTCGGGTTCCACCAAGCTGGCTGACGGAAGACACCAACAAACCGGCCATAAAAAGCCCACAAGTTGAATCGAGGGATGAATGCAGTTTATTGCCAGAGAAGCCGTAGGTGTGCCGAACTGCCTTACAGGTGATAGAGCTGAGAGCGCATTTCATACCCTCGCTACGCTATTCGAGACCGATGACCGCGTGATCTCTCATAGAAGAGCGAATTGGGGCAATTTCCTGATCGAGGACGCCTCCCTGAGGTTCGCGCTCGATCAACTCTTCAGTGGGCGATGTGCTTTCTGCGAGATGAGCAGCCCCACTTCGGTCTACCGGTTTCGTCCCCCGGAGGATGCTGGCCCGACCTCAAGCACGCCTGAGGCTTTCGCGTCGCGCAGCCACCTCTATTATTCTTGGCTCGGAAACAGCTGGGAGAACCTCTATCCGATCTGCGAGGGCTGCCGTCCCATAGAGGAGAGCGTTTTCCCGGTAAGGGGGGACCGATGCGCGCTGCCAAGCGTCGAAGAGCTTCGACAGGTCTGGTCAGATACGCCTGGTCGGTGGCCGGAGGAGATTAAGGAAAGGCAACTGCTTCTGGATCCGTGTCGTGATAAAGACATCCAATCACAGCTTCTCGCTCTGCCCGATGGCAGGCTCTTGGCGTTGCGAGAGCGCGGCGGTCTTACAATCGATCATTTCGACTTGAACAGATCCGATCTCGTGCAAAGGCGCCGAACCGCGTTTAATAGCCTTTTCAGGAAAATCGAACGTCTTGAGGATAGTGAGGGCGGCTGGCGCGCGCTGTTCGATTTTCAAGAGCAAGATTTCGGCGGCGCATGGCGGACGCTTGCCACGCAGATCGCCAAGATGATGATGCCCGAAGGGCGTAACCGCTCACCCTCGCAGGAAGAGCTTCCGACCTACTTCGCTGAAAGGATGCGGCGGCCCAGGGCGCGAGACGATCTCCAATTCGCAAGCACCGCCTTGAATGATGATCCCGAGAGGGTTCTTCGCCGCCGTCCTCGGCAATGGCGGCCGATGCGAGGAAAGGGCTGGCCGGTCAACTTCGAGATCGAGAACTTCAAGTCTATAGAGCATCTGTCGCTCACGCTGGTGCAGTCAGGGGAGCAAAACGGCCTGAGAACGGCTGACGAGAAGGTGAAGCGGGCTCCCGCACTGATGATCCTTGGCGAGAATTCCGCTGGGAAGAGTTCCGTGCTTGAAGCAATTGCTCTCTCGCTCGCCCATTCGAGCGCGATCGCCGACCGCTATCTCTCACCGCCGACGTCGGTGATGCTGCGTCCGGAGCTTCTCGGCGGCGGCATCGATTCCAATATGAATCTCGCGAGCATCCAGGTCGCCTATGAGGGGGGATCCGTTTCACTTCTTACGGTTGGACACCAAGGCCCGGAAAGCGAAGCAAGTCCGGACCACGAACACATTCCAGTGTTTGCCTATGGCGCGTTCCGCATGTTCGTCACCGATGGCCGAGGGGCGCGGCGCCCTTCCGGCATCCGATCGCTGTTCGAGCCTGATTACATCCTCCCGGATCCAGAATCCTGGCTCGTCTCGATCTATGGCACCCCTGTTTTCGATGAGGTCGCTCGCGCCTTGCAGGCGATTATCGCCATGGAGCAGGAGTTCGATTTCATCACAGTGCGCGACGCCCAGTGCTTCCTGCAGATCGGGGTCGAGGGGGCGAATGGCATTCAACCGATCGAGACACCACTGTCTCTGGTCTCCTCCGGCTTCCGGTCCGTGCTCGGCATGGCCTGCGATATCATCCGTGGCCTTTTGGCTGGCCGCGACGGGCATTCAGCATCTCTCACCTTCGCGAAGGCGGTCGTTCTCATCGACGAGATCGAGACGCACCTCCATCCAAGATGGAAGATGCAGATTCTCAAGGGGCTTCGAACCGCGCTTCCCGGCGTCATGTTCATTGCGACAACGCATGATCCGCTGTGCCTGCGAGGACTATCCAGCGAGGAGATCGTGGTCTTGCGACGGTCACACCGCGCCATGCCGTTCAACGGACGCCCGCCCATCGTCATAGAGAAGCTCGAACGATTGCCGGCGATCGAGGCGATGTCCGTCGAGCAGCTCCTGACTTCCGATCTCTTTGACCTATTCACGACCGATCCGGAGGTCTCGGAGACCAGCTTCGCCAAGATTGGAGATCTTCTCTCGCGCACGCAAGGCGTTAGCGGTATACGCCCTGATCAGGATAGGGCAATCGCAGCGCGGGCTGAAATAGGTCGCCAGATCCGCTCCGCCCTCCCCGTGGGGTCAACCCACATAGAACGCCTCGTCCAGGAAGCGGTAGAAACCTATCTCAAGAAGCGCATGGGCGCGTCGGCTGCCGTGTTGTCGAAGTTGAGACAGGACACCCGCGACGAGATCGTGAAGCTGTTGGGCGACATCTGATGCGCAAGGTAGACCGAGGCAGCGTGTCTGCCCCAACGAGCCTGACCTCCTCCAAGGGCAAAGGTGCCCGCGAACTCAAGCGCTTTCGCGCCTATCATGCCGCCGCCGATGAGGAGGGCGGCAATGAGGATGGCGTCGAGCTCGTGATGGAGGGGCAGGATGAGGACATCACCGATGGCGCAGTAGTACCTGCTGTAGCCGGGAAGAAGCGCAAACCCGGTTTTGGCGCTTATAAGGACGACAAGGTGCGCCACGCACTTGAAGCGCTCTTCCATGGGAAATGCGCCTACTGCGAAACCCGCTACGACATAACAGCGCCCGTCGACGTCGAACATTTCCGTCCGAAGGGCAGCGTCGATGGAATCACCCACGGCGGATACTGGTGGCTGGCTGCCGTCTGGTGGAACCTCTATCCGAGTTGCATCGATTGTAACCGGAGACGAGAGCAGCCCACGCCGCCCAGTCTGGCGAGTCTCTACGCCTTGCTGGCCGATCAGCGCTCAACCGGATTCCAGACGATGTCTTCAGGAAAAGGAGCCTGTTTTCCGATCAAGGGCACACGAGTGACCGCCGAGCCAGCCCCGTCGCAGCTGGTCAAGGCCCATGAGGACGAAGATGCGGTGCTGCTCGATCCCTGCATGGACGACCCTCGCGCACATCTTCGCTTTCTGATCAATCGCGCCGATCCGCTCGGGATCGTCTATCCGGCTCCCAGCGGCATAGGAGGTCCTTCTCCGGAAGTGCCCCTCGCCTCTGATGATATCGAGGCGATCATTCAGGCCGCAACCATCGCCGGCGCCAGCGTTCGAGGTGCCGTCTCCATCCAGATCTTCGGGCTGAACCGGCTGGGACTGGTTCAAGAACGAACGCGCTTGTTGCGCAAACTTGAAATATTGGGGCTCAGCGTCCGGGACCTATCCGTCTCGGCCGACAAGCTCTCGGCACTTCGCCTGACCGGGCCAGACCAGGCCACAGTGGATGAAGCGATTTCCAATCTGCGCTCCACAGTTTACCGCCTGCTTACTGAAATTCGCGAAATGGCCTCGGCCAAGGCACCATTCTCAGAAATGGTCCGCGCGTGGATCAAGCAGTACAAGGCGGACCTTGCGCGCGAAGCGGTAATTCTTCCCGCATCTGCAGGCCCATCGCCCGGCAGTGGCACGAACCTGCCAGTTACGGCGCAATAACGAAGACGCCTGGAGTTGCGACCATTTCGAGATGAAATGACTGCCGCGTTCATGTCTGGGAATTCCAACCCGCATCGCTAGCTTGGTCCAGAAAATACCCATCTGGGCCGCTGAGGAGCCTGGACGGCAAGGGAAACCGGACTGGCCGCTGCCAAGCCCGCCAAATCGGCCATCGAGCGACCGACAAGGGCGCGGAGCGGTCGTCACATATAGTCGAACGAGCGGCAGGAAACATGTCTGGACGTTCCAAACCGGGCATTCTGCTTCCCTGAAGGGTTTCGGGCGCCGCGAGGCGTACGAAAGTCTGGGAAGACCGAACCCGCGACACCGGGACTCAGTTATGGGGAATTTGCAACTGGCGCTACCCGGGGGAGAGCCTGAGCCAGAGCATAAAGGTGCGTGTGTGGAACTGGAACGGGTTTTTGTGACCGGATCTGCATGACGCGATGACAGAACTGGCGGTGCAGACAGCGATTTTCCCGGTTTTTCCGGTGATGCGTACAGGAGCCCCGGTTTGCCGGCGCGGAGCCACTCCGACATCGGGATCGGTCATGCTGTCGTATCTGCGGGCTGTCATGGTGATCCCTTGGTTGGATCACTAGCCTGTGGCGGCCCTCGGGGCTGGCACCATCGGGGAAGGATCTGGATAACGACCATCGGACCACCACAGCATGGGCACGGCGGTGGCGTGACCG
>NZ_CADP01000110.1 GCF_000285295.1 Komagataeibacter europaeus LMG 18890 | reverse complement strand
ATTTTCTCGGCCAGACGCCCCTCGCGTTCGGCTCTGGTGAGCGCCTCGAGCAGTTCTGCCAGAGAGCAGCGATAGACGCTGCGTCCGGCCCTGACGGCGGCCACGCCGATGGCTGTGGCCAGATGGGATTTTCCGGTGCCTGGCGGGCCCAGAAAATGCAACACCTCGGCCCGATTGATGAACTCGAGCTGGGCCAGCGCGGTGATGCGATGCCTGTCGAGTGAAGGCTGGAATGAGAAGTCGAAGCTCTCGATAGTTTTGATCGGCATGAGGCGGGCGGTGCGCAGTGCTACGCTGATGCGCCGTCCCTCGCGCAGGTTCAGTTCTTCGGCCAGCAGGTCGTCGATGGCCTCGATGGCGCTGATCTCGCCCTTTTCCAGCCTGCCCAGCGTGTGATCAAGCGTTTCGAGGGCGCGTGCCATATGGAGAGCCAGCAGGCTTTGTCGGATGCGTTCGGTGACAGACATCATGCGGTCCCTTTGGCATTGATGCTGGCCAGGCGTTCACCCACCGCGCCGTAGAAAGCCAGAGGACGCGGGAGGATCGGCACCGCGGGTGTCGTCGGCAACATCTCGGCGCGTTGAGCCAGTGGGGCCTTGCGGTGGCCTGGCTCGATCCGCTTACGGTTTTTGCCTTCCAGCACGGGATGTCGGGCGATGAGTTTCCCTTCCTCGAAGATCAGGACTTCATGTGTATGGTGCTGGATCTCGACCACGCGACGGCGGGCAGTGTCAGGCACACTGTAATAATTGCCGGCCACCGCCACCATCCCCTCGCGGCTGATCCGCCGCTCGACGCTCAGAACAGCATCGTAGCGCAGGGCAGGCAATGGATGTAGATGGGGCTGCTCCTGTGCAAAATGCTCCTGCACGATCCGCCCGGTAGTGGCATGTTCCCGCGCGTTGGCGATGTCCGCGCGCCAGACGTCGAACTGGGCGTTGAGGTCATCGAGATCATGGAAACTGCGGCCAAGGAAGAAGTCCTGACGGATGTAGCGGAAGGGTCGCTCGACCTTGCCCTTGGTCTTGGCGCGATAGGGCTGGCAGGCTCTGGGGGCGCTGCCATAATGGGCCAGAAGCGCCACCAGCGAGGCATTGTAGGTCACCACGCCCGCATCATCCTCACCGATGACAGCTGTCTTCATGCGGTCGTAGAGAATTTCCGTGCAGCAGCCCGCCATCGCCTCGAAGGCGGCGATGTGGCAACGCATCACTGTTTCCAGCCCCTGGTTCGGGCAGAAACGTCCCCACAGCCAGCGACTGTGCCCCAGCACCATGCTGAACAACAAGACCTTGCGCACGATGCCTGGCTCGCCGGTGAAGACTGTCTGGAATTCCGCAAAATCGACCTGCGCCTGAACGCCGGCTCCGGTCTCGAAGCGCCGCTCATAAGGCCTGGGCAGCGGGGGGCGGATTTGCCGGAGATATTCCGTCAGCGATGAATAGGCACCGTCATATCCCATGTCGCGAATTTCGCGATGCAGCCTGCGCGATGAAAGTCCGGGATAACTTGCCATCCGCTCCAACAGATAGGTTCGATAAGGTTCTGCTGCGCTGGCCACGGGTTTACGCGGTGCATAGGCTGGAGCTTCCAGCCCATTGGCCAGATACTTCTTCACTGTCTTGCGATCGAGCCCTGTCTGGCGCGCGATGGCGCTGATGCTGAGCCCCTGTCTTTTGAGTTCCTGGATCAAAACGACCTCCCTGAGTCCTATCACCTGCTCGCCCTTCCTTCGGCATCAGCAGGGATAAATGTGCCGCGTGATCGTCATGGGGGCATGCCCCCATGACGATCACGCACAGTCCTCAAACTGGGGAATTTTCAACCAGCACATTTGGGGAGATTACAACCAGCACTCACAGGCCCCTCATTCCGGAACACGGCGTCCCCGTCACCTACCGGAAATCACGACTGCAATGCGGGGTGAACGGAATGTCGGCTGTTCGGCATGAAAATAAAACAAGCCGCCATTCATGCTCTCAACGTTCATCACAGCTAAACCCCCTTTGCACATTAGCTTGAGGCGTTCCTATTCCGAAAAGTGGACGTTCGGTGGTGCAATGCCTGAAGCATTGCACGTTGCTCTTGCTTTCACGCTCACCGGATCTTGCCTTTGAAGCCTTTTCAACCGCACTGGATGACAAATTTTATCCAGCGTCTATAGTTTTACAATTAGAGAAATCTCGGTCAAAGCTATCTTAGCTCACCATCTCAAGGACGAATGACTTGAAACAGCTTGTCGATTTTTTATCAGAAGATGATGTCAGGAATATCAATGAGTATTTTGATACAGCAAAAAGGCGTCATCCAGCTTGGTCAGCACTCAATGTCGACAATCAAAAGTTCACTTACGATCGCGCTCCAAAGGATTACCTGACCAAAGAAGCCATTCACTTGATTTGTTCAAAAATTGAAGGGGAGACTTGGTTAAAGGAAGTACTAAAGCGCGTCACGCAAGTTGCAAATTTTGAAGAAGCGGTATCTGCGCTGGCGGAAATTCGCTGCTACGGCGCAATGCTCTCGGCAGGTTTTTGGGTTGGCCCGCTTCCCACCGGGTCAACACCGACCCCAGATTTTGAATTCAAGCTTGATGGCGTGACTGGCGTCATTGAAGTGGCAGCCAAACTCGAACACGATGATCAGGTCAAAATGGCCAAGCAAATTGCAGTTGGTGATACACCTAAAGGTGTCGAACGACTGACCAAACATACGAAGCGCTTGCGCATCGATATTGTTGTTTCCGAGGGTCATCCTTTTGGGGCACCAAACGTTGATAAAGCAGGTGATACTACACAAACGAATGCAATTAGCCGAATTTGTTCAATTAAGGCGAAGGAGACCCAGCTTGAACCGGGAAAACCAAGCCTTCTATGGATTGACTTTCGTGACATGGGGAGATGGCCGGCGGTACTAAGTCCGGAGCAGGCGTTTCCATTGATCAGTGGCCGTGATGGGATACTGTGCTCAGGTGCAATCTGGTACGCTTTCTTTGGCTCAGTTGGTTTGCCTGTCTTCGATTCTGATTGGGGAGGTAGACAGATTATAACGCCTATGGCTCACTTTGGTCGCTTCCATCCCCAAGCCCCCAAAATTAGCGGTTACTCGGCAGCGATTTTTTGCCTCGATAAAGCAACTATTTTATTCGAAAATCCTGCTGCTGCTGCACCACTGACCGATTCATTACGCGCGGCGCTAACTCGTCTGCCTCGGTTTGAACTTGCTCATTCAATTGTAAATTGGCAAAGCGGACACATTGATCAAGCAATTACAGTAGCAAGAACAATGATCGACGTATTACACAATAATCGGACGACCGAAGAGTGGTAGGAAAATGTCCCAATTGACCGCCCATGGGCGGTCAATTGGGACACTCTCTTCAAATGCGATTTTCGTAACGTGGTTGCCTTTGCTTGCGGGCAACTCCGAAAACTGCCTTTCAGGTCGCCCATCTTGAAGGCGGACATCACCTGGTGCAAATATCAGGTGCGTGTTCGTATTTCCGTCTTCTTGGCCTCAAAACCGAATTTTTGCTCCCGGCCCAAAAATGGCAACAGGAGTTTGACTGGGTCATGCCCGCTATGCAGAAAGCGATCTGGATAACTGTATGACCGATATGAGGAGCACCGCCGCCTGTCTGCACCGCTCATGATTCCCGACAGACAACGTAGCGAGGATTTTGGGATAATCTACGGTAGGTTGAGGATTTGAAGAAATAAAAACCCATGCCCTCTGTACATTTAATTAAAACTGAACTTTTCATCATTTTCTACATATCTCTCAATCGTCCTTTGGGAATCGGCGTAAAACTGAGCATGGCTCAAATACACAATTCTTTTATTCAAATAATCCACTTGGTCGGAATCTAAAACTTTACCATAAAGTCCTTCGTGTTTTCCGGGTTCTGGAAATAATAATGCTAAACGGGGTCCTAATGGGTAATACCATGATAGATGCGCAGGAGAATGACCATCATCTCTGGCATCCAAATTTATGATAGGCTGATCGGATGTCAAAAATGTTATGTCAGTTTTGTTTTCTATAAGGAAAATTGGACGTTTCGGTTTTTCCAGAAATAACGATAAACTCAACTCTGATGCCAACAGAACGCTAATAATTGCCCACGAGCTAGAAACATCCACGCCATTATTCTCATTAATTCGTTCAATTGATTTTTTCCTGACTCCAAACGTTCTCAAACTCTGATTACATAGCCAACTATAAAAAACTATTCTATCGTATGTATTTTCATAAAATGATAAATCTTTTTCTATCATTTTGTTAAATATAACATTGAACTCATTTTCTAATTTTTCATGACTGTCCTCTATTGAGTTTTTTAGGTATAAATCGACAATCTCGTTTGTTTCGCCACATTGTTTAAGTAACGATGCAATTTTGTAGCACTCTATTATTTTTTTATTATTTTCAACTACAATTTTATTTTTATTTCTTTCATTAAGAAACAATATTTCTATAAGATCTAACTCTTTCTTTTTTGGAACCTTCAGTTCATACATGTAGCTTTTGACAGAAATATTTATAGCATTTGGCCTGCAGATTTTTTTTGTCTATATATGCATATAATTTTTTATCATTTGCCCACGGCAAGAAATAGCGCCTCCATACATGATGTTGTCTTTTTACTTGCGGCTTCATAACTGCCTATCCTAACATGCACAGATGTTTAATTCGCTTAGAAGCGTACCAAACCCGATTTAGCCAATTACATCCCATGATGTGTCCGCTTTTGGAATAGCAACGTCTCTAATTATACGACCGGGGCGAGGCGACAACCGACATTACAATGAAGGACGCGGGACGGAGATCGTCTCTGCGTCGCAAAGCCAGACTGGCAACTCGCACCTACCTGGTTCATTGTTTATATAATGAATCCGTTTCGTTCGCCCGACACCGACCTCCCCCTGTCGCATGCCCTCATCCTGAAGGCCGCGCTGCTGACGATCGGCTATATTGAGGAAAACGGCCCGATCGGCCTCACGCCCAACAAGGCGCTCAAGCGCTATTTTGTCGCGTGGGCCGCCGAGGCCTTTGACTGGCCCGGCTATACGGTCGAAGACCTCTATGCCGTCAACAAAGTCCTGAATGAACATGATTTCCCGCCGTTGGTGATCCTGCATGAGGTTCTGCTTAGCGCGAAGCTCGCACGACATTTCAAGGGCACCCTGCGGCTGACCGAACTGGCGAGAAAGCTCCAGTCGGAGCCAACCCGGCTCTGGATGCTGTTGACAACCCATCTCCTTTTTGTCGTCGACCATAGCCCTTACACCCGAAGCGATGAACCACTGTTCGGCAATTGGGATATCTTTCTCAACGTCATCAATATCGAAGCCCAGGCTGCCGTCACCGAAGAGCGACTATGTTCGGTTCTCTACGGGGGTGAAGAGGAGGAGATCCGTCACCGGGATTTCAAGCTGACCGCCAGTCTGTACGTCCATGTCCTGCGTCCACTGTGCTGGGCAGGACTGCTCAACGAGCACCGAACCGGCACCGGCCTCAACAGGCGGGATTTCTATACCAAAACGCCCTTATGGACAGCGGCCCTCAGGCTTGAAACGGATCGACACCTGCAGCCGGTGACCCGTCACTGACCACCGTCGACAGCCATTCCGGCGTGATGTCGTCGTTCCCATATAAAAGGCGCCTTCCGGAGACCGAAAGGCGCCAATACCAGTCAGCGGGCTGACATCACTCGGCCGCCACCGCGTCCGGGCTATCGGGCATATGAGCTACCCCTTCACTTCGCTCCGCCACGTTCCTCGTCCGCAATGCCTCGGGCAGCCATCCGGAGCCCTCCAGCAGCCGCTCAGCCGCTTGCGCCATGTCACCCTTCTTCATATGGGCGATGCGGTCGGCGGCCTCGTTACCCCGCGCCTCACGCACGGCTTCGAGGATACGCGCCTTGGTCACGCTGCCGAGATAGTTCTCCACCGTTGGCTGCCAGCCCGCCTCGGCCAGGTCGAGCCGGAGCGCGGTGGCAAGCCGGTCGGCGCAGGCCAGCCGCTCCCTGACGCTACGTGCCAGAGACGGACCATGGGACGATTCATGCAGCGCGTTGACCCCGAAGGACAGGCAATGCGCCAGCAGGGCCATGCGACTGGTATCATCCAACCTGTCGAGCCACTGCCAGAGTGCGTCTTCATCTTCCGGCAGATCGTGCTTCCAGCCCTCGTTGCGCTGGCGCAGCGCGTGGGCGGGAATGCTGCCCGGCATATCAGGGGAATGCACCTGCAGCGGGATTTCCCGAACATAAGCTTCGAGGCAGTCGGCCCCCGGCGTCTGCCAGTAAATGTCGCGCACCTGCGTGTGCAGGAATTCGGTCAGCGCGATATGCGGATTGCCGGCAAACGCATCCCGCAGCGCCAACGTGCGCCAGGCTGTCAGTTCGGTCAGCAGACGGTCGGACAACGGCTTCAGCCCGTCTTCCTCCTCTGGCTCGATGTCGGGTGCTCCTTCCCTCCCATCCCCTTCGGCATCGTCGCCATCGCCGCAATGGTCAATGGCGTCGTCATATCCGTTGGATTCGTCCGGATCGACTTCAGGTTCGACCGGCATATCTTCCGGCCGGACGAAGCCCCGCTCGACCAGCAGCGTGCCGTCGGTATCCAGGCTGACGAAGACACCGGCCCGGACCACGTCCGCCGGATCGAAAGATACCGGGCGTTCTTCCAACGCCTCAATGGCCTGCTCAATCTCGCCCAAACGGCTATCGATTTCCTCCGGGAACTCATCGGCCTGCGCGTATTCCGCCTCGATGGTTTCCTGCTCGCTGTGCAAAGCGGTCAGACGCACGATTTCTTCCTCCGAAAGCGCAACAGGCGTGCCCTCGATCTCCACGAAGTCCCGTGTATGCCCCCAGGGGAAGGACAGCGCCGTTTCGACCCATTTCCAGCCTTCATTACGGATGGCCTCACCGACTGCCCCCAGCTTTTCCATGACCAGATGGGGTGGACGGCCTCCCTGCGGCATCAATGTGCCATGATGGAGGTTCACTGACCATCAGGAGGAGACCGCCCGTATGAAAGCTAGCATAATTGGCCTTGATATTGCCAAATCCGTTTTTCAGGCTCATGGGGCTGACGCAAATGGAAAGTGCGTTTTCAAGCGCAAGCTTGGTCGCAGTGAAGTTTCAGCATTTTTTGCAAAACTTGACCCATGTGAAGTTGTTCTGGAAGCCTGCGGGTCAGCTCATTACTGGGCACGGGTGATCAGCAGGATTGGTCATGATGTCAGACTGGTTCCTCCTGATCGGGTCAAATCATTTGTCAAAAAAGGCAAGAAAAACGACGCTGTTGATGCGGCTGCGATCTGCATGGCGGCGTCTCATCCTGATACGATGTGTGTTCCGATCAAGAGCGAAGAGCAGCAAGGTATCTTGTCACTGCATTCTACCCGCGCTCTTCTGGTCAAACAGCAGACCATGCTGAGTAATGCGTTACGGGCTCTTGCTTCCGAGTTCGGGCTGATAGCCCCTCTGGGCACACGCCATCTGCCAGAACTGATGGCAAAAATAGAGACATCAGCCGACCTGCCTGCTGCCATGAAGCAGAGTGCCATGTTGTTATTTGATCATTATGAAAAGGTCGCTCAGAGCATTGATACTTTGGAAGTGCAGATCCGGGCGCGTGCAAAAAGCGATGAGGATGCGCGTCGATTGATGACCATCCCTGGGGTCGGTCCCATAACGGCTTCTCTGATTGTCGCCTCGGTCGCGGATATTGGCTCCTTCGCCTCTGCGCGCCATTTTGCCGCCTGGCTTGGGCTTGTGCCTCGTCAGCATTCTACCGGCGGTAAAACCCGTCTGGGCAGGATTACCAAAACGGGCAACCGGCAGATAAGAACGTTGCTGGTTCTTGGTGCGACGGCCATGCTTCATCGTGCCCATAAGTGGGATAGCGCTGCGGGTCAGTGGCTATGCGAACTCATGGCGCGTCGTCCAAGGCGTCTGGCAACAGTTGCACTTGCCAATAAAATGGCTCGTATCATCTGGGCGTTGTTGTCACGTAAAGAGATCTATCGTCCGGCTGGTGTCAGTGTTTCAGCAGGCTGACCTGCACCAGCAGAACGATGGACACCGGAGCTTGCTCCGGTAGATCCGGCAGTATGTACGAACCGACGTGATGGGAAGACTGTCATTCAGCAACAGTTCAGGCCATACCGTTCGACCGTCTGTGCCCCTGAGCACGCGATACGAGATTGGTGCCTGACACGTGAGCGCACACCCATGATGGCCAGCGCATAAAGTCGCATAAACAGGCCGGACATAAGAGCGCATCTGACCGGGTCTTCGCGTTAAATCGGTATTCATCATCCAGCCGGTAGAATAATACGTTTTGGAAATGACATCGGGAGAACAATATGAGGTATTGCGCTTAAACGGCCGTCCACATA
>NZ_CADP01000111.1 GCF_000285295.1 Komagataeibacter europaeus LMG 18890 | reverse complement strand
CCATGCCCGGCGCCATGCCGGGGCGATCGACGCGTATTTCCCGGCCCATTTCTCCTCGAACGCATCGAGCTCTGCGGCCGCCATGTCAGCGGTCGCCGCCCCGTAGATCCGGCGCAGGTCGGCAGCCACGGCCTTGCGGTCCTTCCATGAGCAGAAGTTCAGGCTGTGGCGCACCAGGTGAACAATACAGGTCTGAACCATCGCCTCGGGAAAGGCGGCGGTGATGGCCTCGGGAAAGCCTTTCAGCCCGTCCACGACCGCGATCAGGATGTCCTGGATGCCCCGGTTCTTCAACTCGTTCATGACCGAAAGCCAGAATTTGGCGCCTTCATTCTCGGCGATCCAGAGCCCCAGAACCTCGCGCACTCCCTCGCGGGTGACACCGAGAGCAACGTAAACCGCCTTGTTTTTAACGGTCCGGCTGTCAGCATCGCGGATCTTTACCCGAAGGGCATCGAAGATCACGATGGGATACATCCGATCCAGCGCCCGGCCCTGCCACTCCCGGACCTCGTCCAGCACGGCATCGGTGACGCGGCTGATCAGGTCGGGAGAGACCTTCAGGCCATAAAGATCAAGCAGATGGGTCTGGATGTCCCGGACCGTCAGACCGGCGGCATAGAGACCGATGATCCTGTCGTCGATCCCGTCGATCCGGGTCTGGCCCTTCTTTATAAGCTCCGGCTCAAAGCTGCTGTCGCGGTCGCGCGGCACCGTCACCGGAAAGGCGCCGTCCTGGCCTTTCAGCACCTTGGTCGTGGAGCCATTCCGCCGGTTCGACTGGCCCGGCGGGGCAGCCTTGCCTTCCTCATAGCCCAGATGCGCGCTCAACTCTGCACCCAGCATACGCTCCATGAGCCGAATTTTCAGCTCCTTCAGCAACCCGCTGTCTCCGAGCAGGTCTTCAGGACGCTTCACGCCCGTCAGCAATTCGTCCAGGAGTTCCTTCGAGATGGTCATTCATACTTCCTTTCGGTGAAGTATGGACCAGATCAATTATACACAGAAGATCGGACACTCTCGAGCATTCGTGTCATTATGGGAGATTGCGATCAAAATCCGTATTGGAAAACTGGATGCGGATATGAACGACATTCTGGCAGCCATTCCTGA
Organism: Komagataeibacter europaeus LMG 18890; assembly: GCF_000285295.1. GTDB lineage: Bacteria > Pseudomonadota > Alphaproteobacteria > Acetobacterales > Acetobacteraceae > Komagataeibacter > Komagataeibacter europaeus. The sequence goes on along the minus strand of NZ_CADP01000111.1, from coordinate 7,190 downwards.
GGAAGGTTTCTCTCTGCTGCAAATACAACCCGAACACCTGCATATCCTTATGTCTTTGCCTCTGCATCATCGTGATCCGTTTGACCACCTCCTGATGGCGCAGGCGCAAGTTGAACACGCCACATTCCTTTCGGAAGACGGACAAATGGATCATTACCCCATCAAGCGAATACGCTGTTCGTGAAGCAGAACTGCCGTCAGAATATGCCTTCATGTTGATCATCGGGATGCCCATTTTTCCTTTTCAATACCGGACATCGTGACAATCACGCAATTTAGCCTCGGGATGAGAGAACAGAAGTCTGGTATTGTGATCCAAACTTCATTATCTTACGAGACGTAAGATAGGAGAGCGCCATGGAAACGGTCACTCTGCGCAAGCAGGGCAATTCGGTCGGGCTCACGCTGCCGGCGGAGACCCGTATTCGACTGGGTCTGGAGATCGGGCAAGAACTCACATTGGTCGAGTTGGCTGACGGCATTAAGCTGGTGAAGCGCAACCTCAAGCTCGAACGCCAGATGGATCTTGCCCGTGAAGTGCTGCGCGAACAGGCTGACGCACTTCAGGAACTGGCGAAACGGTGAACGAACCGGAGTTTCTCGAGGTTGATGCTGTGCTGTTCCTGCATGATTGCGCCTTGCGCGAATATGGTGGCGCGCAGGGAATCAAAAGTGCGGACTTGCTGCATAGCGCGTTAGACCGACCGTTGAACCGCTATCACTACGCGGATCCAGTTCCTGTCGATCTGTTTGACATCGCCGCCGCCTATGCCTTCGGCATTGCGGGCAACCACCCGTTCAATGATGCCAACAAGCGGACTGGCTGGGCCTGCTGTGTGTTGTTTCTCAAAGCAAACGGCCAGAACGTCGCCATCACTGCGCCTGACGTGGTGGAGCGCATGGTCGCTCTGGTCGAAAGAAAAATCGATGAGACAGAATTCGCCATTTGGCTGCGGAAGCATCAACTTCCATAAGAGTATTGCTGACACGGATATGTCCGCTTACGCCTCATCTCCGCCGTTCAACGAACTGTCAGATTTCCCTCAAGTTAGACGTTCCATTCCGGCTGTTCATGCAGGGAGAAATTATCTTTGAGCAAGGCTGGCATGATCTGTGAAGTGGATATGTCCGCTGGGACGTCGTATCTGCACTGTGCCTCTTCATGCGTGCCTTTGTTGTTCATACACGCGCAGATTCAGATCGGTGAGATCCAGGATGGGCGTAGGGATCTGAAGCGCGCATGCCCGCCTGACCAGGTCACCAATAATCTGTTGTGCTTCCACAGGAGCATCCTGCAGCAGATCCCGGAACATGGAGGACGTCAGGGTGGAGTCCGTTTTCGTCAGGAGACTGACAGTGCCCTTCAGCGTGGCATCCCGTAGGGGATAGCCAGCCGCCGCCGCCGTTGACGCACATTCATGGATGACCGCCTGCGCAAAGGCCTGACCTGCTGGCTGGCTGGCGACATCCCCCACGGTTCCGCGCATCAGGCAGCAGATGCTGCCCAGGGACGCGAGCAGAACCCATTTATCCCACATGTCCTGCAGGATGTGGGTGGAACACACGATTTCAAATCCGGAACCCGACAGGGTTTCCGCAATACTGCGTGTCACTGGCGTATCGCTGCCTTCCCGGTCCCCTATTGAAAGCCGGGGAAGAGAACCCGTCTGGACAATGCGCCCCTGCGCATCAAGCTTGCTGATGATCAAGCACGTGCCTCCCATGACCGCGGCAGGGCCAAAGCGGTCTGCCAGAATATCAAGATGCTGCATGCCGTTGAGAAGCGGGACAATCCGTGTCTGCGGTCCCACCGCAGGCGCGAAATCGTTCATTGCAGCCATCAGGGAATAGGCTTTTACGCTGAGCAGGATGATGTCGTAGGGCCCCTCAATCCCACCGGCCATCACCATCCGGGGGGTCATGGTGACGTTGCCAACGGAACTGATCAGGCACAGGCCCCCGGCACGGAGCTGCTGCAGGCGCCTTTCGCGCACCAGAAAGGTCACATCATGCCCGGCGCTGGCCATGCGGGCGCCAAAATACCCACCCACGGCGCCTGGGCCGACAACAAGAATTCTGGAACCCATGACGCTGTTTCCTCTCTTTGATCCGCCCTGACGTGTTGCAGTTGAAGGCGAGTTGAGGCGCTCTGGCGGCATGGGTCAAGACAGGCTCAGAATCTCGATCTTCCCGGGTGCCGGGCCTTGATGCTGGCCTCGTCGATATAGGTCTCGACGACCTGAAGGCTTTTGTGCCGCGAGAAGCGCTTCAGTTCCAGGAGATCATACCCGTCTTTCGCCCCCGTGGTGATGGCGCCGCGGCGCAGGCTGTGCCCTCCAAAGTCCCCTTCGAGCTGGGTGTCGCCGCATCGCTTGCGGATGATGTCCGTGACCGCCCGGTCCGACAGGGCGTGCGGCCCGATCCTGGGCGGGGTTCCGACGGGAGTGGTTCCCGCCCTGTGGCCCCGCGCGGACCAGATCCGCCGGAAGACCGGACCTTCCGTGATCCCGGCCTGCCGGAGCCAGGTCTCGTACGCCAGAACCGGGCAGTTCCGGGTCAGGCCCCGCGGGATGCCGATCAGCGCGCCCTTGCGCTGGGGATCCCCCTTGGACCGGCCCAGCCGGATCTGCATGCCATCCTCGTCCACCGTAAGGTCGTCCATCTTCAGTGCGGCAAGCTCGGAGCGCCGGAACGCGCCGGCAAAACCGAGCAGAAGAATGGCCCGGTCCCGCGCACCGACCAGATCGTGGGGACTGATGGCTTCGACGACCCTGACCAGCCTGTCCCAGGTGAGCGGGGTTTTCTGGCGGGGCAGGGCCTCCTTTGCCTCCCGACGGATGCCGGCAAGCGTTGCGGTCACCATCGGGTGGGCGGTGGGTACGGCAATCTGTGCGAGGTGGTGCAGGTAACGCAGGGCGGCGCGATGCAGATCGATGGTGCTGGTCCTGCGCCCCTGCAGCGCCATGTCGGCCAGATAGGCGGCAACATCCTCACCGCGGGCAGGCAGGGCAGGCAGGGCGTGACCGGCAGCCCAGCGACACCAGGACCGGACGGCGGCGCGATAGGTGCGCAGCGTGTTCTCGGCCTTGCTGCGGTGCATATAGGCATCGGCCGCCTGACGGGCCGTGGCCAGGCGGCCATCATGTTCGGGCACAGGCTGTGCCGAGACGACGGAAAACCATTGCGCGACGGCAGCAGCCGGCTGGCCGACGGGCGCAGGAGGCGCTGCGTCTGACGTCTTGGGACAGGCTCCTACGGGCTGGATCGGCCGGAACCAGGCCAGGAAGCTGGGCATGCCATCATCGATTTCCAGTCCGACGGCCAGTTCGAACCCCGATGGGACATCCGCAACGTGGTCCTGAGCCATCTGCTGGGCTGCCGACGCATACGGCACGCCCTGGGCGAGGGGGGTATCCGGGGAATAGCTACCGTCCGGCAATTCGATGCCAGCCAGAAGCAGGGGCAGGGGTGGTGTGAAACGCGCGGTCGAGAGGATTTCGCGCCAGCGCGCCGGATCCTGTGTCTCGGCCAGACGCAGCTGCGTCAGTTGGTCCACGCGGGCGTGCAGCGCGGCCTGCGCGCGCCTGCTGGAGCCGAGGATCCGGACATCGCTCAGCATGGGCGGCGTTCCCAGTCAGAATACCCCTGGGTGCAGAGACGGCGACCGGGACCGCGCCCGTTTTTTTTCCGGTGGCCCAGTCCGAGCTGGCCGATCGGTGCGGCAGGACGGGCCTGGCCGCCACGCGGGCAATAGGGGAGAGGCAGGCAGAGGAACGTGGCGGAAGAACTCTGGAACGGGCGCATTTCGGGATTTTAGCAGGCATTTTGGAATTTTTCATCTACTTCCGACAAGATAACTTATCGGAAGTAGGGTTTTGATTGGTCGGATTTTGCCCGGCGGGGAGGGGAGGGGGCATAAAGTCCGGAAAACCGCGCCTTTTGGGATCAATCTGGCGCTTTTTCGTTCTCCAAAACCCGTTAACGTGATACGATGTATCTTATGAAATGTAATCGCCTTAGTCAGATCGGGGGCAGCCGGCGCGTTTGCCCGCTGAGGGTGGATGCGCGACCATCTTCGAAAGCTCGTTCGGGATCGGCCCGTAGGGCGTGCGGGCCGGAAAACCGCGGATCTGATCAGAATGGCTGAGACCGGTCGACCGCTGCAGGCGGCGCGGCCCCCGACCGGCCTGTCGCCGGCCACGGCACGGGCCTATGCGGCCTCCTGGCGCGCCTTTGTCAGGACCCAACCAGCCGATAGCGGCTTTCCGGTCGGCCCTGTGGCGGTGGCAGCATGGCTGGAGGCCCGGTCGAAGGCGGGACGGCCGCGGCAGAGCCTGGTGGTGGATCGCGCGGCACTGACGGCGTGGTGTGCCGCCAATGGCGAGGGGCTCGATGTCGCCCTGCCCGCTACGCGGGTGCGCCGGACTGGGGCCGGGGTCGATGTGGCTTCGCTGCTGGCCGCCGCGCGACGCTGCGGCCCCGACCTGTCCGGCCTGCGCGACCGGGCTTTGCTGTTGCTGGCGGCCACACTGGACATCGGTGCCGAAGCGCTGGCCCGACTGACGGTGGAAGACATCAGCGACACGACAGACGGGATGACCGTCGCCCTGCTGCGACCCCGGTCCGGACGCCACCAGCTGCGCCGGTTGCGGCGGCGCCGGGATCCGGCCGTCTGTCCGGTGCGGTCCTGGGCGGCTTGGCGCGATGCCGCGCAACTGCGCTGGGGGGCGGCGTTCCGGGGGATCGATGCGCACGGCACGGTCGGGGATCAATTGTCGGTGCCGGGGATCCGGTTCGTGCTGGACCGGGCGCTGGGACGGTCTGATCGCCCGGCCCACCGGGTGTGCCGAAAGCAGTCCACGCGCCCGCCAGAGTCCTCAGCCGGGACGGTAGCGCGCCGACGCACGACGCGGCCTGCCCCGGACTGGGTCCGGACAACGCTCACGGTGAGCGGTCCGGTGGACGCGGTGGCCCGGTTCCGAGCGGCGGCCCAAGGCCCGGGGATCATCCCCTGGCAGGCGGATTTTGACTACGAACAGGCCCGCCTGCTGGCCCCGATGGCGGGGAAGGGGGCGCAGGCGGTGACGCTGGCCCGGCTGCTGCGGCAGGCATCCGAACGCCTGCATCGGATCGCCCTGCAGCATCAGGCGGCAGGCACGCCGTCATGCGCGTTTGACCTGCATCGGCTGGTGCCGGTTCCCGGTCCTATTCTGGAAGCCGGGTCGGACTCCCGCGCGGCGACAGCCTGGTTGCAGGCGCAGTGGGGCACGTTGCTGCCGTTGCGCCGGGTGGAGGTCGAAGCCGTGCGCGATCAGCGCGCCCGCCGCAGTGCCCGGCTGGTCTACCACTTCTGGTCGGCGGAGTGGACGCCGTGGCAGGCGCTGGACCGGGTGCGGACGGATTGGCCAGAGCTGATGTTCGACATCCGGCCGCAATACGCGCGCGCTGATGCCGGGAAGACCGCCAATGTCGCCTGACAAGGACGAAGACTGGGGTGACCCGCCGCGTCGGCTGCCGCGCCCGATGGTGCCGGAGTTTCATGTCGAGGGGTTTGACGGGCCGCTGGACCTGCTGCTGGATCTGGCGGAAAGGCAGCGTCTGGATCTGGGCGTGTTGTCCATTGCGGACCTAGCGGCCCAGTTTGTGGATGAGGCGGAGCGGCTGGCCCAGACCACGCCACTCATGCAGCGCGCGGACTGGGTGATCTGGATCGCCCGGCTGGTATTCCTGCGCTCGCGGCTGCTGTTTGCCACGCAGGCGGAAAAGCAGGTTGCCGAGAGCGAGGCACGCCGGACGGCGGACCAAATCGAGGGGTTGTTGCAGATGCGCGCGGCAGCGGACTGGCTGGAGGCGCGACCGCAGCTTGGCGTGTCGGTTTTTACGCGGGGCGGGGCGCGGGCGGATAGCAGTGTTTCTGCATGGCAGGGGACGTATTTCAGTCTGATGGAAGCCTGTCTCAGTGTACTGGAGCAGGAATTGGCGCGGGTTGCGACGTCCGTTCCCGTCTATCGGATTAATGTGCCTGCATATTGGCGTGTGACAGATGCGCTGACTCTGGTCTGTGAAAAAATAGCGAACGGAACCTTCCGCAGCATATGGGAAGACTGTATGCTCCTAACGGATTTAAGGGGACCGGACAGGATCATTGATCGTCGCGCGGTTGTTGCTGCTACGTTTGTGGCTGGCCTTGAACTGGTGCGACGGGGAGAGGCATCGATTGCCAATGTTGCGTTTCCCTCGCCGTGATCTGCGTCTCCCCACCATAGCGGTGATAGTGTGTGCCTTAGCAGTCTGTCGGGTTTGTAAATGCTGTTTCAAAATTCCCCACATGTGCTGTCGGAAAATTCCCCAGCACGGATATGGTGATCAGCCATTGAGGTGATCGATAGCTCCATGCTTTGGGGGCCTACCGCGGCGCTTTGGCGCTGCCGGTGGCATCAGATTGGCGTGGGCCCGTGTATGCTCGGGGATCAGATCGGCATGCTGGCGCAGGCGATAGCTGGCACCTTCGATGTGGACGACGACAGCATGGTGAAGTAGCCGGTCGAGCAGTGCGGTGGCAACGACCGGGTCGCCGAAGACATCGCCCCACTCGGCAAAACCGCGATTGGAGGTCAGGATCATCGCTCCCTTTTCGTAGCGGGCATTGACCAGCTGGAAGAAGAGGTTGGCACCACCTGGCGTGATTGGCAGGTAGCCAACTTCATCGACGATCAGCAGCGAAGCCCGCGTGTAGAAGCGAATTTTCTCGGCCAGACGCCCCTCGCGTTCGGCTCTGGTGAGCGCCTCGAGCAGTTCTGCCAGAGAGCAGCGATAGACGCTGCGTCCGGCCCTGACGGCGGCCACGCCGATGGCTGTGGCCAGATGGGATTTTCCGGTGCCTGGCGGGCCCAGAAAATGCAACACCTCGGCCCGATTGATGAACTCGAGCTGGGCCAGCGCGGTGATGCGATGCCTGTCGAGTGAAGGCTGGAATGAGAAGTCGAAGCTCTCGATAGTTTTGATCGGCATGAGGCGGGCGGTGCGCAGTGCTACGCTGATGCGCCGTCCCTCGCGCAGGTTCAGTTCTTCGGCCAGCAGGTCGTCGATGGCCTCGATGGCGCTGATCTCGCCCTTTTCCAGCCTGCCCAGCGTGTGATCAAGCGTTTCGAGGGCGCGTGCCATATGGAGAGCCAGCAGGCTTTGTCGGA
>NZ_CADP01000112.1 GCF_000285295.1 Komagataeibacter europaeus LMG 18890 | reverse complement strand
ACCAGCGGGATACCAACGGCCGCCAGGCGTTCCTCCAGTGTGCGGTGATAGGGGCCGGTTGGCTCGAACACCACCCGGGCAACGGCTTTGATGTCGCCGATCCAGCGCAGAAGCGCGGTCTGGCCCTTGCGGGTGTTGGCGACACGGACGGTATCACCGCCGGGGTGACGGGCAGCGTCGAGATGATCCTTGGATACATCGATCCCGATTGTGATCGATGCGGGTGGCAATTCGGCCTTGGAAGCCGCAACTGGATGCGTCATCTTTTCCATGTCCTATGCTTGTCATCCGAGGCCGAACCTCGGGTATCCGTTCAGGGCACAAGGAAAAGAAGGGGTGGTCATACTCTCAAGTCGACCCATTACGGTCTGCCTGTTACCGACCCGTCCCCTTCCTGATTTTTCCGGGGTGGCCACCCCGGAAAAATCAGTCCTTTGTCGCACGCAGCGACACGGAATGCATAAGACAAGACTGTTTAAAAAGTCAGGCCGGAAGACATTCAGCAATCATAAAGAAGTTCTTGGTGAAGCTTTTTTCAAAAAGCTTCGAAGAACGCCGCCTTTTTGGAAAAAGGGCAGCACCAAAAGACTTTATATTTTCCATTATAAACAGGCTATTTGAAAATATCTATTCCGGCTCAGCATCGTCCCCATCGGGCATGAGGGCCACAAGCTGCGCCATGGACTGGCGCAGATCCGCCTCGATCTCCGCCAGCGGGCGGGCAGGGGCGTCATGGCTGAAATACCGCGCAAAGGAAATGGCGCAGCCAATACCGGTGCGGCCCGTGTCCAGCCGGGCCTCAGGGTCATACGGCTGGATCATCTGGCTGAACCATGCCTGCGGGTCATGCTCCATCCCTACGCGAAAAGCCGTGCGCGCGGGTGCGCCATCACGGGCGGGGCGCATTACCGTCAGGCTGTGGTACAGGAATTCCCGTCCCGGCAGGATGCGTGAAAACGCGATGCGCCGCCCATCCCTCGCACCGTCTGGTGCCGGGGCATTATGTGCCAGCACCTGCCATGATTCCGGCGTACCATCCGTCCCATCGCACCGGATGATATCCATTGCCGTATCGACCATGCATGCCTGTACCACGGCGGCAATGTGGGCCGGCGTCATCTCCCGCCGCTTTTCACCACTGCCGGACGGGGCGCGTTGCCACAGACCCGTCGCATCAACCAGACGGACCCTGTCCCGCCGTGCCGCGGGCCTGTTGTTGTCCAGTATCCACACATACGTCGCGATACCGGTATTGACGAACATATCCGTGGGCAGGGCAATGATCGTGTCAATCAGGCCCTGATCCACCAGATAACGCCGGATTGCGGATTCACCGGATTCCGGCCCACCGCCAGACAGCGCCGCCCCATGCGTCACCACGCCAATGCGCGCGCCACCGGCACGCCTGCCGCGCATGTGGGCGACCAGATGCAGCATGAACAGCATGGACCCGTCCGACACGCGGGGCAGGCCGGGGGCAAAGCGCCCGGCGTTACCCCTGGCATGTTCAGCCTGTATCGTGTCCCGGATATGCCGCCAGTCCAGCCCAAAGGGCGGATTGGACAGCATGCGGGCAAAGCGGCGGCCCGCATGCCCGTCATGGGCCAACGTGTCGCCACTGGCGATATGCCCCGGCGCATGCCCGCGCAGCAGCATGTCCGCCCGACACAGGGCACAGGCACGTGAGCCGATTTCCTGACCGAACAGGTCCACCGTCACCCCACGCGCCAGCAGGCGGTCCGCAGCCCGGCCCAGCAGCGCGCCCGTGCCCGCCGCGGGGTCATACAGGGCATGGTGTGTTCCGGGACCATCGGGGGCGAAGACAAGGTCCACCATGAGGTCCGTGACCTCCGGCGGGGTGAAATGCGCGCCCGTGCGATGACTGGTGGAAAAATGGTGGACCAGTTCCTCAAACAGGCGGGCCATCGCCTNCGCTGCCATACCGGTCGGGTGACAGGTCAAGGGCCGCGAAATGCGCCGCCATCGCCGCCAACCGGCCGGTACGCGCCAGGCGCCGGGCAAGCGGCATGACCTCCAGATGGGAGAGGATATCGCGCACGCTGGCGGGCAGGCGTGCAATCAGGCGATCAAGGCGACCCACCGGGTCGGGCGCGCACGCCACCGCATCCAGCCAGCATGCGGGACGGGCGCGTGACAGTTCCAGCCGCCGCAGCATGGTGAACGCCAGTATGACCGGCCCGTATTCCACCGGTTCCATGCCGCCGCGCAACAGGTCGGCTACACGCCAGATGGCGGCAGCCGACAGCAGCGGGCGGGCAGGGGCGTCAGCCACCGTTCCGTCTTAACGCGCCTGTTCTTCCGCCGCCGCCGCGCGCCACAGCGACAGGGCGACCGCAATGACCGTCGGCCCCATGAACAGTCCCAGCAGGCCAAACATGTGCAGGCCACCCAGAATGGCCGTCAGCACCGCAAGGAACGGGATGCTGGTGCTGCCACTGATCAGCTTGGGCCGGACAAAATGGTCCCCCGCGCCATAGGCGATGGTGCCCAGTGCCGCCACGATGATCGCCTGTGTGACGCCATTGGCGGCAAAGGTCATGAGTGTGGTGGCGCAAAGCAGGATCGGCCCGCAGAAGGGAATGATGCTGACCACCGCCGTCAGCAGCGTCAGCAATGCGGGGTGGGGCGTGCCCGCGATGAAATAGCCAACCCCCACCAGCACGCCCTGGCCCAGGCCCACCAGCACCAGTCCCGCGACCGTGCCGCGCACAGCCCCCACGGTATTGCGCATGACGCCGCCCGTCCGCTCGCCCAGGAAACGGCGGCCCACGGCGCGGATATCGGTCACCAGCGCGTGCGACGCGGCCAGGTAGAAGTAGACCGACAGCGTGGCGATGACGAAGGTTTCCGTCATTTCCATCAGCCGGTGCGGCAGTTCACGCCCGTCGCCTGTGGCGAACATGCGCGAGGCGACGCCGGTCCAGTGCCGCAGTTCATCGGGGTCGGACAGGTAACGCTGCCACAGGGCCGACAGGCGCGGCCCGATACGCGGGATTTCCCCCACCTGTGGCGAGACGGGAATGCCATCATGCAGCGCCCCGCGCCCCCATGCCATGAGCGAGGGCAGCTCCATGCCCGCCCGTACCGCCATGGCGATCATGGGCACCGCCAGCAGCGCGAAAATCCCCGCCGCGATCAGTCCTGCCGCAACCCGGTTGCCCATGCCACGCCCGACCAGCCGGTGATACAGCGGATAGGTCGTGATGCTCAGGATACCGCCCCAGACAAAGGCGAACAGGAACGACTGTTCGATCCACGCGGAAAATAGCAGGACCGCGCATACAAATATGAAAGTCCCGATATACTGGGTCCGGCTCCGGTTTTCATCCATGTGGTGTGATCTATCCCTGCTGTTCCGATTATGCGGCGTAAATGCCAGGCAGCGTAACACACCCCGCGTGGCGCGTGGCCGCGTGTTTTCCCGTCCTGTAACATTTTCATGGTGGACACCACACGCTAGTGCGGCGGCCTTAACAACCGCTGAACATCTCAGCGTCCATCCGGGGCAGACAGCAGCCTGCGCATGAAATAACGCGGAAAGAACGGCGGTGGCCCATCAAGCTGACCGAAGACCTCGAATCCCAGCTTTTCATAAAAGACACGCGCCTGGAACGCATAGGTATCAAGCCACATATGGGTGCAGCCGCGCTGGCGTGCAGCCCGTTCGGCCATTTCCACCAGCCTGCGTCCCATGCCGCGTCCACGCAGGTGGGGGGCGACGACCAGCATGTCGATATGCATCTCCCCCCAGCGTGACTGCGCCACCAGTCCGCCACAGATCATGCCCGCCGCCCGGTCACGGATCACGATGACAAGGTCGTGGTTGTCAATATAGCCCACCACACCGCGCGTGAAATCACGCAGGATGGCCAACACCGCGTCCTCATCCGCCCGGGTGGGGTGGGACAGGATGGTGATGTCCACATCCGCGCCGGATGATCCCGGCACGCGGGTACTGCATTCATCTGTCGTATTCATTCCGTTCTTTCCCATCGCCGCCCCGCGCGATCATCCGCACTTACATTCCGTGGCCATTGATACAGGCCCGCCGCAGGGCAGGGCGATATTCACGCAGCATGGCACGCATCCGGTCGCGGGCATGGGCCTGCCGTGCCTGCCGGTCCAGCATGTCCCACACCTTCGCCGCCACCGCACGCTGCTGGTGCAACGGCGGCAGGCACAGGTCAAGGGAGGCAAGGGTCACGGTATCCACTTCGGGGAACACGCTGCCCCCCGCGCGGCGCCGCAACTCCGGCGCCGCCACGCGCAGCAGCAGGGCGGCATGGCGCAGGTCCACATCCCGCCCGCGCGGCACAAGGGCCTTGCACCCCTGGCTTACGGCGACAGCCGCCGTCGTCATGCCAACACGCCCCACCGGCGCACGGGTGGAGATGACCAGCGCGCCTGCCTCCACCCGCGTGGCCCGGCACGCCGCAAGTCCCGTGGCGGACAGGCCACGCGCGCCATGCCCCACCCACGCGGGCGGCCCGGCGGGCAGGTCGGCAGGGGTCAGCCACATCACATCATTTCCCCAGTGGGCCGCGTTGCCCGTATCCGGCGTGCCACCGCCGACAATGTCAAACACGCCACCCACAGGCCGCATCACCCCATGGACCGGCACCGGCCCGGGCCATGGACCGCCCCGTGGCAGGACCGCGTGATGGATGGCCACACGCACGTACTCATCCGCCGCCGCCGCCTGTGCATCCAGTTCACGCAACTGCCGGTCAATACGGTCCATGTGATGGTCCAGCGTCCGGGCGATCATGCGCTGGCGGGGCAAGGGCGGGCAGGGCACGGGCAGGCTGTTCATGCACGCACGGGTCAGCTTGGGGCGGGTCGTGCCTTCCACATACGCGCCAAACGGCACGGTATTGAGCGCATGCGCCAGAAAACGGCCATCCACACCCGTCCGGGGCCGCAATACATGCACATGGTTGCCCGCCCATAGCGGGCCATCATGGAAAAACGCGACATCGCGCAGGGGATCGAAAAAGGGAGCGCTATCCTCGCCCAGCAGGACCAGCGGACCATCAAACAGCCCCCGGTCCACATATCCCGCAACACCACTGGCCCCGTGATAGGGCACGCACCCCGGCCGGCTGGCACGCTGCGCGCGGTTAAGCGGCACGCGCCGGGCATCAAGGCAGTCCACCAGCGCCCCAAGCGGGACCATGGGCCAGCGTGGCGCTGTCACGACCATTCCCCCCTGAAATCAGCCATTCCATGCCACAGACCGCACCCCATGCGGTACGGGTGGCGGGAAAAGCACGACGTGTCAATCATGGCCGACATATGCTGGCGGCCTGTAGCGGAATGATATAAAAGCCCCCCTTACCATACGGCAGACATGGCCATGCACGACCATGGCTGACAGCAGGTTGCATGACGCGTCCAACACAAGCCTTCGGGGCGGAATTCCGCTCCATCCTTGCCATCGCGGGGCCGATGGGCCTGTCGCAGTTTGTCCAGATGCTGATGGGGGCGACCGATGACGTGCTTCTGGGCGGGCTGGGGGCTTCGGCGCTGGCGATCGGGGGGCTTGCGACCGGCACGTTCTTCACGCTCAACGCCATCCTTGCCGCCGTGATCGAGGCAGGCGGCATCCTGCTGGCACAGGCGCACGGGCGGCGGGACCATGCCAGCCTGGGCACCATCATGACCTCCATGCTGGCGGTGGCGCTGGCGCTGTGCGTGCCGGAACTGTTCTGCCTGTGGCATGTGGACCGGCTGCTGGTGTGGATGCACGAACCCGAAAGCCTGCGCGCGCCCGTCATTCATTTCGTGCATATGCTGATGTGGGCCGTGCCACCCGCGCTGCTGGGGCAGGGGATCCTGACCACGGCGCTGCCGGTCATGGGGGCGCAGGGTATCCTGATGCGTGTCATGCCCTGCATCACGGTGGTCAACGGGGTGCTGAACGCGACGCTCATTCACGGGTGGTTCGGCCTGCCCGCGCTGGGCCTGTATGGATCGGCCACAGCCACGGTCGTGACGTTATGGTGCATGCCGTTCATCATGCTGGCCTTTGTGGTGCGCAGGCCTGAACTGCGCGCGGCCCTGCGCCCGCGCGGGCATGAATGGGGCCATACCCTTGCGCTGCTGCGCACCGGCCTGCCCATGATGGCGGCTGCCATGGCGGAGGTCACGCTGTTCCAGGCCAACAGCCTGGAGGCCGCGCGGATGGGCAACAGCGCGCTGGCGGCGTTCCAGATCATGCTGGGCATGGGGGTGCAGTGCTTCGTGGTGTACATGGCGCTGGGACAGGCCTGCAACATCCGCGTGGGATACTGGACCGGGCGGGCCGACCCGGTGATGATGCGGCGCACGGCATGGGCGGGCATGGTGCTGGGTATTGCCGTTGCATGTGTCATGACGCTGATACTGGCGCTGGGGCGGCATGCCATCATCAACCTGTACCTGGATACCGCCCTGCCGGAAAATGCCCAGGCGGTCAGTCTGGCACTGGGGCTGCTGCTGGTCGGTGCGGCGTTCCAGATCCCCGATGCGGCGCAGGTCATCGCCACCGGCATCCTGCGCGGGCAGGGCGATACGGCGATCCCCATGGTGCTGGCGGTTATCGGCTATTGGGGCATCGGGTTTCCCGGTGGGGTCTACCTTGCCTTTCACCGCGGCATGGGGCCGTCGGGGCTATGGTGTGGCAACGGGATCGGACTGGTGTCGGTGTTTGTGCTGCTGACTGCGCGCATCGCGTGGCGCATGCGTCCGCAAACATTGTGCAGGTCATAAAGAAGTTTCTGGTGAAGCTGTTTCCAAACGCTGCGGGAAGCGCCGCTTTTTCCAAAAGGCGGCACCCGAAAACCTTTGCCATTCTGTAAATTGTTTATTTTTAAAACAGTTTCTACAGCCGCTTGTGCATTTCATCACGAATGGCATTGCATTTCTTGGTAAACACGCCCGCCTGTGACGCGGTCATGAAGTTGATGAGGAACGCGCCCAGCAGCGAGCAGAAGGACAGGATGATCAGCACCCGCCCCATCAGCGATATGATCCCGCCATAATGCTCGGCTGAGTACCATAGCAGCCCGAGGCTGAGTACCGCACCGAATACACCCAGCACGCCGGTGGAGCGGATAAGGGATTCCTCCTCGCGGATGAAGGTGGAGGATTCCTGCCATAACAGGAACAGCTTGCGGTCCATTTCCTGCACTGCGGCGGCGTAGTCCTCCGCGTCATCAGGGTGCTGGTGGTCAGTGCCGCCGCGATGCAGTTCCAGTTCCTGACGGGCCTTGGCAAAGACACGCCTGCGTTCCTTGATGGCGGGCAGGCTGATATCGACAAAGCTGAGGATGGCGACATTCAGACCCGCTGACAGCTGGATCACCGCCTGGAAATCACCCCAGATCACAGGTTGTCCCCATTGGGGCACACATGACTGCGCACTGTAAAAACCCTGACAAGTTGGATACGGCCCGGCATGTTCATGCTGCATGCCTGTGGCCGGCGCGCGATACGATATGGCGGCACGCCTGCGTTTAGGGTTAGCATGAAGTGCGATGAATATCCATGTTCCCTCCACTTATGAGGTCTACCGTGGCTGGCAGTCCATACAGGGGACCGGACTGCAGATCGGCACGGCTGTCCTCCTCGCCCTTGTGCTGGGGGCGGCTTTCGGCATGGTGGTGTTCCTGCTGCCGACCTTCATAGCGTGCCGGCGCAAGGTCCATAACGCGGCGGTGGTGGCGGTGGTGAACTGCGCCACCGGCATGACCGGGGTCGGGTGGGTGATTGCGCTGCTCATGGCCTGCATGATGGAAACGGACACACAGCACCATGCCCGGCTGCGCCGTAGCGAACCGGCAACCTTCCTGAGCGTACCCTGACACCCCAGGTGCCGCCTTATTTGCAAAAAGGCAGTGTTTCCTGAAGCTTTTTGGGGTCTGTTGGGAATTGTGCTTTTTCAAAGTCACCAAATGTGATTCAAAATCCGTATGGATCGCTTCGTACTGACAGACGCCCAATGGGCGAAAATGGAACCGCTGTGCCTTGGCAAGAAAACGGATCGGGGGCGCAGCGGGCAGGACAACCGTCTTTTTATCGAGGCGGTCTTATGGATTGCCCGGACCGGCAGCCCATGGCGGGACCTTCCGACGTATTTCGGGCATTGGAACTCGGTCTATTCCCGTTACAGCGACTGGATGAAAGCCGGTGTTTTCAAACGGCTTTTTGAAGCGGTCTCTGACGAGGCCGACATGGAATATGCGATGATCGACGGCACGGTGGTCCGGGTTC
>NZ_CADP01000113.1 GCF_000285295.1 Komagataeibacter europaeus LMG 18890 | reverse complement strand
ATGTGATCCATTGCATCGAACCGGCCGTCCACATAAGGTCATCCAGCGTGCGATAGACCAGCCCCGCTGTGCCTGTATTGCCCGGAACCGGCGGCACGAACGGCGTGGAACCAGTGGCAAGGATCAACGTGTCGTAAGGTAGCGGGCCTTCGGCGCTTTCCACCATCCGGGCCGCGCGGTCGATGCGGGTCACCCTGACGCCACGGTGCAGGGTCAGGCCGTGGTGGGTATGGAAATCATCCACATGCAGGCGCAGCGCCAGCGCGTCGCGTCCGCTCATATATTCGGTCAGGTGCACACGGTCATAGGCATCGTGAAGTTCGTCACCAAAAATGTGAATCGCGCAGTCCTCATGCAGACCATGCGCCACAAGTTGTTCGGCACAGTAATGGCCAACCATACCGTTGCCGATGATGACGATGTTTCGCGTTCCGGTCATGTTCGTTTCCCCTGTCGTACAATCGGCTGTCAGAATTTGAATTCCATGGTCTGCATGTAGAATGCCCCGTCCTTCGCCCCCGCACGATGCATGCCCTGCGATGCGACGAAGCCTGCGATATCGTGCGTCCATGTCCAGTGGGGCGCGAAATTCCACGCAAGTTGTGTCTGGGGCGTGGTGCCAATGAACCCGCCCGAAAGCCCGTTGCGCCAGCTATAGATCTTGCCGGTGCCATACACTGCATCCTGCGTGCTTTCGCGCCAGAAAACGGGAACATGCAGCTTGAGATGCAGGTTTGGCAGCGGGGCTGCCGTAATGACCGGCCCGATGCCGACCAGGTTCTGCGATGTCAGGGCCAGTGTCACGTCATTATAATACGGCAGCGGGAAATAGGGCGTAGCAAATGTGCCGACCGCGCCGTCCTGACTGTGATAGGACCCGCCTGAAAACAGGTCGCCCTGCAAGGCAAGGGATGGTTTTGCTTTCAGGCCCTTCGCCGTCCACCCCAGTGTCCCGTTAACGGCATAGGCCCGTACCGGGCGTGTTGCTCCCCCGCCGGCGGGACGGAATTCGCCGCCCTGGAACACGCCCGTCAGGCTGATATCGAAGGGGCCGACATTCCCCCACACGCGTGCACCGATATTGTCGCGGCGGGTCGATCCGGCCTGCGTGCCCGTTGTGGTGGCCAGCGCCGCCGATGCACCGTTGAACAGGTAGCCAATGAAGAACACATCAGCAAAAACCTGGCTTTTCTGCCCCATGACCGAAAATTTCGGCAGCGCCGTGGACGTATAGATCCCATACATCCGGGCGTTGTAGTTCGTGCCGTCGGCAAATACGTTACGCGGTAGCTTGTTGGTCTGCATGAAATCGAATAGGTCCAGCCGGAAAGATTTCCACACCGCATAGCCACGGAATCCATCCCACGATTGCTGGGCATTGGTCAGGTCGCGCGCAGACTGCATGGTAACGGGAGCATCGAGAAAGATTTGGCGACCGCCGATCACGCCCATCCGTGCCCCCAGCATCCTGCCCTTTACCTCCAGAATGCCCTGCTGGAGATCCAGCCGTTCGCGCTGCACCCCGGTCTGGTAACCATAATAGTTCGATCCCCCCGCTTCGCCCCACAGGAACTCGGCATAGGCGCGGACATGTTCACCCAGGTGCAGGTCGGCGCCATACTGGCTGCGCAGCAGCACACGGCTGGCATTGGTCTTGCCGGCGGTCCCCATCTGCGGCTGGTTTTCAAAGGCATAGCGCAGCCGCTCCTCCCCATTGATGGACAGCCAGATATCGCCTTTATCTGTCAGGGGAATGTATTTCAGGCGGTTGAACCAGTCATTGCGGCGCTGTTCAGGGGGTGTATTGACAATATCGCTCCAGTCCTCGGCCCAGCGCGCCTGGCCAAAACCACCCACGGTGCCGAACCCGGCGGCGGCTCCCTTGCCTGCGTTGAAGACACCCCAGTCAGGGCTGTGCGGCAGGGCAAGGCGGTGGATGGCCGCCTTTTCAGGCGGACGGGACGCGGTTGGCAAGATACCGGTTGCCGTGACACCCGCGGCGGGCGGAGTATCGGCATGGGCCGCATGGCCGGTACACAGGCTGGCAAGAACGGTGGTGAAGCCGACCGTAAGCGAAGCGGGCCGGAGCGCGTCGGAAATACAGGTCACGGGATACGTTCCTGATCTGATATTATGAAGAGGCGGTCGCATCGGCTTCAGCCGACATCCGGGGCCGTTCAGCCGCCCAGCGGCGACGGCACACGCCAACACAGGCAAACGCCACCAGCGTAACCGAGGCAAAGCCCAGGAAGCCGGGACCGTAGGACCCCGTTGCCTGTCGCGCAGCCCCGAGGGTGGATGCAAGATAGAACCCCCCTACCCCGCCACTCATGCCTACCAGTCCGGTCAGGATCCCGACCCGGTTGGGGAAACGCGTGGGCACAAGCTGGAATACGGCGCCATTGCCCAGCCCCAGCACGACCATGCCAAGGAAAAAGGCCGGGAACGCGAACCAGATTGTTGGCAGGCCGAAGCCGATCATTGCAAAAATGACGACAGCAAGCGCGAACAGGATGCTCAGGGCCCGCTCCCCTCCAATCCGGTCGGCCATGGCGCCCCCCAGAGGACGCACGAACGAACCGACAAACACGACCATTGCCGTGCAGCTTCCTGCAATGGCGGGCGGCAGGGCATACTGATCGTTGAAGTAGATGGTCAGGAACGAGGCAAGCCCCACAAAGCCGCCAAACGTCACACCATAGAAGAACATCAGCAGCCAGCAGTCACCACTACGCAGCACAGGCAGCCAGGTTACCAGCCCCCCGCTGGACCGACGCTGCGGCGGTTCACTGGCCAGAAATATAAAGGCGACCAGCACGGCGGTCAGTGGCAGCGTTGCCAGCCCCAGCACATTGACCCAGCCATAAAGCACGGCCAGGCCAGGTGCAAACAGCGAGGCAAGCGCCGTGCCGGAATTGCCGGCCCCGGCAATTCCCAGCGCCGTGCCCTGATATTGTGGCGGATACCATGCGGAGGCCAGCGGCAGCGCAATCGCGAACGACGCCCCGGCGACGCCCAGCACAAGTGCAACCCCGAACAGTGCGCCATAGCTGTGTGGCGCGATCAGCCATGTCAGGAACAGCCCGGCGATGACAAGAATCTGGGCGCCAATCGCGACCCGTCGCGGCCCGAAATGATCGACCAGCGCGCCGGCGAGTACACGCAAAAGCGCACCTGCCAGAACCGGGGTCGCGACCAGCAGGCCCTTCTGACCGGCATTCAGATGCAGGTCGTGAGCAATCGAAATGCCCAGCGGGCCAAGCAGGACCCACACCATGAACGAGACATCGAAATACAGGAACGCCGCAAGAAGGGTACGCGGGTTTCCGGCTTTGAGGAATCCTGTGTCCACGTCATCGCATCCAGTCCCCATCCATCAGGTGTGACGGAGACGCCTTTATTCAGGCACGGAGACCATCGTTGGCCGTCCGGGTGTCGTCGTGATTGTTTGTGCCATTTCCACGTCGTTCACCGCCATTGATGAACGCGTCTTTCAGGAAACCTGTCTGGTATTTAATTGCACGCGGAACAATGCGATGTCAAAACATTTTTCTCGTGTTGTCATGGCAGAATCATATGAGCCAAAGCCGTCGTCCCAGAAAAGATACCTGCCAAACCGCGCAATTTCGAGACATTGCATAAAAGATCGTGGCAGGGGATCGCAATGACCGGCGAGACGGTTTTTGCGTAGATACCACTGGCACAATCGCCCGGTCGTTGGAGCGTGCATTCCGGGAGCGCTTCGCCACCGCGTAAGTGGCCGATCGGACACCCATGCCGCCGCCACCTTCAAGCAAGGCAACATATGGGCGCATGGTTGGACCGATCCCCGAAACCAAGAACGCCATGCACTTCCGCTGGCTTGGATTTACGTCCCAAGATCCGTTCCTGCACACCGTCGCGGTCCACGAATACTCCCGCTTGTGCCCACTGGCTGGCCGGTCATTTGAAATCACCCTGCTGCAAGGATTATGCGGACGGCATCAGGCCATCAACCTGTAAGCAGGCTTCATGCCGCTGAGTGGGAAACGGATGGAGCATGTTCCCGATACGCTGGGCACTGGAGCACCGCGTACGAGATTATGCAGATGTTTTCGGACCACCCAACAAAACGACCCATGCATAAAAGGTATGCGTGGCCATAAAGGTATAAAATATTGACATCTTTAAAGACATCCAGAAAGATAATCCTAAATATATATCTTTAAGAAAGATCGGAAAAAATGGCGTCACCTCTGGATGACAAGACCCGCAGCATCATCAAGGCCTGCGTGCCCGCGCTGGAAGCACATGGTCTGGCGATAACGACGGAAATGTATCGCCGCCTGCTGGCCAATCCAGATATTCGCGATCTGTTCAACATTTCGCACCAGAAGGACGGGGAACAGCCAAAGGCACTGGCGCTTGCAGTGCTGGCCTATGCCCGCAATATCGACAACCTTGGTGCCATGGCCGGTGCGGTCGAACGCATTGCGGAAAAGCATGTCGGGCTGAACATCCTGCCCGAGCACTATCCTTATGTTGCCGATGCCCTGCTGGGCGCCATCGCCCATGTTCTGGGGGATGCGGCAACCCCCGATATCATGGATGCGTGGGGCAAGGCCTACTGGTTCCTGGCTGAAATCCTGATCGGGCGGGAAGAACAGATTTACGTGGCCCATGCCGCGGCCCCCGGTGGCTGGGTTGGCTGGCGTCCCTTCCGTGTCAGCCGCCGCACGGTGGAAAGTGAGACCGTTACCTCCTTCGAACTGGCGCCCGTCGATGGCAAGCCCGTCATGCGCCATGTGCCGGGGCAGTATCTCAGCTTCCGCCTCGACGTGCCGGGATATGGCTCGGAACGACGTAATTACAGCATTTCCTCCGCCCCCGGTTCAAATGCCTACCGCATCAGCGTCCGCCGTATCGACAATGGCGTGGTATCCGACTGGCTGCATGACAGCGTGCAAGAGGGCACGGTGCTGCAGGTTTCCGCTCCGGCGGGTGATTTCACGCTGGGCAACCCGGCCCCCGCACCCATCGTATTCCTCAGCGCGGGTTCTGGCCTGACGCCATTCATTTCCATGCTGGGCGCGCTGGGTGCGGGTGCGGCCACGGGCGTGCGTTACATCCACACCACCCGTACGCCCGCAACGGAAGCCTTCGGCCCCTATATCCGCGATCTTGCTGCAAGGGGCATGCTGCGCGCCGACCTGTTCTACAGCCGCGCGACACCGCAGGCGGCACAGGACGCCACGGGCGTCACCACCCATGCAGGCCGCATGACACCGACATGGCTTGCACGGGAAATCGACCGGACCGCGACATATTATATCTGCGGCCCCGACGGCTTCATGCGTGATGCCATAGCCACGCTGAAGGCCGGTGGCGTGCCCGAAAGCCAGATCCGTTTCGAATTCTTCGGTTCGGCGGCCGATGCGACACTGGTCGGATAGGCATGACACACACCATTCACGTCAGGCGGGTCTATGACCCGCCCGCACCCGATGATGGCAGCCGCGTGCTGGTGGACCGGCTGTGGCCCCGTGGGGTCAGCAAACAGCGCGCTGACCTGACGCTGTGGCTGAAAGATATCGCGCCCAGCACCGGACTGCGGCAATGGTTCGGGCATGACCCGGCCCGGTGGGACGGGTTTCAGGAACGCTACAGCGCGGAACTGCAGGCCAATCCCAATCCGGTGCAGCAGTTGCTGGACATGGCGCGCGCCGGTCCCATCACCCTGCTGTATGGCGCGCGTGACACGCAGCATAACGAGGCGGTTGTACTGGCCGCCTACCTTCATCGCCTGCTGGACCACGCGTGCTGAACGATACCGCCATTTCCTGTGTCAGCACGGCAGAAGGCATATCCCTTCGACCCGAATGGTCGCGGGTTGACGTGCTCCCCATTTTGTATCCACCCAAAATGAAGAGTTCCCGGTTTTCATGTCTCGAGGTTGATGAGAAGACAAGGGACGTTCGTGTGCAGGTCTTGCACTTAGGTGGTTCCTGACGCTCCGCATGAGGAAACGCGCGGCCTGTGCCACCTGATGAAGCGCAGAAAGGACGATCTCGTAGGCGTTTGATGTCCTGACGCGCTTTCCCAGGGCCTGGTCATACACGTAGCGCGGCGTGTGCTTCACAATGCCCAGGGCATACGCTCGGTTCAGGGCATTGATAACGGTTCGACGACAGGCCCCAGACTTCTCGGCCATCGCCTCATGGCTGGGAAACATGGCCCCATCGTCGCCCATGAATTCTGGCAAAACAGCCAGCGCATGAGCCTCGCCAAGCGTTAGCACTACAGTTGCAGTTTGTTTTGTTCGTTAATTGTTCATGGTTTCCGTGCTTTCCAGAAAGCTCGAATTTCAGACGGTCTACATCGAGAAAAACCGCAAATTCTTCATCTTTCTAGGCCGGAAACCAAACTGCAACTGTAGTGTTAGGGCCTGTTAGATCTTGAATTTCTTCCCATATTGTAGGGATGGAAGAAGGAGACAGAACAGGCGCCTTTACGGACGAGACATGGGCGATCTGGGAACCTCTGGTTGAGGCGGTTCGCCCAAGGGGCAAGACGCCACCCCATGATCTGCGGCGTACGATAGCAGCAATTTTCTGGCGCCATGAGAATGGCGCGAAATGGCGGAGCATCCCCGCTGAACTGGGTCCATGGTGGCGGGCGGCGCAGCTTTTCATCCGCTGGTCGAAACTCGGCGTATGGGAACGCTTGCTCGAACTGGTTCAGGAACAACAGGGAGTGGCGTTCGGAATGACTTTTCTGGATGGTACGAACATCAGGGCTCACCACAAGGCGGCGGGAGCCCAAAAAAGAGGCCTCTTTCGAAGAACGGGACCATCGTGAAGCACTTGGCCGCTCTCGCGACGGCTATGGCACGAAAGTCTGCGTGATCGCTGACGGACATGGAAAAGCCTTCGGTTTTGCGCTGGCCCCCGGACAGGCTCATGAACTGCCCCAGGCACCAGCCATGCTCGACAACCTCCCCTCCATTCCCCTGTGGGTAGTGGCGGACAAGGGCTACGCGTCTAACGCCTTTCGTGAACGGATATGGGACATGGGAGCCCGGCCCGCCATTCCTGCGAAACGACGCGATGGGTCGGTCGCCTGCCCAGAATGGGCCTATCGGTGTCGACATTTTGTCGAGAACCTCTGGGCTCGCCTCAAGGAGTGGGGTGCTGTCGCAACCAGATACGAAAAAACAGCAACGTCGTTCCTCGCGGTCATCCACATCGCTGCCGCAGCAGACTGGATCAAGCCCTAACAGGCCCTAGCTTTTTTCCTCTTTTTCCTGACAACGGCTTTTGATTGCGTCCCCTGTGTCGCTGTCATAATCTGCATTCATGGTCCGCACTCCTTCTACAAAACCTGCCACCCGCAAATCCGCCGCATCCGCGAAAGTTGGCACGACCGTCACGAAAAACAATCTGAAAGCCCTTGGTGCGGATCGGCTTGCAGACCTTCTGGTCGAACTGTCGGAACAGGATGCCGTGCTCACCCGGAAGCTGCGCATGGCGCTGACAGCCACTCATGCGAAAGACAAACTCGGCAAGGAGATCGAAAAGAGGCTGCGAACGATCCAGCGTTCCCGTGGATTCCTGCCCTGGGACCGGATCAAACCCCTTACGACCGAGCTCGATGCCTTACGGCAATCCATTCTCAACGATGTTGCAACGACGGATGTCGGGCAGGCCATTTCCGCCATGCGTCTTCTCGTGGAACTTGCTCCTTCCGTCTATGAGCGCTCTGATGACAGTTCCGGTTACCTGTCAGATGTGTTTCGCGAAGCGGTCTCCGATCTTGGCTCCCTCTGGGGACGACAGGCTGGTCGGGATCCGGCTGTCACTGTCAGGGATATGCTCACACTTCTCGATAACGACGGGTATGGCACCTGTGACCGCCTGCTTGTCTCGTGCGGTGAAGCACTGGGGAAGCCGGGCGCGGCCATACTCAGAAACACGCTGCTTGCACGACTGCACGACCTTCCCGCCTCAAATGCGAAGGGAGACTATCGTACCGACTTTGCGCGCATGCAGACCCTCGGTCATCTGAAGGATCTGGCCGATGCAATAGGTGACGTCGATGCCTATATCGAAGCAGTCAACCTGAGTGAACGTCAGTCCTCTTCTATCGGCGATGTTGCACGTCGCCTGCTGGACAAGGAGCGTGCCCATGAGGCGCTCGAATGGCTCGACCGGGAGACTGAGGAGACGCCCCGGTTCCGCTGGGAAAATGACGATCTTCGGATCGAAGCGTGCGAA
>NZ_CADP01000114.1 GCF_000285295.1 Komagataeibacter europaeus LMG 18890 | reverse complement strand
CTGTATCCGCTCACCACGTCATGGAAAATTCGTGGATGGATATATTCGGACTAAAAAACTTATCATCGACATTGAGGTGAGTCGTAGCTTCTGTGCCAGGCCCGCTGCAGGAGCCAGTTTACGCCGTCTGATAGCGTAATCAGGGGCAGGCTTCGCCGCTTACAATTTGCATAGAACTTGATGCTCATGGTGCAATGTGATCGATGTAGGCAACGTAACGCAATATATAATTCAGCTTTCGATACGCCATATTTTGCCGATTGCATAAAGACTTACACTCCGGCAATATTATTCGGTAAAAATATAGCGGAGAGGCTTTATCATGGACCAATCAGACGACCTATCCCCGGCAATTGTAATTGCCATGAGCGACATCGTGGCAGCGCATCTCGGCAATACCAATACTTCTCTGCCGACAGAACACGTCCCGGCGTTTATCCGTGATGTCTACGCTGCTATCCGCGAAACAACACCGGTCCCAGAGAAAAACGCCAGCATTCCGGCCCAGCAGCCCGCAGTTCCAGTCGCGCAGTCGGTATTTCCTGAATACATCGTCTGTCTGGAAGATGGCAAAAAACTCAAAATGCTCAAGCGTCACCTGCAGACAAGGTATGGGATGACGCCAACGCAATACCGAGAGAAATGGCAGCTTCCTATGGATTATCCCATGGTTGCTCCGGAGTATGCCAAAATGCGGGCGGCTCTGGCGCGAGACGCGGGCCTTGGACGTAAGATTTTGGTGCCCCCGACCGCTCCCGTGGACGAGGCACCCGCAGCACCTTCTGTCGATAGTGCAGCGAAAGAAATATCGGTCGATACTGCTGAGGCCGTAGTACCCACCAAAAAAACCATTTCGCGGCGATCCAGGTCGTCGGCAACTGAATCTGGATCTTCCGCAGCGTCGCCAAAGAAAATGCCTCGTTCCAAGGCCTCAGCGAAACCGCGTGCGGTACGGAAAACCGGCACGAAAGCAAAAGGGGCCAAGGTCTGACTGATCAGCCCGGCCTATCGGGCGTGGTTATAAGGCAACCAGGCATCCACGCATCACTCGAACTTCAGGATGACCAGATGGTGAATGTCCACGAGGAAGATGGTCGAGTTATCATTGAGCCAGTTCGCGCCACACCGCTCAAACTGGAAGACCTCGTCGCCGGGATTACCGATTTGAACCAGCATGAGGAAATTGACTTTGGACAGTCTGTAGGTGACGAAAGCTTGTGAGCACCAAATCCCAGGTCACGTGGGTTCCTGACTGCGGCGATATTGTCTGGTTGGAATTTGACCCTCAGGCAGGGCGGGAACAGGCTGTGCATCGGCCAGCGGTGGTTCTCAGCCCTGCGAGTTATAATGCCAAAGCGGGGATGATGCTTTGCTGCCCTACGACCACTAAAATCAAAGGCTATCCGTTTGAAGTGGTCGTGATCGGAAAACCCGCCAGTGTGGTGCTCTCGGATCAGATGAGAAGTCTGGATTGCCGGGTGCGGAGCGCGAAGCTCAAAGGAAAGGTCTCAGCGAAGGAACTTGAGGCAGTTCGTCAGCGCGCCAGATTATTGGTTGGTTGAGGAAAATAAAGAATCCCGCACATTTCGAGGTAGTCAAACATGTCCTGTCGGGCTTCCTGATGTGTGTTGTAGGCTCGATGCCGGACGCGCTTGGGCGATGAGCAATCGATTACGTTCCGCACCATCATACAGGGCGAGGGCGGTAATTTTTCCTGTCATGATTAAGGGTAAGGTGGAAACCTTAATTACTGGTATTGGGTGCAGAACCTTGCGCAAGGTTCTGTCTTTTGTGCGGATTCATAGACGGGAACCGGAGATGAAAGCTCTTCAGGCTGGGAATATGGATCAACTGACAGACTGCTTTCGCCACCGAATCCATATGTCTTATAAGATTTGTTATGCCAACAATGGCTTTGTACCGATAAGTACGAATGGACGAAAGCTATGCCGGGCGTCTTCCCGGTCCCTGATAGCGAGAGCCGGTCAGACGCATTGCTTTCCGGTGACGTGCGACCAGTCTCTCATGTTATCGTCAGGGAATGGTCACAGCTTTGATACAATCACCCGACTGCCGCGTCCGCCACGTGTAGTCCGCGGTTCAGGCCGACTTCTCCCGCAGCGTGCGGGCCGCGCGTACCATATTGACGAGTGCCGGGATGACCTCGTTCCACTGGCGCGTCTTGAGCCCGCAATCCGGATTCACCCACAGACGTTGTGCTGGAATGCGCTCATTCGCTTTCTCCATCAAAGTAACCATCTGCGCTTCGGTGGGGATGTTGGGTGAGTGGATGTCGTAGACCCCCGGTCCAATCTGATTCGGGTAGTTGAACGTCTCGAAGACATCAAGCAACTCCATGTCGGAGCGCGAGGTTTCAATGGTGATAACGTCTGCATCCATGGCAGCGATGGCGGCGATAATGTCGTTGAACTCTGAATAACACATATGTGTGTTGATCTGGGTTTCATCAGCGACACCATTGGCTGCAATGCAGAAGGCCTCCACCGCCCACGTCAGGTAGTCCTGCCATTGCGATTTGCGCAGCGGCAGGCCCTCACGCAAGGCAGCCTCATCAATCTGGATGACGCGGATACCGGCCTTTTCAAGGTCCAGGACCTCATCCCGGATGGCGAGCGCAAGTTGAAAGCATGAGGCCGAGCGCGGCTGGTCATCTCGGACAAAAGACCAGTTAAGAATCGTGACTGGCCCAGTCAGCATGCCTTTCATTGGTTTGTCGGTAAGGGATGCTGCGTAGCTGATCCACTCTACCGTCATTGCCTTGGGGCGGCTGATATCTCCGAACAAGATCGGCGGTTTCACACAGCGCGAGCCGTAGGACTGAACCCATCCATTCTGGCTGAACACATACCCCTCAAGCTGCTCACCGAAATATTCGACCATGTCGTTGCGTTCCGCCTCGCCGTGGACCAGCACGTCCAGACCCAACTTTTCCTGCTCGCGCACTGCATGTTCGATTTCACGACGCATGGTTGCCTTATATGTTCCTTCGTCAATTTTTCCGGATTTGAACTGACTGCGCGCGAGACGGATTTCTCTGGTTTGGGGAAAAGAGCCGATGGTGGTGGTCGGGTAAAGCGGCAGTTGCAGCAGTGCGGCCTGTTTTGCTGCGCGAGCAGCAAATTCACTCCTCCGACGGCCAAGCGATTCAGTGATGGCCGCAATGGCATTTTTTACATCCGGATTGTTTACGCGGGGCGAACTGTGGCGTGAGTCCAGCGCAGCCCGATTGGTAACCAGTTCTGACGTCACAGCAGAACGCCCCCGGTCAAGAGCAAGGGCCAGCACGCGGATTTCGTCCAGCTTCTGCACGGCAAAAGCCAGCCACGAGCTGATCTCGGCGTCCATCTTCTCTTCGGCCGCCAGATCCACAGGCACGTGCAGCAGGGAACAGGACGGCGCGATCCAGAGCCGGTCTCCCAGCAGCTTTGCCACAGGTTCCAGCCAGTCCAGCGTCGCTTCCAGGTCCGTCTTCCAGATATTTCGGCCATTGACGATCCCAAGGGAAATTATCCGATCTGGCGGGCTCGTCTTTACCAGTTCAGAGACCTCCTCCCGCGCATTAATGGTATCGAGATGCACGCCCTGCACGGGGAGCCTGCTCACCAGGGCCAGATTTTCGCGCAGCTGACCGAAGTACGTGGCCAGCAGCAGTTTGACCCGGCGGGTATCAAGCGCCTGATAGGTCTGCACAAAAGCGTTCTGCCACGATGCATCCAGTTCCGTTACCAGAACCGGCTCATCGATCTGCACCCACCCGGCACCCGCCTGAGCAAGCGCGTCGAGCAGTATGGCATATACGGGCAACAGTCGCGGCAGCAGATCCAGCTTGTCCGAACCATCTTTGGCCTTACCGAGTGCAAGATAGGTTATCGGGCCGATAATGACCGGCTTCGTCCGGATACCCTGCTTCCGCGCTTCGTCCAACTGGCTCAGCAACCGCGAAGCATCAAGGGTAAACGTCGTCTCGGCATCAAATTCCGGAACGATATAATGATAGTTTGTATCGAACCATTTAGTCATTTCACCGGCGGCGACACCGCCGCAGCATCCGGTGTTTTCTTCACCAACCGCTGCTGAGCGACCGCGGGCAACCCGGAAATAATTATCGAGTTGGTCACCATGGAAGTCACGCACACGGGTGGGCAGGTTTCCGAGCATGAAGCTCATGTCCAGCATCTGGTCGTAAAAGGAAAAATCACCGACCGGTGCGAGATCCAGACCAGCCTGATCCCGCCAGTGGCGTGCGCGTAGTTCCGTGCCAACCTGCTCCAGCATGGCGAGGGAAGACTGGCCTTTCCAGTAAGCTTCAAGGGCGAACTTGAGTTCACGTTTGAAGCCGATGCGAGGGAAGCCGAGATTATGGGTCGTAACCATGAAGATTTATCCAGATGATGTATGGCTTCTGGAAGATAGGGTTTCGGATATATGAAGAAAAATGATATGTTTTCATAGATGTATAAACGGCAATCATATATGGTGCGTAGAACATGAGTATTCTTGAGCGCAGCCATTTGGCGATCATTCAGGAAGTTGCGCGCGAAGGCTCATTGACGGCTGCAGGAGCGCGCCTCAATCTGACCCAGCCTGCGCTTAGTCATTCCATCCGCAAGCTGGAAAGCCAGCTTGGCGTGAAGATATGGCAACGTGAAGGACGCTCTCTCGTGCTCACTCAGGCGGGAGAGTGGCTCCTGTCTCTTGCCAACCGTCTCCTTCCACAATTCACGCTGGCAGAAGATCGGCTTGAACAGTTCGCCCTTGGCGAGCGCGGAACGCTTCGCATCGGGATGGAGTGTCATCCCTGCTATCAATGGCTTTTGAAAGTAGTGTCGCCCTATCTGGAAAGATGGCCCAAGGTAGATGTAGATGTGCGCCAGAAATTTCAGTTTGGCGGAATAGGTGCGCTATTCAGCAACGAGATCGATATTCTTGTGACCCCGGATCCGCTCTACAAGCCAGGCCTTAAATTTACGCCGGTTTTTGACTATGAACTGGTACTAGTTGTAGGCCCCGAACATCCTTTGCGAAATTCACAGTATGTTTTGCCAGATCAGCTCATTGGCGAAATACTGATTACATACCCCGTACCGTCAGAGCGCCTCGATATCTATACTCAGTTTTTGCAACCCGCAGGCATAGCCCCGCGACAGCAGAAGCAGATAGAAACGACCGATATCATGCTTGTCATGGTATCACATGGCCGCGGTGTTGCAGCACTTCCACGATGGCTTGTCGAAGAATATGCCTCTCGCTTTGAGCTTTATCCTGTTAAACTTGGTATAAACGGTATTGCGAAACAGATCTTTCTTGGTCATCGCGAGACGGATGAAGACATTCAATATTTACGCGATTTTATAGAACTCGCGGGTATGAATCAGTGAGTCAAGACATGCCTGACTGTACGGGGTCATAAAGAATAGAAAATGATAAGCACTGCTGGACCTGGCGACAGATGGATAGCGTGATCCGTGCCTGACGCAGTCACTTTTTTAGTGCCGACAGGTGAGTCGATGCGTCTTTCTCCTGTCCCGGAGTTCACGACGGAGACACGAAATAAAGTCATGGTAAACGCTGAAAATTTGTCCGTGGACCAACCGGTCGGCGATCTCTGTATCGTAGAAATTCTCTGTTCCTATCTCACAACGCATACTGCCGACAGGCTTCTAGAGCGTTTTCTTTTCAATCTGGTTCATATCCAGCGGCGGTGAAGAAGTTGGCGCATTCTGTGGGTGTGAACAGATCGATGAGAGAACCGATCCTGTCCCACAGAGCGTCGCGTGTGCGTTCGGCGGCGCGGCGCAGATGGGCCTTGAGTTTTGAGAAGGCCATCTCGATCGGGTTGAAGTCAGGGCTGTAGGGCGGCAGAAACAGGAGAGTTGCACCAGCGGTCTCGATTGCTGCCTGCACGGCCGCTCCCTTGTGGGAGCCGAGATTGTCCATCACGACCACATCGCCCGGTCGCAGGTCCGGCACGAGGACACGCTCGACATAGATCTGGAAGCTCCGGCCGTTGATCGGCCCGTCCAGCACCATCGGTGCGACCAGGCCGGTCAGCCTCAGGCCCGCGATGAAGGTGGTTGTTTTCCAGTGCCCATGGGGAACGGCCGAGCGCAGCCGCTGGCCGCGCGGGGCACGACCGTAGCGTCGTGCCATGTTGGTCGACGCCCAGGTCTCATCAATGAACACAAGGCGATCGGGATCGAGATCGGGCTGAGCGTCGAACCAGTCCTGCCGACGCTTCAGGACGTCCGGTCGGTCTTGCTCTGCCGCATGGGCTGTCTTTTTTTCCATGTGATCCGGTGCCGGGCACAGAAGCGCCACAGCGTGCCGACGCTAAAATGATGCCCTTCTTCAGCCAGTTGCGCCCGGATTTCGACCAGCGTCAGGTCATCCTTCTCGTCGATCAGGGCGCGAATACGCGCGGCCTGCGCCTCGATCCGGCCTGAGAGGCGATCACCGCCTCGCGGCTTCGGCGTGACACTCCCGGTCTCTCGGGCCAGGGTACACCAACGGATCGCACTGGCTGGACTGACACCAAACCGTTCGGCGGCCTGGCGGCGGGACAGGCCACCGGACACGGCTGCTACAACACGTTCACGAAGATCCAGAGACAGCGTACGTGACGACATTCAGGCCGGCCTCCAGCCCCGGCCGTCATCTTGAATCAGATCGCGCCAGATAAGGGAATCCCAAATGATTCAAATCGAACAGAAAACGCTCTAAGATCCGCAGCCTTCGAGTTTGTGTCGCAGTTCCCGACCGCGTGCGGTAAGGCGGGAACGCCCCATCCCCCATCGCGCAGAACATCCACCTGCAATAAAGCCCATCAGTACGAGAGATGATCTGATGCTTCCTCCATCCAGCAAGGTTCCATACCCCCCGTCTTTCGGCAGGGACAGAATGGCCCGTTTCTGTGCGGGAGTCAGGCTCTCCGATCCGAAATAAGATCGACCTGTGCCATTTCGCTGGTTGCCGCCAAAATATGTACGCATTTCTCATGTTCCCCTTGTAGCGTTTGACGGGATTAGACCCGCGACACGCCATTGGCCAATGGATGTAATTTTTTAGAACAGGTCAGGAAAGAACACGCTGGATGGGGAACGCAGCAGATAAAACAGAAGACATGATCGCCACTCCGTCTGTCGGGCGCCCCGCCCGATAGAACTGGTTACGTCACAAAGGCAGGTCTCCTGGCTTACGGGTCCTTGATATCGGTTCTGTCTTCCCGGCCTGTTGATCATAGCTAGTGACGGGTCCTGTTAAGAGGACATACGATCCGGTATCTCTCCGCTTACAGTTGCGGGGGCAGCCACCGACTTGTTCCCGGACCCTGATAAGTCCTGCCAGAACGCACGGCGTTCCCTATTAACCCGTTCGCACGGGGCCTTTGATGTAGAGGTAGTGTGACGCACGCCCGCGAGCAGTGCAAGTCTGCCAGCTTCCCGTCTGTGTGAAGGATACCATGCTCTTTCATCGCAGGTTTTTAGAAAATCCATATTGCGTAGATCACGAAATCTGACGCATATTGCGACCAGCTTTTATGTCGGTGGTGCCGCGCAAGCGGATTAATAGGGAATACCGTAAGCTCTGGCGGGATCTGCGATGATCCGGGAGCCAGTCGGTAGCTGCGCCCGCAACTGTAGGCGGTATGTAGCCGGATCCGATCATCTGATGTCCGATCAGATGGGTCACTGCTTCCAGTAAGGGAGTGGGAAGACAGGACCGAGCTGCCATGATCCGTGAGCCAGGAAACCTGCTACCGTCGCAAACCGTGCTACCGGGCGGGACCGACCGGTGGCAGGAGATCAGCTATGACGCGTTCTTTTGCGTATCGATATATCTATCAAGCCTCCATATGTATGCGGATCGTTAGGGCCTGTTAGATCTTAAAATACTTCCTATATTGTATGGATTGAAGAAGGAGACGGAACAGGCACTTTCACTGATGAGACATGGGCGATCTGGGAACCGCTGATTGAGGCGGTTCGGCCAAGGGGCAAGACACCGCCCCATGATCTGCGGCGTACGATAGCAGCGATCTTCTGGCGTCATGAGAATGGTGCGAAATGGCGAAGTATCCCCGCTGAGCTGGGTCCGTGGTGGCGGGCGGCGCAGCTTTTCATCCGCTGGGCGAAACTGGGGGTGTGGGAACGCCTGCTCGAACTGGTTCAGGACCACCACGGAGTGGCGCTGGGCATGACTTTTCTGGATGGCACGAACATCAGGGCTCACC
>NZ_CADP01000115.1 GCF_000285295.1 Komagataeibacter europaeus LMG 18890 | reverse complement strand
TTTTTTTGGGCTCCCGCCGCCTTGTGGTGAGCCCTGATGTTCGTGCCATCCAGAAAAGTCATGCCCAGCGCCACTCCGTGGTGCTCCTGAACCAGTTCGAGCAGGCGTTCCCACACCCCCAGTTTCGCCCAGCGGATGAAAAGCTGCGCCGCCCGCCACCACGGACCCAGCTCAGCGGGGATACTTCGCCATTTCGCACCATTCTCATGACGCCAGAAGATCGCTGCTATCGTACGCCGCAGATCATGGGGCGGTGTCTTGCCCCTTGGCCGAACCGCCTCAATCAGCGGTTCCCAGATCGCCCATGTCTCATCAGTGAAAGTGCCTGTTCCGTCTCCTTCTTCAATCCATACAATATAGGAAGTATTTTAAGATCTAACAGGCCCTAGTCCTTCCTCCCGTATCCCCTGCCCATACGCCTGAGGCGTCATTTTCAGCGTTGGAGTGTCCTCAATCGCCTTCATCCGCGTACTAACCGCGTTCATGGCTTTTACGACGCGGGCCAGATCCTCCGTGTAATCCGGCGGTCGGTTATCCCGCCACGCCTGCGGCAACGCTTCCACAGCCCGACGCAGCACCGACACTTCAGCCCGCAGATCGTCGAAAGCTTGCGCTGCGGGATCTGTGTCCGGCATCAGACGCCCTCCCACGGATTAAGAACCCGCACACCGGCTGCCTCAAAAGGCGACACGTCGCGGCTGGCTACAGCATAACCACGAGATGCGGCGGTCGCGGCAATATAGCCATCCGCCTTGCCAATTGCCCGCCCCTCTGACCTAGCCCGCACCATCAGTTCGGCATAGGCTTGAGACGCCGCTAGATCGAACGACAGGACACGTCCCGCGAATAGGGGCAGAACCTGCCGCTCCAACCGCTCATGAAGCACCGAACGTCTCCGACCCGCCGGCATCGCTCCGATCCCGAAACGCAACTCCGCTACTGTGACGGCGGACAGAAAAAGCGTCTCGATCGCCTGCGCATCAATCCAGGCCAGGACAAGCGGTTCAGGGGCAGGTTTCCACGGCTCGGAAATCACATTGGTATCAAGCAGGATCATTCGAAGGACATCGGCTCGGCCGGAGTTTGATCGCGAACCTGCAAGGTCGTGACATCCTGTTCACGCACACCGGCCTCACGACCAATAGACGCCAGAAGCGACCCCAGCTGCACCCGCTGCGAGGGCCGGACGGCAGCTTCCAGAATGGTCCGGATCTCCGCTTCTGTGCTGCGTCCATGCAGCACAGCCTGCGCCTTCAGCGCCCGATGCGTCTCTTCCGGAAGATTGCGAATAACCACAGAAGACATGACAGAACTCCTAATTTCTGAAATGATATCATAAATATAAATACGATATCTTTCCAGAAAAATCCTACATCCCCATATCCATACCGCGCGACCTGGAGCGTGAGAGGGCCTGCTCCCGCTGATGGGGATGCAACCCGTGATCGAGCGTCGATCCCTTCCTGATGCCCAGCTCGCGGCTTTTCTCCCGCAGGATGGACTCAAGCTGCGCATCCCGCTTCAGCTCCTTCAGCGCCACACCCTGCTGCTCCCGGCTCAGCCCGTCCCAGGTCTTCACAAACCGCGCCGCCCGCAGATCCGGACTCTTCCGCACCCTGTCCTCATGCTCCAGCCCCTCGACCAGTTTGCGCGCCCGTGCCGGACCTTCCAGACCATACAGCGCCTGCCGGATCTCCGGCTGATGCTTCAGCGCCGCCCGCAGATCCGCCTCACCACCACGCCGGACCCGTTCCAAATCCCGACCGGCTTCAAAAAGCGCCCTCTTCTGGTGCTCCAGCACCGGCAGCTCCTGACGCACCATGCGCTCGGCATCCACCCAGGCCCGCGCATACCGCTCCACCGCCTGCTGAAGCGGGTCACTCCCCGGTACAAACCCGTCCAGTCCGGCCGGCACTTGCTCACGCTGCACACGGGGCAGCCTCAAACCCACAAAGGGAGAGACAGGAGCCTCACGCTCAACCCCACTTTCCCCCTTACCGGCCCCGGCATCCATCCCGGCCGACACGTCTTTTTCCGCCGTGCGACGCCCCGGCCGCACGGACAGGTCCAGTCCATCGAACATCCCGCGTTTTTGCTGTGCTGACGCAGGCTCTGGCATAGGCACACCTTCAGCCTGCCTGTCCTGCCGGGGGCCAGAGGCGGCCTTCTCACGCTCCACCACGATCTCGCTCTCGGGGACATGCAGCCCGCGCCGCCGCGCAAATCCGGCATCCTGATCCCGGACATGCGGGTAATCCAGCGTGGTATCCTTCAGCCGCTCGCGCGACAGCTGCTTCACCAGCCCGTCCCGGTCGCCCACATCATCCCGGCCCCAATGGACGGACACGCTCTCCCGATGCCGCGATAGCGCCACATAGGCCCCGTGCCGGTCCATGCTCCCCGTCGCCAGCACATGCGCCCGGTCCACCGTCACACCCTGCGATTTGTGGATGGTGGCGGCATAGCCATGATCCAGCGCGTCATACTCCCACAGCCGCACGGACACGACCCGTCCGGTCCCAATGCCATCAGGACCATCAAGCTGCACAGAAAGCATGATCCGGTCCTCATCCATGCCATACAGCCCACGCACCGTGCCCAACGTGCCGTTCTTCACCCCCAGGTCCCGGTCATTACGCAGGAAATACACCCTGTCCTCATGCGCAAAACGCCTCTCCCCCTGAACCGTCATCACCGACAGTTCGACATCAGCATCCAGCTCCCCCGCGTCCTTACGGATCTCCCGCGCCGCCTCGTTCAGCGCCCGCACATCAACACGCCGATGCGCCAGCATGATCTGGCTTTCTTCTGGGGCGGCCTGCCGGGCTTCATCCCACCCGGCCACCACTCCGGCCCGCGCCTCTTCCAGCGTGTCATGCCCACGCACCAGGCCAGCCGCCTCATAGCGACCCAGCGCCTCCCCCGTCCGCCCCGTCGCCAGCTCCTTCGTGGCCGCCTGCTGCCAGCCTTCACGCTGCCGGCGCACCGTCGTGATTTCCACCGACCCGACCTGCTCGGCCACCGCCCGGAACGCCCCACCAGCCTCGATCGCCTGCAACTGCTCGGGATCGCCCACCAGCACCACCTTGGCCCCGGTCCCGCGCGCGGCTGACAAAACCCGCTCCATCTGCCTTGACCCCACCATGCCGGCCTCGTCCACCACCAGCACGTCCCCGCGCTCCAGCAGGTCGAACCCACGTTCCCACGCACGCTCCAGGGAGGCCAGCGTCAGGCTCTCGATCCCGGACCCGGCTTCCAGACCTTCCGCTGCGATCCCCGACAGCGCCGCCCCGCGCACCCGGTACCCGGCTGCCTCCCACGCCTCACGGGCCACACCCAGCATGGTGCTCTTCCCCGTCCCGGCATACCCGACCACGACGGACAGGTCGCGGGACTTCGTGACCTCGCCCACCGCCAGCGCCTGCTCGTCCCCAAGCCCGTCCCGCGCCATCGCTACCCGACGCACCGCCAGCGGCACCGCATGACCCTGGGACTGTCCCATCGCGAGCGACGCCTCTTCCAGCCGCTGCTCGACCCCGATCATCTCCCGTGTGGAAAACCGCTCTCGCCCGTGCCCGTCTTTCCCGAGCGCTACCAGCTCCGGACATGCCTCCACCCGAACCATGACAGCACTGAACTGTTCCGCGTCCGCCGTATGCCGGTCCACGAACCGCGCCAGGTCCTGCCGGATGAATGTGCTCTGCTGTCGCGTCAGCGCCTCCAGCGCCACATGAGGCTCAGCCAGCAACTTTTCCCCATTGCGTCGCGCGATCTCCAGATGATCAGCAACCCGTTCCGCATCCTCGCCCCGCTCTTCCCGGCGCATTCCGGCCGGACCAATCTTGTTCTGCGGCTCAAGGTCGATCCCCTGTGCCGCGAACGACCGATGATCGATCCGCACGTCCAGGTCCAGTTCGGCCAGCCGTTCATTGGCAAGTGACGCCCATCGCTCCCGCCATGTCAGCAGGAGTTCCTTGTCGTTCCATGAGCGTTCTTTCGCACCGAAACCATTCTCATCCACAGACCGCGTGGACAGCATCACATGTGCATGGGGCTTCGCCTGTCCGTCCTCACCAATATCCCAATGTACATTGAGATCGGCCACCATACTGCGTTCCACGAACTGCTCCCGCACAAAATCCCGTGCCAGCGCGATCCCTTGCGCCTGGGTCATTTCGCGCGGGATTGAAAACTCCACCTCACGGGCAAGCTGGGCATCCTTGCGTTTCTCGATCGCCTCGACCTCATTCCATAGGGTCGCACGATCAAGAAACCGTTCCGGCGCGCCATCGGGCAGCAGGATCTCGGAATACACCACGCCGCTCTTGTTGGAAAAGTCATGGTCGCGATCCAGCCGCACATCATGCAGGCGGGACGCTGCGCGATAAGCCGCCGCCGCCACGGCGCTCCGGCCGGTGGCGCGGCTGATGACCTTTGCATGCAGGTGATAGATCGCCATGAGCACGATCCTATCACACCCCTTAAGCGCATGTCACGAAGTGACGTATAAGCGCGCACTCACATTTTACTGCGCCATAAGAATTGATTACTCTGGATGAGTGACGCGGTTCTCGCCTGTGTGATAGAGTATGGCACAAACCAGCAGAACAGGGGACCAAAAATGCGTAAACCACGGGACATTGATACGGAACTGAAGGCGCTTCAGGAAAAGGCGAAGCAGCTTAAGGCGCAAATAACCATCCAGCTCGGTGAACTGGTCGAGGCGACGGGAGCCGATACCATGTCGATCGAGGCGCTGGCCGGTGTACTGCTTGCGGCTATCGAGCAGGCGGACGGCAAACCCGAAGCCGTCGCGAGGTGGACCGAACGGGGGACGGCGTTCTTTCAGGCAGGCGGAAAAAAGGGCGGCCGGAAAGGAACCGGAAATGATCAGAGCGGAGCTTCTGGCGCTTGAAAGACAGATCAGAAAGCAGGCGGCCCTGATCCATCGCCATCAGGCACGAAAGGCACGTACTGACATGCGCGACTGGGCGAAGGCGCGACGGGAACGCACCCATCATCTGATCGAACTGGGCGGCCTGGTACAGAAGGCAGGACTGGTCGATCTGACTGATGATGACCGTGCCACCCTGCTCGGGGCCTTCCTGGATATTGCAAGGCAGCTTCGGGGGGGTAGGAATACCGCTTCGGGCGACCTGAAAATATGCTGGAGACGCGCAGGGCTTCATGCCTTCGACAGGGACCGGGAACATGACAGGACAACAGACGGAAACGACCATGACTGACTACGAAACACAATCATCTGAAACAGACACGCTGCGGGAACTGACGACCCGGATTGTCACGGCCTATGTCAGCAGCAATACGGTTCCGGCGGATACTCTGCCCGGCCTCATCGCCAAGGTGCTTCAGGCACTCGGCAGTCTGGAACAGACGACAACCGAAACACCGAATCTGGTACCGGCCGTGCCTGTGAAGAAATCGGTCTTTCCAGATTACGTTGTCTGTCTGGAGGACGGAAAAAAACTGAAGATGCTCAAGCGTCATCTCCAGTCCGCCTATGGCATGACGCCAAAACAGTATCGGGAGAAATGGGTCCTGCCTGCAAGCTACCCGATGGTAGCACCCACCTATGCAGCCCGACGCTCTGCCCTGGCACAGAAAATCGGACTGGGGCGGGCAGCCAGGACCGCACCTGATGTTATAGCCCCCACTGCTGAAGATCAGGTGCCGGTCACGCATGTACCGGAAAAAAAACGTGGACGCAGGCCAAAACTGGCCTGAAAATCCAGACGGAAACAGAACGCGGGAACGACCTCTCATTCCCGCGCTGAAGATTACCAGTAATATTCGTGGGGTCGCCGGGTGCCGGTATACGGAAAGACCGCCTCGACAGGATCGAGGTCGCCCTTGATGATCAGGCGGGCAACATGCCTGTCATGATGACGGCCAGGACGGATATCGTGCAGATGACTGTACCAGTTGGGAGATTCAGAGGCTTCACGTGAGCCTCCATAGCCACAGCGATCCGGCTGGTTGGCCCAGCGATGATTGCGACCGTATTTGCGGCTGTGATGATAGGTGCGAGACATGGGAGCTTCCCCTCCATGACGCGCGGAGTGATTTCCGAGCGTACCTACATCGCCCGATCTCCTCTGTTCTGGTCGGAATATACTTTACCGCGTCTGTGCGACATCGGTCTCCAGCAGGGACGCCGGCAGGCGCATGTTGAGGGCGGCCGCCTTGGGTTCGATCTCAAAGCGCATGGGCTTGAAACCGGACAGGTCATACCGGGTCAGATCGGCGGTCGCGACGAAATCCTCGGCCGCTTCGTCACTGTGCAGCGAGGGCATGGACCTATTTTTGTAGCTCATACTGGTCGATCTCCTTCAGACTGCTTCGATCGGGCCTGGATAAGCCTTTCCCAGCGGATCATGGGTCAGCAGAAGCAATCCTTCCACCGTGGCCTGTGCCACAAGGATCCGATCAAAGGGATCCCGATGCACATCTGGCAGTTGTCCGACTGCCAAGGCGTGCTGGCTGGTGATCGGTAACTCCTCATAACCGTTTTCGATCAGACCGCGTCGCAGCAGATGAGGATCGACCTGGAAGTCTGCCCGTCCCAGCCTGGTCTTAATGGTGATCTCCCAGAGACTGGCCGCACTGAAGACCAGAACATTGTCCTGATCTTCCATCAGGGTTTTCGCCCGTGTTGACAGCTTGTCAGGCTCTCCGGCCGCCCAAAGCAGCAGATGGGTATCCAGAAGAAGCCTCATGCCGGACCGTCGAACAGAGACACAATATCGTCCTGTCCCATGCGATCAAAATCTTCGGGCACCCGGATTTTTCCAGCAAGAAACCCCAGACGCCGTTGCTGTAACTCTTCAGGAGCCGTAATCGGGCTGACCCGCACCATCGGCCGGCCGGCTTTGGCAATGATGAAGCTTTCCCCTTTCATGGCCGCGTCAATCAGCCGGGACAGATGGGTCTTGGCTTCGTGGATGTTGACCGTGCGCATGGCGAAAGCCTCCTGAGTTTACTCAAAAAAAAAGACTTAGCCATATTAGTCTGGTCC
Source organism: Komagataeibacter europaeus LMG 18890 (assembly GCF_000285295.1). Classification (GTDB taxonomy): domain Bacteria; phylum Pseudomonadota; class Alphaproteobacteria; order Acetobacterales; family Acetobacteraceae; genus Komagataeibacter; species Komagataeibacter europaeus. The sequence goes on along the minus strand of NZ_CADP01000115.1, from coordinate 1,213 downwards.
ATAAAGACAAATGTCGCCAGAACCACCTCAGGAAACGAAAAAAGCACACTCATCGCGTTCCTCGTTTACCGTCATACCCTTTCGGATGCGACATTGGCGGTCAGGAATGCCGCATAGCCCAGTTCGTCCATCTGACCTGCCGCCAGCGCGAGAACCGCATTTGCTGCATCTTCCTGGGCTGCCGTGAAACGATAGCCGTTCAGTTCCAAAAACAGCACACCGAGCACAAAGCCCGTACGCTTGTTCCCGTCGATGAAAGGATGGTTTTTGACGATACCCGCCGTATAGACGGCCGCCAGATGCACTGGATCCAGCGGATCCGCATAAGCCGCATGCTGCTGTGGCCGGGCAAGCGCGGATTTCAGAAGACCTGCATCCCGTACGCCGGAAGCGCCACCATGCACCCCCAACAGCCGATCATGCAGGATCAAGGTATCCCGTTCGTCTATCCAGACGAAGGCTGTCATTGAGCCAGAACATGCAGCGTATCACGGTAACGCCGCATAATATCTTCAGCCTTTGTCATTTTGGTTTCGAAGTCAGGATCATAGGGCACGAGCCGATATCCGCCTTCTGGTGCTTCGATCAGATACAGGGGCGCGCCATCCTGGGTGTTCAGCCGTGAAATCACTTCCTTGGGTAGTACGACCCCGAGTGAGTTTCCGAATTTTCGCACTTTCAGCTCGACCATAGTGAATCCCCCCTAATGTTATTACCAATGTAATAACCTTTTGCGGTTTCAGCAACCACCATGCTCACCGGCCTGTCTAGCTCACAGTGGTCAGCCGTCTTTCTTACGCGACGTTCCTTGGCCGACCGCCTTTAGCACCATTCCGGCGTGCTGCCGTCGCCTTTGCCTGGCTGGCGGATGATCCGCCCACACGTCCCATCTGTGCCGCCATCCAGCTCCTGGAACCGTAGATACCGTGGATCAGACCTTCGACCAGAACATCGGCGTCGAGACGGGGCCAGTGAAGGCCATTCCCCAGCGGGGTGATCTCGATCTCGGCCAGATCATTCAGGGAAGCGTCCTGCAAATCTTGTATCAGACTCACAGGCACGCTTATCTCAACACCGTTGGAGAGCGTGACATGAAGAGCGCGGCGAGCACGGATAAACCGTGCGGAGACCGCATGAGGAATTGTCGCTCTATGAAGCGCGTCTGCTTCACGAGCGGCCTGATAGTTCATGTCATTCGCCATGTATCTTCTCC
>NZ_CADP01000116.1 GCF_000285295.1 Komagataeibacter europaeus LMG 18890 | reverse complement strand
GATGACATATGAAGAGGGGCTGGAACTGATCAGGAAGGAATAAAGAGGTTGATAGCGCTTCATATATCTCGTTCTTAACAAGTCCACTATGGCAAGGCAGTTGATTCCTGTGACCGATGTGCAAAAACACATATCGACAGCCGCTTAACCTCAACCATGATGGGAGAAAACTGCCCAGATGTATTACGGCAAGAATGCCTTTTCGCTGCTCCTACGCTACACGCTTGCCCACGAGATTGAGGAATGGGGCTGGGAGATCGGGGACCATACGTATGGCGCCAAGGGTTCTCCCATCATCATAGAGGCCGAATATGCCGGCCTGAAGATCGGGAAATACTGCTCGATTGCCCGCGAAGTGCTGATGATCCTGGGCAACCACCGCACGGACACGATCACCACCTACCCGTTCAAGAACCAGTGCAATTTCTGGCCCGAAGCAGCTGACGCATCCGATGACCATTCCACCAAGGGGGATATCGTCATCGGCAATGATGTCTGGATCGGCGCGCGGGCCAACATCATGTCAGGTGTAACCATCGGGTCTGGCGCGATCATTGCCACGGCGGCGGTGGTGACCAGGGACGTGCCGCCTTACGCCATCGTCGGCGGCAATCCGACCCGGGTTATCAGATACCGCTTCCCCGAGAGAACCATCGAGCGGCTGCTCGCACTGGCATGGTGGGACTGGCCAGAGGAGGTCATACGGGCTCGGATGCCGCTCCTGATGAGCGATAATATCGAGGGATTCCTGAGTGCATATGAAGGTGTTCCAGCGTAGCGCCTTCATCCCCTTCCAATAGCTTGATAGCATTGCGCCATGGGAAACGCTGAATGCCCGCCCCAATTTGTTCCTATCTGAGCTCATGTCTGAACCCGCTCATTCATGCTGGTTCATGCCAAATTGGCCGGTTTAGGGCCGAATAAGGTAAAACAAACGGATCAGCACCATATGTGTGCCTACGTAATCCCACCTGTTACCCGCGTGTTTGCAGCCAGCCGACAGTAGCACCTGTACGCCATTGCAATACGATACGGTCTCGTCTATGCAAGCCATAACGGCTGCGTCGTGCCGCTGGATTCAGGACATGACTGAGGGTGATCGGTATCCATGCAAACCAGACATACTGGCAATGAAAGCGTGGGCCATGCCCAGCCTCCATCTTTCCTGGCTACCATTCTTCATCCGATCCTGCACAGGGAAGGCAGCCTCCCGCCGGGCCAATATCCCGCGCCCGCCGTGGAAAAACCGCGTAGCGCTCCGGGCCTGATCCTGCTCTGCCTGCTGCTTCTGCTTTCAGCCTGCCACAAGAAGGTGGCAGTGGAGGAAGTCCGCCCCGTCCGATCCGTCATTGTGGACCCGACGCCTGACACGAACGGCGAGGTGGTGACGGGACAGGTCTCCGCCCATCAGTCCATCAACCTCGCCTTCCGCCTGCCCGGCAAGGTGGTGGAACGTTCCGTGTCCGCAGGCAGCGTCGTGCGTGCGGGGGACGTGCTGGCGCGGCTGGATGACACGGTGCCACAGCAGACGCTGCGCACGGCGCTGGCGGAAAACGCCACGGCAAAAGCGGCGCTGGAACAGGCTGCCCCCCTGAAGCAGCGGGCCGCAGCCCTGCTGCCGGTGGAGGCCATTTCACGCAACGATTATGACGACGCGGTGCGCCGCTACAAAACCGCGCAGGACCAGGTGCAGGCGACACAGGCGCAGGTACGCGTGGCGCAGGAACAGCTTGGCTACACCCGCCTGATGGCGCCCGAGGACGGCATCGTGACCGACCGGCTGGTGGAAGCAGGCGAGGTGGTGGCCGCAGGCCAGCCCGTCCTGCGCATGGCGGCGGGTGGCGGGCTGGACGGGCAGTTCGACATGCCCGAAGCCCTGGCGCAGTCCCGTCTGACCGTGGGCATGACCATGAAGGTGTGCCTGGACGCAGCGCCTGCTACCTGCGCACCCGCCGCGATCTATGAAATCGCGCCCGATACCGATCCGCTGACCCGCACCTATCATACCAAGGCGCTACTGCGCGCCACGCGGGACATGATGCCGTTGGGCGCGGTGGTGACGGGGCATCTGTCCATATCATCAGCGCCAACCGTCCATCTGCCGCCCGCCGCCCTTGCCACACAGGACGGCAAACCTGCGGTCTGGATCGTGGCCCCCGACACGCTGCGCGTCTCCCAGCGCCCCGTCACCATTGCCCGTTATGCCACCGATGACGTGGTGATCGCATCCGGCCTGAACGCCGGGGACAGGGTAGTGACGGCAGGCGTGCAGGCGCTGTATCCGCAAGAAAAGGTCAGCCTGCTGGATGAAGCCGATGTCCGTCCCTGAGCCACGCGCGCCGGGGGGCATAAACCTGTCCGACTGGTCCATCCGCCACCGTGCGCTGGTCCTGTTCTTCATGATCCTGATCGGCGTGGCCGGCATCCAGTCCTACTTCAGACTGGGCCGGAATGAAGACCCGCCCTTTACCGTCAAGACCATGGTGGTGGAGGCGTTCCTGCCCGGTGCGTCGGTGGAGGAAACCACCCACCAGCTGACCGAACGCATCGAGAAGAAACTGCAGGAAACGCCTGACCTCGATTACGTCAAGAGCTATACGCTGGCGGGCAAGACCACGATTTTCGTCAACCTGCTGTCCGGCGCACCCAAGGCGGAAGTGCCCGACATCTGGTACCAGGTGCGCAAGAAGGTGGGCGACATCAAGGCCCAGTTGCCGCAGGGCACGCTCGGCCCGTTCTTTGATGACGAGTTCGGCGATACCTACGGTATCATCTACGGCTTTACCGCCGATGGCTTTTCCCACCGCGAACTGCGTGACTATGTCGAGACGGTGCGCGACGAACTGCTGCATGTGCCCGACGTGGCCAAGATCGACACGCTGGGCGCGCAGGACGAGAAGATCTATGTCGATTTCTCCACCCACCACCTGGCCCGGCTGGGCATAAACGGGGCCACGATTGCGGCCGCCCTGCTGGCGCAGAACGCCACCGTACCATCCGGCGTGATCGATACCGGGCGCGAACAGATACAGGTCCAGCCCACCGGGCAGTTCGGGTCGGTGCAGGACATTGCCAATGTCACGGTCTATGCCGGCAGCCGCAAGATCCGGCTGGGTGACATCGCCACTATCACCCGCACCCATTCCGACCCGCCGCAGACCATGTTCCGCGTGGGCGGGCAGGATGCGATCGGGCTGGCGCTCAGCATGCGCAGTGGTGGCAACGTGCTGGAACTGGAGAAGAACATCACGGCCAAAATGGCTGAACTGCACGCCCGCATGCCCATCGGCATCGAGGCGCACCTTGTCGCCAACCAGCCCAAGGTGGTGCATGACGCGGTAGGGGACTTTACCGAGGCCCTGTTCGAGGCCATCGTCATCGTGCTGGGCATAAGCTTCCTCAGCCTTGGCGCCCGCGCGGGCACGGTGGTGGCGTTCTGCATTCCCTTCGTGCTGGCAGTCGTGTTCGTGTGCATGAAAATGTTCGGCATTGACCTGCAGCGCGTCTCGCTCGGCGCGCTGATCATCGCCCTCGGCCTGCTGGTCGATGACGCCATGATTACGGTGGAAAGCATGGTCAGCAAGCTGGAGGAAGGCTGGACCCTGACACGGGCCGCGACCTACGCCTATGTCTCGACCGCGTTCCCCATGCTGACCGGCACCCTTGTGACAGTGGCGGGGTTCATCCCGGTCGGGTTCGCGAAAAGTGTCGCGGGGGAATACACATTTTCTCTGTTCGCCGTGGTGGGCATGGCGCTGATCGCGTCATGGTTCGTGGCCGTGCTGGTGGCGCCGCTGGTGGGGGTGACCATCCTGAAGCGGCGCCCGGCGGCAGCACCCCATGCCCCGCCGGAAGGGCGACTGCTGCGCGTGTTCAGCCGGGCGCTACTGTTCACCATGCGCCGCCCGCGTGCGACCGTGCTGGCCAGCCTTGCCGCACTGGTCGTGGCCATTGCGCTGTCCCCACTGGTGCCCCGGCAGTTCTTCCCTGCATCCGACCGGCCGGAACTGCTGGTTGACCTGTCGCTGCGGCAGGGGGCATCGATCAAGGCGACGGCGGATGTCTCGCGCCGGCTGGATGCCATCCTGCGTAATGATCCCGATATCGACCACTGGAGTTCCTATGTCGGGCGCGGGGCTGTGCGCTTTTACCTGTCGCTTAATGAGCAGTTGCCCAACGACTTCTTTACCCAGACCGTCATCGTGGCCAAGAGTGCCGTGGCGCGTGACCGCCTGCGCAAGCGGCTGGATGGTGCACTGAGCCGCGACATGCCCGACGTGGTGCATGGGCTGTTCCCGCTGGAACTCGGGCCACCGGTGGGCTGGCCAGTGCAGTACCGCGTGACCGGCCGTGACCCAGACCGGGTATGGCATTACGCGCATGACGTGGCGAAGATCATGGCCGACAGCAACCAGTTGCACATGGTCAATTTCGACTGGGGCGATCCCGCGCGCAAGCTGAAGATCGACGTGCGGCAGGATGAAGCGCATCGTCTGGGCCTGTCATCGGGGGCGATTGCGCTGGCCATCAATTCGGCGGTGACCGGGCTTACGGCGACGCAGGTCCGTGACAGCATCTATCTGGTCGATGTCGTTCTGCGCGCCAACCATGCCCAGCGCCTGTCGATCGAGGATCTGCGCAATCTTGATATCCGCCTGCCCAATGACCAGACGGTGCCATTGTCTACCGTGGCAAGTGTTTCATACGTCGAGGATTATCCCCTGATCTGGCGGCGCGACCGCCTGCCGACGCTGACCATACAGGCGCAACTGCGCGATGGGGTGCAGGCGGATACCGCCGTTGGCACGCTGGCCCCGAAAATCGCGGCGTTCAATGCCAGCCTGCCATCAGGCTACCATGTCGCGGTGGGCGGCACGGTGGAGGAGAGTGCGAAATCGCAGAAATCCGTCGTGGCTGTCGTGCCGCTCATGATCCTGGTCATGCTGGGTGTGCTGATGATCCAGTTGCAGGACTTCAGGCGGCTGGCGCTGGTCATCAGCGTGGCCCCGTTTGGCCTGATCGGGGTGGTGGGTGCGCTGTTCCTGACCCAGCACCCGATGGGGTTCATCGCCATGCTGGGGCTGGTGGCGCTGATTGGCATGATCATCCGCAACTCGGTCATTCTGGTGCATCAGATCCAGATCGAAAAGGATCTGGGGCAGTCGGAATGGGATGCGGTGATGAATGCGGCCAAGATCCGCTTCCGCCCCATCATGCTGACCGCTGTCGCCGCCATCCTGGGCATGCTGCCCATTGCGTCCAGCGTATTCTGGGGGCCAATGGCCGATGTCATTATGGGTGGGCTGGCCGTGGCGACGGTGCTGACGCTGATCTTCCTGCCTTCGCTGTACGTGCTGTGGTTCAAGGTGAAGGAAACGCCATCGCCGCAGGTTGAGGGAGCCACAAGATGAAACGCATCCCGATCCTCCTGCTGCCTGCGCTGCTGGCGGGCTGCGCGTGGCTGGCCCCCACTTACCACCGGCCACAGATGCCCATGCCCGATAAATGGGGCACGCAGCAGGCCAGAACAGTGCCCGATGGCGGCGCATGGTGGCGCAGCTATAATGACCCGGTTCTGGACGCACTGGTGGACGAAGCACTGAAGAACAATGATGACCTTGCCCTGGCCGGGTCAAAGCTGCAGCAGGCGCGGGCACAGTATAAATATGCCTTCGCCAACCAGTTGCCCTCCATCTCGGTGGCAGGCGCAGATGCCATGGGCCGCCTGCACCTGAAGGATGAACTGCCGGTTGCGCACAAGATGAGCAACCTTGGCTTCGTGGGTGGCATGCTGAATTACGAAGCCGATTTCTGGGGCAAGAACGCNAGCCTGAGCAAGGCGGCCAAGGCAGGCGTGAAAGCGGCGGGTTACGGGCACGAGGCCGCGCGGCTGTCCATCGCAGCCGCCACCGCCAAGCTGTATTTCAGCCTGCGCGCGCTGGACCGGCAACGTGATATCCTGCAACAGACCATTGAGACCCAGACGGCCCTTCTGGCGCTGGTGCAGCGTCAGCATGAAGTGGGCGCGGTCGATGCGCTGGTGGTGCAGAACGTGACCGAGCAGCGTGACGCGGCACAGGCGGCCCTGCCAGATGTGGAGGACCAGCGCGGCAAGGCGGAAAGTGCGCTGGCCGTCATGCTGGGCCGCGCGCCCCAGCAGATCATCGGACAGGCGATGGAGCGGGGCAAGAACATTGACCAACTGACCATTCCCATCCCGACCCCGCCCGAAATCCCGTCCACCCTGCTCGAACGCAGGCCCGACATCGCCATGCATGAACAGACGCTGATCGCCAGCAACTTCAATATCGGCTTTGCGCGCGCAGCCTATTTCCCCACCATCTCGCTGGCCAGCCTGGCGGGGGTGAACAACATTGATATCGACAACCTGTATCGCGCCACCACGCGGTCATGGACGCTGGCGGCCTCGATGGCGGCCCCGGTGATGGATTTTGGCCGCACGGCCAGCGGCGTCAAGCTGGCACGGGCCGAGAAGAACGAGCAGGTCATTCTGTATAAACAGAGCATCCGCACCGCTTTCAAGGAGGTGCATGACGCCCTGCTTGAACAGAACAATGCCCACGCACGCGAACAGGGTGACGGGGACAAGGAAACAGCGGCCGAAAAAAACGTGGAACTGACACAGTTGCGGCTGGAACACGGCTATTCCAGCAGGCTGGATGTGCTCTCTGCACAGGTGCTGGCCCAGCAGGCGGAACTGGCGCATACGACTGCGCTCCTGTCCAGTCTTGATGCATCGGTTGATATGTACAGGGCAATAGGGGGCGGGTTTGACACCAGAGTCCCACAGGACAGGAAACAGAAATAACGGCGGGGCAGGGGCCAGCTTTTTAACCGGGCACGGATCAGGCGACCCACGTCCCGCTACGGGTCCGTGCATGCTCCCTTGTACTTGTTACCGGCCCTTCTTGCCAGACGGGCCGGGAGCAGGGGCGACCAGTATGCCCGTCATGAAGGCACGCCAGGCGTGGTCGAGATAGTCGTCACGCTCCTTTGCCGTCGTCAGGATCCTGCGTCCGAACAGCATTTGCTGGTGGGGACCGCCAAGACAGAGCGTGGCAAGCATCTGGCTGGTTTCCTCCAGATTGCAATCCGCCTTCAGCAGGCCCGCCCGGGAGACAGCGGTCAGGAGCTTGCAGGCCAGTTTTTCCAGCGGGTCGAAGATATGCGCACCGGCATGGTTCACCAGGTCCGGGAAACGCCATCCTTCACCGATGAAGGTGCGGCTCAGCGAAAGCGTTTCAGGGCTGAGGATCAGGTCAAGCAGCATCCGCATGGTTTTGTACAGCGCTTGCAGCGGATCGCTGGATACCATTTCGTCTGAAGGGGAGGCGGCGAGGAGGAAGCTGTTCCCCAGTTCGGCAATGACGGTCTTGAACAGGTTTTCCTTGGATGGGTGCCGCCGGTAGATGGTCTGCTTGCCCACTCCCGCCACGGCCGCGATCTGTTCGACCGATGTGGCGGCGTAGCCCTGTTCCCCAAACAGTCGGGTGGCGGTTTTCAGGATCAGGGCATCCAGTTCTTCCGACATCCGGCTGTCGGGCCGACCTGAATTTTTCCTCTTTCTGTCCTGATCCGCCATTTGACCTCCTGTGAGCAGTTTCTCCCGATTATAGGGGACGAAACCGTCTCGCAAGGGCTTTTGACAGGATCGGCATCTCACCCGGGGCAGAAGAAGCACCATCATATCGGCCCGAATTCCGTGAATACAGGCGCGCGTGGAACAGATACATGCGGTGTTCAATATTGAGCTCCAATCTGTGTGAAGCCCAGCGCCACGCCACTGCTTGCGTAAGTCAATCAAGGCTACCCCGCCTCGTGAGGAATTGTTGACGGACAGATGGGAACGGAACAATTCGGTACCGTCTCGTATCGAGCGCGACAACGACATATGAAGGATCATGTAATCATGGCAGCAGACCTGAATCTGGAGCAGACAGTGCGTGACGCATCGCGGACGCTGCAGGATCACGCGGAACACGTATTTTCACGGCACTCCGATCGTGTTGAGAAGCAGTTGAAGGAGCAGATCAGCGCCCTTCAGTCTCAACTGGAAACGCATGAGCAGGCACGGCATGCATCACATCTGCGGTTCTATCTTACGGTTGCCGGGGTCATCGCTCTTTCGGCGCTGGTTCATTTCCGCCACCGCAAGGC
>NZ_CADP01000117.1 GCF_000285295.1 Komagataeibacter europaeus LMG 18890 | reverse complement strand
ACAGCATCTCCTGTGTCAGGCGGGCTTTCTGTCCCCCGCCATGACGATCCACAAGGCCATCCGGGCCATCCGCATTGAAACGCAGCACCCAGTCACGGATACTCTGACGGTCTGTCCCCGCAAGCAGGGCCGCCTCGCCGCGCGAGGCGCCATCATAAATCGCCGCAAGCGCCAACAGGCGACGCGACTGACCCGCATGCCGGCTTCTGCGCGCAAGGCGTCGCAACTCCGAACTATCATGATCGTCACGCAGGGATAGAGGGCTGCCCATCCAGAATGCCTCCTTCAGAGAATGGTCTGCATCCTATGAATCACATTTTTAAACCGATGGGTACCCCGTGAGTCAGGCCAAACAATGGTTGGTATAACCCCCGCGACACGACAGGGCAGGGAACCATGATGCGGTGGTTGGCGGCGGGTGTCGCCCTTGGTTTGTCCTGCCTTCCGGTCTGCGCCCATGCCCATGGGGTGCGTGATTGCACGCCCCGTCATACGGTCATGGTGCTGGATGATGGACAGGGTGCGTTTGATGGCATGATGCACGGTGGAATGTGGCTTGTGGTGCGCAATACCGGCATGCGGGCCTGTACGCTGGCATCGGTCGGTCCGATATCGTTTGAGGACGGACACCATCACGCCATCCCGGTCCGGTGGCAGCAGGCCGTGGCCATGCCGGACGGCGTGCTGCCACCGGGCGGGCAGGCCAGGACAGCCCTGCGCTGGGTGTCGGGCAATGCGTTTGACCCGGGTTACTGCATTACCCCGGCAACACTGGTGCTGTCGTTGCACAAGGGCGCGCTGCGACAGTCCTTTGGCCGTAGCCTGTGCGCCTTGTCCGGCACGCCGCCCGCACTGGAACAGCAGCCGTGGCAGGCAGGGCCAGCACGGCAATAACCTGAAAATCATGAAGAAGCTTTTGGTGAAGCTTGTTTCAAAAGCTTCAAGGAACGCCGCCTTTTTGCAAAAAGGCGGCACCCGGAAACGTCTATCTGTCTTGCGATACGCCTTTAGCGGGTCAGGGATTTGAAGTTGCGGGTCTGTTCGGTCAGGGCAACCTCAACCGGCAGGCGCTCCATGCTGGATGCGCCATAGAAGCCGTGGCAGTCCGGGCAGCCGGACAGGACCTTCTGCGCATCAGCCGGCATGGCAATCGGGCCGCCATGGCACAGGGCGATAATGTCGGGGCGCACGCTGCGCGCGGCTTCGGTAATCGCGTTGATCCGTTCAATGCAGTCATCCAGCGTAAACGCGGTTTCCGCCCCGATCGCCCCGCCCGTCGTCAGCCCCATATGGGCCACCAGCACGTCAGCGCCCGCTTTTGCCATGTCCACCGCGTTGGCCGGGTCAAAGACATAGGGCGTGGTCAGCAGGTCCTTGTGGTTGGCGCGGGCGACCACGTCCACCTCCATGCTGTAGCTCATGCCGGTTTCCTCAAGGTTCTTGCGGAAATTGCCGTCAATCAGCCCCACGGTGGGGAAGTTCTGGATGCCTGAAAAACCAATGCGTTTGACATCATCAAGAAACACATCGAAATCCACGAACGGGTCGGTGCCATTCACCCCCGCCAGTACCGGCGTGCCGGGCACGACGGGCAGGACCTCGCGCGCCATTTCCATGACGATCTGGTTGGCGTTGCCATAGGCCAGCAGTCCCGCCAGCGACCCGCGGCCCGCCATGCGGTACCGGCCGGAGTTATAGATCACGATCAGGTCGATCCCGCCCGCCGCCTCGCACTTGGCGGACAGGCCGGTGCCCGCGCCGCCGCCCACGATGGGCTTGCGTGCTGCGATCATGGTGCGGAATCGGGCAAGGATCTCACTGCGGGGAATGCTGGGCATTGTCTGTGTCCTTCATGAAGATAAGGGAAAATTCATGCGCAAGCGCATCGGCAAAGGCCGGGTCGTTGATCGCATGGGGCAGGCGGATCAGCCGACGGCGCGGGGTCTGGTCCAGTGTTTCGGACAGTGCGGTGTAGAAGGCCTCATCCGCCACCGGGTCGTGAAACGGTGCGTCCGGCTGGTCCAGCATGGAAAAACCGCCCTCGGGGTAAAGGAAGCGAACCTCGCCTTCGCACCGGTTCAACTGGTGGCCGATCATGTGGCCCATGGCGCGGCATTCCGCCACGCTGGTGCGCATGAGGGTGATATGCGGGTTATGTTCGACAAACACGCGGTCGCGATACCGTTCGGGCACCGTGGCGCGTGCGCCGAAATTGACCATGTCCAGCCCGCCGCAACTGCCCACATACGGGCGCTGCGTGCGAATGACGGCGCCCAGGCGGTCGGTATCGCACGGGAAAATGCCGCCGGCCACCAGATCGCAGAACTCGGTCAGTGTCGTATCAATGAAGCCGCGTATGACCCCGTCATCCGCCAGCCGTTCCATCGCGCGCCCACCGGTGCCGGTGGCATGGAACACCAGGCAGTCAAACCGTCCCGACAGGTCATGGACAATGTGATCGACGCACGGCGTGGTCACGCCAAACATGGTCAGGCCAATGGCGGGGCGGGGGTCCGGGGGGATATGGCACGGCGTGCGCACCATGCCCGCCATGGCGTTGGCGGCGTTGCACAGTATGACACGCGACAGGCGATTCAGCCCCTCCATGTCGGTTACCGAATACAGCATGGCGATATCCGATCCCCCGATATAGGGCGCGGTATTGCCCGACGCTACGGTGGAGACCACAAGCTTGGGCAGTCCCAGCGGCAGCGCCTGCAACGCAGGGGCCACCAGCGCCGTGCCGCCGGACCCGCCAATGGCGATCACGCCCGCCATGTCGGTGCGTGCCAGCAGGTAATGGCGCAGGGCAACCGCCATGGCGCCAATCGACTGCCCGCGCTCACCACGGAATACGGCGCCTGCCCCATCGGGGTGGCACGCAGCCACCGTACGCGCGCTGACATCCGCATCGGCATCCGTGCCGCGTGTGCTGACATCCACAATCAGCCCCTTTACCCCACGCGCATGCAGGCATTGGCGGATATAGGCCAGTTCCGCGTGCTTGGTATCGCAGGTGCCGGGGATATAGACGGTATCCGTCATGCGGGTTTCCTCCCATCGCGGGCGTTGAGCAGGGCCAGGATGATGATGGCCGCCCCCGTGGCGCACAGGCCGCCGACCAGAAACACGATTCCATACCCGTAACGGTCCGCCAGAAGCCCGGCCAGCGGCCCGGTCGCGCCATAGGCCAGATCCTGAAAGGCGGCGAAACCGCCCAGCGCCGTGCCGCGCATGTGCGGGGCGACCAGATGCACGACTTCAACCCCAAGCGAGGGATAGACCATGGAACATCCCGCTCCGGTCAGCACCGCGCCCCCCAGCGCCAGCAGCGGTGTGGAGGCGCCCCACAGCAGGTATTGTCCCGCTGCCTCGATCAAAAGGGAGAACAGCGCCACCTTCAGCCCGCCGATCCGGTCAGGCAGGTGCCCGCATGCAACGCGGCCAGCCACGAATGCGACCCCGAAACAGGTCAGACCCAGCCCCGCGTAAGGCCAGTGCGCATGCAGGAAACGCAGCGGCAGGAAAGCCCCAAGTGCGGCAAACCCCACCCCCTGCAACGCCACCGCAATGCCCTGCCAGCGGATGGTGCCCAGAATACGCCAGAACGGTGGCCTGCCCCCCGCATGCGGCTGCGAAGGCGGTACATCCCGCACCAGTCCCAGCCCCAGCAGCGGCAGCAGCGCGGATACCAGCATGAGGGCGCCCAGCCCCCAGTGTTCGTATATCGCAAGCCCGATCGGCCCCCCTACGGCAAAGGCGCCATACATGGCCGCCCCCGTCCACGCCAGCACCCGTCCCGCGCGCTGCTGGCCCATAAGGCCGATACCCCAGCCCAGCATGCCCACGATGGTCAGGCTTTCCCCGATCCCCAGCAGCAGGCGTCCCGCGATCAGGATGGCGTAACGTGCGCCATTGGGCAGGCTGGCCATGCCCGCCAGCACGCAGGTCAGGCTGGCCGCCACATACAGCGCCAGTCCCGCGCGCATGCATGGTCGCCCGCCCCTGGTATCGGCAAACGCGCCCGCATGGTTACGGCTGAGGATTGTGGAAAAGAACGCGATGCCTACCGCCAGTCCCGCAAGCCCGTTGCCGTAACCCGGCCAGTGTAGGATGGCGACCGGTATGGCCGCCAGCGGGAGTGCGACCGCCATGTAGGACAGGAACAGCGCAATGGCGAGGCGCCCCAGCAGCCCCAGCGGTCCGGTATCAGATTTCACGTGTGATGCGCACATGCAGCGGTTCGGCCAGCGCGGTCCTGAACACATCCGCCATCGCCCGGAAATGCGGCGTGGTTTCATGTTCGCTCAGGGCTTCGGGGCTGGCCCAGCGTTCCACGAATACGAAAACCGCAGGGTCCGACACGTCACGGTGGCATTGGTAGGAGATGTTGGTTTTTTCCAGCCGGGATGCCTTCACGCAGTCATGGATGGCCGCGATCGCCGCTTTTTCATGGTCGGGGCGGACACGTATGGTGGCGATGACCGTAATGGGCTGCTCTGTCATGGACTGTCCTCGGCTTGTGTCTGTCACGAGGATGATAGGATGCTGTGACACTTTCCTTCCACGAAGAAAGTGTCACGTGACACTATTGTCCATCCCATCCAGCACATGACGCAGGCGGCGCAGGGCTTCCGTCAGGTCAGGCAGGGCGACCGGGCCAAGGCACAGCCGTATGCCGCCCTGCGTGCAAATACCGGGTGCCGCCATGAAGGGCAGCAGCGGCGTGACCGTCACGTCTTCGCGCGCGGCCGCAGGCACGAAATCAGCCGCCTGCTCCATCGACATGGGCATCCATGCATGAAAGGCATCATAGGCGGGCGGCGTCAGGTCGGGGCCAAGAATACGCAGGGCCAGTTCACGCCGTCGCCCTGCCTCGCCCCGCAGCGCGCGCCGGACGGCGGTCGCGGTGCCATCGAGCATCCACTGCGCCATCATGGCATAGGACAGGGGCGCGATCATGAGCGATGAATTCAGCAGCGCATCGGCCGCCGCCGCCATGAAGCGGGCAGGGGGCGCAAGTGTGCCGATACGCAAGCCGGGGCTGAGGGTCTTGGACAGGCTGTTGACATAAAACGTCCGGTCCGGCGCCAGTATCACCAACGGGGGCAACCGGTCGTCACACGCGCAGTCATAGACGTCGTCCTCGATGATCAGGGCGTCATGCGCCCGGCATATCCGCACGATGTCGTGCCTGCGGGCGTGGTCCATGGTGGCGGTGGTGGGGTTGTGCATGGTGGGGGTGACATACAGCACGCACTGGCCGGTCCCATGGGCATGCAGCATGCGTTCCAGTGGTCCGGGCAGCAGGCCATGCCGGTCCATGGGCAGGCCATGCGGGGACAGTCCCGCCTGCCGCAGCAGCGACAGCATGCCGGGATAGGCCAGTTCTTCCGTTATGGCGACAGTGCGGACCCTGCTGCATACGCCTGCGGCCACGCCCAGCGCCTGCTGCGCCCCGCTGGTCAGCAGCAGGCGGTCAGGCGGCATGTCCACCCCCAATTCCGCCAGCCAGTGGCCCATGATCCGGCGGTGTTCGATATGGCCAGCGATGGGCGGGTAGACGTTGAACAGCGCCGGATCGACCGTATGGGCCAGGCGGCCCAGCGTGCGGGCCAGCGCGCGATTGCCGAACATGGGCGGCGGCATGTTGGCCGACAGGTCGATCGCCTGCCCCGATCCACCGGGGCGGGAGGCCACGAACATGCCGCGCCCGCGCACGCTGCGCACCAGTCCGCGCCGTTCCAGCATGGCATAGGCGCGGGTTACGCTGCCCACCCCTATGCCCAGTCGCCATGCAAGGTCACGATGCGCAGGCAGGCGGTCCCCTGCATCCAGCTTTTCCCCCAGAATGTCACCCGCCAGCGCATCCGCCAGGCGTTCGGCGGGTGGCGTGTCACCGGGGGGCAGGTGGGGATGCCATGGGGAATGCAGGCGCATGAGGGACCAAGCCTGTCCTGTTGCGGGTCACGCCCGGCATAGCAGGTCGTGCCCCGACACGAAATATGCGCGCTGGCGGCGGTCATTTCCATGTATCATGTTGCGTATCCAGTACAATCCGGGCGCGGACGGGGTGCGTCCCGACAGAAGGGGGAAATACTTGGTCCATCATCGTTTGGCGGGAACGGACGGCGTCCATGGCATGCGGTCACTGGCCATCATGGCCGGGCTGTTTTTCATCATCGGCTTTGTCACATGGCTGAACGGCCCCCTGATCACCTTCGTGCAGGTCGCCTTTGGTCTGGGGCCGGTGGGCGCGTTTCTGGTGCCGATGTGTTTCTACCTGTCCTATCTGGCCTGCGCCTTTCCCGCGATGGGCCTGGCGCGGCGCATGGGGTTGCGCGACGGGATTGTAGTGGCCCTTGTCATCATGGCCGCGGGCACGGCCGTATTCGGGGAATGCGTGGGCAGGCGCTGGTATCCCGGCGCGCTGTCAGGACTGTCCGTGCTGGGGGCGGGACTGACGCTGCTGCAGGTTACGGTCAACCCGTATGTCACCATGCTGGGACCGCCACAGGGGGCGGCACGACGTATTGCGACCATGGGGATCGCCAACAAGGCATCCGGTATTATCGCACCAATAATATTTTCTGTTCTGGTCATGCGCGATATCGGGGGTGTCATGACCCATCTGGCCAATGCGGTAGACATGAGACGGCGTGCTGCTGTGCTGGCCGCGTTCGCGCATGCCGTGGTGGTGCCCTATCGCTGCATGGCGGTTGTGCTGCTGTGTGTCGCCTTCGGGCTGCGCCATGCGGGCCTGCCTGATATCCGGCTGGTTGTTGATGCCGATGCCGCCACGCCGCATTCCGGGCGCATGCCTGCGCGGGCATGGGTGGGGATTGCCGTGGTGTTCATCTATGTGGGCGTGGAGGTCATGGTGGGGGACGCCATTGGTGTTTATGGGCGTGGGGTGGGAATTTCGCTGGGGCAGGCGCGGTTCCTGACCTCGCTCACGCTGGGGGCCATGCTGGCGGGTTATGTGGTCGGAACGGTCATGGTGCCCGCCCGGTGTACGGTGGTGCGCTATCTGCTGGCATCCGCCATCCTGGGGATGGCGCTGTGTCTTGTCGCGGCCATGACGCCGGGGGTTGGTTCGGTCCTGTGCGTGGCGCTGCTGGGGCTGGCCAACGCCATGATGATGCCGATCCTGTTTCCCCTTGTGTTGCAGGCGGCTGGTAACGGGCAGTATCGCGCCATGGCATTGCTGGTCATGGCGTTTTCGGGCGGGGCGTTCATGCCGCAGCTTTTTGCCGGGCTGATCCCCGTTATCGGGATGAAACCCGCCTTTACGTGGATCATGCTGCCTGCTTACGGCCTGATCGGGGGATACGCGCTGTGGATGGGGCGCAGGGGCAGATAGAATCCGGGCTTGGGGGACAGGCGCGGACAGGGCAGCATGACGGGCCACCCATGAAACGCCCTGCAGGCCACAGGGCCGTTTCTGCCGTAGCTTCATTCAAAAAGCCCCGGAAAAACGCCATCGTGCCGGGGAGGGGTGGCGCCCGGAAACGTTTGCTTTTCATCAACAGGTTATTTCACAACACGCCCTTACGGAAAGACTGTCGCCATGCCCGATATCCCCTGCTTCCGGTCTGTGCTGCCGCTTGTGTTCATGATGGGCATATGCGCGCATACGCCTGTTGCGGTGGCGGAACCGGCGCTGATGCCGCAACCCCGGACCTATCATCTTCAGTCCGGCGTGGCGCCATTGACCGGCTTGCAGTTACCCACAAATCTGCTGTTCTTGAATTTTGTGCTTGATGCAGATGAATCTGTTGTGATTCCTTTTCTGTCACCTTTATGCAGGCGGGGTGTGAGAATGGTACAGGATTGGGTCATACAGGAAATATCCGGATCTGACCTTGGCGACGAGCGCCTGAACAGGCGTCTGGGCACGATGCTCGCGGCACTTGCTGAACGACCGGGCAAGTCTCTCCCGACGGCATTTCAGGATTGGTCTGCGACCAAGGCAGCATATAGATTTTTTGCAAATGCAAATGTAAGCGAAGACAAAATCCTTGAAGGGCATTTTTCTGCTACCGCCCAGCGTTTCGATGCGACTGCAGGGCCAGTCCTGATCCTGCAGGATACAACGGAGTTTTCCTTCACCCGAGCATCTCCCGAAAAGATCGGGTTTACCAAGGTCTCTACGGGAGGCAGGGAAAAAA
>NZ_CADP01000118.1 GCF_000285295.1 Komagataeibacter europaeus LMG 18890 | reverse complement strand
CCCCAGAACGAGCAGCTTCCTTATTTCCCGGTTGCCCGTTTTCGTAATCCTGCCCAGCCGGACCTTTCCGCCGGACGAGTGCTGCCGCGGCACAAGTCCAAGCCAGGCCGCGAAGTGCCGCGCACTTTCGAAAGTGTCGATATCCGTGACAGATGCCACGATCAAGGACGCGGTCATCGGGCCGATGCCGGGTATTGTCAAAAGACGACGGGCATCTTCGTCCTGCCTGGCGTGCGCCTGGATTCGCCTTTCCAGGCATCCGATGCTTTCACTCAACTTTCCGTATTGTTCGAAGAGCAAAATGACGGTCTGCTTCATGACGTCGGGCAAATCGGGTGATGTCTCGATTTTCGCCAGAAGATCGGGCAGGCGACTGTTTCCCAACGGCACGATCAAGCCGAATTCCGCTGCAAGCGCGCGCAACGCATTGACCAGCATCGTCTGCTGTTTGACCAATAGTGTGCGCGTTGAGTGTAACGAGAGCAGGCTTTGCTGTTCTTCGTTTTTGATCGGGACGAAGCGCGTGTCGGGATGGAGTGCCGCAAGACAAATGGCTGCGGCGTCAACAGCGTCGTTTTTCTTGCCACGTTTGACGAACGGCTTGACCATGTCCGGCGGAATAAGTTTCACGTCATGACCCGCATCGCGGATGACGCGCGCCCAATGATGCGATGTGCCGCAAGCTTCGAGCACGACCTGACACCGCTCGAGTTTCCCGAAGAATGAGGCAACCTCACTGCGCCCGAGCTTTCGCTTGAGAAGACATTTTCCATTTGCATCTGTGCCGTGCGCCTGAAAAACGGACTTGGCGATATCCAGGCCGATCATGGTAATTTTCATCCGGGCGGTCTCCTCTGAATGGTCATTCCGACCCCAGCATGGCACATTGATGCCGCATGGAGGCCGTCCACCCCATCTTGAACCGGTTGGCCATGCCCTATCGCTGGTCCACCCGCGCCATCCTGCTCGACAAGACCGACGCCACCAAGGTTCTGACGAAGATCCGCCGCCAGTGGTTCGCAAAGCGCAAGAGTATTGCCGCCATCGTGCGCGAGGTCATGACCAACGAGGCATCCGTTCTGGTCGATAATGATGCCGCCAACAAGGCGGCCGATGCCGATCTCGCGCTTCAGTCGCTGGGCGCCGACGACGTCGGACAGGCGTATCTTACCGCGACCGTGACGGTCTGGGACGGCAGCGCCAGTATCGCAACCGAGAAGCTGCGTCTGGTGGAAAAGATCATTCAGGGCCGCGACTTCACCTGCATGGCGGAAAGCCTGAATGCGGTAGAAGCCTGGCTTGGTTCTTTGCCCGGCCATGTCTATGCCAATGTGCGGCAGCCACCCGTCTCGACCCTGAATCTGGCCCACATGATTCCGCTGTCCGCCGTATGGGCCGGTCCGGAGCGGGACGGTCATTTCAACGCTCCGCCGCTGTTCTATGGCAGGACGGCGGGGGCGACACCATTCCGGTTTTCCCTGCATGTCGGGGATGTTGGTCACACGCTGATCGCGGGGCCAACAGGAGCGGGCAAATCCGTGCTGCTGGCGCTGATGGCGCTCCAGTTCCGGCGCTATGCGGGATCGCAGATTTTCGCCTTCGATTTTGGCGGTTCGATGCGGGCCGCGACGCTGGCGATGGGCGGTGACTGGCACGATCTCGGCGGCGGACTGACTGAGGATGGTTCAGCGGGAGAACAGGGTAGTGGCGTATCACTCCAGCCCCTGGCGCAAATTGATGATCCCGATGAACGCAAATGGGCCAGTGAGTGGCTGGGGCAGATCCTTGTTGGCGAAGGGGTAACGCTTACTCCCGAGGTGAAGTCTCACCTCTGGTCGGCGCTGAATTCCCTCGCGTCCTCACCCCAACAGGAACGCACTCTGTCGGGACTGGTCGCATTGCTTCAGTCCAACGCGCTGAAGCAGGCGCTGGCGCCCTACTGTCTTGGCGGTCCTTATGGCCGTCTGCTGGACGCTGACGCCGAACGTATCGGGGATGCCGATGTGGTGGTGTTCGAGACCGAAGGGCTGATCGGGTCCGGCGCGGCGTCATCGGTTCTCTCGTATCTGTTCCATCGCATTGAGGGCCGGCTGGACGGGAGGCCGACCCTGCTGGTCATTGATGAGGGCTGGCTGGTCCTGGATGACGGGGATTTCGCTGGCCAGTTGCGCGAGTGGCTGAAAACGCTGCGCAAGAAGAATGCCAGCGTCATCTTTGCCACTCAGTCGCTGTCCGACATCGCCAATTCCCGCATTGCCCCGGCGGTGGTGGAAAGCTGTCCCACACGGATATTCCTGCCCAATGAGCGGGCGATCGAGCCGCAGATCGCGGCGCTCTATCGGGACTTCGGCCTCAACGACCGGCAGATCGCCATTATCGCCCGCGCGGCCTCGAAGCGGGACTATTACTGCCAGACCCAACGAGGAAACCGGCTGTTTGAACTTGGGCTCGGTCCTGTTGCCCTGGCGCTGTGCGCGGCCTCCGGCAAGGACGATCACCGGCAGATCGATGCAGTGCTGGCGGAACATGGCCGTCCCGGATTTCTCCCGGCCTGGTTTGAGGCGCGTGGCATAGCGTGGGCTGCGGACCTTCTGCGGGAAGGGAACGTGCCATGATGGAAAAATTTTTCCGCATCCGGGCAAAACTTTTCCGTCGTGCAAACCTGTCGGCATCCGTCATGGCCCTGGCTGTTGGTGCCGACGTCAGCTCGGTGCAACCCGCCCACGCGCAGTGGGCGGTCTACGATGGGGCTGCGCATGTTCAGACCGTGCTGATCGCGGCGCGGGAATTGCAGCAGATCGACAACCAGATCACGTCGCTCGCCAATCAGGCGCAGATGCTGGTCAACCAGGCGAAGAACCTCGCCCTGCTGCCGTTGTCGACATTGTCGACACTGCAATCGACAATTTCCCAGACCACGGCACTGCTCGGGCAGGCGCAGAACATCGCTTATTCGGTGACCTCGGTCGAGCAGAAATACCAGCAGGCCTATACGTCGATCTCCTCCTCCATGTCGGACAGCGCCCTGTTCAGCCAGGCACAGACACGCTGGCAGAATTCTGTCGGCGGGTTTGAGGATGCCCTGAAGCTTCAGGCTCGGGTGGTGGGGAATATTCCTTCCGACAGCAGCGCCATGACCCAGCTTGTCTCGGCGAGCCAGAGTTCGGCCGGGGCTTTACAGGCCGCACAGGCCGGAAACCAGCTTCTCGCCTTGCAATCCCGCCAGCTTTCCGACGTGGTCGCGGTGCTGTCCGCCAACGGCAGGGCCGCCGATCTGGAGCGGGCGCGGCAGGCTGCAGTCGAGGCGGAAAGTGCAGCGCAGTATCAGCATTTTTCCCAATATAACGCCTACAGCCCGACTTCGGTGTCCATGTTCGGCAGTAGTGGGAACTGATGGCCATGGCGACCAATGACGTGGGCGTTATCGATACCTTTCTGAACACCTTCACCACCACCATCGATACGGGGTTCGGTCTGGTGAAGGGGAATGTGATCTCGCTGGCAGGTACGCTGTCGGTGCTGGACATCGCGCTGGCCGGTTTGTTCTGGGCGTGGGCGGCGGATGAGGACATCATCCAGCGTCTGGTGAAGAAGACGCTCTATATCGGGTTCTTCGCCTGGCTCATCAACGATTTCGATGCGCTCTCGAAGATCGTCTTCGACAGTTTTGCGGCCCTCGGCCTGAAAGTTGGTGGTGGCAGTCTGGCGCTTGGTGATTTCCTGCGGCCCGGCCGACTGGCCTCGACCGGTTTCGACGCAGCTCAGCCGCTTCTGGACTCTGTCCATAAACTGCTTGGCCCAGTCGCCTTCTTTACGAATTTCATCCAGATCTTCGTGCTCTGCCTGTCCTGGCTGATTGTGCTGGCGGCGTTCTTCATTCTCGCCGTGCAGCTTTTCGTGGCGTTGATCGAGTTCAAGCTGACCACGCTGGCGGGTTTCATCCTGATTCCCTTTGCCCTGTTCAACCGCACCGCCTTTCTGGCCGAAAAGGTGCTGGGCAACGTCGTCTCCTCGGGCGTGAAGATCATGGTGCTGGCGGTGATCAGCGCCATAGCCTCGGTGCTCTTCGGGCAGTTTACGATCTCCTATGGCAGCGATGTGCCGACCATCGGCCAGGCCGTCTCGGTGGTGCTGGCGTCGCTCGCGATCGTCGGGCTCGCCATTTATGGCGGCAGCATCGCCAATGGCCTGATCTCCGGTGCGCCCCAGCTTGGGGCTGGTGCAGCCGTCGGTTCCGGCATGGCCGTCGGCGCCATGGGCGCTGCTGCTGCGGCCGGTGTCGGGGCTGTCGCTTCCGGTGGTGCCGCCGCCCTTGGTGCGACCGCTGCTGCCGCGCGGGGCGGGGCCGCGATCGCCGGGGCGGCTACCTCCGCCTATTCGGCTGGAGCCGCAGGCGTATCCGGCGGAGCGGGCAGCATGGCCGCCGGGATCGGCGGCATGGGCCGGGCTGTCGGCGGGAATGTCGCGAATGCCGTCAAAGGGGCGGCCTCGCGTGCAGGCTCCTCACTCAGGGAAAGCTACGCCGCCGGTGGACGCTGGGCCGCGCGCGGGATGGGCGGTGGAGAGGGCGGCGAAGGCGGAGATAGCGGACCGGCACCTTCTGGTGGCGGTGGTCCTGCTGGAGAAGGGGGTGGCCCCACGGGTGGCGGCCCTACCGGTGAGGGGCCGTCTGGTGGCGATGGTGGCGGTTCCGGCGAACCGCCCCGCTGGGCTCAGAAAATGAAGCGCCGCAACGCCGCAGCTCATGCGGCTGAAGCCGCCCATGTCATCCGCTCCGCCGATGGCGGGGGCGGATCTTCCTCCATCGATCTGTCGGAAAAGGAATGAGGACGATGTTCCGTCGCTCGACCACATGCTACGGGACCACGCCCGAGCCCGTGACACCGTATCAAAAGGCAGCGCAGGCGTGGGATGAACGGATCGGGTCTGCCCGCTTGCAGGCCCGCAACTGGCGGTTGATGGCCTTTGGCTCCCTGGTCCTGTCCGCCGGTCTCGGGGTTGGGCTGGTCTGGCAGTCCGCGCGCGGCACCATCATGCCGTGGGTGGTGCAGGTGGATCATCTGGGTCAGGCGCAGGTCGTGGCCCCCGCGACTGCGGGCTATATGCCCGCCGATCCGCAGATCGCCTGGTATCTGGCGCAGTTCGTCCACGACGTACGCGCCCTGTCGTCGGACCCCGTGGTGGTCCGGCAGAACTGGCTGCGGTCCTATGATTTCACCACCACGTCGGGCGCGCAGGCGCTCAACGACTATGCCCGCCTCAACGATCCGTTCTCGCGCATCGGGCATGAGCAGGTCGAGGTGGACATCGCCTCGGTGATCCGGGCTTCGCCCAGCAGCTTCCGTGTGGCCTGGACCGAACACCATTACCGCGACGGCGCGTTCACCGGCACCGAACGCTGGACCGCCATCGTCTCGGTCGTTCTGCGCACGCCACGCGATGCCGATCATCTCAGGAAAAACCCTCTGGGCATCTACGTCTCCGCCATTAACTGGTCGAAGGAACTCGGACAATGACACGCTTCATTTTCGCGGCCCTTCCTGTGGCGCTGCTCTCGCTTGCTGGTTGCGCGCAGAATTATCATCCGCCGGTCATCCGCTACGATGACGCCGCGCGCGCAACGAGAATTCCCGACCCGCCGAAGCCCGTGCAGGTGGTGGAGGTGCCGCAGCCGCTCCCGCTACCGGGGCAGCTCAAGCCGCTGCCTTCACGACGCACGACCCATCTGGTCCCGGAAGTCGCCGACCCGACCGCGCGTGTGACGCAAGCCAATCTGGCCGCACGCATCCAGCCCACGCGTGCGGGGTTCATCAACGCGGTGCAGGTCTATCCCTATTCTGCCGGTGCGCTCTATCAGGTCTATGCGTCGCCTGGCGAAATCACCGACATCATGCTCCAGCAGGGGGAGAAGCTGATCGGCACCGGGCCTGTCGCGGCCGGTGATACGGTGCGCTGGATTATCGGTGATACAGAAAGCGGCGCCGGGGCGACAAAACGTATCCATATTCTGGTCAAGCCGACGCGGCCGGATCTGACCACCAACCTGATCGTCAATACCGACCGGCGGACCTATCTGGCGGAACTGCGCTCCACGCCCGCGACCTATATGGCGTCGGTATCGTGGGATTATCCCGAGGATGATCTCATTGCCCTGCACCGGCAGGATAGTGACGCCGACGAAGCGGCACCGGTGGATGTAGGGCTGGATCTGAATGCCCTGAATTTCCGCTATGTCATTCAGCCAGTGAAAGGGGGCACGCCGCCCTGGCTGCCCGGCCGGGCGTTCGATGACGGCCATAAGGTTTATATCGCCTTTCCAGCCGGCATAGGGCAGGGGGAACTGCCGCCTCTGTTCGTGCTGGGGGCCGATGGCGGCCCTGAACTGGTCAATTACCTGGTGCGGCAGAACTGGATGATCGTGGACCGTCTGTTCGCTGCCGCCGAGTTGCGGCTGGGGGATAAGCACTCCGAGCAGCGGGTGCGTATCGTCCGCACCGATGGCAGGAAGTCATGAGCGGCGCGGAAGAACGCCGGGATGAGGACGGGGGTGCTACTGGCAACGGGAGCGCAACGGGAGCGAGGCCGTCCCCAGATCTACGGCTGCGCGCGCAGCGTCCGCCGGTCGTAAAGCTGTCGCGCCCCGTCATCTGGACCCTGGGGGCGGTTGGGATGCTCGCTATCGGTCTCGCGCTGGGCTACGCGTTGCAAAGCAACACGCCAAAAGGACCGGTTCAGGCGGCACAGGATATCGACGCGCGTGCCTCGGCCGACGGACTGTCGGCTTTGCCCAGTGACTATACCAATATACCGAAGCTCGGGCAGCCTCTGCCCGGCGATCTGGGCAGGCCGATCCTCAACGCGCAGCGGCAGGGACGTGCGGGGCCAGTTTCCGGCATGGGAAATCGTCGTGGTGACCAGGAAATCGAGGCGGCGCGCACCAGCCGACTTTTCGCGCAGGTCGAGATGCGGGAGGGGCAGAGCGCGCAAGCGGTGCCGGTCCCGGCACAGGCCGCGCCGGGCGCGGCAGCTTCCCAGGGGGCGACGGCCCCTTCGGCGGACGGACAGGCCGGCAATCGCGCCTTTCTGGCAAACCAGCCGGACCGTGCGACCACTAGCCCCGCCCGCATCATGCCGCCAGCGTCTCCCTATATGCTCCAGGCCGGAACCGTGATTGCGGGCGCGCTCAACACCAAGATCAGCTCCGATCTGCCGGGCCAGATTGTCGGTCACGTCACCCAGAATGTTTATGATAGTCCGACCGGGCGCTATCTTCTGATCCCGCAGGGCAGCACCCTGTTCGGGGCCTATAACAGCAGTGTCTCCTTCGGGCAGCAGCGCACCCAGATCATCTGGACCCGGTTGATTTACCCGAACGGCGAAAGCCTCGTGCTGGAAAAGCTGCCCGGTGGCGACGCCATCGGCCAGTCCGGCCTGTCCGACGAGGTGAACAATCACTGGGGCCAGCTATTCCGCGCAGCCCTGGTCACCTCCTTGCTCAGCGTGGGCTCTGAGGCGGGGACGTCATGGAACGAGAACAACCTCATGCAGGCGATCCGCAGCGGCGCCAGCAACGGGTTTTCCATGGTTGGTAACCGTCTGATCGACCTTGCAGTTACCCATAAATTTTTTCTTCTGTAATTTGATAGGAGAGAGCACCTGTAACGATATCTGCCAGGCGAGACATTCCTCTCCAGATAACAGTTGTTCCGGGCGGAGCATCGGAAGCGCGATCAAGGTAACCACCCAGTCTGGCGACTGCCCGGATGTAAAAATCCAGGTCTGGTGAAGTGCTGAGTTTGCGTATGGGTGTGAACTGTTCGAGTATTTGGCGTTCCACATCTGTAAAAACGGTAGAAGGCGACGTCCCTGGTAATTCACGCCTGAGCATTGTTATCCATGAGATACGCCAGGCCACCACGCAGCATAAGGCGATACAGTTTGCGAGCCGGCCTGCGGTCGTTAGGCGGAGCTCTTCAAGCTT
>NZ_CADP01000119.1 GCF_000285295.1 Komagataeibacter europaeus LMG 18890 | reverse complement strand
GTTCGTCCGGCGGAAGGTCGCAATCGTATCATGATCCGGATGCAGGTTCGCCGCCACGAAGCGTACCCCGATGTCGCGATATGTCGCCCGCTCGATCCGGCGTGAGGAAAACAACCCGTTCGCATAGCTGAAGATCAGAAGGGCCAGCATCAGGCGCGGATGATACTGCGCCTTGCCTCCCGTGCGCACTGGCACGCAGAACGCACTCATCGGAACCCGCTCAACAGCTGCGACAATGAAATGCGCCATATCGTCAGCCGGAAGCCACGACGTCAGATCAGGCGGCAGAAGATACGGCTGGGATCGGTCAAACGGGATGAAGCGGCTCATCGCGACACTCTACAGCCTTACCCCTTCACAGGGTACCCCAACCCGACAGGCTGCTAGAACAGGGAAAAGGCTTCCGCTACGTTGCAGAGCGGCATATCGCTGCGCTTGTGCTGCCTTCGGCTGCCGTGCACACCATTCCATCGTGGCGTTGTCCCGCTCATTCCAAAGAGTCTGCAATCGCTAACATCATGCCATGGGAAATACGACCGTATCGATCGATGCGTCTCCCTGCCGCACCAATTCCAGCCCAGCCACAAATGTCGCAGCTACAGCCGCTCGACGAGCGATTAATCCCTCAGGCTCAGCAAACGGCGTCGCAGGAACACAGTCCCATATGCTTCGGAAAGCTCCGTTTCTCATTTTCGCTCGGATAAAGGCCAATGCATCGGTCACACGCCAGTAGGCAGGCACATCAATCCGATAGATCGGAACCGAGAACTCAATCTGCGCCAGTTCCCGCTCCAGTACACTGAGACTGGCTTCCATCAGACTGAAATACGTCCCCTGCCGTACGGAAACGCTGCCATTCGCATCTGTCCTGCCCCGCGCAAAAACCGACACGCCAAGTTGTGGCCTGCCCTCCAACCAGTCCGCCGCTGCGCGCATCTGCAACAGCCCCTCGATCTGGCCGACCGTCCGGCGCGCCTCATTTTCGGCAACCTGCTTTTCCGCCTGCGTGGCAAACAGCAGCCGCGAGCGCAGGAACACCAGCCGGGCGATCCAGATCACCCAGTCCGCGCGCTGCATGAATGGCGTCGTCTGGGCCAGCCGCTCCGCCTCAGCGACAAACTGGGCCGCCAGATCTGCGATGGACAGCACGCCCAGGTCCAGACGCTGCCGTTCCGCCAGATCTAGCAGCAGGTCCAGCGGCCCGTCAAACCCCTCGACATGGAACTCGGGCACCACCGGGCGCGCTAGCCGACGCGGTGGGTCCCCCCAATCTTCCTCCTCGTCAGGCAGCATTAGCGGTCTTTCCGGCATCAGCGCGCGCGTACTGCGGTCGGATGTCGAAAACCAACTCCGGCCAGTTCGTCCGCACCCGGTGCAGCGCCTGCCACGGCGTCCATTCCGCCGACCAGAAGCGGTAGACCAGCCGGGCACTGCGGCGGGCGCGCTGATCGCGCACGGCTTCGACCTCCACCCGGCGCAACGGCAGCAGCGTGCCCCACTGTGCCTGCAGCCAGGCCGCCGCCGCGCATGAATCCGCCCCGGCTTCCAGAATGGGACCGGGCACCGGTACCAGCCGGTGCAGGTCAAAGGCACAGGCGGGCGTACCCGCCGCCTGATGCTGCAGGGCGATCCGATGCAGGCGTTCGGATGCCTGGCGCAGCAGCCTGGCCAGCGTCACCGCCTGCGCCCCCTTTGCCGCCATCGGCGCCAGCAGGCGGGCCTGTTCGTAGTCAAAATCCACCTGCCAGGGGATGATCCCCGGTCCCCGGGCCGCCACCCGGAACCGGGCCACTTCGTCTACCGGACCGCTCACCGTCAGCGTTGTCCGGATCCAGCCCGGGGCGGCCCTCATCGTGCGTCGACGCACCGCCGTCCCAACTGGGGACTCTGGCGGGGACCCGGATTTTGTCCGCCGCGTCCGGTGGGCCGGGCGGTCCGGACGTCCCAGCGCCCGGTCCAGCACGAACCGGATCCCCGGCACCGACAATGGATCCCCGACCGTGCCATGCGCATCGATCCCCCGGAACGCCGCCCCCCACCGCAATTGCGCGGCATCGCGCCAGGCCGCCCAGCTCCGCACCGGACAAACGGCCGGGTCCCGGCGGCGCCGCAACCGGCGCAACCGGTGGCGCCCGGACCGGGGCCGCAGCAGGGCGACGGTCATCCCGTCTATCGTGTCGGTGATGTCTTCAACGGTCAGCCGGGCCAACGCCTCGGCGCCGATGTCCAGTGTGGCCGCCAGCAGTAGCAAAGCCCGGTCGCGCAGGCCGGGCAAATCGGACCTGCAGCGTCGTGCGGCGGCCAGCAGCGAAGTCACATCGACCCCGGCCCCGGTCCGGCGCACTCGCGTAGCGGGCAGGGCGACATCAAGCCCCTCGCCATTGGCGGCACACCACGCCGTCAGCGCCGCGCGATCCACCACCAGGCTCTGCCGCGGCCGCCCGGCCTTCGCCCGGGCCTCCAGCCATGTTCCTACCGCGACAGGGCCCACCGGAAAGTCGCCGTCGACGGCCTGGGTGCCGACGAAAGCGCGCCAGGAGGACGCATAGGCCCGCGCCGTGGCAGGCGACAGGCCGGTCGGCGGCCGCGCCGCCTGCAGCGGTCGACCGGTCTCAGCCATTCTGATGGGATCCCCGGTTTTCGGCCCCGAACGCCCTGCGGGCCGACCCCGAACGAGCTTTCGAAGATGGTCGCGCATCCACCCTCAGCGGGCAAACGCGCCGGCTGCCCCCGATCTGACTAAGGCGATTACATTTCATAAGATACATCGTATCACGTTAACGGGTTTTGGAGAACGAAAAAGCGCCAGATTGATCCCAAAAGGCGCGGTTTTCCGGACTTTATGCCCCCTCCCCTCCCCGCCGGGCAAAATCCGACCAATCAAAACCCTACTTCCGATAAGTTATCTTGTCGGAAGTAGATGAAAAATTCCAAAATGCCTGCTAAAATCCCGAAATGCGCCCGTTCCAGAGTTCTTCCGCCACGTTCCTCTGCCTGCCTCTCCCCTATTGCCCGCGTGGCGGCCAGGCCCGTCCTGCCGCACCGATCGGCCAGCTCGGACTGGGCCACCGGAAAAAAAACGGGCGCGGTCCCGGTCGCCGTCTCTGCACCCAGGGGTATTCTGACTGGGAACGCCGCCCATGCTGAGCGATGTCCGGATCCTCGGCTCCAGCAGGCGCGCGCAGGCCGCGCTGCACGCCCGCGTGGACCAACTGACGCAGCTGCGTCTGGCCGAGACACAGGATCCGGCGCGCTGGCGCGAAATCCTCTCGACCGCGCGTTTCACACCACCCCTGCCCCTGCTTCTGGCTGGCATCGAATTGCCGGACGGTAGCTATTCCCCGGATACCCCCCTCGCCCAGGGCGTGCCGTATGCGTCGGCAGCCCAGCAGATGGCTCAGGACCACGTTGCGGATGTCCCATCGGGGTTCGAACTGGCCGTCGGACTGGAAATCGATGATGGCATGCCCAGCTTCCTGGCCTGGTTCCGGCCGATCCAGCCCGTAGGAGCCTGTCCCAAGACGTCAGACGCAGCGCCTCCTGCGCCCGTCGGCCAGCCGGCTGCTGCCGTCGCGCAATGGTTTTCCGTCGTCTCGGCACAGCCTGTGCCCGAACATGATGGCCGCCTGGCCACGGCCCGTCAGGCGGCCGATGCCTATATGCACCGCAGCAAGGCCGAGAACACGCTGCGCACCTATCGCGCCGCCGTCCGGTCCTGGTGTCGCTGGGCTGCCGGTCACGCCCTGCCTGCCCTGCCTGCCCGCGGTGAGGATGTTGCCGCCTATCTGGCCGACATGGCGCTGCAGGGGCGCAGGACCAGCACCATCGATCTGCATCGCGCCGCCCTGCGTTACCTGCACCACCTCGCACAGATTGCCGTACCCACCGCCCACCCGATGGTGACCGCAACGCTTGCCGGCATCCGTCGGGAGGCAAAGGAGGCCCTGCCCCGCCAGAAAACCCCGCTCACCTGGGACAGGCTGGTCAGGGTCGTCGAAGCCATCAGTCCCCACGATCTGGTCGGTGCGCGGGACCGGGCCATTCTTCTGCTCGGTTTTGCCGGCGCGTTCCGGCGCTCCGAGCTTGCCGCACTGAAGATGGACGACCTTACGGTGGACGAGGATGGCATGCAGATCCGGCTGGGCCGGTCCAAGGGGGATCCCCAGCGCAAGGGCGCGCTGATCGGCATCCCGCGGGGCCTGACCCGGAACTGCCCGGTTCTGGCGTACGAGACCTGGCTCCGGCAGGCCGGGATCACGGAAGGTCCGGTCTTCCGGCGGATCTGGTCCGCGCGGGGCCACAGGGCGGGAACCACTCCCGTCGGAACCCCGCCCAGGATCGGGCCGCACGCCCTGTCGGACCGGGCGGTCACGGACATCATCCGCAAGCGATGCGGCGACACCCAGCTCGAAGGGGACTTTGGAGGGCACAGCCTGCGCCGCGGCGCCATCACCACGGGGGCGAAAGACGGGTATGATCTCCTGGAACTGAAGCGCTTCTCGCGGCACAAAAGCCTTCAGGTCGTCGAGACCTATATCGACGAGGCCAGCATCAAGGCCCGGCACCCGGGAAGATCGAGATTCTGAGCCTGTCTTGACCCATGCCGCCAGAGCGCCTCAACTCGCCTTCAACTGCAACACGTCAGGGCGGATCAAAGAGAGGAAACAGCGTCATGGGTTCCAGAATTCTTGTTGTCGGCCCAGGCGCCGTGGGTGGGTATTTTGGCGCCCGCATGGCCAGCGCCGGGCATGATGTGACCTTTCTGGTGCGCGAAAGGCGCCTGCAGCAGCTCCGTGCCGGGGGCCTGTGCCTGATCAGTTCCGTTGGCAACGTCACCATGACCCCCCGGATGGTGATGGCCGGTGGGATTGAGGGGCCCTACGACATCATCCTGCTCAGCGTAAAAGCCTATTCCCTGATGGCTGCAATGAACGATTTCGCGCCTGCGGTGGGACCGCAGACACGGATTGTCCCGCTTCTCAACGGCATGCAGCATCTTGATATTCTGGCAGACCGCTTTGGCCCTGCCGCGGTCATGGGAGGCACGTGCTTGATCATCAGCAAGCTTGATGCGCAGGGGCGCATTGTCCAGACGGGTTCTCTTCCCCGGCTTTCAATAGGGGACCGGGAAGGCAGCGATACGCCAGTGACACGCAGTATTGCGGAAACCCTGTCGGGTTCCGGATTTGAAATCGTGTGTTCCACCCACATCCTGCAGGACATGTGGGATAAATGGGTTCTGCTCGCGTCCCTGGGCAGCATCTGCTGCCTGATGCGCGGAACCGTGGGGGATGTCGCCAGCCAGCCAGCAGGTCAGGCCTTTGCGCAGGCGGTCATCCATGAATGTGCGTCAACGGCGGCGGCGGCTGGCTATCCCCTACGGGATGCCACGCTGAAGGGCACTGTCAGTCTCCTGACGAAAACGGACTCCACCCTGACGTCCTCCATGTTCCGGGATCTGCTGCAGGATGCTCCTGTGGAAGCACAACAGATTATTGGTGACCTGGTCAGGCGGGCATGCGCGCTTCAGATCCCTACGCCCATCCTGGATCTCACCGATCTGAATCTGCGCGTGTATGAACAACAAAGGCACGCATGAAGAGGCACAGTGCAGATACGACGTCCCAGCGGACATATCCACTTCACAGATCATGCCAGCCTTGCTCAAAGATAATTTCTCCCTGCATGAACAGCCGGAATGGAACGTCTAACTTGAGGGAAATCTGACAGTTCGTTGAACGGCGGAGATGAGGCGTAAGCGGACATATCCGTGTCAGCAATACTCTTATGGAAGTTGATGCTTCCGCAGCCAAATGGCGAATTCTGTCTCATCGATTTTTCTTTCGACCAGAGCGACCATGCGCTCCACCACGTCAGGCGCAGTGATGGCGACGTTCTGGCCGTTTGCTTTGAGAAACAACACACAGCAGGCCCAGCCAGTCCGCTTGTTGGCATCATTGAACGGGTGGTTGCCCGCAATGCCGAAGGCATAGGCGGCGGCGATGTCAAACAGATCGACAGGAACTGGATCCGCGTAGTGATAGCGGTTCAACGGTCGGTCTAACGCGCTATGCAGCAAGTCCGCACTTTTGATTCCCTGCGCGCCACCATATTCGCGCAAGGCGCAATCATGCAGGAACAGCACAGCATCAACCTCGAGAAACTCCGGTTCGTTCACCGTTTCGCCAGTTCCTGAAGTGCGTCAGCCTGTTCGCGCAGCACTTCACGGGCAAGATCCATCTGGCGTTCGAGCTTGAGGTTGCGCTTCACCAGCTTAATGCCGTCAGCCAACTCGACCAATGTGAGTTCTTGCCCGATCTCCAGACCCAGTCGAATACGGGTCTCCGCCGGCAGCGTGAGCCCGACCGAATTGCCCTGCTTGCGCAGAGTGACCGTTTCCATGGCGCTCTCCTATCTTACGTCTCGTAAGATAATGAAGTTTGGATCACAATACCAGACTTCTGTTCTCTCATCCCGAGGCTAAATTGCGTGATTGTCACGATGTCCGGTATTGAAAAGGAAAAATGGGCATCCCGATGATCAACATGAAGGCATATTCTGACGGCAGTTCTGCTTCACGAACAGCGTATTCGCTTGATGGGGTAATGATCCATTTGTCCGTCTTCCGAAAGGAATGTGGCGTGTTCAACTTGCGCCTGCGCCATCAGGAGGTGGTCAAACGGATCACGATGATGCAGAGGCAAAGACATAAGGATATGCAGGTGTTCGGGTTGTATTTGCAGCAGAGAGAAACCTTCCTCAGGAATGGCTGCCAGAATGTCGTTCATATCCGCATCCAGTTTTCCAATACGGATTTTGATCGCAATCTCCCATAATGACACGAATGCTCGAGAGTGTCCGATCTTCTGTGTATAATTGATCTGGTCCATACTTCACCGAAAGGAAGTATGAATGACCATCTCGAAGGAACTCCTGGACGAATTGCTGACGGGCGTGAAGCGTCCTGAAGACCTGCTCGGAGACAGCGGGTTGCTGAAGGAGCTGAAAATTCGGCTCATGGAGCGTATGCTGGGTGCAGAGTTGAGCGCGCATCTGGGCTATGAGGAAGGCAAGGCTGCCCCGCCGGGCCAGTCGAACCGGCGGAATGGCTCCACGACCAAGGTGCTGAAAGGCCAGGACGGCGCCTTTCCGGTGACGGTGCCGCGCGACCGCGACAGCAGCTTTGAGCCGGAGCTTATAAAGAAGGGCCAGACCCGGATCGACGGGATCGACGACAGGATCATCGGTCTCTATGCCGCCGGTCTGACGGTCCGGGACATCCAGACCCATCTGCTTGATCTTTATGGCCTGAAGGTCTCTCCCGACCTGATCAGCCGCGTCACCGATGCCGTGCTGGACGAGGTCCGGGAGTGGCAGGGCCGGGCGCTGGATCGGATGTATCCCATCGTGATCTTCGATGCCCTTCGGGTAAAGATCCGCGATGCTGACAGCCGGACCGTTAAAAACAAGGCGGTTTACGTTGCTCTCGGTGTCACCCGCGAGGGAGTGCGCGAGGTTCTGGGGCTCTGGATCGCCGAGAATGAAGGCGCCAAATTCTGGCTTTCGGTCATGAACGAGTTGAAGAACCGGGGCATCCAGGACATCCTGATCGCGGTCGTGGACGGGCTGAAAGGCTTTCCCGAGGCCATCACCGCCGCCTTTCCCGAGGCGATGGTTCAGACCTGTATTGTTCACCTGGTGCGCCACAGCCTGAACTTCTGCTCATGGAAGGACCGCAAGGCCGTGGCTGCCGACCTGCGCCGGATCTACGGGGCGGCGACCGCTGACATGGCGGCCGCAGAGCTCGATGCGTTCGAGGAGAAATGGGCCGGGAAATACGCGTCGATCGCCCCGGCATGGCGCCGGGCATGG
>NZ_CADP01000120.1 GCF_000285295.1 Komagataeibacter europaeus LMG 18890 | reverse complement strand
CACAAATCGGTGACTCTCGCGGCCGAGTTCGCGCCGACCGAGGCCGAGAGGGCAACCATCTGGCACGCTATTGATCGGGCAAACGACGCCACCATGCTCTATGTCGCGCGGGAAATCGGCTTCGCGCGGCGCGGTCATGGGGGCGAAGATGGTGCCGACCCGGGCGAGGTCACCTGGGTGTCATTCCGGCATGATACCGCGCGCCCGACGGTCGAGGCGCGTGACGCGCGGACAGGCCAGACCTATTTGATCGATACGCCAGCAGGCGGCGATCCCCATGCCCATATCCATAACGCCCTGTTCAATGTCGTGGTCACGGAAAAGGGGCATGTGGGGTCGCTTGACACGAAGCGGCTGCGATCGCGCGTTCATGAATTCGGGGCATATTTTCAGGCGCAGCTCGCTGATGAACTGCGCCGGATCGGCATTGCCCAGCGATACGACGCGAACGAGCAGGCGACGGTCATCTCGGCCGTGCCGCCGGATATATCGGATTTCTTCAGCAAGGGACGACGGAACGTCATCAGGGCGGCCAAGGAGTACGCCGCGGCGGAAGGAGCGGACTGGGCGCATATGCCGATCAAACGCAAGCGCCGCATCCTGTCCATGGCCGGCCTGGCAGCCCGGCTGGACAAGAACGAAGGCACAAGCGACCATGAGATATGGCGAGAACAGGCCAGGCGTCTTGGCTGGGAGGAAAAAAGTCTGCTTGGCGCGCCAGTAGCGCCTGCGGGCACCAGGGAACAGCGATACGATATTGCCTGCCGTTTCGCTGTGCGCCATCTCGCGAGGGAGTTTGAAACAGCCGCCGTGATCGATCACGACAAGCTCAGAACGTATGCGGCCCGGGGTCTGATCGGCACCGGTATCGAAGGCGGCGTGAAGGACATTGATCATGTCGTGGCCCTTATTGAACAGCGTGGTCTTGAACTCGGCGGGGAACGGGTCTCGCTGATTCAGGAAATGCGCGGCGACAGGCTGAGGGTGACGAATTCCGCGCAGATCGTCATTGAAGAAAACCTCGCGATTCAGGCGGCTCGTGCTTCAGGAGACCGAAGCGGGGCGCTGTCGGACCGCCAGATCACAGAAGCGATCGGACGATCGCCGCTCGACTTCGCAAGCGAACATGGAAAGACGCAGAAGGCTGCGATTTACGCTCTCGGCCGGGGCGGTGCGCTCTCCATGCTCACCGGCGTCGCGGGCTCCGGGAAAACGGCCCTCCTGTCTCCGCTGGTCGATGCGTGGAAACATGATACGCGTTATGACAAGAACGGTCGCAGGGTTCTCGGAATTGCCAATGCCTGGCGTCAGGCGGACGCATTACGTGAGGCTGGCATCTTTGACACGAGCGCGATGCTGCCTTTCCTGGCGCGGCTGGAGCGCGGTGACGTCGATGTGGACCGGAATACGGTGCTGGTGATTGACGAGGTCGGCCAGGTCGGTCCACGCCAGATGCTTCGTCTGTTACAGTTGCAGCGCGATACCGGCTGCACGATCAAGGCGCTGGGTGACCATGAGCAGGCGCAGAATATCGAGGCTGGGGACTCCATCGAGATGCTGCGTCGGGTCCTGGACCCGGAAGACATGCCGGAGCTTCTGTCCAGTGTCCGGCAGCTATCAGCGAGAAATCGCCAGATTGCTGATTTGTTTCGTGGCGCGGAGCCCGAAGAGAGCGATCTGGAAGCCCACGAGTTCAGGGGGGCTGCGGCCAACGCGCATACGGACGAGGAAAATGATGACGACGTCCGTAACAGGTTTCATCTGAAGGAAGTGCGGGATGCGATCGATATGAAACGGGCGGATGGCACGATCCGTCTGGTCGGCGGCGATCATGAGGAAGTCCTGCAGGATATTGCCCGACTGTATGTCACGCGTCGCGATGCACTGGTGGCCGAGGGGGCCGGGCCGCAGCGAGGCCGGGCCAAGACGATCAGCATGTCGGCGCTGACCAATCAGGATGCTGCCGATCTGAGTCGTGCAGTCCGTAAAATCCTGCAGGAGCGCGGCGAGATCTCGACGCATGAAATCACCGTGCAGGCTATTGATCAGCGCGGCGAAACCTATGATCTCGCGATCGCTACGGGCGACCGGCTTCGGCTGTATCGTCGGACATGGGGCAGCGTGGATGGAAAGGGCGGCACAGTCGGAAATAACGGCGATGTGGTGGAAGTTCTGGCCCATGGCGATGCGGGGCTTCGCGTCCGCACGAAGGACGGGCTTGTTGCTGATGTTGAATGGCGGCGGTTTCGTGATGCGAAGACTGGTCGGGTAATGCTGGGGTTCGGACATGCCATGACGATTGATGCTGCACAGGGGCTTACTTCAGATGAGCACATCAACGCCCTGCCGCGCGGCACGGAACTGGCGACGGGATTTACCTCATACGTCGCCGAAAGCCGGGCGCGTGGCACAACATGGACCATGATCTCCGATGGCGCGACGTTTGAGGCGGTCCGGAACCAGAGGGCGCTCGGGGATATGACGCCCATCACCAGTGACGATCTGTGGAATCACGTGGCAAAGAAAATGGCGCATAAACCATATAAATCATTGGGCACGGATCTGGTTGCCCGAACCCGCAAGGCCCGGGATGCGAGGATTCGCGAACTGATCGCGCTTGGGCGCACGCAGGAGACACTGATGAAGTCAGGTCGCCCATATGGCAGGGAGATTATTCTGAAGACCCAGGCGCGGCAGGCCGAGCGCTTGCATAAGGCGCGTCTAGCCGAGATCGACGCCAGGTTGCAGGTCATGATCAGGAACGCACCAGCGGTCATGACGGGTGCGGAGCAGATGCTTCGGAGCCAACGGGCCGCTCAGGTGCTGGGCAGGCGTCCCCATGTGCCATATGCGTCGCCAGGCGCCGCCAGCTAGAGCGTCCGGCTTTCTGCTGTTCTCACCCGGATTTGGATCCTGCCGACCGTGTGCCATACCGCGACAACATCTCAGATCTGACGCACGCTTTGGTCATTTGCGCAACGAAGTCGGCTGGGTATCGTTAGGCAGGCGGGGAGCAGCAGATAGCAGGCCAATGATGGATGATGTGTCTTTCCGGGGAGATCCTGATCCGTTCGACTGTTGGTTGAAGAACGAATTGCGTGTTCGGTTCAATGATGTTGTGCGTGAAACGATCCCTGAAAGTCTTCTGCGCATTATTGGCGCGACTGAAGCTTCCGGGCATGTTCACGCCTTAAGACATTCCTGGACCGAGGAGGAAGCTGTGTCTGAATGTTTTTCTGACACCGGCTCCAGATGATCTCGTGTTGCAGATATGGCGTCTTGATGCTGGGTGGGCAACAGGTAACAGGATTGCGGTTGAAAGCAAGAAGTGTTGACGGTCAGATAAAATACAGATGAGCGGGCACAGGATCCTATAGATATCTGCTCAAGAGCATACCTGTTCTGCAAGCTGCCAGATCTACGAAAACATCAGGGACTATTCCCAATAGCGGTGTTATATACAGGGCCACATTTTTTTCGTCTGTTTAGGTGATGGACAATGCCCGAAGAACAACAAAGACAGCTGGCGCTGACCGTGGAAATCATAACCGCTTATGTATCGGGAAATAAAATATCGTCGGATGAACTTATCAGGCTGATTGGGGCTGTTTACAATTCATTGTCCGTCTCGACTGCTTTGGGAGTGAAAGAACAGAGACCTGCCGTTCCCATCAAGCGGTCCGTATTTCCAGATTATATCATATGCCTTGAAGATGGGAAAAAGCTGAAAATGCTCAAACGGCATCTGCAGGCGTCCTATGGCATGACGCCTGAAGAATATCGGCGGAAATGGGGACTTCCGTCTCATTACCCTATGGTCGCTCCTAATTACACAATACGCAGATCGGAACTTGCACGAGAGATTGGACTGGGGCGGGATATAACGTCCACTGCCACCAAATCTGGTGATGAGGGCACGACAGAACCTGCATTGTCTGATAGGCCGCAAGGAAGGCGCCGGGGTGGAAAGAAGGCGGTCCACTAAAAGCGGAACGCGCCATCGGACCGGGCGGCGCGGCGATCTCTTGGCTCAGAACCGCAGCAATATACGAAGGTAGAACTTCTTCGCTACGCAGTAGGGTACCGACTGCGGCTGCTCCTGTTTGACCGGACCATGATCCCGTTCGGGGCGTTACGTCGATAAATCCGGACGAAAGATGCCTTTTGTACAATCCAGGTTGCGGATCACGATCCTAAGCCCTTGGGTTATATACCTTGTAGAAGAATTCAGTTCTCAGTGAAAATCCACAGGCGATGACTACAAAGTTGTGCTCTCACGAGGGCAGTCTGCCTTTTCCGCTCTGAAAATCCTTTTGCGGATCCCATGTCTGATAACGGACAACTTTCTATTTATCACGGGGGGGGGCATGCGTAATCATTCAGAGAATGAACGTCTCAGCGCCTCAGAGATAGCGTTCCAAAGTTTGAACTTTTCGATCATGGGATATTCTTTCTGAATCTTGCCGCTGGGTATGAAACGAGTATCCCGTAATGACCTGATGATGCGGTCGGCATCCATATCCGGCATTTCAACAAGTTCCTTGAGTGCCTGCCGGGCATTATGGTGCGACCGGAGATATATGGCTTCCTCTTTCATGTGGTGCTTGATGGTCATCTCTAGCGCAGCGCTGAGATAGATAACGTGGGGGGCGAAATTGATATAGCGCCAGGCCGGTCTCGCCAGATCGTGGTTCGAGAAGTCGAGATTGGATTTTATCCCATCAGGATAGGTCTTCATGTCACGATCGAAAGAGACATGATCCGTGATCTGTCTCATCAGGGGTTTTGAAACCCTGTCTAGAATCTGGTCGTAGTTTCGCCTGCTCGTCGGGTCTCCAATGATGGTAGCTGAGATGGGAAGGATGATCTGGTCAGGGATGGCGCCATCCCGTCTGAGAACGTCATTTATCAGGAATCGGTGGACACGGCCGTTCCCGTCAGAAAGAGGATGGATGTAGACGAACCCGAAGGCGGCCACGGCGCTACGCATGACAGAAGACTGTCCTTCAGTCCTGTCGAGGAAAATTTTTAATCCTTCAAGCATTTCCGCTACGTCTTCTGCGGGAGGCGCGAGGTAATGAACAACATTCTCGTACCTCATCGTGTATTCTCCAACGAATACCGGTGACAGGCGCAAGCCAAAATGCTCGGTTATTGTGACATCACCGAGAATGTTGCGTTGTAATTCGGCAAGGTCAGTATCTGTCAGCGGGACTGCCCCATGCCCGGTTCTCGTGGCGAGTACGTGGCTGAAGCGCTGGATCCGGTCAAGTTGATGCTCCTCGCCTTCAATGGTAAAACTTGCCTTGCTTTCACGATTTGTCAGCCACACTGCGGCCCGGGCAAGCATGCTCTCGCCGAATTCCTGCACCAGTTCATCATAGCCGGCAGATACGTCCATCTCCGCAGCCATTTTGAGTTGACTGGAAAGCGGGATAAAGGGACAAAAAAAGGGATTCCCGGGCATGTTGTCACGGATGCGCCATCTGCTGACGTTGCTCATCTTGTCTGGAGAAGCTGTTACCTGAAAAGATGCGTCCAGTGCGGGGACGTAGTTGCCACCAAGGTCGACTGGCGGCACAAGCATTTGTCCTGTGACGAATTCGTAGAGAAACGATGCCCGTCTGGCATATTGTCCGGTCGGTGCACTGTTTATCCACTCCTGGACAAAACTTGGTCCGGCCTTCGCAAAGACGCGCGCCAGCAACTCAAGGCTGGTGGGTTCGTGTCGCAGATGAAACTGCAGATGCGCGGCTGCGGTGTCGGCCGGACGCATGTTTTCGGGATACGTCTCGATGCTGTATAAATTATGATGACTGCTCGACCGGCGACTTCCAAGCTGGCTTTTGACAGCCAGTCCGCCGAATGGCTCTGCATCATATTTCAGCGCAAGCCACATGCCGCCGATCGGGTCTGCCATTGGAATTAAATTCCTGCTGAGTTGTCCAAAACCGTTTATTGATGCTTAAAATTGCATATAAACGGTGTCTTGTGTAAAAAAATATATATATGAACAGCCTTAGCTGCGCGTATTGTCCAGCAACTCTGACTGCCATGTTCGGACGCAGCCAGATCCAGGCGGTCTTCATTGTCGTACATAAGTGGGTTTGCCTTTGTCGGCCCCATATGTCTGGTGATCGAAGCTGCCCGTGCCGGGGCGACAAACATGCGATGTAATTGCCGTGTGCCGATGGGATTCATGATGTCCTGCCTGGGGAAAAGCCAGCTACCAGAATGCATCACGTCCTGCTGGCGTTCGGCCTTTACCACTCCTGCAGCAAGGACGGCAGGTCTGCCGGAAGCAGGGTGTTCCGGTATCGTGCACCCTTGTCCCGTTTGATCTGGAGTAGCCGATGCGCAAGATCAGGTGAGTGTCCGGGTGATGAAGAAGCTCAACGCCGACAGGGTGGGATCTATGGTCGATGTTGGCCTGCCCGTCTCATTCTGGGCGATCTGGAACTGGCGGACAACCTCGGCCGTTGCCGTATAAGGGATCACGACACGAAAGTGTATTTTACGTACGCTTGGAGTGAACACCTGTAGAACTGGCCACATTGAGGTTCACGCAACAAGTAGGGATGCAGGTACCCGAAGCGGTCGTAACGCGCCAGCTTCGGGCTGCTCATCGACATTCCAGCGATAGTCGCCTGTCAGAGAAATATGCTCCCAGCCGAGGGGTGCGATATGCTGGGCCAGGTCATCTGAAATACCGAGCGTCGTGATGGCAGACTGAAGATAGCGCGTATTCCATAGGATGACCGCTGCCACCAGCAGGTTCAGACCTGACGCCCGATAGGCCTGATTTTCAAAACGCCGATCCCGCAGTTCGCCAAGCTGATTGAAGAAGAGCGCCCGAGCCAGCGCATTCCGGGCTTCTCCCTTATTGAGTCCAGCCTGGGTTCGTCTGCGCAAATCCAGATCCTGTATCCAGTCGAGCATAAAAATTGACCGTTCGATCCGGCCGACTTCGCGCAAAGCCACAGCCAGACCATTCTGACGGGGGTAAGATCCGAGTTTGCGCAGCATGGCCGAAGCGGTCACGGTTCCACTCCGAATAGATGTGACGAGACGCAGCAGGTCGTCCCAGTGTTCCACAATATGGTTGGTATTGATCAGGTCACCGGCCATCCCACCCAGAAGTTCGCCCGGGTGTTGTCCCGGAAAAAGGTGAAGTTTCCGCTCTTTCAGATCCCGTATCCTGGGCGCAAATCGATAACCAAAGAAGGGCATCAGCCCGAAAACATGATCCGATGCCCCACCCGTATCTGTATAATGCTCTTCAATGGAAAGTCCGTTAGCATGATAAAGCAGTCCATCCAGAACATAGGGCGCTTCACCGGCCGTCGCAGCAATCACCCGGGTCGAAAACGGATCATACTGATCGGAGATGTGGGTGTAGAAACTGACGCCCGGTTCACTGCCATTGCGCGCATTGATATCGCTGATCGCAGCGCCTCTGCCACCTGCATGAAACAATTGACCATCACTTGAGGACGATGTGCCGTCTCCCCAGAGTGACGCCAGGGGCAGCCCACGATGGGCTGCAACCATACGGCCAAGGGCTTCGGCGTATCCGGCCTCGCTGATATGCCAGTCATGCAGATGCGCCAACTGGCGCAGGGTGGCACCCTGACAGGTGTCGGCCATGCGTGTCAGACCAAGATTAATCCCATCCGCCAGGATCACCGTCAGCAGGGCGTTTTTGTCATCCGCGACACGGCTGGAACGGCGATGGGTAAAGCAGTCGGTGAAGCTGATCCAGCGGTCCACTTCCAGCAGAAGATCAGTAATCTTGATCCGTGGCAGCCGG
>NZ_CADP01000121.1 GCF_000285295.1 Komagataeibacter europaeus LMG 18890 | reverse complement strand
CGGTCAGAATGACCGTGGCGTTACCTCCCGATATCCATCGCGATCTACTTACCTATCCCAGTCTTTTGCGAAACGCCGGATTTCTCATGGAGGTGGTTAGTCGTGAGTGGTGAAACAGTCCGAGAGCAGAGATATTCTTATAGTTCCGATAGGCATTATGAGTGGGGTTCATGTCCATCAGGACTTGCGTTCATGCAATGCCAGACCGAATGCTCAACTGGCTCAACGAACGCAAGGTTAATCCCGTAAGCCCCATCAGCAGTATTACATATAGATCCGTAGTCGTTGTAAGACCCAGCCTAGGCACGGCGAAGCCTGCGGCAAACGCCGGCAGGCTAAAAGCGAGGTAACTGAAAACGTAGTAGCTTGCCATCAGCCCAGCACGCTCATGGACGTGAGCAAGTGGAACGAGAGTGCGTAACGAGCCCTGAAAAACGAGACCGAGGCCGGCGCCAGAAGTTGCGGCTCCTACAAGGAATGCGGCGAGATATTTAGCATGTAATCCGAACAGGATGACTGGAAGGCCGAGCAGGACGAAGATGGTGCCGCGCCTCAGCATTATAATCGCTTCGCCCTTGCGGCGGATCAACATCGCCATAAGGGCCGCACCCATGACCGATGCGCTCTCCCAGCCACCGAGGAGCGGATCGGACAACCCATCATTGGCCAGTTGTGCAACAGCCGGGCCAAGCGACAACAGCAACCCAGCAAGCGCCCAGACAGCACAATTGGCAGGCATCACCATGAGCATTGCAGCGCGAGCCTGCTGGGGCACATGTATACGTGGCTTGAGCGAAGCAAGCGCCCCTGGCATTGGTGAAACTGTCTCGGGCAGTGCTAGAATTGCGGGAACGAACAGCACCAGGGATATAAAGATCAACGCGAAAATCAGATGAAGTGGATGGGGCGCGTAGCGCGCTAGGACTGCGGAAAACAGGGCGAGTCCCCCCATT
Source organism: Komagataeibacter europaeus LMG 18890 (assembly GCF_000285295.1). Taxonomy (GTDB): domain Bacteria; phylum Pseudomonadota; class Alphaproteobacteria; order Acetobacterales; family Acetobacteraceae; genus Komagataeibacter; species Komagataeibacter europaeus. The sequence goes on along the minus strand of NZ_CADP01000121.1, from coordinate 6,610 downwards.
GAACCCATCGGTACCATGCCGCTGATCAGGCTTCCTTGGTTACGGTTGGCGTCTTGCAAGCCCGCGCTAAGCGCGCTGGTGGCTATGCCAGTGGCCAGCCCCTGCAAGGCTCGGCCACGAAGCACGTCGCCAATTCCAGCGGCAGTGGCGAACTGCCACATTGCAACGGCTTCGATGAAAAGGGCAACGAGCACAACCTTGCGCCTTCCAACATGATCGGAAATCGCGCCGAAACAGAGAAAGGCCGCCAGCAGGGTCAGAGCGTAGACTGCAAAGGCTGCCTGTAACATCGGCACAGATACCTGCCATTGCACCCGATATAGTGAGTAGAGCGGTGTCAGAGCGGCTGATGCGCCGACAAATACGAACAGCACAGAGCCGTAGGTCCATAAGAGACGTCGTGTGGGAAGCGGTGTCATGGACGTATCCCAATTAAAGCTTAGAATGTGCGTTAGCCACTATTGGCGCACTGACGCGCAAAAGCAATATATTTGCATTAAGGAGAGAGGCATTATGTCGATGAAGCAGGCTACGCGACCCGGAGGCCGAAGCCTGCGCGTGCAGCAAGCCGTGCACGCGGCAGTTCGGGCCTTAATCGAAGAAATCGGTCGTGACGCGTTAACCGTGCCACAAATAGCGCAGCGTGCTGGTGTGACGCCTTCGACAATCTATCGTCGCTGGGGCGACCTTATGACGTTGGTGAGTGATGTCGCGCAGCGCAATCTTCGGACTGAGTGTCCAATCGAGCCGACAGGCCATGTGGCATCTGATCTGGCCGCGTGGGCGGACATATATCAGGAGGAAATGGACTCTACGCCTGGGCGTGAAATGATGCGTGATGTCCTACGTGGCTGGGACGGTACGAGAGCCGCATGCGGGCTGTTAGACGCGGTGCGCTCCACGGTTGAAGCTATTCTCACCACCGCCGACCCACCGGTCTCCCTGTCTGCAGACAGCGTGATCGATGCAATTTTTGCACCAATTTTGATGCGACTAGTATTTGCTGACGCGCCCTTACCTCAAGGGCTGGGCCGCGAAGCGGCGTTTCGTGTAGTGGCGACGGCCCAAGCGAGCGCATGATTTGTCGATTTTTGCCAGTCTTGTTGTCAGCAAGACGTGGGCGCTCTTAGGCGTTGAGGACGTCAAGCGCGGGCGCGAATTGTTCGCGCTTGGCCAGATCGACCATAACCGTCGGGATCATTAGTCGTTTTTCGGCGATAGGAGAGGCTTACACGCCGTGGATTGGGGGCGGTGAGGTAGTCGTCAAGTTTCATGACAACGCTGCAGGCGAATGGTGAGAGGGCGGAGACTCCGATTGCATCTGGATGGTCGCCAGCATGCGCCGCCTGATCAGGCCGCTGACCGGGCGGATCAAATACCAATAGGGCGTGAAGCGACGTCTGGCCTGGTCCGTGACACAAAACACGCGGGTTTCCGTCACTAGCCGTTGGGTGCCTTGTGGTCCTGGCTGGATGGAAAAGCCAAGCGCTAGCTTGCAGACGTCGTCATGGCGTGGGGTGAGAAAATCGTCCGTTGAAGAAATGTTGCACAATCCGTAATCCGCCTGCCAAAATGCGCCGACAAGGCCGTAGACGAGAGCTGTATCGCCCTGTCGCTCCAGTAGCGTGAAGTCGGTGAGCTCCAGATGTCGTTGTCGTGCGCGACCCAATAGCCGGGTGGGCATTTCGCGCAGGTGGATGGCGGCGCGGATCAGTGGATCGTCTTCATTCCGCCAAGCCGCCACTGTATTCATGATACGGCTGGCTGGGGCAGCGATATCAACGCTATGCCGCTCGCTGAAATTGAAGTGCGTTAGGAAACAGTCCAACGGGTTCATTGGTGCCTTGGTTCTCCGTCCGGAGAGTTGAGGTGGACCCTGTTTTTGGATAGGGCGATAAGCTCTCATGACCGTCATTTGGTGCATGTAACCGGATGCAGCCTACATCAAACTTGGGTCTGGTGTGACCAAAAACTGACGAGGAATCTGACGGGTGCGCCGCGAGCCGATCAATGGCGAATGATCATGCTCTACATGAGCGGATTTCATCGCTACAGATCGAGGGTTTGCGAAGGCAAGAAAGATAAATTGAACATCAGATAAAAAACAGAGGAACGATGGTCAGCCTTATGATTCTGCAACCGCTGGCGATGAAATGCAACAAAATTTCCCATCTACGCATCTTATTATCTATTTCACGCAACAAATGTCGTTGACTGGCAACAGAAGCTGATGTAGGTGCATCAGGTAATCGAGATTTTGCATCAGATCGGGTTTTGCGCATGGAACACTTCTCAATCATTCAGGCGCTTTGCAGGTCGGCTATGGCCGACCCTTCAGCAGCCCTGCGTAAGCAGGTCGAACGACTGCGTGACGCACTGACTAAGGATGGTGAGGAAAAACAGGCTGCGTCGCTTACGGGAATTCTAAAGGCTGCGGAACGTTTGAAGGAAATAACCCCCAGTCGGATTGAGCGGTCCCGTGCATATCTTTCGGGAGAAACACTTGGTCGAAACACTCCGGTGCCGGTTGACCGCGAGACGGCTGCACCTCTGGCGGAGATTATTTTTCCAGGAGAAATTGACGGGACTGCGCCCCTTTTCAATGCCACCGTATCGCAAGCCATTGGTACGATAGTTGATGAATGGACAAATTTTGAGGCGCTCGCGACTGTAGATATTCTTCCCGCCAAGACCTGTCTGATTTATGGCCAGCCAGGGACGGGTAAGACCCGGTTGGCTTTTTGGATTGCACGTAAGCTCGATCTTCCTGTCGTTCTTGTGAAACTTGATGGTCTTGTGTCATCATTTTTGGGAACGACGGCACGAAATATTGGGAATTTATTTACATTTGTTAATCGATATCGTTGCATCTTGCTTCTTGATGAATTCGATGCCATCGCGAAAGTTCGTGACGATCCACAAGAGGTCGGCGAGATCAAGCGTGTTGTGAATGCATTGCTTCAAAATTTGGATGTAAGGCAGAATATCGGCTTCACGATTGGCATTACCAATCATCCGAAATTGCTTGATCCGGCAGTATGGAGACGCTTCGAAATTCAGCTTGAGATTCCTACTCCTGATTTTGAAGTGAGGAAGGCCATTGCTGCTCATTTTATGCCGCCAGTAAAAGCCCCGGATAGCCATCTTCGCATGATCGCATGGTTTACTGAAGGTTCGACTGGAGCCGAGATTGAATCACTGGTTCGCACATACAAAAAGGCAACAACGGTGCGAGAAGAGGATCGACCGGGTTTGCTGGATACGCTGCGACAGTTCGCAACACTCAATGCAGCGCGTATTCAAAGTGAGCGTCGCGCACTGCTATTCGGCGAACCAGTTCATCTCTTCAGGGCCATGCGTGATGATCCCATCCAGGGGTTTTCAATGGCGGATATCGGCGACATCGCAGGCAAAGATAAATCGACTGTCAGCCGGTGGCTTGGCCGTCAGGCCAACGCGGCAGACGATAAGGGAGTGACGCATGGCTAGTCCCATTCAAATCGTCCTCAATCCCGAAAATTTCGGGGAAGCGCGTGAGAGCGGCGGTGGGGGCGGTCGCAAAGATTTCTATGCGAAGCGCGATCGTGAGTTCAGTGCCCATAAAGCTGCTCTTATGGGGCAGATCGACACGATCTCAGGAGTTCTTGCCTCGCAGTCCCAAGGGCCAATTGGCTATGTCAAAGTCACCTTGAAAAAGGAGGCTTGGGCTAAAAGCCATCGGCCCGTCGGAGCACTTTTTCGACCAGATCGCGTACCAGTCGTTGGCGGTGGAGATCTGGGGGTAATGATCGTTGAAGGTAGTCCCTCCGGGCTGGCTCAGGTTAAAACTGAGATCGCAAAGGCCGAAACACAGACGCGTATGCGGTTAGATGACAAGACGGGAAAAGAAGTTCCTCACCCGTCAGTGCAGAAAAGTGAAACTGGCGCGATCGAGCGGCTCGATCTGTATGGAGCGTCCGATAAACGACGTTTTTCCGTAGAAGAAGCTGTTTCCTGGCTCTCGAAGCCGCTCACAGGCAGTGCATACGAGGTAGAACTGTTTAATGTTTTACCTCCACGGTCAGAGTGGGATCGTCTCGACGCTTCACACCGTCGCTTGGTTGAGAGCTTCATTCAGGGCTTTTTTTCCCTTGGATACAGTATGTCAGTTGAACGGCTACCAAGCTGGCAGCATCGACTTCCGGTATTAGCTGTTCGTTTGGATCAGGCGGCCGATGGGGCCGTGCTGCGTTTAACCGGGCCAACAACTGAACGTCGGGAATTGGCACCATTCGATTCAGATATCCAACGTCACACACAGCTTCTAGAGTTTCTCGACAATCACCCGTTGGTGAGGCGTATCGAGTTGCCTGGTATGGTTGTGCGCTCGGAGCAGCCTTCTGCTTCCAATCGAGCACGCCCTACAAATATGGATTTGCCTGTACGCGATACAAGGCGAACTCATCCGAGGATTGGTATCATTGACGGTGGGATTAGTCCTGCGCTGGCAGACTGGGTTATAGATCGCTGGGATATTCTGGCAGATGAAGACAAGGATCTTTCCCATGGTACATTTATTGGTGGCCTTGCTGTAGCTGGTGCCAGTCTTAACGGTACAGAAACTTGCCCTGAGCCTGATGGAGCGGAGCTGATTGATCTCGCGATTTTTCCAAATCAACAGAAAACAACAGATTTTCCATCATATTACGCAGGTGGTCTGCCGCAGTTTTTTGATGAGTTGGACGCAGCTGTTGCAGATGCACGCGCTCGTTTTGGCGTGCGCGTATTTAATATGAGCTTGAACATTCTTCAGCCTACAGCTCCCGATCGATATAGTCCGCATGCTATCCGTCTTGATCGCATCGCTGAGGAAAACAACGCCGTCGTGTTTGTATCAGCCGGCAATATTCAGCCGCAAGATATGCGACCGGAGTGGCCAGCAGATCCATCGACTGCGCTGTCAAACTTAGCGATAGCTAGAAATGATAATTTGCTTCTTCCGGCAGAAAGTGCCCGTAACGTAACAGTGGCGGCTCTTAATCCTCCAGGTGCAAACGGATGTTTACCCTTTGCCCCGGCACGTTACAGCCGCCGAGGGCCTGGTCTGCGTTCTGGTGTAAAACCGGATCTGGCCCATGTCGGAGGTTCTGGCACACCACAATCAACGCTTGGTCATGGCCTGTTTTCCGTTCTTCCTGATGGTACGATCGTCGATGGTTGCGGTACCAGTTATGCCGCTCCATTGGTGGCAAAAACGGCGGCTGTCCTCGATCATGCAATCGAGGGTGAGGTATCTCGGGAAACCTTAATTGGGTTGCTTGTTCATAATGCGGAAATTCCGCAACCATTGCGGCCAAAGCCCCTTCTGCCTGTTGCGCGACATTTAGTCGGTTTTGGGATGCCTCCTTCAGCTCAGCAAATCTTGGAGACAGACGACCATTCAATTACCTTGGTTTTTGCGTCTCGTATTCAACTTGGGCAGCAAATCAATTTTAGATTTTCGTGGCCAGCATCTCTGGTAACCCCTGAAGGTAAGTGTCGAGGGCATGCCAAACTTACGCTGGTGTCCACCCCTCCGCTGGATGCACGGTTCGGCTCAGAGTTCGTTAGGGTCAATGTTAACGCAACACTTCAGCAAGAGCAGGAAAAAGGATGGAAGGGCAGGCTTGATCCTCTTTATCTTCCGTCTTCGCGAACATCACCCGCAGTGGAGTCTGTGCTCATTGAGCACGATTTAAAATGGAGCCCTGTAAAGGTCTTTGAAAAAACCTTTCCGCGTGGAGTGGGGCCTTCCTCGAACTGGCGGCTGTTTGTAGAATATTTATTACGAGCAGGGGAAAACATGCCGGAGGGTGGTGTATCGTTCACTGCTATTCTCACTATCAGTGATCCTGACGGAGAAGGGGCTGTGTTCAATGATATGCGCCAAAGTCTTCAGGCTATAGGTAATCAGATCGCGGATATTCGTACGGCTGCCCGTATTACACCACGCGTTTGATCCAAAACTCTTATGCCAAAATGGCGTCCTTAAACAGCTAATACCAAAGATTGTCGGTATCGGGGGCTGCGTGCCCCCGCAACCATCTGAACTTGCGATGCGAACGCATCACGAACCCCAGTCCGGAAACGGGCTGGGGTTTTCGTTTGTCCGCCTGATGCCACCATCAGAATGCCCGCGAGATCGCCCCGGACATTGATCTGGAGGCCCTTGTCGGACGGCGTGAGGATGATCGCCTCGATCAGAGAGCGGATCACCTCGGCCGCCTCCTGGCGCTTCTCGTCCAGCTCGGAATGCAGCATGTCGTGCCGGCGCGCGAGTTGCCGGTGGTAGAATTCCGCCATCTGGGGATGGAGCAGGGGCGGGGGTGCCTCGGCAGTCGCGAGGAACTCCGTCAGCTCCGCCTTGCGGGCCTCGAGCTTGGAGCCGCGCTCCTTGACCGTTTCGATTGAGATGGCTTCCGAGAGGTAGAGATCCATCAGGCGCTGGATGTCGCGCTCGACCCGCTTCAGTTCTGACTCAGCCGCGCCGATGTCGGCGGACGCCTCCATGCGCAGTCGGTTCATCTCGTCTGTGAACGCCGTGCAGAACTCCGCGAACAGGTCCGGGTCCATGAGATGCTGGCGGAGCGCG